>CAUTJK010000001.1:0-760326 GCA_963538815.1 uncultured Candidatus Saccharibacteria bacterium | reverse complement strand
ACTGGCTTTGGCGTGCTGATGCTATTCTTCCCAGTCATTATGTACCCAATGCTCGGCTTTGGCTCTAGCCAGTATCTTGGGCCAGTTGCACCGCAGCCTGTACCATACTATCCACCACAGCAGCCACCGCAAGCCTAAAAATCTAGCATCTCAAACAAAAGAGCCAGCATAGTGCTGGCTCTTTTTGCGACCTCTGTTTATTGTACGAAATTTGCAGTGCAAGCAAATTATTGCTACACTAGGATTAGAAAGGAGGAAATACGCTATGCCAACAGGAAAACCAATTCAGTACGACTGGGGCTGGTGGGATCTACCCAAGGTGCCTTGGTGGTAAGATATGAAGTACCTTTTATGTGGCAAGGGCTTGTGGCCATTTTACCCTTGCTAATAAATGGCACTAGGCTACCGCTCGTTTAATACAACTTTGTAATAGCTCTATTATAGCTATAACAAAAACCACATAACACAAGGAGACAAGGATGGGCAAGTATAATCATTGGTGTTGCGCTAATCCAGTACAATGCTGGCACATGCGTCACGATGTTTCTTGCCTGGCTACGATTAGCTACACCGAGAGCGTGTAGTTTATTTTTTTGGCAAATCCTATAGCGTATAGATAAATTTTTGAGCGCGCGTCTATACGAGGCGTCTCCTCAGTAACAAAGCACCTCTTAGACGAGAGGTGCTTTGTCGTTGTGCCGGCAAAATGCCTATCTTACGCGGCGTCCTCTGCCTCGGCTTGTTTGCGCGAGGTTTGGCGCGGCGTAGCGGTCTTTTCAAATGAGCCACCAGCTGCCTCAAGCGCAGCTACTACACTCTTCGACGCACCTTGCGTCTGGAGCACAAGCTTGGTAGTCAGTTCACCACGGGTGATCACCTTCACGCTGTGGAATGGCGTCTCAATCAGCCCAGCCTCGTACAGCGCAAAGTTATCAACAGTGCCCGACAGGCTGTTGAGATGATCGCTATACACCACCTGAGCAGGGGTGCGCAAGCTCTTAAAGCCACGTGCCTTTGGCACTGCTGTGGCAATACCGTTCTGCCCACCTTGGAACATTGGGCGCAGCTTCTTACCAGTACGGGCGTTTTGCCCCTTGGTACCACGGCCGGCGGTCTTGCCACCACCAGCAGCAATGCCACGGCCAACGCGCTTGCGATCTTTATTGGCTGCGATGTGGAGTTCGTTGTATTTCATCTACTTGCCCTCCTTTGCGGGTTGCTTCTTGGCACCAACCCACTGCTCGCGTGGCACCATACTGCGCAGAGCTTCCACCGTAGCATAGGCGATGTTTACCTTGTTGGTGCTGCCCAGGCTCTTCGAGAGCAGGTTGCGGATGCCCGTCACACCAATGACGGCACGCACCACACCACCAGCGATGATACCCGTACCAGGCGCAGCTGGCTTGATGAGCACACGCGCACCACTGAGCTTGACTTCCATCTCGTGCGGGATGGTCTCATTCACCACCGGAATAACAACGAGGTGCTTCTTGGCGACCGAGGTTGCCTTGGCAATGGCAGTCTGCACATCGGCACCCTTCGCCACACCAACACCAACCTTGTTCTTGCGGTTGCCCACTACCACCAGCGCTTTAAAGCGGAAGCGGCGGCCACCCTTGACGACGCGTGCCACGCGGTCGATGTTGACGACAACTTCTTCAAATTCCTTTGGCGTGTCATCACGCTGGTTGCGCCGGTCATCGCGGCGACCACCTCGGCCCCGACCACGCTGGTTGCGCCGGTCATTTGGGCGAGGTGTAGTATTTGCAGGTCTGTCTGCCATACTAAATTTCCTCCTCTTCTAGCTCTGCATCTGCCTTACGAATCGCTTCCTCAAGTTCTTTAAGTCCTTCAGGTTGATAAAGAACAACAAGATACTTTAGAATCTGCGGAATGTCATATGGACTCACTTTACTACCTATGTCAGAGACGACACCAATAATCTCATCATCCACACGACCCGCAGCTTGGAGTACTTCTGGACTCATCTCACTCTCGAGTCTATCTATCACTTGTTGTCGTGTTTCCGGACCGGTGGTGGTTGCGTGCTCGTGACTACCCATACTAAAACTCCAATCCTTCCTTGCGGGCAGCATCTGCGAGTGCGCTCAGGCGGCCAGCGTACTGGCGACCATTGCGATCGAAGACAACTGCACTTATCTTTGCTTTCTTGGCCTTCTTGGCGATATCCGTGCCCACCTTGGCGGCCTTCTCTGTCATGGTGCCGGTTGCTTTGGTACCAACAGTGGTGGCAGCAGCCAATGTTGTGTGAGTATCATCATCGATAAGCTGTGCGCTCACGTGCAGGTTGCTAATCGTCACACTCAAGCGTGGGCGCTGAGCCGTGCCGTGCACGCGGGCCCGAACGCGGCGCTTGCGCAGGTCACGATTCAGGAGTTTTTTTGCTAATGCGTGTGCCATTATTTCTTACCTGCCTTCCCTGCTTTGCGCAAAATTTGCTCACCAACGTACATAATGCCCTTGCCCTTGTATGGCTCTGGCTTCTTGAGAGCGCGGATCTCGGCGGCGACTTGGCCGACCTTTTGCTTGTCGATACCCGTCACAACGATCACCATCCGCTCGTTTGTTACATTAACCCCCTCTGGAGCTTTGTAGTGGACTTCGTGGCTAAAGCCCAGGCTCATCGTCAGCTCGTTATTGCTCGACGAAACCCGAAAGCCCACACCTTTGACCTCGAGGCGCTTCTCGTACCCCTGGGTCACGCCAATCACCATATTGTTGATGAGGGCGCGCATCAGCCCATGCTGGGCCCGAGCAGCCTTGGACTCATCCTTGGGATGAACCGTCACCTGTCCGTCCTCGACCTTCACCTCGACCGCTGGCGTAATGAACTGCGAGAGCTCACCTTTGGGGCCCTTGACGACCACATCACCAGAGTCAACCGTGATTGTCACACCCGATGGAATCGCCACCGGCAGTTTTCCGATTCGACTCAGACTCATTGCTTACCTTTCGATTAGTAGCCAGCAAAATGTTTGTCTCGTGCTGCCGACTGTTCTCCATAGGCGAACAACCAGAACGCAAAACTCCCGTTTCACTCGCAAAGTTAATATCTTGCTAATTGTACCACAGATGATGGAGAGAACGCAAGGGCGAAAGACACTAACGGCAGCACTGTGGTATAGTCCGGACAAGAAGCTATACCGAAGCTTGTGGCCAATACCGACCAAGTTAGACGGTGCTATATAGGTACTGCTGCAGGATTATGATTATTGCTGCGCGCTGCTCCGGCGGCGGACATGCACTACCACTGCCACCGCAATAATCGTGCCAACCACCATCAACCCCACCAGTCCAGCAAGCGCCCACAGCGGGCTCCCTGGTTGCCACTGGCAGTCGAGCCAGCCGATTATTTTGTCGCTGCAGGCAAAAAACGTCAGCATAGCGCTCCCCTCTCGTGAAAATACATCGTCTGTGCTGTCATGGGCAACCTCCTTGCTGAATATGCTTCTCTCTTAAGATTATACACCTACCCCTGGGCAGCATCAAACTGCTCGGGCAGCAAAGCAGCACCACGCACCATCACTGCCCCAACCTTGTCTGGCGCGCAGTAGCTCGCGAGCTCCTCATAGCTCATCTGAGTAATTGGCACATGCGCTACTGGGTCAATCACATCATCATAGTGCATTCGGCTCCGCAGCGGCAGTGCAGTCGGCAATGTTGCAAGCGGCGTCGGCCACCTGAGGTCGGCGCGTTGCAAATCCTGCGTGTTCAGCAGCTCCACAGCCCGCTGGCTTGCACGATACCACAAAGCATCGATTAATTGGTCTTCATCTGGCGTTACTTCGCAGGGTGATGGAGGTGATACTTCGTATGATGGCATGATATTCTTGGGATACTTCGCTTTGTTTTTTACTTTCGTTCTGAGAGTACTTGTGCATTAGTATGTGGTATTTTTGATAAAAAAGCAAGCCCTTACCCACTCCAACCCCTCAACCGCAACACTCCCCATGCAAAAAGAGGCATCTTGGTTCGTCCTTTGTTAAAATTGGATCTACGAAAACAACCTAATTTTAGCAGAAAGGTATTCCAAAATGCCTCAAAGAAAGTATACACAACTTTCAAGCGAAGAGCGAATTGTTATTGAAACCTTGCTTAGAAGCTCAGCCGGGGTGCGCGAGATAGCTCGCATGCTAAACCGCAGTCCCTCAACCATCTCCCGGGAGCTCAGGCGAAACCAGAATTTTGCCAAAAAGACTAGAGTCAATAAACCTAAGGAGCTAAGGCTAGACTCGAGACGCTTTCGTGGTACCGCCAAAGTGCCAGTGATTCGCGAGAAGAAGGCTCGGTATAGGAAACGCCTGTGCCAATTCGAGAGAATAAACTACTTGGCTAAATCCGCCCAGCAGAAGACGCTGGCTAGATGCAAGAAGCAGTCTCTGCTGCTCGAGCTTTCTAGATACCAGCAAACCAGAGAGTTCGTTAAATCGCGCCTCAGGCTGCGCTGGTCTCCCGAGCAGATTGCCGGCAGGCTGCAGATAGAGATTAACAAAAGAGACAAATCTGCTAGCTTGCTTTATGTCTCGCCTAAAGCAATCTACAAATACGCCAAGAAATACAACCTCCATAAACACCTGCGGCGGCGCGGCAAGAAATACAGATGCAGCCGTATACCTGCCGGCTGGATGTCTGCCGGCAAACGCAATATTGCAACTAGACCCGGCGTAGTGGACGAACTCGGGCGCTTAGGCGACCTAGAGGGCGATACCATCTTCGGCAAGGATAGCCGAGACAGATTGCTCACTCACGTGGAGCGAAAGACGGGGTTAGTCTCAATTAGCCTAGTGCGCGGCTATGATGTACATAAGATACAAAAAACAGACCATACTCGACCTAGAAAGGCTCAGCAGGCACACCGGAGCCTTACCAAAGACCATAACCTACGACAACGGCGTAGAATTTGCCGGTTGGAGACAAACAGAACAGGAACTCAATACAAAGATTTACTTCGCCAATCCCTACCATTCCTGGGAACGAGGCAGAAACGAAAACACCAACGGACTCATCCGCGACTTCTTCTCCAAAGGCACAGACTTCAAAAAACTAACTAACCGGGATATATTAAAAGTAGAATCCATGCTTAACAACCGACCAAGAAAACGATTCCAGTGGCTAACGCCACTGGAATACGCCGCGTCTTTGGGTATTGCGGTTGAGGAGTGAGGTTAGAAGGTAGTTTGCTTATTTTCTTAACTCATGCTATTATAGGACCTATGGTAGATAGACATGATGAAGCTAATGCAACTTCTGTTGCAGATTCGAGGACGACCGACCTCGGAGATAAAGTCGATAATCAAATTGCACTCCTTGATCATATCGCCACCGAGATCAAGAAGACCACCGAGATGGTGGAATGGGGAAAGGAGGGGTGGCGAATTAGACTTGGAGAGATCGGAATTCTTGCCAATAGCTTATCATCAGTAGATCCCTCTGTTATTGACGGCGTCGAGACTAGGCGTCCTGGCATACTTCGCGAACTCGGAGACAGTCTTTGGAACCTCGACCAGAAAATGCATCTTCTTGATGAAGACGTCAAACGGGCTGAGAGAATTATGACACCAACACAGCGCGAGCAAGAGTTGCTGGACAGCATAAAGCCGCTAATCATAGACCAGATGTATGCAATGGATCCAGAGTCGCTGCAAACATATCAGCAGAAAGATAGCGAAGGTGAAATCACCAAGGAAGTTGCGCTGTTTCAATTGGGAAAATTTTCAAAAACGATGTATATCGGCAACATAAAATGCGAGTGTGCCGCCTATTTGGGTAATGACGGCAGGTTCTATATCGAGGGTCCGCGCCGTAGAGCATCTTCGGGCGATATAGTTATTGACGTCCATCCTTACAGCATTGAGGACGCTATGAATTATGGGGTCTCATTCGGTGGAATCAAAGTCTCTCAACTAGTTGAAGCCGTGGTAATGTGTACGATATAGTTTCTCCATGAAGTTTTCATAGATGAGTGCAGTCAAGAGCTGCACGACCCTGCTACGTATATTGCCGATTTGCCAAATATGATAAATCTGGACGAGGCTACGAACGAAGATATACGGGCGTTGTATCAGACTTTTCGCGACAATTACGGCACCGAGCGGTTAGCGCTAAAACCTGTGAAAGGCTTCATGAAAGAAGTCCGGCGTGAGCGTTCAGCGTCGAATCGAGCTTTTCGGTCGCAATCTCATTAGGATGAAAATAGGCGAATTCTTCAGCCTCTTCGGTGGCTTGCGGATTTGTGAGGAGTTTTACTTCGTAGGCGAGAATCAGTACCGGGTCGTCGAATTTATCGTGCCAAGTCGGGATGATTAGCGGTTTGCCCGCGAGGATTTCGATTTCTGCGTCTAGTTCTTCGCGAAACTCGCGCCGTAAAGCCTCGTGCAGACCTTCGCCGTGTTCCAGTCCGCCACCCGGCAAATCCCAAGTCTCGCCCCGCTCGCGCACGAATAAAAGTCGCCCCGCTCTATCGCAAACCAGACCCTTGACCGTCACTCGATAGGCAGCTTTGAAATCTTTCAGCTTCATCTCATGCCCTCGCCTACAAAACTCCCCGCCGTAACTACCCGAAACAAACCGCAGCCAAATCCGCTATTTTTTACTTTTCTTTGTTCCGACTCGATTTTTTAGCTCGAAAACTTCCTTTTTCAGCTTGTTGATTTCGCTGTACGCCCAGACGCCTAAAGCAAACGCTAGACCAGCGAGGCAAAGAGCCGAGGTAACTTTTTGTTCCATAAATCTCCTTTCTGTAAACGGTCTTATATTGATTGTAGCATAGCATCCTTAGTGTCTCCTATTGACATCAAACAAAAATACCCGGGGTCGTAAAACTTCCGGGTATTTTTTGGCTACGAAAAGTTTTAATAAACCTTCAACAAAACTTCTCCGCCAAGTTTGGCCTTGACAGCTTCGGCGCCGGTCATCACACCCTTTGAGGTCGAGACGAGGACGATGCCGCGGCCTTGCTTGACCTTGGGGATGTCGGCAGCAGCCACGTACACGCGGCGGCCTGGCTTAGACACCCGGGCCAGCTCGGTAAAGGCTGGGCTCTCGCCAGCGCGGTTGATCGTGACGACCAACGTACCGCGTGGCTTGCCAGCCTCTACGGTAGCATCTGCCAGGTAGTGATTCTTGACCAATTGCTCGGCCACAACTTGCTTGAGCTTGCTGGTAGGCACACGGACTTCTGCCTTGCCGACCATCGCAGCGTTGCGGATTCGGGTGAGGAGATCCGCGATTGGGTCAGTTGATTGTAAACTCATAACTCTATCTCCTTTCCGTTACCAACTGCTCTTTGTAATGCCTGGGATTTCGCCCTTCGATGCCTTCTCGCGGAAGTTGATGCGGCTCAGGCCAAAGCGACGCATATAACCACGCGGCCGACCGCTGAGGGTGTCGCGGTTTTTCCAGCGGGTTGGGCTCGAGTTGCGCGGCAGCTTTTGCAGGCCATCAAGGTCACCCGCCGCCTTGAGCTCAGCGCGCTTGGCAGCGAATTTCTCGATCATCTTTTGGCGTTTGCGATCGCGTGCGATCATTGATTTCTTAGCCATACGCTATTTCCCCTCCTTCTCAAACGGCAGACCAAACTTCTCCAGCAGTGCCCGGCTTGCCGCTGGGCTGCCCTGCTCGATGGCAATCGTCACCTGGAGGCCATGCACGATCTGCGTCTCCTCAAAGGTGAGCTCGGGGAAAATACTCTGGTCAGTAATGCCAAGGTTGTAGTTGCCACCCTTGTCGAACTTGCTCCCCACGCCGTGAAAGTCGCGCACCCGCGGCAGGCTAACATTGACCAGCCGGTCGAGGAACTCGTACATCCGAGCGCCGCGCAGCGTCACACTCACGCCAATCGGCGCACCCATGCCAGCGCGGATCTTGAAGCCAGCGATCGACTTCTTGGCCAAGCGATCAACTGGTGCCTGGCCAGTGATCTTGGTAATCGTGTTGCGTACCAGTTGGTGGTAGCGCTTGTCTTCTTTGTGCTTGCCGATTCCTGCGCTGACCACAATCTTCTCGAGCTTGGGCACTTGGTGCACATTGCTCAAGGCTAATTCGGCCTGGAGTTCCTTGCGGTATTGATCCAGATACAAGGCTTTCAAGCGAGGAGTCGGAGCGGCGGATGCAGTTGCCTTCGCCATTAGTTGACCTCCTTGTTGTTCAGTTGCCGAGCAACGCGTACCTTAGCGCCCTCAGCATTAGTAGTATAGCCAATGCGGCTCGTCGTGCCAGCTGCTTCGTCGACAACCAGTGCGAGCTTGCTCAGTGGCACTGGCACATGAATCTCCTTGGTGCCACCACGTGGGTTAAGCTGGCTTGGCTTGACATGGCGGTGGCGCAGCCCCACACCCTCGACCAATGCGGTCTGCTGAGCGGGGTTGACCGCTAGCACCTTGCCCGTCGTACCTTTGTCGTCACCACTGATGATCTTGACGATATCGTCTTTTTTGATGCGCTGTGCCATTAGAGTACCTCCGGTGCCAAGCTAATGATCTTGCTGTAACCAAGGTCGCGCAATTCGCGTGGCACAGGGCCAAAGACACGAGTTGCCTTGGGTGTTTTGTCGTCGTTGATAATAACGGCAGCGTTGTCGTCGAAGCAGATAGTGCTGCCATCTTTGCGGCGGATTTGGTCGCGGGTGCGTACCACCACCGCCTTAACGATAGACTTCTTCTTGACGTTGCCAGTCGGGCTGGCGTCTTTAACACTGGCGACAATCACATCGCCCACCCGGGCGTAGCGACGCCGAGTACCACCCAGCACGCGGATACACAGAATAGACTTTGCACCGCTGTTGTCTGTTACCTTAAGGCGAGATTCTTGCTGGATCATGCTGCCTCCTCTTCGCCTGCGTCATCGTTTTTGAGCTCAATCGAGCCCTGCGAGCGCTTGAGCACGGCGTCAAGCCGAAATGCTTTGCGCTTGCTGATCGGGCGTGTCTCGATGACCCGCACCGTATCACCAACATTGGCATCGTTTGTCTCGTCGTGAGCAGCATACTTACGGGTGACGGTATATTGCTTGCCGTAAATAGGGTGTGTTTCGCGGCTGGTCACGGTCACCGTGATGGTCTTGTTGCCCGCGGCCGAGGAAACAACGCCGGTCAATGTCTTGGCCATTAGTTTGTTCCTTTCCGCTGATTAATTTCCGTTAGTATCTGCGCAATCTCTCGGCGATATACACCAAGGATCCGCGGATTGGCGAGCTCACCTGCCCGGTGGCCACGCTGGGCCTCAAGCAGGTCGGCGCGCTTGGCGGCCAGCTCTTGCTGGAGTGTCTCGAGGCTCTTGACCTCTGTTGCAGGGACTGCATTCTCTGCCATCGCTAGGCCTCCTCTTTCTTAATAAAGCGTGTCTTGACGGGGAGCTTGTGGCTTGCCAGGCGCATTGCTTCGCGGGCGACATCCTCTGGCACACCCTTCATCTCAAACATCACGGTGCCATTCTTGACCTTCGCAACAAAGAACTCAGGGTTACCCTTACCGCCACCCATCTTCAGGCCCAGTGGCTTGCGGCTCACTGGGGTGTGCGGGAAGATCCGAATCCAGATCTTACCACCACGCTTGACGTAGCGGGTCATTGCCTGGCGAGCTGCCTCGATCTGGCGGCTTGTGACGCGCTCATTGCTCAGGCTCTGCAGGCCGTAGTCGCCAAAGGCAATGTAGTTGCCCCGTGTGGCGTTGCCTCGGTTCTTGCCGATGCGGACTTTGCGAAATTTTGTTTTCTTTGGTAGCAACATTACTTCGCACTCCTTTCACCCTTATAGATCCAGACCTTGACGCCGACGATACCCACGCCAGGGCAGTTGGCCCGTGCAGTGTGGAAGTCGATATCGGCCCGCAAGGTGTGCAGTGGCACCGAGCCCTCGATGACCTTCTCGCGGCGTGCCATCTCGGCATTGTTGAGCCGGCCGGCTACCTCGATGCGGATGCCCTTTGCACCACTGTTCATGGTGTTTTGGGCAGCCATCTTGACGGCGCGGCGGAAGTTGGCGCGGCGCTCGAGCTGGCGAGCAATATTCTCCGACACCAGCTTGGCGCTGAGCTCTGGCCGACGGACCTCCTCAATATTGATACGGACTGGCAAGCTAGCGATCTTCTCGATCTGCCGCTTGAGCTCCGTTACACCAGCCCCACCACGGCCAATCACCACACCAGCCTTGGCGGTGTGAATCGCGATAGTAATCTGGTTTGGGCTGCGCTCAATCTCGATCCGGTCAATCGTTGGCCGGCTTGCATAGCGAGCTTCGATCAGCTCACGGATTTTGATGTCTTCTGCCAACCAAGCCGCAAAGTCGCGCTTGTTTTGGCCAAACCAACGCGAGCTCCAGTTTTTGTGGACTTGGAGGCGGAAACTGACTGGGTTTACTTTTTGGCCCATTTAGTTGTCTCCTTTCTTGGCTGTATCGGTTGCTTTGGCGGGTGCCTTCTTGACCTGCTTCTCTACACCACTCACCTCAACCAAGATATGGCTCGAGCGCTTCTGGAATGGCTGGGCTCGGCCACGGCTGGCTGGCTTGTAGCGGCGCAGGCGTGGGCCAGCAGTCACGCTAAGGCTGTGGATATGCAAACTGCGTGGGTCAAGGCCATGATTATTGATGGCGTTGGCTTGGGCGCTGGCGATTGCCTTCTTAACAGGCAGTGCGGCGCGGCGCGGGGTATGATCAAGAATGACCAGCGCATCGGCCACACTGCGGCCACGCACCAGGCTAGCAACAATGCTTACCTTGCGCGGGGTCTGGTCTATACCCTTGATGTGCGCCCGAACGATGGCTGGTGCATCGCTCGACCCCTGTTGTGTCTGTGATGCGGCCATTACTTCTTATCCTTTCCACCGTGCTTGCGGAACTTACGGGTTGGGCTAAACTCACCGAGCTTGTGGCCAACCATGTTTTCTGTAATCAGCACCGGCACATGCACCCGACCATTGTGCACCGCAAAGGTGAACCCCACCATCTCTGGCGTGATCGTGCTGCTGCGGGCCCAGGTCTTTATCACGGTGCGGTCGCCAACTTTCAGCGCTGCCACTTTTTTGGCAAGCTTCGCGTCGACGAATGGGCCTTTTTTGAGTGAACGACTCATAGACTACCTCTTCCTCTTAGCTTCGTGACGACTGCGGACAATCATCTTATTGGTTGATTTGCGGCGGCGGGTCTTGAAGCCAATTGCTGGCTTACCCCATGGCGTCTTCGGGATGCGGCCAGGACCCGTCTTGCCTTCACCACCACCCATTGGGTGATCGGCTGGGTTCATGGCCTTACCATGGACACTTGGACGCCACCCCATACGGCGACGGCGACCGGCCGAGCCAAGCTTAACATTCTGGTGCTGGACGTTGCCTACCACACCAATGCTGGCTTCGCACTCAAGGCGGAACTTACGCACCTCACCACTGGGCATCCGCACCATGGCATAGCCGTCTTCTTTAGCCATGAGCTGGGCTTTAGTACCAGCGCTACGCACCATCTGAGCACCCTTACCGTGGTTGATCTCGATAGCGTAGATCTGGCTACCAACCGGGATGTTAGCCAATGGCATACGGTTGCTCGCCTCGATTGGTGCATCGGCACCAGTCTGGAGCACCTTACCCTTGGTCATTTGGGTGTCAGCCAAGATGTAGTGGTAGAGACCGTGCTGATCCTTCACGCGGGCAATGCGGGCACTGCGGTTTGGATCGTACTCAATCTCCTCCACCGTCAGCGTCAAGCCAGCGGCCAAGCGATGGTCGAGCAAACGGTAGTGCCGCTTAACGCCGCCACCGCGATGTCGGACGGTGATCTTACCCGTGTTGTTGCGACCAGCCTTCTGCTTACCAGCCTTGACAAGGCTCTTGAGCGGCTTGCGAGTCGTCACATCGCTCAAATCCTGCGATGTCATGCCGCGGCGGGCGGGAGTGGTTGGGTTGTACTGCTTAATCGGCATTACTTATCCTCCTTCTGCTCTGTTTGCGGCTGTTGTTCTTCTGTCTCAAACACCTTGATCTCGCCTTCGCTTAGGCGCACGTACGCCTTTTTGCTGTCGTGGCGGTGTGTGGTACCTGGATAGCGGCGCTTGCCCCGGCTGTAGCGAATGGCTTTGCCGCTTTGCACGGCAGTAGTGACATTGGCTACCTTAGTGCCGTCATATTGCGCCTCGACAGCCGCAGCGATCTGCTGCTTGTTAGCCGACAGCGGCACGTCAAAGATGTAGGTGTTTTGGCTCGTGATGAGCCGGTAGGATTTTTCGGTGGCGCGGGGAGTGACTAATACGAGTTGCATTTATTTGTCCTCCTGTGCGAGCCACGCCGTAATAACATCCAGCGCCTGAGGTGACAGGACGATATGGTCGGCATTAAGAATGTAATAGACATTGAGATACATCGCACTCACAGCCAGCACCTGCTGGAGGTTGGCGGTGGAGCGAATCAGCTCGGGCGACTTCTCGCCAGCGACGAGCAGTACTTTGCGCTCGAGCTTGAACTGGCGGAGGAACGCCGCAGCGTCTTTGGTCTTGCCAGTTACCTTGTCCTCAAAAGGCAAGACCTGGATCTTGCCAGCCTGATGAGCCAGTGTGAGGGCTTGGCGGATAGCGACACGTTTGCTGGTCTTAGACAACTTCTTGCGGTAGTTCTCGTTGCCGCGTGGGCCAAAGACCACACCACCGCCCCGCCAAATTGGGTTGCGGATACTGCCGAAGCGGGCTCGGCCAGTGCCCTTCTGCCGCCATGGCTTCTTGCCACCACCGCGGACTTCGCCCCGCTGCAAGGTGGTTGCACTTGCCTGGCGGGCGTTTGCCAAGAACGCGTCGTAAGCGAGCTTGAGCAGCTCGTGGTTCGGCACATCAACGCCGAAGACGCTCGTTGGCAAGGTTGCTTTTGCTGGCTTGGTAGATTCAGCCATTACTTAGCACCTCCTAGGATAATTAAGCCCTTCTTGGGGCCTGGGACAGCGCCTTTGACACCGATCAAGTTATCCTCAGCCGAGATAAACTCAACCGTCAGATTCTTAACGGTGACGCGCTCGTGGCCCATCTGGCCCGCCATGCGCTTCCCTTTGAAAATCTTTTGTGGGTACATGCTACCGATCGAACCGACCTTACGCGTGTTACCCTTACCACCATGGGTTTTGCGGTGGCGCTTAAAGTTGTGCCGCTTAATCGTACCGGCCCAACCTTTACCCTTGCTGATGCCCGTGACATCCACGACATCGCCGAGCGCAAACTCCGTAACGCTCCATGTGTCGCCCACCTTGACATCGCCAAGGTCGTCAACACGAAATTCCCGAATATGCTTCGGGGTGACACCGGCTGGCTTCACATGCCCAGCCACGGCCTTGCTCAGGTTCTTACCCGCACCATACGCCACCTGCACTGCGTTGTAGCCGTCTGTCTCGACGGACTTGACCTGAGTCGCAGCGACAGGCCCAGCCTGGATAAGCGTGACAGGAATCGTCGTGCCATCCTGGCTGATGATTTGGGTCATACCAATCTTGGTACCGAGAAGTGCTTTCATTGCCCTCTTGCTCCCATGTAAAATCCCCGGCGACTAGCAGTATCTTGGTACCAACGCTGCATGGCTACACGCTTTGCTGGCCAAGACTTACCAATTCGTCCTGGGATGAGTTGCTATTACGTAATAAATTACGGCTACCATAGTACCATAGAATGGAGCAAGAAAGCAAGAGGGCAAGCGCTCTAGCCGTTTGGCTCGGAACGCTCGCCCATGTCCTTTCTTGTCGATCACTACACCTCATCTCATAGAGAGGCTGTGCCGCTACCATCTCGTTAGTTCAGGCTACCTATGATAACGTAAGCGATACCTCTATTGGTTCAATGCTCTATTAGCCGCTAATGCTCCATTGACACCATCTGTATGCTTCGTGGCAATTTCCATCTTGTGCCATGTGCCATCAGGTTGTGGGAAAGCAGCCTCTTTTGGGACTTCACCTGCACCAAAGTTATCTTCTGCCTTATGGAACTCAATACATTGAGTGACCACCAAGCCACTCTCCTTCACCGCGTTGACGCCATTACCATCAGATGTTGTGATAAAGTTGATGTCACTTTGTGGTACTTCGTTGATTTGCTTTGGATCATGAGTCGCTGTGTAGAGTTTCACCTCAGTCGCTGGGTTCTTTTTGACTGCGCCTGGCTGGCTGCACGACGGGTCACCCTTAACCGTTGCCAGCGGTAGAGCATACGTATCACCACTGTTAGCATCCAGCTCTTCACTAACGTAACCTGGCGCAATCCATACCGGGCCCTCAACTTCATCAGCCCAGCTGGCATAGTGAGTAGGACGAAAGCCTTCTTCTGCTGCTACTGTGCTACTTGTACCACTCTCTGTTGGTCGTGCCTGCTCCTGCGCGCCACAGCCAGGCAGCCCAGCCGCCAAAGCCAATGCTGCAATAGCACCGAGCGGTTTGCGGAACCCATGCCAATTTTCTTGAGTTGATGTTGGTAGTGTTAATTCGTGAGACATGGGCCGCTCCTTCTCCGTTATTAGTATGTCGTAGTAATTATGTATTGTAATACTGCTTTGTGCTAATTGCAAATCGGTGGATCAGTTGCTGCTGTGTATATCACCCACTATGCTACAATATAATGCATTAATGAGTCACTCAACCCTCTCACCTACCTCTGTCGATACGTGGCTGGCTGCGGCGGCTGCCCAGCTACGGACGGCTGGTATTGCCAGCAGCTGGCTCGATAGTGAGCTGCTGCTGAGCCATGTGCTGCAGCAGCCTCGGCACTGGCTGCACGCCCACGGCGATAGCACACTCCTGCACGAGCAACACATGCAGGCGGAGCAGCTCCTTGCCCGCCGCCTCCAGCATGAGCCACTGGCCTACCTGGTGGGGCACAAGGAATTCTACGGGCGCGATTTCGTCGTTTCACCCGCGGTGCTGGTGCCCCGGCCCGAGACAGAGCAGATGATTACTCTCTTGCTGCAACTCATTCAGCCCACTCAGTGCACCATTGCCGATGTTGGCACTGGCAGCGGCATTCTCGCCATTACAGCACAGCTCGAGCTCCCACCGTGCAAAGTTGATGCATACGACGTAAGCCTTGAAGCTATCGCCATCGCTCGGCACAACAGCAAGCAGCATGGCGCTACCTCTGTTCATTTTATTCAGAGCGACCTCCTCGCAGCAGCGCAGCAGCGTTATGATGTCATTCTTGCCAATCTCCCCTACGTCGATCCCGCCTGGCAGCGCGACGACCGCGAGACAGCGCACGAGCCAGCCCTGGCACTCTTTGCTGAGGATGATGGGCTGGCGCTCATTTCTACCCTCCTTGCCCAGACGGAGCAATGGCTCGCACCTAGCGGCCTACTCATCCTCGAGGCCGACCCCTGCCAGCACTCACGCATCATCGCTCGCGCCGCCACGCACCAACTCACCCATGTGCGGAGCGAGGGGTATGCGCTGGCCTTTGCTAAGCAGTGCTAAGCATGACCCAGCCAGCTGCAGCGCACGCTGGCCCATCTGCCCCACCATATCCACAGATGGTAGCGGCCAACGCTCGGGTCGCAGCATACGACTCCCTTTGTTGAGCGCTTGATGGGTGTAATAGTCTGGTGATTGGATTGTCGCGTGTTGGAGCAGATCGCACACATCGGCTAGTTCTTGGCCATCTACCTCTGCTGGTTGCACCTTATCTTGCGGTATAAAGGTATCATCCAGCTCGGTATAATCATACTCATAGCAAAATACCTGCGGGTCAGCCAGCGATGCATCGCTATGGTCAGGTGCGTCGAGATAATACGACCGCACTGCGCCAGCATATGCGCCATATCGATCTACCTCGTAGATGACAATATGCGGGTCGTGCACCTGGCCATCTTTATCCAAAGCAGCTCGAGCACTCAGGGTGAGGCGCTGCCCACTATCAGTTTTGTGGCCAAAGTATACACTGCGCACCTCACCACCGTCGTAGCACCGCCGGCCAGCCGCACCACGTCGGCGCGCACTTCTATACTGGGCAGTAATAATATCCTGGACGACTGTAGTGAGCTGCTCAGCCAACAAGCCCGGCTGCTCGTGCTGGCCTGGCGGTGCACACTCAGCGTCAGTATTGGCTGTATATGGCGTGCGACGCAAAGCATCGCCCACGCGGGGTGCTGTGCTGTATGTCATGTTGTTCCCTCTGTGTGTTAGATATATGTCCCTTTTAGCATACTATACAAGCATACTCCAAGGCAAATAACAGAGGTAAGCAAATGAACAATTTTATACCATATTCAGAATAATTCTAATACCGCTTTCTATACTCTGCTGTGGTGAGCAGTTCGCGCAGCTTTAGAACCAAAAACCACCCATCACCTGGGTGGTTTTGTAGTGTTATATATACACTGCAGCTATTTGATCGATGTGATCATAATGCGGCTGTATTGCTGGCGGTGGCCACGCTCTTTGTGGACGCGTTTCTTGGCTTTGTAGCGAATGACGCGGATTTTGTCGCCCTTAACGAGCGCTTCCACGACCTCGGCCTTGACCTTAACGCCTGCAACGTGCGGCGTACCAACAGTGGTCGTCTCGCCATCGATGGTCAGGAGTGCATCGGCTTCGAGCGCTTTTGTGCCGTCCGGGAGGCGGTCCACCAGGAGGGTCTCTTTTTCGGCGACGAGATACTGCTTGCCGCCAAGCTGAATGACTGCTTTCATCTGATTCCTTATAATTATTAATACTTCCGACTGATTGTAGCAGAGACGGCGGCGGATGTCAAAGCTGGTATATCTAACTATCATTACTCACCAGCCGCCGCACCACTGCTGGCAGCTCCGCCTCGCTGTGCCATACCTCCGTCCGCGTGGCGATGAGCTTGTCGCTCAGGTAGCTCTGCTGGCCTACGCTGTGGTGCTGCGCCAGGGTGATTGGCTTGCCCAGCGCTAGCGCCGCACCCACCTCTATAAGCATCCCCTCGCTGCGCCGCGGCGACGCTTGGACCACGAGTACCATATCGTACTGGGGCAACACGCTCAGCGCACGGCGGATGAATTCACCTGGCGTATGGTAGCTAGGCCATGCTGGGTCAAAAAGATTGCAATACACCGCACAGCCCACCTGCTCAAGTGCTGCCACCACTCCACGCATCCGTGCCCGCACCACCGCCTCGTCCTCACCGGTAAAGGCATAGGAGCAAAAAACGGCAGGCGGGGTGGCTGGTGGAGCGGAGTTCATATATATATAGTATACGCTACTACGGCACTGGGTTATATCCTGTTATTTTTCACGATTTTTGCCTCTGTTGTGGGCCGATTTTTCACAAATCTTATTTCACATCCTGTCATATCTATGCTACGCTGGGTAGTATGAGTATGAAGAGACTCGTGTATGGCATAGCTGGTACAATGATCGTCTTCGCAGGCGCGGGCGTCATCGTAGCAGCCCAGCCAAAGAGTGGTTCGTCAGCGCCTGCATACAATGCAACGAGTGCAACAACTGGTGGACATATGGCCAAGGCATTAGCGCCGTCCGATCAGCCATCCGCGCAGACACTCGCCCAGCGCAACCAAGCTATCAAGATAATCATCGCCTCCAACGCTTCTCCCAAGGCTATCAAGCCAGCGTCGAAGCCCAGTGAGACACCAACGCCAACACCAGCCGCCACCAATGGCGCTTCAACTGGCTCGAATACCCGCTCGAATAGCAATGCTCAAAAGAGCAACCCATCGAACAATAAGTCAAACTCCAACTCCAACACACCATCGCCTGAGTTTGTCGACCGCGTCTTTGCGACGGTCAACAAGGAACGGGCAGCGCGTTCGCTCGGTACGGTGCAACGCATTGAGCAAATCAACACGAGCTCGCGCGCTCAGTCGGCCTACAATGCGCAGATTAATAAGCTCAGCCACGATGGCGGCCTCGACCGCCTGAAGCAACTCTACACCTGCCGCACCAGTGGTGAGATTCTCGAGCTCGTACCCATCTCATACAACGAGCAGCAAGCCACGGATGTCTGGATCAATTCCCCACCACACAACAAGATCATGTTCTCGGGCGATTACGACAAAGCTGGCATTGGCCTAACGCAAAAAGGCGACCAATATTACATTGCCATGCAGTTCTGCCGCTAGGAGAGGATAAGCAAGAATATCTGAGAGAAACACTTGCTCAGAACAGAGAAAAACCAGTCACCATGGCTGGTTTTCTACTTTTCAGAAGAACGTCGACCTTAGTGAATCTCAAAGTCCTCTTCGGTAATTTCACAGGTTTGTATCATTCCTTTCTCTTGAAGCTAAGAACTGACAATACCCCCAAGAACGACCCAGCATCAAAAATAAGTACTAGTTTGCAACCAGGTCTTAATTCTACCTGCCTGAAGTGGTAGAAGGGTAGCTGAGGTTAAGAAGGCGAAGCCTTAGAGGCCAATCACTTCAACTACTCATCATCAAGCGATTCCGCCCCACTCAGAACCTTCCAGAGCTGCTGCACTTCTGACTCACTGACCACTTGGTCGCCTCGGCCGATCCGTTGGCTTTCGCCAATCGTGCGCGTGGCAGACTGACCACTACAGGCTGAGTCGGTCAGCGAGCGCACCACCCGCTGGCGATAGCCTTCTGTAATAATGCGGTAGCGCAGCTGCTTTGAGCCACTCACCAGGCTTACCTCGTGTGTTGTCGCAGCTATCGCATTGTCGCTTAGGCTCGGCTGTAGCGGCTCACGCCAAAATGTCGCCGTCTCAACATCCGCCTGCAATCGTGAGCCATCGGCATATGGTGCTATGAGCCTGAGGATCGCACGGCTCTGGCCTGGCAGCAGAGGTGAATCGGCCCCTTCTGCTAGCATTGTCTCATCCACACGGCTGCCATGTATGTTTACCCGATCAGCAAATTTTGTCATCATATGCAAGGCAATCCGGCTCAGCCGCACTACTGCCGCTGCTTGATCGGCCGCAGTCACTCGTTCGCGCGGGGTGTCTTCCAGTGTGCAAAATGTTTCTTGGGCTCGAGTTTGTGTCATTTGGCTGCCTTTCTGTCGCAGTACACGGCGTATTATATTAGTAATACAACAAAGGCTGTCTTGGCGATTACATAATCTCACACCCCTCTCTCATACATCCTCTTCTAAGCTGCTGCAGAAATTGCCATCATAGATTGAACATTATAAGCAGTGATCAGCAGTTGGCCCTGCACTACCAGATAAGGAATAGTTGGTACATGAGAGAGGAGAAGTGTGCAGCTTAACCCGCGCTATTCAATTGTCTTCTCAAACACCGTCGTGTTATAGATCGTTGCGCCCTTGTGGAGATAAAAGCGATGTGCTGCTTGGCGCTTAGGGTTGGAAGTGAAGGTGAGTTTGGCGGCACCGTGCTGCTGGCCCCAGCTCAGCATCGCATCCCACAGCCGCGAGCCAACCCCCTTGCCCTGCACCGATGGGTCGGCTACGAAGTCATCGAGGTAGATCTTACGCCCAGCGATCGGCCCCACCAGCAGCGCGAGCGTTGCCATGCCCACCACCTTGCCATCAAGGCGAGCCAGGAGCAGCGTTTGATTCTCAGCAGCGATCACCGCTTCAAGAGCCTGACGCAAAGCGTCCATCGCCGCTGCATCAGGGGTAGTTGGAGTAGTTGGCGCGGTTGTTCCGGCTTGGTGCAACACATCGCCCAGTGCTGCGATTGCCGCCACATCAGCCTGGCTGACGGCGGTTGCCTGTTCGATTATGAGTTCTTCCATATATTGATTATACTATATGTATGAACCAGCGTATACTCACCCTCCGTGATGCGCTCGCCACTCACCCGCCGCGCATCGCCTACCCAGAAGGCACCAACCCCATTATCCTCAGCGCCGTACGCCAGCTGGCCGATTGGCAGGCCGTTCGGCCAGTGCTTGTTGCGGATAACCCAACTGCCGTCAAGCAAGCCGCCGCCGATGCAGGTATCTCGCTTAATGACATCGAGATTATGACAGTACCCCACCAACACGATACGACATCTGCAAACACCGCTGATGCACCTCCCCTTACCCCTCTCACCTACGCGGCCCAGCTGCTCCACGATGGCGTGTGTGATGCTATGGTGGCTGGCATTGACCACCCCACTACTGAGGTGCTGCGGGCTGCGCTGAAAGTTGTTGGCTTAGCGCCCGGGGTGCGCTATGCATCGAGTTTCTTTGTGATGGATATGCCTCACTTTGCTGGTGGGGAGGATGGCCTACTTATCTTTGCCGACTGCGGGATGAACATCACACCAGATGCCGCTGGCCTAGCTGCCATTGCCGAGGCCAGCGCCTTGAGTGCCACCCGGCTTGGCTGGCAGCCCCGCGTTGCGCTGCTTTCCTACTCGACGCTCGGCAGTGCTGGCGGCCAAAGTGTCGAAACAATTCGCCGCGCCCTTGCAGAGGTACAAGCCCACCAGCCAGAGCTCCTCATCGATGGCGAGCTCCAGCTTGACGCGGCTCTCGTCCCCGCCATTGGTCACAAAAAAGCCCCTGATAGCCCCGTCGCTGGCCAAGCCAACGTCCTCGTCTTCCCCGATCTCAACTCCGGCAACATTGCCTACAAGCTGGCCGAACACCTAGCTGGCGGCCATGCCTACGGCCCTATCTTACAAGGCTTTGCGCGGCCAATCAGCGACCTATCGCGTGGCTCGAGTGTGGATGATGTGATTGGCGCAAGCTTAATTGTTGGTAGTGTGGCGGCTGAATAGATTACGCTATTCGTTCATGCTGAGTGGTGATTTTTTGCTTGCTTTTTGCAACTGTGTGTCGTGCCACGCCCCCTCTCACCCTCTCTTTGTGGCAATTGTTTTGGCCTGCATATTGCCCTCACGCGACACAAAAAACGCCTTTCTACTGCTTACTTTTTCCACTACCTCACAGCATAATAACCGAGCTTTTTGCTTGCATATTACAAGCAATATATCTCCCTCTCTGTAAAATTCATACCCATACATGCCCTGCTACCACGCAGCGCGCTACACTACTCACGTCGCGCAGTATACGATTATGTTGAACATAAACAAAAAGTATTCAACAGTATATTGTATAATCGATCCAAACTCCTATACCTACCACACCATCAATATACTGCTATCTATTAATTGCCATGAATAAACTTAGTGTTCGATTCAGGAATATAACAGTGGTAGGAGTTGCAAAAAATCTTATCTATGAGATTGTAAAAATTCGCGTACTGCTGCAATTGGTTTAATAATGTGATACGTCGCTGCATCTTCCTCGGGCAGTAGCTCTGCCCGTGTCCGGTCATTGTAGCCATCTGGGCAAAATATTTTATCCCAGCCAAAGCCACCATCGCCACGCGGATGCACTGCAATACTGCCTGGTAGCTCACTGCGAAAAACGTGCATCTCGTGGCCATCATAGTAACCAAACACACCTACCGCCAGTGCCGATCGATCATCAAATCCATCAAGCATACGGCATAATTTTTCTAGTCCATCTGGCGCTTCGACGAAGAATTTAATGAACGGCCCAGGCAATCCATTCAGCGCTGCAAACCCCAGCGACACATCTTCAACAAGAACAGGCTGCTGGGCAATCTCATAGGCTTCACGCACTTTGTGCCGAACAACTTCCTCAGGCGAAAACGATTGAATCTCTACTAAATCAATCTTGCGATGTTCTAGCGGCATACCAAGCATGCGCGCGAGATAGTCGGCCTTGTGTTGGTTGCCCGTGATGAATAGTGGTTGCTGCATGATACTTCCTTTGTATATTATCACTTGATACTTCTTGTCTACTCTTTTAGCTAGCTACATTTTTTAATGCATCAAGAATCTCAGAGTCATCTCTTACTACCACAACATGCGGTAGGGTCAAGAACCAGGGCTGTTCATTATGAACAACAACTATTGGCTTATCAAGCGCCATCGCCATACCGACCTCATATCTTGCACTTTCTTGGTCAGGTTCCCACAGATATATAAGTACATCTGCTTCAGCAATTGCTCTCTTTTCGTCCATTGGAGAAAATCGTGACTGATCATCACGATAGTTTCGAAACCAATCACAGGGGATGGTATAGCCTGCAGATTCAAGCATTGTTGCCACACGATTAGCTCGCGAGAGATCTTTTCCAGCGCAATATATCGTTGTAGCGTTACTCTTCTCCTCCCGATACTTCTCTGGCTGCGCTCGAAAAACCTCGACCCATTTGCTATTTTCCGCTAAGTCATTGTACTTGATATAGTAGCGCTTTTGGAAGCCGCCAGCATGTGCAGCTTTGCGCGCCACTGCGTCTTGCACCTGCTGAGGCGAAAAGCCAAAATCATCGCGCAGTGCATCGAGAACAGCCTGCACATCCGCCAGCTCCTGCAGCGCCTCTTCTAGCCTATCATCGCCCAGCGGAATTTCGTTTGCCTCCTCATGAATCTTGCGGTGTAACTCATGGCGATACGCTGCACGATCGAGCTGATGATACTCCGTATGGAGCACCTGTGGGTCGGCCTTGCATCTCTCGACAACCTTGTCGCGTACGAGCTTTTCGAGATAGAATCGCACCATTGCCTTATCCTCCTTGCTTGTTTATTGTTGAGTTCTTTTGTATATTATGCACATTGCTATTGCTGGGTTGCTATCAATAGCATATATTGTATCATGAATTTTGCGCATTGCCATTCATAGTGTTGTTTTCACTTGCATTTTGCAAGCTAGCCGATTCGGCACTGGTCTTCATACATTTTTACGCGCGGTTGATTTCGTTCATGAGCCGTTTGTGGCTTAGCACCATATACAGGCCATATCCTGCAGTTGCGAGTGCCCCACCAATGCTGCTGATAGCATAGACCACTTGCCACGAAGTACTCGTTGCAAAGGCAAAGTAGAAGCCAATCAGTGCCGTACAGATGGGGAGCGGCGCAAGATAATAATCAATCGTCCGGCCAAAGATCTTCGCCTGCGGAATGAAGTGCAACCCAACAATCAACACAAGCGCTGGCATGATATAAATCTGCTGCTGGAATATACCAAGCAACGCAAGGATAATCCACAGCGGTGTATACGACACGGTACTCAGCAGCTGCATCTGCTTAGCGATCCGTTTGCTGGCTGGTGTTGGTGCTGGCTTGGGCAATTTTTTCGTTGCGCGGATATGCTGCACACCGCAAAAAATCAGCCATGCCGCATACACACCAAATAGTGCAAAGACTGCCCAGCCAATAGTGCCCCACGCCACACCAAACCACACAGCATACACGAGCATAAAGGTTGCCATGAGAATTGGAAACGGCGCCATACTTTTTGCTGCAGCGATTAATTCATCTCTTTGTGGTTGTTCTGGGGTTGCCATATATCTTTCTCCTGTTTATTGGATAAGGGTTAAAAATTGTTCTTCGGTGAGGATCATTGTACCATACTTCTCCGCCTTGGCTCGCTTGCTCGCACCAACCTTGCCACCAGCAACGAGGTAGGTGGTATCCTTGCTGACGCTACTCTGGAAGGTACCACCCAGAGCACGGATTTTTTCAGCTGCTTGGTCGCGGCTCATTGCTTGCAATGTGCCAGTGATGACGAATTTTTGACCAGCGAGCTGCTGTGACGATTGCACGAGCCGTGGCACGACACCACATTGGGCAAATTTATCCAGCAAGGCAATGTTATCTGCATCGCTGAACCACGCGACAATCGATTCAGCCACTACCACGCCGATGCCATCAATCTCCTGCAGCTGGTCGAGCGTGGCAGAGCGCAGAAAGCCGAGCAATGGCTTGTCATTTGCAAGTGTATTGACGGGTGCTTGCGGTTCATCAAGAGATATATTTTTTTCTGAATTATTATGATTATTATTCACACTACCCTGCTGAGGCACGTCGTGTTTTGAATTATCTGCAAAATGTTTCACGATATCGATTGCCGTCTGCGCACCCACATGGCGAATGCCCAAGCCGTAGAGGAAACGCTCAAGTGCTGGACGCTTTGCAGCAGCAATGGCATCGATAAGCTTCTGCGCCGAGACCTCGGCAAAGCGATCGAGCTGGAGAAGATCCTCCTTCCTCAGTGTATAAATATCGGCGAGATCGTGCACCAAGCCAGCCTCGACCAGGGCAGCGACATTCTTCTCGCCAAGTGTGTCGATATCCAGTGCTCCTTTGGATGCAAAGTGCGTGAGGGCGCGCGTGAGAATGAGCGAGCTACTGGCACCACGCACTCGGTACACTGCCTCGCCAGCAGGCCGCTCGAACTGCAGCTCGGGATATTGGCGTTGAAGCTCAGCTGGGTAATCAATCGGCTCGGTATTAGCTGGGCGCAGCTCTGGCAGCACTCGCTCGACCTGCGGGATGATGTCCCCCGCCTTGAAGATGACTACGGTGTCGCCGCGCCGCACATCGAGCCGAGCAATCTCGTCGGCATTGTGCAGGCTGGCGTGCTGCACCGTCGTGCCGGCCACGACGACTGGGTCGAACACCGCCACTGGTGTGGCAGCACCCGTCCGGCCAATGCTAATGACGATATCGCGCACGATGGTAGTGGCTTGCTCGGCTGCATATTTATAGGCCACCGCACCCCGCGGGTTCTTACCCACCATACCCAGGCGGTCGTAGAGAGCGCGATCGTTAATCTTGATCACGAGGCCATCGGTATTAAACGGCAAATCGCGGCGCTGCTCGCCCCACTGCTGGACGAAGTTCATTACCTCAGCGAGGCTAGTAAAGACCGCGGCCTGCTGGTTACGTGTGATACCTAGTGCCGTCAAGGCGTCATAAGCGTAGCTGTTGGTCGGCACCTCGGCTACATCATCACGGATGACATCATAACCCCGAAAATGGAGTGGGCGCTGCGCCACGAGTGCTGGGTCGAGCTGGCGGATAGTGCCAGCCGCGAGGTTACGCGGGTTAGCAAAGGCTGGCTGGCCAGCAGCTTGCTGCCGCTGGTTGAGCGCCGCAAAGTCGCGCTTGAGCATGACGATTTCCCCACGGATCTCCGTCCTGCCCTGCAGTAAGTGCTCAAAGCCAGGTGCTTCACGCAGACGCAGCGGCACATTGCGAATCGTCCGCACATTATTCGTTACATCTTCGCCAACGTAGCTATCGCCCCGTGTGACAGCCTGCACGAGCACACCATCGTTATAGATAAGCGCGCAGGCCAAGCCATCCATCTTGATATCGGCAAAAAATTCGTGCTTGTGACCTGGCAAGAGCTTATCCATGCGCTGCACCCAGGCCTCGACCTCTGCTGTGTCGAAAACGTCGTTGAGGCTGACCATCCGCCGGCGGTGCTGCACCTTGGCAAAGCCACCTTTGAGGACGTTGCCAACCCGCTGGGTGGGCGAATCGGGCGTGATGAGCGCCGGGTGCGCGACCTCGAGCTGCTTGAGCTCGGCAAAGAGGCTGTCATACACCGCATCGCTCACGCTGGGCGCATCGAGCACATGATATTCGTAGCTATAGCGATTGAGCAGCTGGCGCAACTCGGCACTGCGCTGAGCTGGCGATGAGGTGGGTGATGCTGTGTGTTTGTCTTGTGTCATAGTGGTTCCTTACTGCCTTTAGTATAGCGGAATTTGGCGGTGGGCGCAGCTTTTTTAAGAGAAGATTTAGTATAACCATCCTGCAAAATTAGTATGTATCTGATCTAAAGCCCCTTGCGTTCTCTCACGCTCACCCTCCTCACACTCCCTCCTCAGGAACACTATAAGGGTCGATACTCCCCAAGTATCGACCTCTTGCGTTGGGCTGAGAATCTGTCAGCACAATGACAGATTCTCACACTCCATCGGATGAAGTGATGGGGAGGGTGAGCTAACGCAAGGAGAGCAAAATTTTTAAGATTCACATTCGATATTACCCTGTTAGAGAATGCAATATACAATGACAACTTGCCCCGCCATTGAATTCGAGAGTGCTATTAGTAAGTATAAGACGAAGAACCTCAGCTTTTTGCTATCACAAAAGCCACTACGCGGCCAAGCAAAGCCCCTCTCCACTATCAATTGCTCACATTACTCGCCCAAAACTAGGCCTCAAGCAATACTATTGCGAGAGTCGCCCACCCTACGCTGGTACTGCCGTATCATCAACGATCTTGCGATAGAGGAGGTAGATATACGCTGCGCACCACACCACCGTCACCGAGCTGATGAAGCCTGCTAGGACGGGCATCGTCGGCACAGAGGCATACCATTGCCAGAGGTGCTTGAGCCAGGCATCAAGGAGAATAGCGGGGATCATCACCACGCACCACAGCACTGCCACACTGCCAAACAGCCACAGCAGCCGGTACAAAACCCGCAACCGCCGCCCTACCACCAGGTCACCCGCTGCTGCCAGCGCCCGCATAGGGTACATACCAGGCAGCGTCACCACCACAAGCGCAATGAAGGTGCTCGTGCCCCAATAAAGCGTCAGCACTGCCACAGTAGCTAGCAGCACATAGAAGAGCATCGAGCCAAATCCTTCGCTAATCACTCCATTACTCGACAGACCAATATACACCAGCGCCATCGCCCCCAGCGGAATAAGCTGCACGAGGAAGACGAGGACGACCATCAGCGTGGCCACCAGCGGCGCACAGGCATTATACAACCCATCGCGCAGGCGTGGCGCTCGCCCTGCCTTGTACTCGCGCAGCAGCCACACTGTGGTGAGCCACACCAGCAAAAAGCCCAGCACCACATAGAGCTGCTGGTCGGCACTGAGGTTGCCACTGCCCGTGCCAAAGGCCGTCACCATGAGGAGCCCTGCCTCGCCTAGCTTACCCCAGGCACCAGTGAGAATATCCTTGCCCGACTCTGCCAGCATACTCTGCAGACGGTCGTACATCGCTTGATTAGTAATCGCCCCCAGCGCCAAGAGGAGCACGGCATAAAACACTGCCAAGAGGCACAGCGTCCGCCAGTGCGCTCGCACCATGCGCAGCACCTGCGCAGTGAAGGCAACGTAGCCTGGCAATTGCAGCGAGCGCGCATAATCGCGCCGGCGGGTGCGACGGAAGCTTCGATGCGGTCGTCGCCGTTGTAAATTATGCAACCATTGACGGCTACTCGCTACTACCCTACCACCGCGAGCCTGCCAGGTCCGCCAGTGGAGGTTAGTGCGCCAGCTGGGCAGCGTCGATGGAGCATCATTCGAGTGCTGCGAGCGGGCTTTTGTGGAAGCAGTCCCGCGAGAGGATGATGTTGCCTTTTTTGCAGCGTCAGGGTGTTTTGCCTCTTTTTTTGAGCGATGTTGGCTCGTAGCTACCGTTAGAGCGGTGCGTGATGATGAGCGGCGAGTTGACTTTGTTTTTTTTGCCACAGGCACCACCCTACCATTTGTTCATATCTTCGTTGAGACGCTTGATGCGGTCTTCGAGCGGCGGGTGGGTGCTAAACAACCGGCTAAAAAACCCTGGCTTGAGCGGGTTCACCATAAACATATTAGCGCTTGAGCTGACCTGCTTCTCCATAGGGCGAGTGTATGCCTGCAGCTTACCCAGCGCGCTCGCCAGGCCAGCTGGGTCGCGCGTCGTCAGCGCACCAGTCGCATCGGCCAGGTACTCACGCTGGCGACTCACTGCCATTTGCATAATGGCTGCTACGATGGGTGCGAGAATGATGGCGATAACGCCAAGCACCAGTAGCACTGGATTGGTCTCGCGGTCATCATTGTCACGAAACCATAGCATGCGCAGTGCAATATCTGACACGAGGCCGATCGCACTCACCAGGCCAAAGGTAATCATACTCACCCGAATATCGTAGTTTTGGACATGCCCCATCTCGTGGGCCAGCACAGCGGTGAGCTCGCGGTCATCCATAATCTCCAGCAGGCCCGTCGTCACGCCCACAATGGCATGCTTGGGATCGCGGCCAGTGGCAAAGGCGTTGGGCGCTGGGTCGTCGATAATATACACCTGCGGCATAGGCAACCCCACGGTAATAGCAAGATTCTCAACGATGCGCCACAAACGGGGGTTATCCGCTTTGCGAATCTCCACTGCACCAGTCATACTCATAGCAAGCTTAGAAGCAATGAAATACTGCACCAATGCATAGATCAGCGCCCCAATGAATGTCCCCCAAAAGATTGTCAGGTTGCCCTGCATGCCGCGGCTATTCATAATCAACTGCGCCGCCAGGCCAATCAGCGCCACCATCGCGACGAAGATGATCATCAAAATAACTGTATTACGTTTGTTGTGTGCAATTGCTCTGTACATAGATATATTGTAGCAGATAATGGTGGTTTTGCGAGGTGGAGCTAATGCTAAACAGTGGCGCTGTGAAATTCAAGTTATAAAAAACCGCCCTCCATCGAGAGCGGTTTCGTTATAGTGTGCGAGGTATCTAGAACTGCACTTGCACTGGGTTCTCGACGCTGGCGCGGTCTTCGACCTCGAAGAATTCGCGAGCCTTGAAGCCCAGCATGCCAGCCACGATGTTGGCGGGGAACATGGCAATGCGGGTGTTGAGGTCGCGCACACCACCGTTGTAGAAGCGGCGCGCTGCCTGGATTTTGTCCTCAGTGTCCACCAGCTCTTGCTGCAGCTGGATGAAGTTTTGGTTAGCTTTGAGGTCTGGGTAGGCCTCTGCTACAGCAAACAAGCTCTTCAGGGCGCCCTCGATCATATTCTCTGCTGCCGCCGTCTCTTGCACACCTTGGGCATTCATGATAGCGCTGCGAGCCTCTGCAACGTTCTCAAAGACTTCCTTCTCGTGTGCTGCATAGCCCTTCACAGTACCCACTAGGTTGGGGATGAGGTCTGTTCGGCGCTTGAGCTGGACGGTGATGTCGCTCCAAGCTTCGTCCACGCGGATCTTCAGCTTGACCAAGCTGTTGTACGTTGCCCACATGAAGATGCCAAACAGAACGAGCAGGCCAATCACGCCGAGCAAAACGATTAATGCTATTGTCATAGTGTCGTTTCTCCTTTTTGGTTATAGCCTTATTATACCAAATTGTGTGGCTTATACTAGCCGCTATGGTAATTCTACAATAAATCTTGAACTCGTAGCTAGCACGAATGCCGCTATACTATACCCTTCTGGCTATGTACATGAAAAAACCACTCTCCTCAAGTGGTTTTCTCTGTTATATCATGCCTGGTGCGCAAGGCGGGAATCGAACCCGCACGGCTTTTGGCCAAGGGATTTTAAGTCCCTCGCGTCTACCAGTTCCGCCACTCGCGCATGCAATCGCACTTCTGGCATAGCAGCCATGTGCTGCTTGTATTATACTATGTTTATGAAGCAAATTGTACATATTCACGGCGGATCACCTTTTAATTCCTACGAGCGCTATCTCTCCGCGCTGCGCACTAGCCCACTTACTTATGAGAGTCTTTTTCGTAAAACAAAATGGCGCGACTGGCTCGCTGTGACAATGACGGATTTTGACGTGCTGCTGCCTACCATGCCCAACAAGCAAAACGCGCGGTATTCCGAATGGAAAATCTACTTTGAAAAGATAGTGCCGCTGCTTGGTAACGATGTACAGCTCATTGGCAGTAGCCTTGGGGCGATATTCTTAGCGAAGTATCTGCACGAAAATCCTCTTAGCACGCCAGTTACTCGACTCATCTTAATTGCTGCTCCATATGATGATGCAACTCACGAAGACTTGGGCGATTTTATATTACCAAGCGCCACTGGGATCGAAAAATCCGCCAAAGAAATTCACCTGCTACACAGCAAAGACGATACCATCGTACCGTTTGCTGAGCTCGCAAAATTTCAGTCTGATCTACCAAGCGCAAAAAGTCATATATTCGTTGACCGAGGTCATTTCCAACAGCCAACCTTCCCCGAACTAAAAGAATTGCTAGAGCAAAAATAGCTCTATCGAGAGAGCTATTCATCAACAATTGTGGAGGCACGTACGAGAGTCGAACTCGTCTAAAAGGTTTTGCAGACCTCTGCGTAACCGCTCCGCCAACGCGCCACACCCCTATTATACCAAACTATATCTGTTCTTTGAACATCTCGTAGAATGCACCGCGCTGCGCCATTAATGCGGCGGCAGTGCCATGCTCGACGATGCGGCCGTGGGCGATAACATAGATAGCATCCGCCTTTTTAACAGTGCTATAGCGGTGGCTGATGGTGATGATGGTCTTGCCCTGCTGAGCAAAGAGATAGCGAAAGATGCGTGCTTCGGCGGCGGCATCAATAGCGCTGGTGGGCTCGTCGAGGATGATGATGGGCGCATTGCGATACAAGTTGCGTGCTAAGGCCAGGCGTTGCCACTGCCCACCGGATAGATCGACCCCTGTTTCGTGGTCATCCGCCTCCATCCATTTGCTGATATAGCTGTTCCCACCATGAGGGAGCTTACGGACAAAATCGGCTGCCTCGGCCTGGCGCAGTGCAGCATCGCGGCGCGCTGCATCCACTGGCTGCGAGACATCGCCATACCAGACATTCTCGTGCGCCGTGGCGAAGTCGTAGCGGATGAATTCCTGCCCCAGCACGGCCAATTGCCGGTGCCATGCCGCTGGGTTGATGTGTCGGAGATCGTGCCCATCAATGGTAATGCTGCCTTTGCTGGGCTGATACAGGCCGGTGAGCAGCTTAACGAGCGTGCTCTTGCCAGCACCATTTTCGCCCACAATGGCAATATGCTGACCACGGCGAATCGTGAGAGAAATATCACGCAGCACCGCCGTCTGCGTGCCTGGATAGCAAAATGACACTTGCTGCACCGCGATCGCATCACGCAGCGTTACCTCATCGATGGTGGCTGCATGGCTTGCAACCGGCAGCGCCATAAACTGCTGGTAGTCTGTCATGGTGGCGAGGTCTTCGTCAATCATATTATAGGTACTGATGATGCTGTCCATCCCACTCATCACTCGCCCTACCATTTGCTGCACGAGCACAAATTGCCCAATTGGCTGGCGGTGTGCCACGATCTCCAGCACCACCCAAGCAAGCGCCACTACCTCTGCTGCTGCCTGGATAATCTCTCCGCCTAGGCGCTGCCCCATAAAGCGGCGCTCGTAGCCAAGCACCCGCAGCCGATCTTTATCCCGCAGTGCTGCTCGCTCGCCAAGTAGATGGTGGATCACTCCATAGAGGCGCAGCTCGGCAATGAAGTTCGGCCGGCTAAGGATGTGCTCGATCCACGCCATGCGCCGCCGCGTACCCACCTGATCGCGCCAGTGGCCGGCCTGCAAACGCGACAGTCGCACCTGCACCACACTACTTGGCACAAGCGCCACGAGCACGAGTAGTCCCAGCCACCAGCTCACCATCACTATCATCCATAGGCTCGTTGCCAGCGATACCAGCGCTGTCAGCATTCGCACCAGTTGGATAAAGAGGTACGAAAATGACTGGACGAAGCGCTGCGCTTTATCAAACATATCAATGGTTGTAGGGTCGTCGTAGCGCCAAAAATCCAGCGCATGGAGGCGGGCATACATATGGTCGCTCATGGCCGCCTCGATGCGATAGCGCGACACTTGGTCGTAATACCCTTGCACCACCGACCACACACTCGCCACAATGCTCAGTACCACAGTCATCACGACATAAACGAGGAGCTGCTGTGGCTGCCCACCTGTCGCATATGCCTCAGCCAAAGCCGTTGTCGCAAGAGCAGCGTAGTAGGCCGTGGCCAGTGGCAGCACCGCCGACAGCACCGCTCCCACTGCTTGGACGGCGATCGTCAGCGGTGCCTCCCGCCAAATAATCCGCACCACCAGCAACAACCCTGCCAAGCGCTGGCGTAGTGAGGAGGTAGGTATGGTGGTAGGTAGTTTAGTCATGATATTCAATTATCGTGCAGGCTTATAAACCCCATTGTAGCAATTGTCGCTCTGTACTTTCTGCTTGTTTCGTAGCTGGTCTCTCAACATTTTTAGTGAGGACGCTGTGCTAGCGCAAGGAGTGAGGATGACTATAGAAACTCAAATATTGCCAGCCACCAAGCTCGAGTGGTGTCTCACGACTGATGCGCCACTCGAGCTGAGCATGTTATTCCTTGTAGTCCTATGCTTTGGCGAGGCTAATCTGCAGCTCAGCGCCATCTACTGTAGCCGTCGTATGGTAGAGCGCATCACCGGGCTGCTTCATTGTCGCTAGCGTCTCACTCGCGATTGTGTCTGCATACTCAGTGAGGGCTTGGCGCAGCTGCGCGGCTGCGTCACCAGCTGGTTGCGCCTGGCCTGGCGCCGCTGGCTGGCTGGCACTGGCGGGCTCAGCCCCGACCGCGAGGTGCAGCACAATCCGGTCATCCACCTGCAGCCCAGCCTTCTTGCGCGCACTCTGCACGTGGCGAATAACTTCACGCATCAAGCCTTCGCGCTTGAGTTCGGGGGTGATGGTATTATCAAGTATTGGCTTATCTGGTGTTTCGCCTAACTCCTCAAGGAACTTAATGTTCAGTTCTTCGCAAATGACATCCTCATACGGCTTGAGCTGCTGATAGTCGGTCTGGTTCATCGACAGCTTGAGTAGTGGTTGACGCACTTTGACACCTTGGGATGCGCGCTGCGATAAACCATCATTAATGACATCACGTACTGCTTTCATCTCAGCAATGATCTGCTCATCCACCGCACCCGCTGGCAGCCAATTCTTGAGGTGGATCGACTCATCATCACCGGTTAGATTATGATACAACTCCTCAGCCAAAAACGGCGTAAACGGCGCCAAGATGTAGCTCAGGCGCACCAGCACATAGTGCAGCGTGCGGTAGGCATCGTTCTTATCGCCATCGTCCTCAGCGCCCGTGGCCCCTTTCGACGACCTCCAGAAGCGGCGGCGGCTGCGGCGCACGTACCAGTTGCTGGCGTCGTCCAGGAACGGCAAAATTGGGCTGAGTGCATCAGGGATATTATAGGCATCCATCTGCCGCTCAACCTCCGCCACCAGCTCGTGCAAGCGGCTGATGATCCAGATATCGAGCGGGTTGGTCAGCTTGGTGACATCAACGCTGATCTGGAACGAGTTCTCAGTTCCAGGGCGAGACAAGGATTCGGGAGTATCGGAGTGAGCCGTATTGGTGATACGGTGAACGAGAAACGCATCCGAAGACGCCGTATCGTACGGAAATGTGAACTCGTCAACTTCCGCGTACATGGTGAAAAAGTCATACATATTCCAAATCATCGCCAGCTTGCGCGCTACATCGCCCACATCCTTATCGTGCAGCGCAAAGTCTTCACCGTTGAGCAGCGGGCTACTCAGCAGCAGGAAGCGCAAACTATCAGCACTAAACTTATCCATCAGCTCGTTCGGGTCGGTAAAGTTACCGAGCGATTTACTCATCTTGCGGCCGTCATTACCCGCCACCACACCGGTGGTAATGACGTTGCTATAGGCGTTCTTGTGCTGGGCGCCGGCCTCACCAAAGGCACCGATCTCGGCCAAAGCAGCGTTAACGGCGTGCACGTAGTAGAACCACGCCCGCACCTGGCCGATGTACTCAACGATGAAATCCGCCGGGTAATTCTGCTCAAACTTGGCCTGGTTTTCAAACGGATAGTGCAACTGCGCAAACGGCATGCTACCGCTCTCGAACCAACAATCGAGCACCTTGTCGATGCGCGTGAACGTTTCGCCGTCAATCGTAAAGGTGATGTCATCCACCCACGGGCGGTGGTAATCATCCAGTTCCACTCCGCTCAGTTCCTTCAGCTCCGCGTACGAGCCAACCACCTTAACGGTGCCGCGGTCACCCTTCCACACTGGCATGGCCGTCGCCCAGAAGCGGTCGCGGCTCAGATTCCAGTCGGGTGCTTGTTCGATATTTTTGGCAAAGCGGCCGTGCTTGAGGTGGGCCGGGAACCAATTGATATGCTCATTTTGCTCCAGCATCAGCGGCTTTTGCCCCTGGATGGCGAAGAACCACGACGGAATCGCCCGGTACATGATGCGCTGCTTGCTGCGCGGGTTGAACGGATACTCGTGACGAATGTACTCAATCTTCCACACCGCGCCCTTTTCCTTCAGGTCTTTGGCGATGAACTTGTTGTTATCCCACACCTCCAAACCCTTATAATTACCATCGGTGTAGTAGCCATTGTCATCGATAACATGGAAGGCGCTAATGCCGTGGCGCTTGGCCAGCTCAAAGTCGTCCTCACCATAAGCCGGTGCAATGTGGACGATGCCCGTACCCGACTCGTGCGACACGAAATCCGCCGCGTAAATGGTGTGAATCTTGTCACTGTCTGGCCAAGTCGAACCCGTATCGAGCGGCTGGTAGTTCTTACCTACCAATTCACTACCCGGGAACTTTCGTAACACTTCATAATCAAGCGGCTGGTGCTTTTCATCCTGCAACGTGCGTTCCAGCGCCTCCTCGGCGATGATCAGTCTTTCGCCATCCACCAGCACCTCGCAGTAGGTCATATCTGGGTTGACCGCCAGCATCAGGTTGGCTGGGAGTGTCCATGGCGTAGTGGTCCAGGCGAGGACAGATACAGAATCTTGAGCTTCAACAAACGCTTCAATCGCCTGCTGAGTCACGGCTGTCACAGGCCGGCTCAGCAGCTCTTCTGGCGTACCCATAGCAAATCCTGCACCCTCATGTAATTCTAGCTTCTCAGCATCAACGCCAGTCACAATATAGATAGAACATGCAACATTTGTTCCATTTTCGTGCTTGACGGTTTGCAGTAAAAGATTGTTTGAACTTACTTCAAGCTCAAGCTCCTCTTGCAGCTCACGACGAAGCGTCTCAGCTGGCGACTCGCCCTCGTGACTCGTCCCACCAAAGAGGCTCACCATGCCTGGGTTCGTGATTCCTGGCTTATCATCTCGTTGTTGCGCAATGAGTTTGCCATTCGTATCCACCAACAAAGCACCGACATAACTCCTTTCGCACTTGTCGAAACCTGCTGGTTTTTGCGCATCATCAACTATTTCACCGTTCAAAAGTTGCTTTACTCGCTGCTCAATTTCATCACGCGCTATCCGATTTTTTTCTACACTCTCGTTACGTGGATCAGCCACATCCCACCAAATAATATTATCACCCCTGAGCCAGTCCGGCGTCTGGGATTTTTCCGCTAGATTAACGATCAAATCATAATCACCCAGCTTATCAACGGCAAGCAGCTGTCGCTTATGTCCAGTGATGTCAATACCCACTTCTTGCATCGTCTCGCTGCTTTTGGCTGGCTTGTGGCTCATGGTTTCAAAATCACTCAATGTTGGAGCTTCGTCCCATTTTTTCTCTGGGTTCAACCCAGCCGAATCGGCATTTTGAGAGCCAGAATAGTGGTTATAAAATCCCTGCGCCATCTGCGAGCGAGCAGCATTTGCATTACATACAAACAAGACTTTTGAATGCTCATTTAGTACTATTTTGCGACTCGCCTTACTATCTTTTAATTTAAACCTCACATACACACTCGGGTCGGTCACCGTCTGGTAGGCGTCGTTGTCCATGGTTACTTCGGCCTTGCTCACAGGGGTGGCGAACTTAGTGTCGTACATCAGCACCTTTTCGCCTTCGTAGATTTTGCCGGCTTCGTACAGCTGCTTAAAGGCCCACCAGACGCTCTCCATAAAATCCTTGTCCATGGTGCGGTAGGCACCCGCAAAGTCCACCCAGCGACCAATACGGTCGATTACGCCCTGCCAGGTTTCGCTATTCGCCACCATACTTTCACGCGCCTTGGTGATGTATTTTTCCAGGCTGATGGTCGGCAGTGGCTGACCGTCTTTATCCAGCGGGGCTGGCTGGCCCGGGCACGTCACAATCTGCCGTCGGTCGGTAATATTCAGCTGCTTTTCGACGAAATTCTCCGCCGGCAGGCCATGGCAGTCCCAACCCCAGCGGCGCTCCACACGCTTACCCTTCATCGTCCAGTAGCGCGGCACCGCATCTTTGACGATTGAGCTCAGTAACGTGCCATGGTGCGGCACCCCAGTAATAAACGGCGGCCCGTCGTAAAAGACGTAGGCATTATCCGCCGGCCGCTGCGCCACCGACTTCTGGAACGTCTGGTCATCCTTCCAGCGCTGCACCCAATCCTTTTCGTATTCTGCCGCCCGGCGGCGTGTGCCGTGTGTGAATTTCATTATGTTTCTCCTTGATTTATCTTATACTGCTTATTCAATTACATTAAGTCTTAACCAGATTGCCGTATGTATATCATATTGCACCTCTGTAATATTCACGTATTGATTCAAAAATTGGAATATTGTCTTTATACCCACGCGGCGATATTGGTGACGGGTGAAAGATTGGTATAACTACACTCTCACCCAAGGCATACCGTTTACCAACAACGTCGCTCAGCCGGCGGAACGGCTCCTTAATCAGTGCCTGGGTTGGAATAGCCCCCATCGTCAGGATGAGTTTTGGATTTAGTATGCGCAACTGCTGTGTAAGCGTTGGTCTATAGAGAGCGGCTAGATCCTTAAGATAACGGCGGTCGGACGGAAAGCACTTGATTGCCTCTGTAAACGTAACTGCCAATAGCTCCTTACCAAGGATAGCTAGCAACTTTTGCATAATGATGCCGCTTGGCAGCAGTTTTCCCGCTGTATTATGCCAAGCAACACCACTCTCTACCCAGCCAGTTCGTGCCGGTGCCTCGCCAACGATGACGATACTATTCGTATCACCAAACCAAATAGTCTGTTCCTGCAGACAATCCTCGCCCATATGGCCGTAATCGACGCGCCCAATTGCTTGAGCCACTCCATCCAGCTCAACCAAGAACCGCTCTACCCGCCCCTTCAGCAGCTCGTACCGCTGGCGGGTGTCGGCGTGGCGCAGAATCCGCTGGCGGCTGCGCGCAGTAGAGGTATCGTAATTAATTGCCACCGTGCCAAACTGCGCGGCCGTGCTATCCACTACCTGATCATCAATGCGGTTGAAATAATGCGGCGTGCCCGCCACCACGCAGCGGCAAATCTTACCACCACAGTAATCCTGTAGCACTAGAGCCGAGACAGCACACTGCCCGCTGCTTGGGTTACTCGGCGACCAATCATCACAGTAGGACGTCTCACCCGACCAGTTAGTTGAGAGAGCGTTACAGACTTTTACGACAGAGCTCACATGTTGCTGCTTTATATCATTGCTCATAGTTTCCTCATCGCCTCCACTATCTCCTCATGAACAATTCCATTGCTTAGTACCGCCCCGCAAATATCCTGATCATACCGCTGCTCCCGGCCGAAAAGGTCAGTCACCTTGCCGCCAGCTTCCTCAACGATAACTTTTGCTGCCGCAATGTCAACATTTTTGCCCTTCGTGCCAGCAAAGACCGACGCAACAAACTCACCGCGCGCCACCAATGCTGCTGCATGCGTTGTGCTGCACGGCGACATCACATAGACACCCTTTTCACAAGCAATATCATGGACAGCCTGCATCACATCCCACTGAGCACTCGACCACCAATCAACATTCATCTCCACACGATCGTCAAGGCTATCCTGACTAACATGAATTGGCTGATTGTTCAGATATGCACCATAGTTACGCACCGCCCAATACAAATGGTCACTAAACGGCGCATAAATCACACCGACTTCCGGTTGGCCATCAATCACTAATGCCAAAGAAAACACCGATACCGGTAGCTCCATTGCGAAGGGCACTGTGCCATCAATCGGGTCACATACCCATACATAGTCCGAGCCACGGCGGTCACTCGCTTCTTCTCCATCAATATCATGGGCTGGATATCGCCCAGCTACTCGCTTGATCACAAGCTGGTTGATTTCCTCATCGGCGATAGTCACAATTGTATTATCTGCCTTGAGATGAGCATCCGGTTTTTTGCCAAAATATTTTCGCATAATATCGCCCGCTTCGTGTGCCACACTTTTTGCAAAATCAAGCCATTCTTGTTGTTGATCAGTCATATCTTTCTCCATGAGTATATGTACCTATGCTATTACCTCTGCATCATACACCCACCCAGGCTGCCATGAGCCAACTTCGCGCCAATTGGTTGCTATTGCCTCTGGCCAGGTCTTACCACCAAGAATAACGTCCAGCGCAAGCTGCGGTGCTTCGTGCGCCACGATGGCAATGTGCTGGCCAGCATAGTCGCGCTGCAGCATCGCCACAAAGTCGCGCATGCGCGCCTCTACATCGCGGTAGCTCTCGCCGTGTGGAAACGGTGTATCAACAAAGGGGAGCAGACTAGCCTTAAATACCCCATCCGTGCCATTATTATCACCATAATTTGCTTCGCGCAGCCGTTTATCAATAACAATCTGATGCGTTACACCAAAGGCAAGCCGGGCTGAATCGATCGCTCGACCAAGATCCGAGCAAAATACCACAGTAAAGCTGGTATCGGCCGCTTGCTCTGGTAGCGCCTGCGCTTGCTGAGCCCCCACTGCTGACAACTCACCAGGCAACCAGCCAGTCGCCTTACCAGCTTCATTATCCGTCGTTGTACCGTGGACGAAATAAGTTATTTTTGTCATACACTTCCTCCTTGCCTACTTTGTGATACTGCGTGTCGAATCTGCGTTATAAATTCGCTGCGCTGCAACTGCTGCCAAGGCAAGAACAGCGGTTGTGGCAGCGTGTCAAAGTCTACCCAGCGCTGTTCTTTACATTTATCTGGTTCGGTAATAGAAGGTTTGCCACACTGCCAATCGCTCATCAGCCACCACGTCACATAATGCTTGTGGTCATTAGCAAAGATATCATTCGTGACAGCAGCAAAGCGCAGGTTAGTAATCTCACAGCCTGTCTCTTCGCGTACTTCACGGATCGCTGCCTCCTCAGGCGTTTCGCCATATTCGATATGGCCACCAGGGACACTCCATGTATCAGCACCATGCGACCCCTGTCGTTGCTGCATCAAGAATTTCCCATCACGCAAGATAAAGACACCTACGCCAACACGTACCTGCGGTGATTGTTCTGCTGCATACTGTCGATTCATTTCGCTACACCCTCTTTTATAGCCTTATACATTGCCTGCGCCATTCGCCGATGCCCGTGCTGCGAGAAATGGACACCATCAAGCGCATAGTCGTCATGGTCATCAAGTGGATTACTAATGGTTGTGTGAGTAGCACGTAGCTTTTCGTTGATGTAATGTAGCTTGCTGGCAAGCGGCGCATAGCACTGAACCGGCGCAATAGCAGGCGCAATATACCACACACTACCACCGCTAGCCATGTCATTCTCGCTATCAGCCGCATAAGCCTGGGTATAGGCGCTATACCACTGTAAATCAGCCACGATTTGCTCGCCAGAAGCGCTTTCATTTTGTGCATCATTCACACCAAGCGCGACGATCACCCCGCTCACCGGGCTAACCTCTCGCAGTGCTATTTCGTAGCCAATCTTACCACCAAGATATGGCGTTTGCTCTGCATACTCCCCTGCTGTCCGTCCACACAGTCCCGCTTGAATAATGTCATACTCATCACCTAGTAATTGTTGGAGGATATTCGGCCATTGCTGCTTGGTAGCATAGCGCCCCAACGGAGCACCATTCTCACCAAAACCCTTGTCGCCCCAGACGTTCGAGTCACCGTAGATAAGGATTCGCCCAGGTTGCATCACCCCTCACCTCGCACTTGCTTTGTCATTAAGTAATACTCGCCAGCCTCGTCAGTGCCATCGGTTCGGTGGTATATACTGGTGAAGGTTGGCTCGTCTCCCACCAATCGATACCTATAGCCACGCTTCTCGTAGATGCCCATCGCCCTCTTGTTGGTAATATCTACCGCCAAGCCAACTCGGTCAAACCCCTGCCGGCACGCTTCATCCTCCGCTGCAGCGAGCAACTGCGAGGCAATACCACGACCACGATACTGTTCTGCCACCTCAAGTGCATTAATCTGCGGCAGGCCAGGGTACTCATCTTCAATCCTCACTGATGGCTCATCAATCTCTGGCCGCTCAGTCCAGTCGTGCCGCAGTGTCACCCGCCCCACATAACGGCCGTCCGCCATTGCCGCACACACCACCGCCTTGCCTTGCATCGCCAGTTCTGCAAGCGTTGCTTCATAGCGATCAGAAACACCCATATCTTGCTTGAGTAACGCAAACTGCTCGCTGCCTGGCACGACTGTTGTAATGCAGGCGGGTGCTTTCTCATAGGTGTGCGGCGGCTGCCAATGTTCATGCATGGTTGTACTCCACTTCTTTTCGCTTTTGGTATACAGAGTGGAGCGTTGCTTTTATTGCTGCATCAAGCGGCTGAGCTCGATACACATCTCTGTCGCTATAGCCAATTGCGCCATTACGGTTAGTATATAACGTGACATGTGGAATAATGAATTCTGCCTGAGGTATCAGCTCACGAATTGCATCGCGCCACGCTTCGAGCTTGCCCCACTGGGCAAGTGCAATAATTGTTTCGCGACCCTTTGCATTATCGACCAATCTACAGAACTTACCCGTCAATTCTGGCTTTGTCGTCATCGCTGCACCAGCCGTACGCGAGAGTTGCTCAAGCTGCTCATAGCCAGCCTCGTCCACCCCATACTCACCAAGTACCTCAAACAGTGACAGATGAAATTCATCAGTCTTTAGAAGCAATCCCGCAATCTCCCGCGGAAAATTCATAGCGCGAATCATGTCAGTCGTATCATACATAATGTAATCATACTCCCGATCAATTGCAAAGCTCATCACACGATTATTCTGCGGCATAGTGCTCATCCTCTTTCCTTCATAGCTCTACGCAACCTGCCGCGTGCATTCCGCAGTGGCGTGCTGCAAGGCTGGCTTGTGGGCTGGCAATGGCATGGCTACTCCTTATATAATTAAAAATCACCTCTTCTGAGCTCGAGAATCCGCTGGGTTATGCGCGGACGGTACCATCTCGATTCCAAAAGAAGTGATTCTAGCATTTCCCGGCAAAACGACAGAAATAGCCATACTCTTTCAGCACTTGATTATTGCCTTGTCGCAGCATTCGCGGCGGGGTCTATTCTTGGCTCTTTAGATTCACAGCTCTTTATGAACATAACAAACCAATTTCTTCCCGCAGGCTTCGTGGGTGATAGCCACTCATTTTGCGCACCACAAGCCGCGCAAAAATGCCTCTGGGTCTATTGTAGCGCACTAGCCGCAAAACCAAAAGTACTTACACCTCAAGATATAGCCCAACCAATCTAACTCGATATATTTTCTTACTCTCATGCAGGGTGAATGCCCAGCGCCGCGCACTCATTGTGCCGAAAGCACCCCACCATGTGGTCATTCACCATCCCCGCGGCCTGCATAAAGGCGTAGCACGTCGTTGGGCCAACGAAAGCAAAGCCGTCCCGCTTGAGCTGCGTGCTCATTGCCCGGGACGTAGCCGTATCGGCGGGGACATCGCTTACACTCTGCCAGTGATGTTGCACCGGCGCACCACCCGCCAAGCCCCATAAGTACGCCTGCAAACTACCGTGCTGGTTAATAGCCTGCAGTGCCGCCTGGGCATTGGTGCGCACCGCATAAATTTTGCGCCGGTTACGGACGACGCGTGCGTCCTGGGTAAGCGCCTCCAGCTCCGCATCCGTCATAGCCGCGACGCGAGCAATTGCAAACTGATGAAACGCCTGCTGGTAGCCCACTCGCTTAGCCAGAATTGTACTCCAACTCAGACCAGCCTGTGCACCCTCCAGGCAGAGCAGCTCAAATAATTTCTGGTCATCATACAGCGGCACACCCCACTCAGTGTCATGGTAGGTGCGCTCGTTATCGCTCAATTCGGCCCAGGGGCAGCGGTTCATAATTTTAGTATAGCAAGAATGCTTGGCACAGTATACTGGCATTCGTGGCGCTCTGGCTCACCCACTTCAAAGTATACCTTGCGCAAAAATCTTACTGTCACATTTTTATACTTTGTGTATGTGTTGTAGCTAAGGCAAAACTTGCAGGACGCGCTTGTATGAAATTTGAATGCTTTTTGCATTATGTTCATCTTATTTATTTTGCAAGAAGCGCAAGTGAATTAGCAAACCATAAGACTCTGCACACTATTTTTGTAAGTAGTACATTTTTGTGTGTTGCTGTCGCGCACATTTATTATTACTAGCGAGGCACATTAATCTACCATGCGTAATTTTGCAAAACTGTCGCAGCCCCTATCAATCGGCGCATAAAAAATCAAACACGCTGACGCATATTGCCAGGCCACTCTCACATCATCACAATGCCACAATCAATATGTGACGATGAGCAATCCAGCAATGAGAAATTTTATCAATTACATATAGCGGACATGCAGCTCATTACTAATAGCACCAGCAATTTTTTAAGCCAAGTACGAAGTTGAAAAATCGGGCAGTGTACTATCGTGCCAGCGCTACCCACACTCCACTGCCTGAGTGGTAATTAGTGCAAAAACAAACACGCTTCTCGTTGCTAGCAAGAAGCGTGTTGTAGCGAAGTATCGTTTTTCTATTATTTAATTTCGAGCTCACCAAGGACGCAGTCGCCGCGAATGTAGACCGTCTTTTTTGCCGTCTTGGCAGCGTTAGTTTTGTCATCTACTCCACCAAGGATGCTGGTGACCTGCGTCTTGACGATGACATTATCTGGAAAAATAATATTGATGCCACCGCACAAAACAAAAATATCAATCACCGCACCATCCTCTATCTTGGCTTGGCGCAGGTCGAGATCCACCCCGCCAAATACGGCTGAGAGTGAGTTGCCCGCAAACTCGCCTTTTATCTTGCGCGTGTTGCCCGAGAAGGATGCGACCATATTATCATCCGTTGATTTTTTTGCACTGCCGCGTTGGCGCTGCGACAGATTAAAAATAATCGCTAGGCCAATTGTGATCAGCACCAGCGGCCAAAGCATCCGCCAAATATTAATGTTGATATGCAAAAATGCATGGGCGCCAATCGTTAGACCGATCACCATCCAGAGCACACCCCACAGCCAATTGCGATTGCGCAGCGTCAGCACACCAACCGTTATAAACCCAAGCGCACACAAACCATACCAAAACTCCCGCCAGTAATGAAACTGCACGCCAAAGCTCTCGCTTAATAATATCCCGCCCAGCGCCACAAACGCCGCGCCAGCACCAATCCGTAAAATTGTATTGTTCTTCATGTCGCTAGCATACCATTATTATAGGCAGCATACAACAAGCCCACCTCTGTCCCAACCTCACCGCAAAGCTACTGATGCACTAGCGAAGCGCTGCCCAAAAGTCATTACTGTGTGCCAACCCACGCCACGCAAAGAGACACCACCCTCCCCTATCCATAATTGTATAAACGTTATAACTATAACAACATTGCTTCATTTACCCCTGTTATTTCTCTTTTGCTATCACCAAGTCAATCGTTGTTATATATACAATATATATTATTACTCACAACGTTGTGAATTCATCGCTCTACCGCCTCTGTTTTCGAATTTGTTTCGTTGTGACTATGTATGTTGTTTTTTATACACACATAGAGCGTGTACCTCTGGGGGTTATTGTTGTATATATCACACCTTGTTCGTCACCTCTTGCCGCCAACGATATCCTATATTTTATACAACGGTATCGGGATTTATTTTCTCTGCGCTACTATATTTTTTACAACATAGATATGTTGTACTCTGCACAGCATAGCTCACACAGGCTTATCTGCACCAGCTAATCCAGCCAAAGACCCCTTATGCCTTCTGAGAGGCTGTCGGCTCCTCGTCTAACGCTTGGTAGGCAATTTCCCCTCCTCAAGCGCTTTCACGCATCACAGCGCCCTCTAGTAGGCTATTTCGCACGTTCAGTAAGCGATAGCGTGCAATGTGCATGAGTGCCGCTAACTGTGCCTGCTTGGCACACAGCCACTTTTCTGTGCAGTCATTCTGCTCGAATTCTTTGTACATTATATTTTGCGTATCGCTTGTTTTGTACAGCTTGCGCATTTTTAATTATTCCGCATTTTCGCTCAGCGCAAAATATAGAGCGCTCAGCCTGCCGCACTGCACGATACTTCGCTATAAGCTAATCATTTCTATATACTGCTTTATCTCATTGCAAAAAAGCGTGTATATTCTGTGCTCAATGGTGGGCAAAAAATAGACGCAAACAGCTTTAGTATAGTCGATGTAGTAAGTAACTAGCTATGAGCACCGCATGGATTTTTTTAAAAAACATAAGTGTGTCACCAGCCATCACACCTCCTTGTTACTTCGCATAGTTCCGTATCCAGATACTGTGTTGTGCAGCAATGGCGCGCGCTTTGTCTTGTATGTGCTGCAGCTTTCGCGCTCAACTCATTGCTTTCAATATGCAACCAAAATGATTTTTTTAATAAGTCATTTTTATTCGCAAAAATGCCTACTGTTAAGCACTGCGCTATTGCATTATCTTTGCTTATTACTTCGCCCCTCGCGCTCACGCTGCAACAAAATTTTCTGCGGCAAATAGCAACCAATACTGACCTACCTTCACCGAGCCAAAAGCTGTATCATATTTTTATCATCACACCGCACCTCGCTCACCCATCTTGCAAAAAATCTTCACTGCCACTCCCAATCACTAGCACACCACACACCCACGTCGCAGCCACAACAGCTCCTTGCTGCCATACACATATCATGAGCACAATGGAATCCATACAGTTTGCTCGTTTTGTGGAGCAGCCATTTTGCTCCCTCGCATGTCGAATTATTTTTTGCAAAAAACGCTTAGTAATTGGCTACAAAAATCAAACTCACTCACGCTACAGGATCAATCTCCCTTCTCCGCCAAGCTGAACACACCATCTCCCTCATTCAATCCTGCACCACTTAGCAAAACGCACCAATCACCTTCTGCTGAATATGTTGCGGTTGCTATTCAGACAAAATAAATCTACTACAGCACAGCAGCATTAGCATACTATCCTCATATGCGCTAGCAAATTTATGATGCACATAAGCCTGCCAACACATTCGCTATCAATACTACATAATGAACGAAATGCTAGTTATATTCACACGCACAGGCTCGCTAATAGGCAGCATCTTCCTCTCTATCTTGCTGTTTCGATTACGTCACGAAACAATAACCTATATATTAGCAGCCCGTCGTCTTAAGCTTCATAACTATGTTAAAATTTATCATACATTATCTTCACGTATTGTTTTCCTACTACGCCAAACAAGCAGCTCAAGTCAACAGGTAACTCACTTGCGTCGATAGATCGGGTAGCTACCACCATACCAAAGCATCACTAGCGCGAGAAAATAATGACTTGCACCAATGAATAGACAAAAGAGCACTATGAATAATACAAGATGCTGTTCATTTTAAAAAAGCTTGCCAATCCTGACAAGCTCGACAATTTTACTATACAAAAAACGACTTTATTTACAGCAGCTCCGCGCCAAACTTCACAATAATCAACGCCACCGCCAGCACCAGCACACTTACGCCACACAGCACATCGTAGCCATGGCGAGCAAAGCGCTTGGTGCACTCCCCACCAATCACCCCGACCTCAATGCAGTAGCGCGTCATCCCAAAGAAGATCAGCAGCATACCAACATCGAGTGTTAGGCACCACGGGCACAGCACGCGAATAACAGCGAAGCTCATATAAAACATCCACAGTGCAAAAATCATCCCGAGCACAGCGCCACCCCAGGCACTCCGCACAAACCAGCGCGGCAGGCGTGCCCCAGCCAGTAGTGCTACCACCACCGTTATCATCACCGGCACGGTCATCATACCAACGAAACTGTTGGGGAAGCCAAACACCGTCGCCGACCAATGCTGTGCTACTGTGGAGCAGCTCAGCACGGCATTGACATCACAATTGAGTGCCCCACCTGGGTGCTGCGCCAAATGCAGTGTCTCAAGCGAGAGAACAAAGGATGCCACGAGCCCCAGGCCACTGCCCAAAGCTGCCGCCAGCAATGCCGCTATACCAGGGCGACGGAGCCATGGTGTGTGGCTTACATCATCCACCACCACAGTGGTCGCGGTGTGTACTTTGGGCGTCTTAGCGGGCATAGTACCCTACTTCGTCGATAGTTGGCAGCGGCAGGCCGCGCCACATGCCCAGCACCTGGCCGTTATCCGCCAAGGCAAGGATGGTGGGGTACTCCACAATGTCGTACGTGCGGCAGAGCGATTGCCCCTCGCGCGTGTCTGGGTCAAATTCCTCAATGGCATGGCCTGTGCGCCGGCTAAAGTCGCGCAGATAATCGAAGACACTGCGCGCGTAGTCGCTTTCTGTTCGGTAGATGATAAGGACGCGCATAAGTTCTACCTCTGTTTTTCTTGCTGCTTCGCACTCCGACGCTGCTCTAGTATCTTAACGAAATCGTCCAGCGTCTTAAATTTATAAAACACGCTCGCAAAGCGCACATATGCCACTTCATTACGCGCTGCGAGCTCATCCAGCACGAAGCCGCCAATCACGCGCGACTCAATCTCATTCTCGCCCGCATCGTGGATCCGATCCTCCACCGCATCAATAATTGCCTCGAGCTCTAGCTCCGATTTGAAGAACTTACCAACCGAGCGGCGCACCGAAGCGCGGAGCTTCGCTCGATCAAAGAGCTCGCGCGAGCCCGTTCGCTTGAGCACTGCAATCGTTGGGTATTCGATCCGCTCATAGGTGGTAAAGCGGTGCCCATCAGGGGTCTCGCGGCGGCGGCGGATCGTCACGCCATCAGCCGACTCACGCGACTCCAACACACGGCTGTTGCCAATCTTGTCGCGGTGGGTCGTCACGCGTCCGCCTCCTTTTTGCGGCGGCGGCGCAAGAAGGCTGGAGTATCATCCTCGTCGTCATCCATCGATTGATCCCAAATGTTCGTCTCATTCTCCTGGGCAAAGTGAGCAGCCGCCTCGGGGTCGATCGCCATATCGACACTATCAACCGCTTCATCTACTGTCTCGGCTGCTTCTTCGTCATCTTCGGCATCGCTTGGCTCGTCGTCATCAAAGAACGAATCACTGTCAAAGCCAGTCGCGATAACGGTAATAATCAGCTCGTCCTCCAGCTCGGGCTTGAGCGTCGCACCAAAGATAATGTTGGCATCGGACGACACCGCACCAGTGATAATCTCAGCCGCTTCTTGAATCTCGGCCATGCTCATATCGTAGCCACCCGTCACATTGAAGAGTACACCCTTGGCACCGTTGATCGACACCTCAATCAGTGGTGAATCAATCGCCTGCTGGGCAGCCATCTGCGCTCGGTCTTCGCCACTCGCCCGGCCGATCCCCATCAATGCACTACCAGCACTGCTCATAATTGCCTTGACGTCCGCAAAGTCGAGGTTAATCAGCCCATGCTCGGTAATCAGCTCCGATATCCCCTGCACACCCTGGCGCAGCACATCATCGGCAATCTTGAAGGTCTCAAGCAGCGGCGTCCGGCGGTCGATCGTGTCGAGCAAGCGATCGTTGGGGATAGTAATGAGCGTATCGACTTGCCGCCCCAACTGCTTGATGGCCCACTCGGCATTGATACGCCGCTTCTCGCCTTCAAAGGTAAACGGCTTGGTGGCCACCCCCACACAGAGAATACCGAGATCACGCGCTACTTCTGCTACCACGTGGCCAGCCCCCGAGCCTGTGCCACCACCAGCACCAATCGTCACGAAGATCATATCTGCCCCCTCAAGCGCCTGACGGATCTCGTCGAGCGACTCACGCGCCGCAGCCTCACCTACACTGGGGTCAGCACCAGCACCAAGACCATTGGTGGTGTTGTGCCCAAGATGAATCTTAATATCAGCTTGCGAATTATGCAGCGCCTGCGCATCGGTGTTCATGGCAATGAACTGCACGCCAGCCAAGCCAGCGTCTTTCATTCGATTAACAGCAGACCCACCAGCGCCACCGACGCCAACGACTTTGATACTAGCAAAGGTTTGGATCTCGCTTGGTTTTACTTCCGGCATTCACGTTTCTCCCCTTGTGCAACTATCAACTTTACCATTACCATTTAGTATATCATCCTCATCGGTATGATTCTAGGCCTTGAGCCCTCCCAGCAGCCGACGTAACCAGCTAATTGCACCTTTGGCGTGTGCTGCACCACTGTTGGTATAGGCCTGGGTGGGCTGCTGACCGCCTTCGCTATCGGCGAGCATCAGACCAACTGCGGTGGCGAACTGCGGCTTTTCTATCTGGTCGGCCACCCCGCTCGTAAAGCCAGTTGGCCGGCCCACTCGAGCGGCTACTCCCAGCTGTTCCCTGGCATAGCTCGCCATGCCGCGCATCTGGGCCATACCACCAGTCAGCACAACACCACTAGGCAGCTTGCCAGCGCGGCCTGCCTTCTTGAGCTCCTTCTGTACTGCCTCAAAGATCTCCTCCAGCCGGGCATCAACAATCTCGTCAATCTCCTCTGTAGCAAACTCGTACAATTCCTTATCGCGCCGCACCTTGGCCACCGCGTCACTTGCTTTGATGCCAGCCGCAGCATGCTTGACCTTGACCAATTCTGCAACATCAGGGTCAGTTTTGAGGCCAATAGCGAGGTCGTTCGTGACATTCACACTGCCCATTGGAATGACACCAACATACTGCAAGTCCCCCTCTTCGAAGACTGCCACACTGGTCGTTGCCCCACCAAGGTCAACCACTGCCACACCGCTCTCGATCTGCCGCTCATTCAGCACAGCCTTAGCCGCCCCCAGCACCGCTGGTGTAATGGCATGCGGATGGACGGTCGCCATCTCCACCGCTTTTTGCAAATTCGCCACATAGGGCGCTAAAGCCGAGACGACATTGGCATCAATCTCCAGCCGCGTGCCCGTCATACCCAGCGGGTCTTTGATACCCGCTTGGCCATCAAGCGTATAACTATGCGGCACAACCTCGAGGATCTCGCGGTTGGCCTGCACTTTGCCCGTTGTCGCAACTTCTTCGATGCGTGCCACATCATCATCATTAATCTCGTGATCGATCGTGCCCACGGCAATCATCCCAGTGGCACGAGTACTGGTAATGTGCGCACCATTGACACTCACCGTCGCACTGTTGACTTCATAGCCGCTCATCCGCTCGGCCTCGCCCAGCGCTTCATCGATCGTGCGGGCTGGGCCACTGAGATTGACCACCATGCCCTTGCGCATACCACTGTTCGGTGCCTGCCCTACGCCCACAATCGTCGGCGTGCCTGTCTCTGGATTCATATGCCCCACCACGCATCGAATCGTCGTCGTCCCGACATCTATTCCTACTGCGTATTGAGAATTTTCATGCATAGTACCATTATACAGGTTATGCTGTGTCTTGTACAATATGAGGAGTAAGTAAAGCTAATCGTATACTAAACATCCCGAAAATCAGTCTCTCCAAGCCGAACCCCTTCCTTGGCGAGCTCCTCATGCCTCTCTTTATAGAATTCCCGAAAGGCGCGGCAGTATTCTTTGCGCACTTGTTCGGGGTCAACCGGTATATCCCAGATTCCATCAGACCCTGCTCCATCACCAACAACTGTCATATAGACGACTGGTGGACGGTTTCTTTTATCTATAACCCTATCAATTGGACGAAAGGCAATCTGGGTATACCACTGCTCAAGCTCGAATGTCCCTGCTGCAAAGCCATACGGGAAATAACCAGGACTAAGGTCTCTTGTGAAGAGACGGTGCATATCCTCAGGGCTTGTTAAGCTATACCAGTTTGTAAATGGAACTTGTACAGCATTATCATTATCATCGATGCCAGTGATATTCAGGTAGCATTCTGTATTGACATCTTCCACACTAAACCACATTTTTAACGTACGTGGTGTTGGCACTATTGTCTTGTCTGTCGCCATATCTATACCTCTGTAGTTACTTTAATGTATGCTTAGTATAGCATAAACTCGTCATTCATTATCCTGACGAGTTTCTAGACCTGGTACTGTGTTGGCAAATCAACACTCTACAGCTTCGTCATAATCTCCGCCCCTGTCTCAGTGATAAGGACAGTGTGCTCGAAGTGGGCAGCCAGACTACCATCACGGCTGTAAATTGTCCAGCCATCGCCAGCAGTATCACTGTAGATAGCGCTACCACCTAGGGTAGCCATAGGCTCGATAGCAATGGTATCGCCAGGCTGGAGCAGCGGGCCAGTGCCTTTGCGACCATAGTTGGGCACGTCGGGTGGCATGTGCATCTCGAGGCCCACACCGTGCCCCACCAGCTCGCGAATAATCCCAAGGCGGCCCTTTTGCAGCACAGCTTCCACCGCTGCGCCAATGTCGCCAGTGCGCACTGGCCCTTTGATCGCATCAATGCCAGCGTAGAGACTGCGCTCGGTAGTGTGGAGTAAGTGCTTAATAGCCCCGGTGGGTGCGTCATCCACCACCATAGTAAAGGCGCTATCTGTCTTCATTCCCTGGTAGGTAATGACGAGGTCGAAGCTGACGACATCACCCCGCTGCAAGATATAATCGCTTGGTACACCATGGACGATTGCTTCGTTGGTGCTAATACAAATTACCCCAGGGAAATTCACCTCTGGGGTTTTGTAGGTTGGCTCAGCACCGTAGGCAGCAATCCGTTCTGCTGTAAAGGCATCGATCTGCTTCTCACTTACCCCGGCATGGACAAATTGGCGGATATCAGCAAAGATCTGCGCCAAGCGCTTACCTCCTTCGCGCATTGCCTCGAGCTGCTCGGGCGTCTTGATGCCAGTGATTAGTTGGGCCATGCGTGCATTACCTCGTCATAAATCCGGTCGTGCACTTCGCCCGCGGTGCCAGTCCCGTCGAGGTGAATGATCTTTACCCCAGCCTCAGCAAAGATACCAAGTACTGGGTACATCTTTTGGCGGTAGATGGCCATGCGACGCGCAATCGTCTCGGGTGTATCCTCCATTCGGCCTCGCTTGGCTAAGCGGCGCATAATTTCCTGCTCAGGCACTTCCAGCACCACGACGAGGTCAATGTTATCACCAGTACGTGCGAGATGGTCATCGAGCCACGCAGCTTGCTCTTTCGTACGCGGGAATCCATCAACAATAATATTTTGGTAATGCTTGCGATACGCCTCTTGCACCGCATGATCGAAGACTTGGTAGGTAAGCTTATCACTCACGAGCTCACCAGCCTTGAGCGTAGCAATCACCGCTGGGTCGGTGCTCTGGCGCAGCATCTCACCCGTCGAGAGCCACTTCCACCCCTGGCGTACTGCCAGCATCTGCCCTTGCATACTCTTACCGGCACCAGTTGGGCCAAACAAAAGAATCATCTGTGCCTCCTTGTTATTATGTGGTTATCGTTATTATTAAGAAAAATTATTGCTCGTGTCATAAAACTACGGGGCAAGGGTACGCTGCACCAGCTGAGCGATCGCCCTACCGTCAGCTCGGTTACCCACCTTGGCCTTGACAGCGCCAATCACCTGGCCCGTCATCCGTGGATTATCTGCCCCAAGCTCGGCAATCGTCTGGGTCACCACGGCTTGTAATTCCTCATCACTCAGTGGCTGCGGCAAGTAGTGCTGGAGCACCGCCATCTCGCGCTCCTCGGGCTCAGCAAGTTCAGGGCGACCATTGGTGCGGTAGATTGCCGCGGCATCGCGCCGCTTCTTCACCTCGCGGACGATCACCTGCTCCACGGCAGCATCGTCCAGGCCAGCCTCGCGCACGCCCTGCTTCACCTCCTCATCAAGGATGGCAGCACCAAGGTTGCGCAAGGTGTCACCAACAAAACGATCGCCGCTAAGCAAAGCGGCTTTCATTTCGTCTTTGATACGCTGCTTGAGCGTCGTCACCTAGCGGATCCCCAGGCGAACTTTGGCCATCTTGTCAGCCTTGCGCTGACGACGGGTAATCGCCTTCTTGCGGCGATCGGTCTTGCTGATCGGCTTGGCAAACCGCATCGATGCCCGTGCCTTTGCTAGCACACCGCTCTTCAACACCCGGCTGTTAAACCGACGGATGATGTTCTCATTCGCCTCGCGCTCGTCTTTTCGTGTTACTTGTACCATATCGCTCCTCATTATAGCAGATGCGACAATTTTTGCAATTCTATCGCGCGCAAAGTTGTGCAAATTGCTGTGTCGCCCACAAAACCAGCCCTCAAACACGCCATACCCCTCACCACTCTAGTGCTAGCACAACTCCGAAACTCGTGCAGCTCAGCATAATTGCACCGTCGCGCAGAGAGGTATGAGCAACAGTGAGGCTCTAGGGCTGAGCTATTGGGCTATTTTTGCTTGGCGCATAGCTCATCTCTGTATTATAATCAATCTACTATGACACCTTCCTCACTATACCCACAACAACCTCAGCAGCCTCAGCCATACACCCAGCAACCATATCCCCAGCAACAACCACAACAGCCACACGGACAATACTCACAATACCCACCACAGCCATCACAAAGCGCGCCAGCTTACTCACCCACAGCCATGCCGCGCACTGGCTCATCATTTGGTATGGTTATACGCTGGGTGGCTGCCGGATTGCTCTTTGCGCTGTTGGTATTGTATATCGTCATTGCCGCCATTTTTGGTATTCTCGGCGCGGCATACAGCTATGTTGTGTATGCCAACTTTGGTATACTGCCAATCCTGCTCATTGTTGCACCAGAACAAACAGAGGGCGATAGCAGTATGTCGCAGGGCCTATTCGTTACTGGCGGCATGCTCATTGTTATCCTATTTGAGATAATTACTCACGCCACAATCGGACTACTCGGAGAAAGCTTTAATAACCAGACTCATATAGTAGCACCAAACCTCTGGAATGTTCCTTCTCATGAGGCAATCATCGCGTTATGCCTCTACGCCTTCTTTATTACCGTATATGCTATTGCCTTTATCGTCAGCCTTGTGCTATTTTTGCAAGCTCGCAGGCGTGGTGGATACCAGTAGCAACTAATAATTGCTACCATTTTTGCCAAAAAATGCAACAAATGTGCTACACTGTTATGAATAGTTTGTGACGGGTGCTTTGTTTGTAGCTACGCCGCGCACCACATCGATGGAGCGCCTCTCGCCTCTCGAGAGGTATGGATGCCTCAGCCCAAATACTCGCTCTAATATTGGGAGCCTAGAGCGAGTATTTGGTCGGAGGAAGCATAAGCGGTAGAAAGCGGAGCGCAAAAAACAGTGGTATCACACAGTCACAAGACAGCAAACCGGACAAGAGTAGTATTGTCTATACCCCAGACCCAAGGACACTACTCTAGCAAATCGCGTCTTGTTTGTCAACCCCATCAGCCATGCGTGGCTCTCTTCTCTTCTACGCAGCTTATTTTCGACCAGTGTGAGTACCCTGTTGCTCTACATTATGCTTCCTCCAATTTGCTCATAATTCGCTTGATACGCCGCTCATCCCCATGCGCTTTATCAGGGGTAGCATAGACTTCGATAAGGATAATGGTGCTGGTGGCTCGAGCAGCCCGCGACGGTGGTGTATCACGAGGCAGTGCTCGCACTACCGCAAACACCAACCACACCGCCTGTCGATAGGCTGCTGTGTCGGTATCGAGACAGAGCTGCACTACTGTACACTGAGCAGTTTGCTGTATAACGGCTGCCTTGCCGCACGCAAAGAGTTGTTGGCGAAAATCTGCCACCACCGCCTCACTTGGCTCAGCAAAGATACGCACCAGCCGCGGCTTGACGCGCTCGATATCGGCTGGCAGTGTGGGAATGCGCTGTGCCAGCGTCTGGAGATCACTCGAAAATTCTGTTGCCTGCTTATAGATCATCATCTGACTCGATTACAGAGGTAACGTCCGTCCGATAAAACGTGTCGCGGTAATCAATCGTCTGTCCATATTTCGCAATCACCCATGGCGCATCTTTGTAGGCAAGGTTGCTCAGTTCAGCAGCGCTCTTGCTCCCGAGGCGCTCTAGCTCGGCATCGATATGCTTGATCTCGTTGGCACTGAGCTCGCTCAGCTCGGCGTTCTTGAGCGGCAGGAACTTGCGCTGCTTGTGGCTAAAGTGCTTCGTCTCAATGACATCCAGCTCATCATGCGCCCGCATCTCATCGACCAAAGCTTGCAAATCTGCAGCCGGCGCGGGCCCATAGGTCTCGTGCAGATACGCCAGGCCAGTAATGCTCTTGCCTGTGCGCTCGTAATAATCAAAATCGATAAAGTATAGCAGCCGATGCAGCACTGCCTCGCCTACATTGGGCCGGGCACCAATCTTGCCCAGCGTATAGAGCAACACCTGGCGCAGTTTGGCTGTGTGGAGCCGCGGGATAGCATCGCGCGACTGAGCAGCTGTGGGCTGTGCACGCTGCACATCATCGTGGTGGTATTCGGCTGGTGTATCACCCACATACAGTGCTGCATCGTCCGCCACCCGCCACGGGCTGTGCTGAGCTTGCTGCGCAACAGTGTCCGTCATGGCAATGCCGCTAATCAATTCCTGCACGCCAACTTCGTAGTATTGGCTAATCTTCGTCAGCTCGCCAAGCTTTGGCTCGCGGCCACCATTCTCTAGCTTAATATACGTCGCGCGGGCAATCCCAACTGCATCGGCCACCGCCTGCTGCGAAAGCCCCGCATTGCCACGCAGTTGCCTAATACTTGCCTCAAAACTCATTGCGATTTGGTCCTTCCTGTTGCATCATGCCTCCATTGTAGCGTACTTGCCAAAGTTATACAACCATTTTGTCTAATTTTGGAACATAGTACATTTGTGCGCATAATTACAGAGGTGGATATAAAATAAAAAGATGCGAAGTATGGGTATATTCTGGCTAAAAATAGCATCACCAGCATTTCACGACATATATACTGGCTCAGATTCTTCCTGTCTATCCCCTCTTGTGTATGCGAAATCTGACCCATAATCCCACGAATACGCTAGCACCAATACACACCAAACCGAAAATGTTCCGGCCAGAATATATCACAGAGTTTGTCCGCTTGCTTGGTCGCTGGCCTTCTAGAATATTTTCTTGCTTGGCGTATATTGGTGCCGACCTCTCGTTGTGTATCGTTTTGAGATTCATGTGCTACATGGAGTGGAACTACACCTCTCATCTCCTATCTTTCATAATTTTGATACAACGCCACACCATCTGCAAATAATCCAAGTAGTTAAAAAACCAGCCTTTGTAGCTGGTTTTGTTCTTTGCTTTTATAGGGTTTTATGCTGCGGCAGCCTCAGTATCCTCAGCACCCTCCGACCATGCGCTCTTGTCTGATGAGCTCGTTACACCGACTTCATACCGATTACCCCACATAACTTTTTGGGTTCCATCACCATCGCTCCCGATAGCCGTTTTGCCAACAAACGCTGCCGTCGATGCTGATATACTATTCTCTTCAGACACTTCAGGCTCTTCGTTTTTCTTATCCTCCTGCTGTTCGTGCTCCGCTACCCGCAAAGCATGCTCGATCGGCAATAGCAAGCGGTGCTGCTCATTCTTGGACAGTTCATCCGACAGAGGTACATCGTTTGCGACTAATTCGACATCACTCAGCTCTATCCCTTGAGCCTCAAGCTCTTGGATGTAGCTCGCTGCAAGCGCGTCGCGGTAGAGCGCACTCTCTCGGTCGGCCAGTTGCTCACTGGCTAGCTGCGGTTTATTATCCGCATCATCACCATACCCTTGTAAGAATGGTACCAATTGCTCTGCTCGGGCGGCCTGGGCGCTCGCCAGCTCTTGGGCATCCTCAGCAGTCATTTTCTCGGTATTATTCAGCTGTTGCCACTCAGCACTCTCTAGCAATGCAACAGCGAGCGGCTGCAGCGCTTCTTCTGGTTTTTGCAATTCTGATGTTATCGAACGAGATTTTTCCATGGGGTCTCCCGTGGGTTATGTGGTGGATGTTCTGTTGGTATGGTTTGTTTGCCCCCCTACTATAGCACAGATGATCGGGTTGGTGCAAATTGTACTAATAATAGGCAACCAAGCCAAAGAAGCCAGTCGCTATTGACCCCTGTTAATAATCAACTCACCCAGCAAGAATGAGTGCGCCTTCTCTACCGCTCACTCAGCCGATATGTCTGGGCAAAGGCAGCTGCCTCGATGATGTAGCGGTCGCCATTGACCTGGCTTTCCACTAGCCAGCAATCTGCTTCGCCATGCTGCTGGCCGCCCCACGGCGCATCAATGACGATCTCGCGGCCAGTGGGGTTGGGCATGGCTTTGATCTGATTCTTGGGCAGGTACGCACCAGGCACCACCACACCGTCCGCACCACGCAGCGGTTCATACAGGGCGGCAAAATCCGCTGCCGGGATGCTATAGCGCTCGCCTTCTGGCCCAGTGATAATGGCATCGCCCACCTCGGCAATGTTCTCCGTCTCTATATACTGCTGGCCATCCGCCCGCGCAAAGCTGGTAGTCAGGGCCTGCCGCTCGGTAGCAAACTCCGGCCGCACCGCTTTGCTTGGGTCGGCAATTTTGGTGTAGGTGTCGGTGATAGCGCTAAAGTCGAGCGTGCTGGTATCGAGGTAGAGGGGTGGCACTGCGTTGGTCTCCTGGGTTAGTTCTGGTGGTAGTATAGCTGGTTTGGCATCGTGTGTCGATATTGCGGTGCGCTCATGCATGAGTGGTGTTCCTATCGTTATAATTGATAAGAACCCATATTGCTCTCTCTCTCTCGATTTGTCAATATATTTATGTAATGGGAGAGGTTTTATTGCAAACTACGCTACCCTGACTTCAAAACCTCACCGCCAACTCTCAAGAAAAACACCCTCAAACGAGAGCGTGCTTTAGAATAATTAGAATCTTTGGCTTTATAAATCCGTAGTGTCGAGCACTACCAGCTATGCAACACTACTCATCCACCAGCTCTACATGGAGCAGCCGCCCTTCTACACTGCGCATGCCACGCCAGTCGTTGATGGTGGGTTGGAACCAAGCCGAGATGATATCGCCCGGCTGGCGTACGAAGTTCGGTGGCGCGTTGAAAGCCAATAGTTGCAGCGCAGTGCCTTGCCCATCCTGCACGGTGAGCTTGATGTGCTGCCCATCGCTGCCCATGTGGCGCAGCTGCGAGACGGTGCCGCGGCGCAGCTGCAAAACAGGCTCGGGGTTGCCATTGCCAAAGGGCTCAAGGCGGGCAATATCGGCCACCAGCTGCTCTGTTACCTCTGATAGATCATCAATCACTACATCAGCCTGCGGCAAGAGGTAGTGCGTTTGGTCGGAGAGATGGAGCGAGCGATAGTAGTCGTTCACCCGCTGGCGAAAGGCGGCGATCTGCCGTGTCTCGAGCGTCACGCCAGCTGCTGCCGCATGGCCACCGCCACGCAGAATGACATCATCGGCAGCGCGCACTGCCCGCTCAGCCGAAAAATCGCCAAAGCTGCGCGCACTGCCTGTTGCCGTCTCACCTCGCTCACCAATGATGAAGACTGGCTTGTGATATACCTCTACCAGCTTGGATGCCACAATCCCAATCACGCCATGATTCCACCCCTGCTGGCTCACGACGAGGACAGGGTCGGCGGTATAGCGCTCGGCCTGCTGGCAAGCTTCGTCGTAGATGGCCTGTTGGATGGCCTTGCGCTCGGTATTGAAGCGATCCAATTGCTGAGCCGCCTCAAGCGCCGCCAAACCATCGCGCGCTCGCAGCATATCGAGGGCATACTCAGCCGATGCCAATCGTCCTGCCGCATTCATACGCGGGCCAAGACCAAAACCGAGCGTCCGAGCGGTAATCTGGGCTGGCTGCACACCAGTCACCGCCAGCAGTGCCTTAAGGCCAGGACGACGCTGCTTCTTCAACACCTCGAGCCCCCAGTAGACATTGGCGCGGTTCTCACTCTGTAGCGATACTATGTCGCACACGGTACCCAGCGCTACTAAGTCCAGCAGCCACTTCTCGTAGCCAGCTGGCAAGCCCGGCAGCACCGTCTGCAGCGCCTGGACAAGCTTAAAGGCCACGCCCGCCCCACAGAGGTCACGGAAGGGATAGTGGTGGTCGTCATACTTTGGATTAACCGTGGCAATGGCGGGTGGGCGAGTCGGTGCAATGTTGTGGTGGTCAGTCACCACTGTGTCGATGTCGTAGCGTTCCTTGGCATAGGCAATTTCCTCATGGCAGAGGCTACCGCAGTCCACCGTGACGATGAGCTGCGCCCCCATCGCCGCCACCTTGTCCACCGCGCCTTTGGTCATGCCATAGCCTTCTACAAAGCGATTGGGAATAAAGGCTTCCACCGCGGCAAAGCCAAATCTGGCAAAGGCATCAAGCAGCAGTGCCGTCGCACTGAGGCCGTCGATATCATAATCGCCATAAATCACAATGGTTTCGCGCCGCTGGTGCGCCTGCACCAAGCGATCCACCGCCGTTTGCATCTGGGAGAGCAGGAATGGATCGGGCTTCGCGTCATAATCGGGGTGTAAAAACTCCTCAGCGGCTGCTCCACGCAAGCCCCGCGCTGCTAATATCTGCGCAAACAAACTCATCAGAGTTGCACAGTATCCGCCGCTTGCTGGCCCTTTTGCTGCTGCGAGGATTTGATCACCATGCTCTGCAATTCTTTGAAGAAGATATATTGTTTGTTCGTGTAATACATCTTGGTATTACCCTGTTTTTCGGCCATCAAAAAACCAGCTTTCTCGAGATTCTTAAGCTCGCGCTGGATATTGCCCGGGTCTTCTTTGATCAACTTCGCCAAGCCGCGGACATGGGTGTGGAACTCCGGATACTTAGCATAGACCACAATGATTTTGCGCCGCACCCGTGATGTAATAAACGTTTCTAACATGCTTCCCTTAGCGAATTCTCGCTTCCGTTATCTCTACTCAACTGTTGCTTTTTATTCTACACTTTTTGATGGCAATTTGGCAAGACCACCCACCGGCGGTTGTGCACATTTTGTCGCAACCGTTGCTGATTTACCATCCACCTGGCACACGTGCCTAGCCCTTATCATACCAGCTTTGGGCAGGGCAGGCAAGATTGATGTACGCGTTTTTATACGCCACTCAGCCGAAGCAGCACATGCAGAGGCGATCCCCTCTGCACAGCTGCCTCCTGTCGGGTATAATAAATCCTATGCACTATTACGAAGTTGCGCCGCTCAAGATTATCCGCGCCACTAGCAAGAGCTTCACCTACCACTGGCCAGACGCACTGCTACTGGGCCAGGTGGTGCAAGTGAGCGTTGGCGCGCAGCAGGTGGTGGGCATCATCATGACACGCGCTAGAAAGCCGACGTACACGACCAAGCCGCTTGACGCCGTTGTGCCGCTACCGCCGCTGCCTGCTCCCCTATTAGCAACGAGCCAGTGGCTGAGCGATTATTATGCCACGCACCTCGCCACTGTGTTACAGACAGTGCTACCAGCTGGCATTGCCAAGCAGCGCCGCACGCCGCGCCGCCCTGCCAGCCCACCGCCACAGCGCCGCACGCCCACCTTCTCACTCAATCTACAGCAAGAAGAGGCCGTTCACACTATTCGCCAAGCCAGCCCTGGCACAGTACTGCTTCACGGTGTGACAGGTAGCGGCAAAACAGCAGTGTATATCGAGCTTGCGCGCCACGCTTTGGCTGCAGGCCAGTCGGTGATTGTCCTCGTGCCAGAGATCGCCCTCACACCCCAGCTGGTGGCGGAGTTTCGGCAACACTTTGCCGATATCATCCTCACTCACTCACGCCAGACAGAGGCCGAGCGCCACCGTGCCTGGCTAACCGCTCTGACAAGTACACAGCCTCGAGTGGCAATTGGCCCACGTTCTGCCCTCTTCTTACCGCTGCAGCAGCTGGGATATATCATCATCGACGAAGCACACGAAGCCAGCTACAAGCAAGACAAATCCCCCCGCTACTCGGCGCTGCGAGCCGCAAGTGTCCTAGCTCAGCAGCATGGCGCGACCGTGGTGCAAGGGTCAGCCACACCACTGGTCAGCGAGTATTATCTGGCGCAAAAAGCCCAGCGGCCGATCGCTACCCTACCCAGCAAAGCTCGGCCTGAGGCTATCGCCCCCACCATTCAGCTGGTCAACCTCACCCAGCGGAGCAACCTCACCCAGCATCGCTTTTTGTCAAATCAGCTTATCACCGCCATTGATGCCACACTTGCAGCGGGTCAGCAGGTTCTTCTCTTTCACAATCGTCGTGGCAGCGCCAATGTATCGCTCTGTACCAACTGCGGCTGGGCAGCCGAGTGCCCACGCTGCTTTGTGCCGCTCACCCTCCACGCCGATCGCCACCAGCTGCAGTGCCATATCTGTGGCTACCACACCACAGTGCCAACGATGTGCCCCACCTGCCACAGCACTGATATCGTCCACCGCGGGATTGGAACAAAACTCATCGAGGCAGAGGTAGCAGTGCGCTGGCCCCAGGCGCGTATTGTTCGCTTCGATGGCGACAGCAGCAGCACAAGCAGCCTCGAGCAGCAATACCAAGCCCTCTATGATGGCACAGCCAATATCATCATCGGCACGCAGGTGGTGGCCAAGGGGCTCGACCTGCCGCAGCTGCGCACCGTTGGGGTGATCCAAGCCGATGCTGGCCTGGCTTTGCCCGATTACACCACCAACGAGCGCATCTTCGAGCTGCTTGCTCAAGTGGTGGGGCGAGTGGGGCGCTCTGCTCACGCCACTACAGTGGTGGTGCAAGCGTATCAGCCCCAGCACCCAGTGATTCAGGCTGGCCTGGCTCAGGATTATACCGCGTTTTATCACCAAGCCTTGGCCGAGCGCCGCCGTGGGCAGTTCCCGCCCTTCGTCCACCTGCTTAAGCTCACGTGCATATACAAGACGGAGGCAGCTGCCATTCGCAATAGCCAAGCACTCGCCCAGCAGATTCGCCAGCACCACCACCCCGCGGTCAGCATCCTTGGCCCCACGCCCGCCTTCCACGAGCGGCTGCGCAGCACCTACCGCTGGCAGCTCATCATCAAAGCCGCCCAACGCCGCGACCTCCTTACTGTTATTGCCGATGTGCCCGCCAAGCATTGGCAAGTGGATATCGACCCACAGTCTTTGCTGTAGGTAGATCTGACCACAATTATCTACCATCAAATTTCGCAACCATGCATAATTCCGAGCTCCTGTAATAACTCACCGAACAAGAAAATATCTGGAGGCCAGCGATAAAGCCAGCAGATAAGCTCTCTCTGCCATCTGGCCGGAACATTTTCGGTGCGGTGAGTTATTGCAGGAGTGTTCGTGAGGTTTTAGTATTTCTCACCATGCCCCCACTCGCTCACCCCATCCACCATCTGCTATAATAAAGCTAATGAAAAAAGACGCTATTATCACCCTGCCCAACCCGCACCTGCGCCAGAAGTCGCAGCGGGTGCATGTTATTACCGACGAGACGCGCCAGCTGGTGGCCGACATGACCAGCGCCAGCATCGACTGGGAGAATTCACGTCCACACGAGATCAGTGCAGCACTGGCGGCAGTGCAGATCGATCGGCTGGAGCGAGTTGTTATTGTGCGCGAAGACTTCGATGACAAAGACAACCGCACCTTCATCCCCCTCATCAACCCAGAGATTGTCAAATATGAGGGCGAGCTAATCAGTGATTATGAGGGCTGCCTCAGTGTATCCGGCCGGATCTATGGCAAGGTGCCACGCTATAGCCGCGTCCGGGTCAAGGCGCTCGATATCAATGGCAACACCATCCGCCTCAAGGCCGACGGCTTCTTGGCGCGGGTGCTGCAGCACGAGATTGACCACTGTAATGGCATTGTGTTTATCGACCATATCCGCGATGATACCAGCGCATTTTATCAGCTCGATGAGAAGGGCGAGCTCCAACCAGTTGATTATGACGAGCATATCAAGACCAATCGTATTCTTTGGGACTGAAGACTTCAGCGCCATCAGCCTCACGCAGCTACTGGAGCATGGCTTCCCTGTTCGACTGGTCATCACCAAGCCAGATAGCCGGCGGGGGCGCGGCAAGCAGCTGTGCCAGCCGGCAGTCAAACAGCTTGCCCTAGCGCACGACATTCCAGTGTTGCAGCCCACCAAACTACGTGACATCATCCCCGCTATCCAAGCGCTCGGCCAGCCTGTTGGCGTCCTGGTGAGCTTTGGCAAGATCATCCCCCAAGTAGTAATCGACTGCTTTTCCCCAGGGATTATCAATCTCCACCCATCGCTCCTGCCACGCTATCGCGGCCCTTCACCGATTGAGAGTGCCATTGCCAATCGCGACACCGCCACTGGCATCAGCATCATGCAGCTCAGCGCCGCTATGGACGCTGGGCCGGTCTATGCGCAGCTCACCCACCCCTTACGCGGTGACGAGCAGCAGCTCGAGCTCTACAGCACACTAGGCCAGCTTGGCAGCGAAGCACTGGTGCAGCTCCTGCCCCGCATCGTGAGTGGTAGCCTCCAGCCCACACCGCAGGACGAGTCCAACGCAAGTTACTGCCAGCTCCTCACCAAAGCCAGTGGTATCATCGACCCCACCCAGCACACCGCCGCAGCGGCCGAAGCAATGGTGCGCGCCTACCATCACTACCCACGGGCTCGCCTCCAGCTGGGCGAGCGGCAATATATCATCACTCAGGCGCACACCGCACTGGCGCCTGTCACCACGCTCGATCCGCGCTGCAGCGACGGTGCCTATCTCGTCATCGACCAGCTTATCGCCCCCAGCGGCAAAGAACTCAGCGCCGCAGCATTTTTGCGCGGGTATCGGGTATGAGTAGTGAAGATATAGAGGCCTGAATAACCTCAGCCACAGGCTCTTCTTACGCTTTCTTGGCGCTATACTACTTCCTCTTGGAGAGATGGTCTAGGTCGCAGCCATCTTAACCTAGCAACTTGCTATCCTCCTCAAGATCTTGGAGGTAATAGAGAGCAACATAGCTAACGCTCCCTGCCATAAGGGCAGCCAGTTTGTGTATGCAGCTAGTGCAATATCTCACTGTCGCGCAAGAAAATATCTGGAGGCCAGCGGCAAGGCAAGCGGACAAGCTCTTTTTACTATCTGGCCGGAACATTTTCGGTGCGACAGTGAGATATTGTGGCGCCAATCAAAGAAGCTAACTAAACACAAAACCCCTGCATTGACAGGGGTCATATGTGTTTTACTTAGTCATTATCACTACGCAGCAAGCGCTACATCAGGGTCGGGGTGGCCACCCTCAAGCTCGTCTGGTGTATCGCCATCTGCTGCATCACTGCTCTGGAAGATACTAGCAAGGCCCTCTTGAGTAAGAAACTTCTGCGGATCTGCCTTGGCGAGATCTACAAGACCCTCAAAGGTCTCGCGCACGACAGTTGTGTAGTCTGGGCGATTGTGGGTGAGCCACTTAAGCTGCGCATAGTCCGCAAAGAGTGCCAGCTGGTCTACCTCCACACCACGCTGCTCTGCTGCCTTCTCATAGGCTTTGCGCTGGCTCTGGTATATCTCGTCCTCTTCGTAGTCGGGCTCGTGCTCATCGATCCACGCTGTAATGACCGCAGCATCTTGATTCATAAACGACTCAAACTCATTGAGCTGCACCTCACTCAAGCCATCGCTCAGCACTGTGCCAACACGCAGCTCCAGCACCTGGCGAAAGTTGTCGACAAAGCGCTGCCGCGCCTCTGGCGGCCAGTCTGCTATACCGATTTTTTGCAAAAAAGCATCGTCTAATTGAAACATGTTTTTCAATTCCTCCTGCCCCTAGTATACCAAACAATCCACCCCTCATACAATAAAAATGGCAAAATGTGGTGTAATTTCCCTCAGCGGTGTGATTGACCTCTGTTATACCGCCTCACCCTGAGCGATTTGTGCTATTGTGCGCTCAACAGCTGGCCAGGCGGGGCAACTGATGATGCGGCTATCACGCTCGTCCGGGCATGGCTGCCACGGGTACTCACCAAAGAGAATGGTATGCACAATGCGGCGCATCGCAGGGGCTGGGCATTCGTCATTCATCGCAAGAATGGTATTGAGATGCTTCGCGTGGTCATCAATCAGCACATTCGCACCAATGCGTTCACAGATGACGCTTTTATCTTGCCGCTGCTGCTCGTTAAAATAACTGGTGTAGTGAATACCGTCGATACAGCCAGGAAGATAGGTATCGACCATCTGCTGCGTGATCGCTGCCAACTGGTCTTCGCGCCGGCCAGTAACGATATGGATACTGTGCTGTGTTGCCAAGCGGCGAATTGCCGCTACTGCTGTCTCCTCTGGTGTGAGAGCTGCAAACTCATCAGACTGAGTGTATGCCTCGACGCGCCGTGCCCCTTCTTGAGGGTCGTTAGCCACTCCCCAATCATATGGCGTGCCATTATAATAATGCTTTGGTTCAAGTGGCGCAGGCAAGTCTGCCCCATATTGCTTGTTATAGTGGCGCAAGATCGGTCCCACCGTCTCGACGATTACTTCGTCGCAGTCTATCGCGATAACTAGCCGATTACCACTATCTGGTCGTGTTGCATATTCCATACTAGGATTATATCATATCAGTTTAGCTATTCGTTGTATTTATTACGAAGGGATCTTCCATTTTACGCTATGCGGCTGCACACAATACTCACGCTGCATCGCTCAGCTCATCAGCCTTTTTGGCCAAGTCGCCGAGGATGAGGGTGCGCTCGTCGCTCAGGATCTCGTCGAGGTGCGCAACCCGCTGCGATAGCCAGGCAAATAGCGCTGCGCCATCGTCCGTCTCCTGGCGGCGCATTAGCTCATCAAGGTCATCGTCCGACAAGCGGCTAATGACCTCCAGCCCCACCCGCTCGTAGAGCGTGTTATTCACCTCCCGCAGCAGCGCTGCCGAGTCGCGCGTTGTAATCCCAAGGCGATCGAGATCGTGTTGGGTGATGAGAGGGGCAGCTTGGGGGTGAGTGGTCGGCATAATGCAATTCTTTAACCCCTACCCTATGCGAGTCAAATACCACACTAGGCTGCTTGGCCTCCCGATTTACGATTGTTTATATTATAATTAACTGCTCTTTGCATATTCTCGTCCGCCATTTTTATTATCCGGATGACATCAAACCGTTTACCAGGAAATCTTTCTGCTTCCTTGGCAAAGCTCCATATCTCTGCATGAGCTTTCGATTCGTTGTCATTAAGCTCAGCGTCTGTTGACGATTGTGCGATTCGTGCGCCAAGCTCGGCCATACGATCATGAAAATCCCTACTAAAATTACCAAAAGCTGTTGGATCCTCAGGCTTCTCAGGGGTTGTAACAATCACATCGCTATGGTCTTTATTGCCTAGAGCCAACGCAAGGTCAAAGAAGTCCTCTTCGGGATTTGGTTTTTTCTTTTCTATAATACCTGCAGCAGCATTCAAGTCAACCACTTTAGAGTTATCGCTTTCAGAGATTGGTGCAGGCTGAGCCTCCTGTGGTTGGGTCACCTCAGGCTGGGGCTTCTCATGCGGTTGGCCTTCTGCTTCATTTTGCGAAAAAATCTCAGCAAGAGGGTAGTCTTTGGGAGGACGATTTGGTGTTGGCTTCCAGTCTGCTATTGGCTCATTTAGCCAAGCCTTTGCCCGCGCTGCGGCTTGCATCGCCTTCCGGCCTACCTCTTGGACAGTTTGCATCCTACGTGCCCACCAACCCTCTTTCTTCTTCTCTACCTCTGTAGCCGCTTTCCTATCTGCTGCACGATTCTCCTCAGCACTGCCATCCACTGCTTCGTGTGTTTGTTCTGCTGGCGCTGCTTCGGGGGCTTGTGCTGCTTCTGCGAGAGGCTGGCTCTCTGCAGTTACAGAAGTAGCCTCGTTTGAGTCTGGCGACTCCAGCCGCACGTCAAGTGCTGCCTGGAGTGCTGCGAGTGCCCGGTCGCGCGTGTCTTTGAGCTGCGCTGCATCTTCGTGCGAGAGGTATGGCTGCATCAGCTCGTGCGCTGCCATGCTCAGCACTGCGCTTGCCGCCTCGCCCTTCATGCGGATTGCATCCATGGCTGAGCCGCTAGCCATAATCTCCTGAGCGGTACGATCTGTCAGCTCACTCACCTGCGCTTCGAAGCCGGTTGGTTGTGGCGCTTGCTCACTCGTCGAGACTGGTACAGGAGCAAGCTCTGCCTGAGCTCCGCTTGGGGTTAGTTCTTGGCTTGGAGCAGCGGCAGGCTGTGCACCCCGATTGCGCGTGTCGAGGGCCTGCTGCAAGGTGGCAAGTGCGTCGCTGCGCATCGTCTCCAGCTGGGCAATCCCCTCCGCCGAATACGGCAAGATCACCTCATGCGCAATCCTACTCTGCACCGCAATGTCTGCCATACCCTTGGCAAACACCGCGTCTGTCGCCGACTCGGCTGCGTTGATTTCCTGAACCTTCTCGTCAGTCAGCGCCACGACCTCTACTTGCACACGAGCAATGGCTGCGTCCTCACCAGTATGTTGCTCTTGCTCAGCTAGTGGGGCTTGCTCAGAAGTTGGGGTTTGGTTTTGCTGTGCTTCGGCTTCACGCTGTGCTTTATCGCGTGCATAGTCTTCTTCTGTTGGTGGTGGAGCGGGGGAAACCTTTTGCTCCGTTGTCTTGTGCTGGGCATAGTACTCCTCACCAACCGAACCAACGCCAAAACGATCAAGGCCGGCCCTGATCGTTTCACCAACCGCAGCAAGTGTTTTACGCACTGTATTCTTATCCGCTTCAGGGCTTGTTTGTTGCGCCAAGCGCCGCTCTTGTCGCGCGATTTGAAAATCCCTAAGCCACCGGTCTAACCCAGCCATTGGGCTAGACTCACCATCAGTACCGAGCTGTTCATTCACAGCCTTTTGCGTCCCCACACTTCTCGCGTATACGTCAGGAATGCGTTTCGCCGCTCCAATCATATGATTCACCACACCTCGAACGCCAGCTCGTGTGGCTGAGCCTGTTTCGAGCACTGGGTCAAGCGTGCTTGTTCCTGCTGCTTCATATCCTTTTGCCATACTACCCGTCCTAATTTCTTTCCTTATATATTCTGCCCACATCCTACCACAACAGAGGTAATGTGTCAATAACAGAAGTACCCAATCTCAAAAACTCGCCATCACCACGGCGAGTTTTGTATACCATTAGCAAAACCGACGAGAGCGGAGTTACCGCTCAATATACCGAGATTGTGTAGGACGAAGCACCACCATACTCACTACTGCAGCGTGCGCTTCACTAGTTCGCGGGTGAAGAACTCAAGGGTATCGCCAATCTCGAGCTGAAGCTTCTTGCTGGTCGTGAGATTAAGGCCGCAGAGCTCACCCTCAAAGACCTCCTTGGCTTCTTGCTGCTGGCGCTGCACGCTGGCCACGGTGACTTCGGCAATTTGCTCCTCGCCACGCATCACACGGGCCAGTAGCCCTGCCGTCACCTTACCCTTTGTCACTTGCCCACCAGCGATCACCGCATCACGCATCGTTCGGAATACGCCCTTAATCTCTAGCTGGCCAATCTCCGTCTCCACCACCTCTGGTGCGAGCATTGCTTCCATGCTGTGACGTGCGTCATCAAGTAGCTCATAGATCACTTGGTAGCGGCGCACCGTCACTTTGTCACGCATTGCCAGGCGCTTGACAGCTGGTGGCAAGTCGACGTTAAAGCCGTATATAATTGCATTACTACTACCAGCCAGGCGCACATCACTCTCGGTAATATTGCCCACGCCATGGCCAATGATCCGCAGCGTGATCGCCCCGCCCGTCTCCACCAGGCGCAAGCTATCCATCACTGAGGTAAGTGACCCCTGTACATCGGCCTTGACAATAACGTCGAATTCCTGAGCATCGTGTTTCTGCGTCATGAGCTTGAGCAAGTCAGCACCAGTCACATTGGTGGTGGCGGCATTGCGCGCTTGGTCGAGCTTAGCCTTCTGCACAGCTAGGCGAGCTTCTTTCTCGTTTTTGACCACCGTGAAGATATCACCAAATTGCGGCAATTCCTTAAAACCTGTTACTGTCACTGGCGTAGCGGGTGTGGCTGCCTTGATAGGCGTGCCAGTGTAATCGAGCAAAGTACGCACCTTGCCATAGGCCTGCCCTGCCACAAGGAAATGCCCTGGTGCCAAGCGGCCCTGCTCGATAAGTAAGTTCACCACTGAGCCACGACCCTTCTCCATATGCGCCTCGATAACGAGCCCCTCAGCTGGCACATCCGTATCGGCGCGAAGCTCTTCCATGTCGGCCACAAGCAGGATGGTATCGAGCAACTTATCGATATTCTGGCCAGTCTTAGCGCTAATTGGCACCATAATGGTATCGCCACCCCACTCCTCAGGGTTGAGGTGATGCTCACTAGCAAGCTGAGCTTTGACCATATCGGGGTTGGCTGTGTCCTTGTCAATCTTGTTGATAGCAACGATAATCTTGGCATTGGCATCGCGTGCAAAGCGGATCGCCTCTACCGTCTGTGGCTTAACGCCGTCGTCGGCCGCCACAACGATCACCACCACATCGGTCAGTGCTGCACCGTGCTGGCGCAGCGCCGCAAAGGCTTCGTGGCCAGGGGTGTCGAGCAGTGTCATGGTGCGGCCATTCCGCTCGGCTTGGTAGGCACTAATGTGCTGGGTAATGCCGCCGGCCTCGCCAGCGACTGTCTTCATCTTGAGGATGGTGTCGAGCAGTGTTGTTTTGCCGTGGTCGACATGCCCCATCACCGCCACAATTGGCGGGCGTGGCACGGCATTGCTTGACGGTTTATGCAGATGCTGCACAGTATGCTGCTCGGCGGCTTTGCGCTGCAGCGTTACTGCCAGGCCAAGCTCCTCTACGATAATCTCAGCAATCTCAAAATCAATCCGCTGATTGATCGTTACCGTAAAGCCATTCTTGAAGAGCTCGCCAATCAGCTTCGTGACCGGCAGATTCAGGGTTTGGGCCAGCTCACCAACGGTGATCGAGTCGGCAATGACCAACACTTTTTCAGACTGACTCATACACACACTCCTTTCTGCCGGTCGAAGCCGGTCATCTCTTGTAATTTATAATTTACTGGTTATTTTTTCTTGTCGGCGAGACTTAGGCTCACTTTGTGCGCATCTTTGTCGATGTCGAGAATGACAAAGCTCTTGCGCTCATTGAGAGTAAAGACCTTCTCTGGGTCGGCACCGCCGCTGCCCAGCTCGCTCACGTGCACCAGTGCTTCAACCGCTGGGCTAATCTGGACAAAGGCACCATATGGGGTAATACGTGTGACTGTACCCTCGATGGTCTGACCCTTGGTGAATTGATCCACCTCATCAAGCCATGGGTCCTTGGTGAGCTGCTTCATACTCAGGCTCAGGCGGTCTTTGTCGATGCTGATAATCTTCGCCTCAACGCTCTGACCGACCTTGACGTAGTCGGCTGGGTTGTTGACGCGCTCCCAGCTAATCTCTGAGATGTGGATGAGCCCCTCAATCCCTTCGACATTTACGAAGACACCAAAGTCCACCACACCAGTCACGACACCCTTGACGGTGTCGCCAACCTTGAGCTTCTCAAAGTGAGCAGCCAGGCCATCCTTGATGGCTTCCTTTTCGCTAAAGATCAGCTTGTTGGCCTTGCGGTCGCAGTCGAGGATGCGCACCTTGAGCGTCTGGCCCACCAGGGTGTTGAGTCGTGCCAAGATCTCATCCTTATCGGCACCACCCACCCGCGGGTAATGCTCGGCCGACAGTTGCGATACTGGCAAAAAGCCCCGCACACCTTCGTACTCAACCAGCATACCACCACGGTTGGCGTCGTATGGCGCCACCTCGATGATCTCGCCAGCATCCAGCTTGGCCATTGCTTCTTCCCAGCCACGATCCTTGGCTGCTTTGCGCAGGCTCAATAGGCTATAGCCATTCTCGAGCTCGCTATCTACCACACTGGCTGTTACTTCATCACCAACTGCCAGCGCCTTAGCCGAGCCAATCTCGCGCCGTGGCACATAGCCAACCCCTTGTGGGCCTAGGTCTACTAATACATCTCGTTTGCGCACCGATAATACGCGGCCAGTTACGACCTCGCCGGTTACTAGTTGCTTGACGCCGTCGCCAGCGAGCAAATCATCCATTGTTAAGGCTTGTGTTGCCATAAGTCTTGGTACAGACTCCTCTTATTAATGATATTATGAGACACGTCGCCATATCGCGACGCACCATTCCTCTGTATTATACACAAAGTCGCTGCGAGCGTCAAAACCCATGCATTTTAGGTCTCATCTCTATGAATGGTTGGCTTAAGCGGATAATTGGCACAGCCAACCCATCACTCTAAAAATGTTCTGGCCCGATGAATCACAAAGCCTACTCGCTCTCACAATCGCTAACCTTCAGATATTTTCTTGTGAGATGGTACTCAAAACTATTACACCGTCATATACACAACGATGCTATAATCACAACACATATATTGCTCCACAAAGCAACTACCCCTGCATCGCACAGGGGTAGGCATAGCGTTGTCAATGAAACAATGAATATATTGTATACTTTACAGCGCGGGTGTACGCGACTTGCGGTAGGCTAGTGCTACACCAGCCAGGCTACTCACTGCCACAACGGCTGCCAGGCCCTCGGCCGGGCCGGTTTGTGGCAAAGCGCTCACTTGCTGGGTAGATTGGGTCTGCGAAGGAGTGCTGGAGCTAGTTGATGGCGTTGCGGCAGGCGTACTTGAGCTGTGAGACTGAGTAGACTGAGTTGATTGGCTTTGGCTTTGTGTAGTCGTGCTCGATGCACCGCTGGTTGCACCATTGGTTGCAGTTGACGTGGTGTTTTTCTTGTCTTGCAACTGAGTTTCTTTCGTCTCTTTGCTCTTGCTGGCCTCTGTTGATTTGCTGTTGAGGCTATCGACTAGCTTGTCGTTGGCGCTCTTATTGCTCTGGGTTGATTCCTTTTTCTTAGCGTCAGTGGTGGTAGTACTTGCCACTTGCCGGGCGCTGCTGTTGTGGCTATTCTTGACGATTAAGACCCCGCCAACCAGTGCGAGCGTCAGCACTGTCCCGACGACGACGTATCCGATAATTGATCCTTGCTGCTTCATTGCCAAACCTTCGTTTACGTTACTCTTTCTATTATACCGTAATCGATCGCAAAACGCAACGCACGCGCTCTATTAATCATACATCTCATCTTGCCCCTCTTGAGCTCGCCATCCACCGATACTTCGCACCGTCCACTAGGCATTGCAAGCAGGTTGTGCTACACTGATCTTGACACGTACAATACACGTACAATACACGAACAAATCATAATCTCTACCTCTGTCAAATCATGCGAAGTAATCATTGTTTCGCTCGCTGGTTCGCATGCCGATAGACGTGTCTATATCGCCACCACGTATGCCACTCGATCAGCTCATCCCTCACCTCACTCAGCATGCCCATGCGTCGGGCCTTGCGCCACTTACTTTTCGCTCAAGCAATCATTTTCATTGGCACTACCCAAGCCGCACGGTTTATTATGATCCGCACGATGCCCAGGCCACTGCCTACCTCCTCCACGAGTATGGCCATGCGCTCCTTGGGCACTGCGGCTATGCGCGCGATGTGCAGCTTGTTGCTATGGAGCGCGCAGCGTGGAATGCCGGCTGCCGAGTTGGAGCTGGCTGGCAAGTGACGGTCGACGACGAGCTCATCGAATCTGCGCTCGACACCTACCGCGACTGGCTCCACGCCCGCTCGCAATGCCCACGCTGCAGCGCAACTGGCTTGCAGCGCAGCGACGGCACATACACCTGCCTCGCCTGCTTCACCCACTGGCACGCCAACAGCGCCACCACCTGTCAACTCCGACGTTATGTTGTAAAAAGCACGATGATATAACTCGGCCTTATTGTCGCAGTAATTCTCGCACACTGCCCGCCACTTCGCCCCCACCAGCACAATGCGGGAGAATGTCGCTCAGGCAGCCATAGCAGCAATGCAAAGCCACCACGCAAGAAAACTGCAAACCCCCAGCACCCAAAAAACACCTCCCAGCTATACGGGAGGTGTTTTAAGCAATGCCTGCGCCGCCTCTAAGCAGCGAGAGCGACATCCGATTGCGGAGCAGCCGCGACAGCATCATCGGCCTTTTTGGTGCGGCGAGAGATTCGGCCACCCTTAGCGCCAGCCACACGGGCGAGTTGTGGGTTAGCCGCAAAGCCGCCAGTGCGGCCATTCTTACCGCCCTTGGCGCCAATCTTGGCGTAGAAGTTAGGGTCTTTAGAGATGTTTTTTTGCGCAGCCTTCAGGCCGCCAGCTTTTGTTCCCGCCATAGGGTTACTCCTTATTTATATATTTACCAGAGGTACGTTGCCAGTATAGGCCGGCAAATCCTCGCTACATACCATATATGATATGTATCATGATTTAAATATAGCATACTGTATATGTTTTGTCAACGTTTACATGAGCATTTTCAGATTGCATTATTGGTATTGCATTTAAGACGCCTATGCTATATACTAAGTATTAGCTTTGGTTTGGGTCGTTTCCACCAAGGTCCACCACAACAATTCTCGTTTGCTGCGAGATTCGAGAATGAAAAAACAACCCTGCGCATACAGGGTTGTTTTTGGTATCTGGTATAGATCCCTCTATTCTTTTGAGACTAGGTCTCTTTCGCTTACATAGGACGAGTATAAAGTAGGCCTCTACTACCTAGCCAAAAAAGGTCGACGCTGCACACGTCGACCCTCTAACACTTTGAGAAATAGGTATCAGTATCATTCCTCAGCTTTCTTATTCTTAGATCCAACCGCTTCGTCCATACGCCACACGGCCAAGCTGGCTAATAGTACGAGGCCGAAAAGGATCATTACGCCACTCTTCAGTGTGGCTATGATGCCGCTGAGACGCTTCGTATTGCACGAGCTGTGGGTGAAGTATATTCATAACATTCATAGAATATGGCGATGCATTGCCTTGGGCTGGCTGAGCCTCATTGCTGCCATTATTCACTGCCGTGCCCGCCCCAAAGACCCCTATTGCATCCGGGGTGATAGTCAGCGCAGCCCGACGATTCCGTGGATCAGGGAGCGAGACGATTGGCTCACCCAGCGTGATAAATCGCATATCTGCGAGGTGCGACATATCAACCAAGCTCATTTTGAGTGCATGGCTCTCTGCTTTGCGTGGTATAGGCCCACTATCGCTCTCGTCACAGAGGTACAGAAGTGCACGACTGTGCTGCATACTCACTGTTAGTGCATAGGGTGACTGTGCATCGTACATTGTACAAATGATATTTTCATCAGGCTGTGGCAATAAGGCCGCTTCTCGCGCAACATCGATCTGCGTACCATCTATACCACCCACAAGCATCTCTTGCCCGTATGGGTTGCCTCCTACTGGTGGCTCGAGTATTCGCAGACGTCTTGTTGCAATCTCCCTGTCGTATAATACATCGGCAGGCCGCATGGAACGCTCACTATAGTGATTTTTGATTGATGGTGGTCGTTGTTCTGTCATAAGAACACTCCTTTTGGTTATAGTTATCACATCATCACTGCATTGCTATCAAGATACGAATTACCCACCCGCGGCGGCACTCCACTCGCCCAAGCAACTCCAAATCGCAGAGCAAGCACCCCTCTCTAGCGATTATACAATAGAATGGTACATTTGTACGAAAAACGTTCTGAATTTTATAGAAAATACAACCACTTTGGCGATTTATACAGCAAAAAACCAGCCTCATCTCTTTGATAGGCTGGTTTGTGCTCGTTTCAATTAAAATAACGCTGTTCATGCTCGGCTTCTTCTGCCAACTTCAGCGCCTCAAGCCCTTCTAGCGTCCAGCCAATGTAACCAAGCGTTCGTGCCGCTTCTTCTGTCTTGCCACCCTCATAGCTCTGACTGGCTTGCTCCATCAAGTATTCCGGGTCACGCTTCGCATTGTATTCGCGAAGAGCTTCTGGCGTTCGTGGGTATGATTCGGCGTGTTTGACTGGCATGTTGCTTCTCCTTGTTTTTTGTTACTTAGACACTCCATATAATACTCTCTCTCTCTCTCTGGATTTTGCAAGCAAGTAGCAAACTTCGCACCTATGACCACTGTTGAATCCGTCACTTCCCAACCTCTGTTACGTCTCACCGACAAAAGACACCAGCATGTTGATGAAAGTAGCAACGCACGGCCAAAGTATCATCTGAAGTATATTAGTATCACATTTCAGCAAATCATACTGGCAAGCATCAAATCATTAATAAAAATCATCTCCAAAGATAAAAGCCACCCTATTCGGATGGCTCTTATATAATTCGGCACCGTGCTAGTTTCCCACTAAAAGCAGTATAATCGCCGCTGGGGAGCTTAACTTCTGTGTTCGGAATGGGAACAGGTGTTTCCTCCTCGCCATGGGCACCGAAGTGGGGGTTTAGACGCTTGGTTCCGATATATTTCCTCGGTGGGCCAAACCCCTGCTTCGATGTCCATCTGCACGGTATGGTAATGTACATGTCAACGATTGACAGTGGTGATATACACCAATCACTAGTTAAGTCTACCTCATCCACGCTACCAATGCAAGCATTAGCGTCGTAGACAAGGACATAAAAAGGCAATGGGGCGATTAGTATGCTTCGGCTCCATGCATTACTGCACTTCCACCTTGCACCTATCAACGTGATCGTCTTTCACGGCCCTCATAGGGAAATCTCATCTTGAGGTCAGTTTCGCGCTTAATATGCTTTCAGCGCTTATCTGGTCCGCACATAGCTACCGGACAATGCAGCAGGTGGCCACAATCCGTACACCAGAGGTGCGTCCACCCCGGTCCTCTCGTACTAGGGGCAGATCCTCTCAAATTTCCTAACGTCCATACCGGATATAAACCGAACTGTCTCACGACGTTCTGAACCCAGCTCGCGTACCACTTTAATCGGCGAACAGCCGAACCCTTGGAAGGTGCTCCCCCTCCAGGATGTGATGAGCCGACATCGAGGTGCCAAACAGCGCCGTCTATGTGAACTATTGGGCGCTATAAGCCTGTTATCCCCAGGGTAACTTTTATCCGTGTGCGCTGTCGTTCCCACATACATTGTACAAAGTACATACAGCGGGTCACTTGCTCCGACTTTCGTCTCTGCTTGGATTGTAGTCCTCACAGTCAAGCTGGCTTGTGCGCATACACTATCACTTCGATTTCCATCCGAAGCTAGCCAACCTTTGAACGCCTCCGCTACTCTTTAGGAGGCAACCGCCCCAGTTAAACTACCCACCATACACGGTCCTCATACCGGATAACGGCACAAGTGAGATCAAGATCACAACAAGGTTGGTATTTCACATTGCGACTCCACAAATACTAGCGTATCTGCTTCGCAGTCTCCCAACTATGCTACACATGTTGAAACCCGGATCAATGTAAAGCTGTAGTAAAGCTCCATGGGGTCTTCTCGTCCTGGTATGGACAGACGGCATCTTTACCGCCAATGCACTTTCACCGAGTCCTTCGCTGAGACAGTGCCCACATGATTACTCCATTCGTGCGGGTCAGAACTTACCTGACAAGGAATTTCGCTACCTTAGGACGGTTATAGTTACCGCCGCCGTTCACTGGGGCTTCAGTTCGCACCGTAAAGCACTCCCCTTAACCTTCCAGCACCGGGCAGGAGTCACCCCCTATACATCCACTTTCGTGTTGGCAGAGAGCTGTGTTTTTGATAAACAGTTCCGTGGGCTCTTTTGCTGCGGCCCCCACATCGCTAGATGTGTTGAGCTTCAGTTCCAAAGCTTGGTTCTATCTCAAGAAGAATTGATGTATTAAAGATACTCTTTAACCACACCTTATAGAGCTATGAAACTGACAACATATCCACCGAAGTGGGGGCAGACCTTATTCCGAAGTTACGGTCGCTGTATTGCCGAGTTCCTTAGCGAAGGTTCTCTCGTAAGCCTGAGTCTACTCGACTCGAGCACCTGTGTTGGTTTGCGGTACGGGCGGCATATACCACGCGTATGTCTACTTTTCTTGCCAGCGCCTTTTCCAGAATCGTCACCCAAAAGGGTAACTTTCACTCCCTTCGCGTTCCCGCGAGGTTGGACGGATAAACCATGAATCCGCTCCGGATATCTCGCCGTGAATAGCATACAAGTATATACCGGTTCAGGAATATTAACCTGATGTCCATCGCCTACGCTCTGCGCCTCGGCTTAGGCCCGACTAACCCTGAGATGATTACCATGGCTCAGGAAACCTTGCTCTTACGGCCGAGAGGATTCTCACCTCTCTTATGGTTACTCATTCCAGCATTCTCACTTCCTACCGCTCCACAATACTTTACAATACTGCTTCACTGCCGATAGGAACGCTCCTCTACCACTATATGCAAAACATACAATCCATGTCTTCGGTATTACGTTTAGCCCCGTTACATTTTCCACGCAAGATCTCTTGACTAGTGAGCTGTTACGCACTCTTTAAATGAATGGCTGCTTCTAAGCCAACATCCTAGCTGTTTAAGAAATCTCACCTTGTTTCCCACTTAACGTAAATTTAGGGACCTTAGACGATGGTCTGGGCTGTTTCCCTTTTGAGCGACGAACTTAGCTCCGCCGTTCTAACTGCCATGATTCCACAGTCGGTATTCGTAGTTTGTTAAGGGTGGGTACCGTTGCCAGCCCCAGTCCTTTACAGAGCTCTACCCCCGACTGCTACTACATGACGCCAGTCCTAAAACTGTTTCGAGGAGAACCAGCTATCTCCGAGTTCGATTGGCATTTCACCGCTAACCACAAGTCATCCAAGCACTTTGCAGCGTACCCTGGTTCGGCCCTCCACGACGTGTTACCGTCGCTTCAGCCTGCTCATGGTTAGGTCACCCGGTTTCGGGTCTAATCCCGTGCACTCATTCGCCCTATTCAGGCTCGCTTTCACTGTGGCTCCGCCAATTGGCTTAACCTTGCGCACGAAATTAACTCGCTGGATCGTTCTACAAAAAGCACGCCGTCACCGGACAAGCCGGCTCCGACTCCTTGTAGGCACACAATTTCAGGATCTATTTCACTCCCCTCCCGGGGTTCTTTTCACCTTTCCATCACTGTACTAGTTCGCTATCGATCGTATATTATATTTAGCCTTGGCTGGTGGTCCAGCCGGATTCAATCAGGGTTTCTCGTGCCCCGACCTACTCGAAACACCATACATAAGGTCAGCGTTGTTTTCGCATACGCGGCTTTCACGCTCTTTGACCAAGTATTCAAACTTGTTCTGCTAACCACGCCGATTTTTTACCTTACCTACCGGTGATAGCCAGTAGTCGCAAACCAGATAGCTCGATTCAAAAGAATCAAGTGCTCTGGCTTGGTCATATGATATTTCACAACCCCTTCTAAGTATTCGTCTATCAACTTATTTGCCTAAATAAATAGGCAAAAACTTAAAAGGTTTGGGCTGTTGCGATTTCGCTCGCCACTACTTTCGCAATAGTTATTTACTCTCTTTTCCTCATCCTACTAAGATGTTTCAGTTCAGATGGTTCCCGCTCACGTGCCTATGTATTCAGCACGTGGCAACATGACATGACTCATGCTAGGTTTCCCCATTCGGAAATCTCCGGATCACAGCTTGTTGACAGCTACCCGAAGCTTATCGCAGTCTTCCACGTCCTTCATCGGTAATATACGTCTAGGCATCCATTGTGTGCCCTTGAGTACCTTTTTATGCATTGACTTAACTAGCAATTGGTATAGACCAACTGATAGTACCGTCAATCGTTATTTTCTTACATCACTAAATTGTTAAACTGCATGTGTCTTGTTGTAAGCACACACCTGTGAACACCATTGGTATGATGTCTGTCTGCCTGTGCTCAAACTCGCAACTTTGTCTATTCTACCACTTGGGCTACCCTGTGTAAAGTAGCTTTTCGTTGTAGTTTTGGCAATGATTATTGTACCCACTCCATCATTACCCTCTTGCCAGAGGTTCGTTGCCGAACATGCGCTCACTGGACTTAAGTTTACACGAATCATCGGCATTTGGCAAGGCTTTTTTGAGCGATTTTTGCAGAAAATATTATTCTTGATGAGCGCTCGCTCCATTGCATCTTGCGATCAGAGGTGGAGGCGTTGGCAGTGGCTTTTTGCGATGCAGCGCGGAGGGCTGCTACTCACAAGCCATATCGCCATTGCTCGCTACTATATTTCTCTTGGCGGTACTGAGCGCTCAATGAGCAGCTGTTTTTAGCGCAATAACTTGCGTAGCATATCTCGATTACTCCTCGTATCCTCTCTACATCTCCAATGGTCCAATAAAGCGCGGGTTACTTAGCCACTTTCAACTCTACGCTAGGAGCTCATATTTAGTGAATATTCAGCTCCTTATCATACCCCAAAGGAGAATACCGCACACAAAATACACATCAACAAATATTACTCATAAAAAACACCCGCTCATACGATGAACGGGTAATCAACTGCAGCTGAGAGAGTGTGTGACATGCTCCAGGGTTCGTATGCGGAGCTTGTGGTGGGCGCTGAGGGACTCGAACCCCCGACCCTCTCGGTGTAAACGAGATGCTCTAGCCAACTGAGCTAAGCGCCCGCATGCTGTGATGCCATATTGCTTATCTGGTGGGCGATGGAGGACTTGAACCACCGACCTCGTCATTATCAGTGACGCGCTCTAACCAGCTGAGCTAATCGCCCCTACACCATCAAGCAAAAAAATTGGTGGAGTGGGATGGACGTAAGCCCATACCACCCCATGCGAATGGTGGAGATACAGGGACTCAAACCCTGGACCCCCTGCTTGCAAAGCAGGTGCTCTAATCAACTGAGCTATATCCCCGCGTTTGTTCGCGCACTCTGTTGCCGAACCTGTTCCATATTAGCATAGATTTTTCGCCAGTACAAGAGTATACTAGATATTATGCAATATACATTTAGTTGGGGATCGTTCTTCATCGGTACGCTCATCTTGATCGTTGGTGGCTGCATTGTTGTGTGGCACCGCCAGTTGTCTGATATGTTTAGCGATGACATTGGCAGCTACAGCCGCTACCAGATGTGGGGGTTGATCGGCTGCGGGCTGGGCCTGCTTGTCATGACCAATCTGCATGATATGATCCTGCGGGCGTTTCTTGGGCTGTTCTTTCACTTTAGCTAGAGAACCTCGCTTAAGAGGCGATGAGGAGCGCTATAGCGCTCCTTTTTTTGATTACTAGTGTTTGTCCTACCCTATCGTAGAATAATATTCGTTTAGCCTATTCGTAGCCAGATATCCGAGGAAGTATACTCATAGTAATCATCTTTTATCTATAACAGATCGAGAGATCATACAAAAAGTAATCAACAACGACTCAACCATTATAACACCTCGCGAAAGTAACCAACCACATAAGACAGCCCCCACTATCAGTAATGAGCGTTGTTAATCCCGCATCATCCACTCTTGTCGAAGCATCATTGTACTATTTTTCTCATACAAAAAATAGCCCAGCAATCTGGGCTATTTCTTAACAACTTAGTTGTGCAATCCTCATCGTGTCTTTTGGTGTAAGCTTTGTCTCACCCCGAAGGGTTAGTGTAAATATGTAAGCTTAGCATATTTACGAGACCGACCTAGCTCTGATAGTGATTACTCAGCTATCAGGCATTCATACTCCCTAGAAAGGAGGTAATCCATCCGCACCTTCCGGTACGGATACCTTGTTACGACTTAACCCCAATCATGCCCCCCACCTTAGGCCGACGAATCGGACTTCGGGTGTTGGTCACTTTCATGGTTTGACGGGCGGTGTGTACAAGACCCGGGAACGTATTCACCGCAGCTTGCTGATCTGCGATTACTAGCGATTCCGACTTCATGGAGGCGAGTTTCAGCCTCCAATCCGAACTGAGACTAGCTTTGATGCGATTTGCTCCACCTTGCGGCTTCGCTGCGCATTGTACTAGCCATTGTATCGTGTTTCTAGCCCAGGACGTAAGGGCAATACTGACCTGACATCATCCCCTCCTTCCTCCCCGTTACCGGGGCAGTCCAACTAGAAAAATCCAACTAGTTGCAAGGGTTGCGCTCGTTGATGGACTTAACCAAACATCTCACGACACGAGCTGACGACGGCCATGCAGCACCTGTCACAGGGTTCCAAAAGGCACAGTCCACTTTCGCAGACCTTCCCTGGATGTCAAGCCCTGGTAAGGTTCTTCGTTTATCATCGAATTAAAGAACACGATCCACCGCTTGTGCGGGTCCCCGTCAATTCCTTTATGTTTTAGCCTTGCGGCCGTACTCCACAGGCGGGATACTTAACGCGTTAGCTTCGCTACTGAAGGGGTCGATACCTCCAACAGCTAGTATCCATCGTTTACGGCGTGGACTACCCGGGTATCTAATCCGGTTCGCTCCCCACGCTTTCGTGCCTTAGCGTCAGAAATGGTCTAGTCACCTGCCTACGCCATTGGTGTTCCTTCTTATATCTACGGATTTCACTCCTACACAAGAAATTCCAGTGACCTCTACCACTCTCGAGTTTGCCAGTTCGAATAATAGTCTGTATGGTTGAGCCACCAGGTTTCACTATTCGCTTAACAAACCGCCTACGCAACTCTTTACGCCCAGTCACTCCGGATAACGCTCGGATCCTACGTATGACCGCGGCTGCTGGCACGTAGTTAGCCGATCCTTATTCATAAGTTACCGTCATATTCCTCACTTATAAAAGCAGTTTACAACCCGAAGGCCTTCATCCTGCACGCGGCGTTGCTCCATCAGGCTTTCGCCCATTGTGGAAGATTCCTCACTGCTGCCTCCCGTAGGAGTCTGGGCCGTGTCTCAGTCCCAGTCTGGCTGATCATCCTCTCAGACCAGCTACGGATCGTCGGCTTGGTGAGCCATTACCTCACCAACTACCTAATCCGACGCGGGCCACTCCCAAAGCGGATAAATCCTTTAATCCGAAGATCATATGCGGTATTAGCTACCCTTTCGGGCAGTTATCCCTCACTTTGGGGTATGTTCCCACGCGTTACTCAGCCGTCCGCCGCTCGCCGCCAAGTAGTAAACTACTCGCGCTGCCGCTCGACTTGCATGTGTTAGGCACGCCGCCAGCGTTCATCCTGAGCCAGGATCAAACTCTCCATAAAAAGAAAAGATGTACTTTTCATAAAAGATGCTTCCCTGTTGGGAAGCGTCTATAACTCAAAAATAGACTGACGATGATTATTGCACAACTAAATTGTTAAGATACAAAACGTCTCGTTGTTGGCCCTTGTTTTCGTTCCCTCAACCAGACTGAAACCATCATAGCGTATTTTTTGCGGATGGTCAACACTTTTTTACGATTATTTTGTCGCAAAAAATACAACTACGCCCACAAGCACGCCAAGCAGCGACCCAACGAAGATCTCGAGTGGTGTGTGCCCCTGTGCAGCCCGTGGCAATGTGACGTCGACCCCAGTCTTCTTGATGACCTGCTGGATGGCTATACCCTGCTCGCCTGACGAGCGCCGCACCTTGACAGCATCGTAGCAAATAATCAACACGAGTAGTGTCGTGACACCAACAAGCGGTGACTGCAGCCCCTGCTGCAGCACCAGCACTGTCCAGACAGACAACGATGTGGCGGCATGCGAGCTAGGCATGCCGCCAGAGATGAAGAGCTGGTGGGTGAAGTCAAGCACCTTGCCCTTAGCATGGGCAATTGCAAACTTAATGACGTGAGCAATTGCCCAACTGATGGCGATGGCCACAATATATGGCGAGAGATACCACGGCATGGTTATGCTTCCTTATCCTCGTCTTTTTCGCCCACAATGCCGATCGATGAGACAGTGTCATCCTTAGCAAGGCGCATCACTCGCACACCCTGAGTAGTGCGGCCAAGCGTTGGGATGTCTTGGAGCGCCACACGGATGGTTTGGCCGTTTTGGCTGATGAGAAGTGCCTCAGTAGCATCAGGCTCGAGAGTCTGCACAGCGATAATCGGCCCAGTCTTGGCAGTGACAACCGCTGCTTTGATGCCAACCCCACCTCGCTTGTGGCAAGGGAAGTTAGCCGCTTTGGTAATCTTGCCGTAACCGTTTTGGCTAATGACAAGCAATTGCTGATCGCTACTGGTGACGATATCCATCCCCACCACCGTATCATCGGGGCGGAGGCGTACACCACGCACGCCACGAGCAACTCGACCCATTGGTCGGCACTCTGTCTCGCTAAAGCGCACTGCCTGACCAGCTGATGTTGAGATTATTACATCATTGTCACCATTGGTCTGCTTAATCCAGCGCAGCTCATCACCATCGTCGAGTTTGATAGTAATGAGACCATTCGTACGGATGTTGGCGTAGTCTCGTAATGTTGTTTTTTTCACAGTACCCTTGGTTGTCGCCATAAAGAGGTAGCCATCATCACTTGCATCTTTCGCGTGATTGATAATTGATGTAATTTTCTCTTCAGGCTGGAGCTGAAGCAAGTTGACAGCCGCAACGCCCTTGGCTGCGAGGCTGGCAGCAGGCACTTCGTACGCCTTAAGGCGGAAGACCCGGCCCTTGTTGGTAAAGAAGAGCAGCCAGTCATGAGTGTTGGCCGGAATGAGTTGGTCGATGCCATCTTCTTCCTTGGTAGACATGCCACGCTTGCCCTTGCCACCTCTGTTTTGGCGGCGGTATTCACTCACTAACGTACGCTTGATGTAATTCTCTGCTGTGAGAATAACAACGGTCTCTTCCTCAGGGATGAGCTCTTCGTCGCTGAATTTGCCGAGCTCATGGTTGATGATCTTGGTGCGGCGCTCGTCACCGTACTTTTCTTTCATCTCGAGCAGTTCCTCTTTGATAAGGCGCAGGATCTCATTCTCGTCAGCCAGGATAGCCTCAAGCTGCTTGATGAGCTCGTGCAGATAGCGCAGCTCGTCTTCAATCTCTTGACGGTCAAGGCCAGTCAGCTTACGCAGCTGCATGGCAAGAATTGCCTTACCTTGGATCTCACTGAGCGCAAAACGCTCCATCAGCCCCTGCAAAGCATCGTTGTAGTTCTTACTTGCTCGGATTAGTTTAACGACCTCATCGATGTTATCAAGCGCAATCTTGAGCCCTTCAAGAATATGAGCTCGTGCCTTCGCCTTCTTGAGCTCATATTCAGTGCGGCGACGCACCACAATGCGCCGATGCGTGATAAACTCACCAAGAATATCATGCAAGCCAAGTACCCGTGGCTGGAGACGCATCGCGTTCTCGCTACTCGGCACAAGAGCAAGCATGTTGTAGTGGAAGTTAGTCTGCAGCGCGGTGAGCTTGTAGAGCTGGTTGAGCACCTTCTTAGGATAGGCATCCTTTTTGAGGTCGATAACAACACGCACATTACCCCGAGCCGACTCATCGCGCAAGTCGCTGATAGAGGTGAGCTTCTTCTCGTGGACGAGGTCGGCAATCTTCTCAATCAGTGTTGCTTTATTAACACCATAAGGCATTTCTGTGATAACGATGCGGTAGCGCCCGCGCTTCTTCGTCTCCTCAATGGCTGCCACGGCGCGCATCGTCACGCTACCACGGCCAGTGGCGTAGGCTTGACGCATTGGCGTGCCACCATAGACCACTGCACCAGTTGGAAAGTCCGGTCCTTTAATGTGCTGCATGAGGTCATCCAGCGTGGCATCAGGGTTGTTGATAAGCTCGACTGTTGCATCGACCACCTCACTAAGATTGTGAGTAGGGATATTTGTTGCCATACCAACGGCAATACCAACCTGGCCGTTGAGCAGCAGGTTGGGCAGCTTGGCTGGCAAGACAGTCGGCTCTTGGCGGGTGGCATCGTAGGTGTCGCGGAATGGGACGGTTTCTTTATCGATATCAGCTAGGAGTGCCTCCGACACACGCGTCATTTTTGCTTCTGTGTAGCGCATTGCGGCAGGCGGGTCACCGTCCATCGAGCCAAAGTTCCCCTGCCCCTGTACCAGCGGGTAGCGCTCAACCCAGTCTTGAGCCATACGCACCATGGCATCGTAGATCGAGCTATCGCCGTGTGGGTGGTATTTACCCATCACCTCACCAACGATCTGAGCACTCTTGATCGTCTTGGATGTCGGACCGATGCCCATTTTGTCCATCACATAGACGATGCGACGATGGACAGGTTTCATGCCATCACGTACATCAGGCAGCGCGCGGTCAACAATGACCGACATCGAATAGCGCAGGAAGTTATCCTCCATCACGTCCTCGACGGTACGGACCTCCACACTGCGCGAGTGGCTCTGGTCAGGTATGGTAGCTGGGGTGGTTGGTTGGTTATCTTCTGGCTGCATTGTATGTTCCTCGTTCATAGATTAGATATCAAGCTCCTCTAGGCTGACCTTTGCAGCGTTGGCCTGGATGAAGTTCTTGCGTACGCTTACTTCGTTGCCCATTAGCTTGGTGAAGATTGCGTCGGCACGCTCGGCATCCTCCAACTGGACTTGCACGAGCACGCGGTGCTCGGGGTTCATCGTCGTCTCCCACAGCTGGTCGGCATCCATCTCACCGAGACCTTTGTAGCGCTGCAGGGCGGACTCACTCAGGCCAGCTTGCTTGATGCGGGGCTCGCTTGGGTCTATCTCTACCCCACGAGCCTTGCGCGCTGCAATCTGCTCGTCGTAGTAGGCCTCGAGGGCTTCTTCGTTGTAGATATATTCTTGCTTGTTACCCGAGAGACGGAGCTTAAACAGAGGTGGCTTGGCCAAATAGATATGCCCTGCTTCCACCACCGGCTGCATATAGCGGAAGAAGAAGGTCATGAGCAGTGTGGCAATGTGGCTACCGTCGACATCGGCATCGGTCATGATGATAATACGGTTGTAGCGCAGCCCCTTGATGTCGAAGGTGTCACCAATCCCCACGCCCATACCCTTGATGAGGCTGAGGATCTCACGGTTGGCGTACATTTTGTCGAGGCGGGCACGCTCGGTGTTGAGCACCTTACCGCGCAGCGGCAAGATAGCCTGAGTACGGCTGTCGCGCCCAGTCTTGGCCGAGCCACCAGCTGAGTCACCCTCCACAATGTACAGCTCACACTCTTCAGGGTTTTTGCTGGAGCAGTCGGCCAGCTTGCCTGGCAGGCTTGCGCCATCAAGCGCCCCTTTGCGGATCACGGTATCGCGCGCCGCTCGGGCAGCCTTGCGAGCTCGGGCAGCTAACGTCGCCTTGCCAACAATCTTCTTAGCCACTGCCGGATTCTCTTCTAGATAGTACGAGAAATACTCGCTCATTACTTGGTCAACGTAACGCCGCACCTCGGGGTTACCAAGCTTATTCTTGGTTTGACCCTCAAACTGCGGGTCGGGCAGCTTAACGAGGATAACAGCAGTAAGCCCCTCGCGGATGTCATCGCCCGAGAGGTTGTCATCCTTCTCCTTGAGGAGACCATTCTTGCGCGCATAGTCATTAATAACACGGGTCATTGCTGCGCGAAAACCCACAAGGTGTGTCCCACCATCAGGTGTGAGCACGTTGTTAGCGAAAGGTCGGACGGTTTCGACGTAGGTATCGTTGTATTGCACCGCCACCTCGATCATCGAGTCCTCGACTTGCTTTTCCACATAAAAGACATCGTCGCTCAGCACATCTTTACCAACGTTAAGGTTCTTGACATAACTGCGAATCCCTCCCTCGAAATAAAAGGCCTGGCGCTGCTTGGTACGCTCATCATACACAGTGGTGTAGACGCCTTTCGTGAGGTAGGCTTGGTGGCGAAGGTAATGTACCACCCACTTATAGTCGAAGTCGACTGTCTCTTTAAAGATGGTCGGATCGGGATAGAAGATAATCGTTGTACCGTCAGGCCGGTCGGTTTTGCCCTTGTTCTTGAGTGGCACAGTGGTATGGCCACGCTCAAACTCAATCCGATAGAGGCGTCCTTTGCGCACCACCTCTGCCACGAGACGGCTGGACAGCGCATTCACTACGCTCGAGCCCACACCGTGCAAGCCAGACGACACCTTGTAGCCACCGCCACCAAACTTACCACCAGCGTGCAGCACCGTCAGCACTGTCTCGAGTGTACTCAGGCCAGTCTTGGGGTGCTTGTCTACCGGGATACCACGCCCGTTGTCCGTCACCATCAAGCCACCATCGGCCAAGATACGCACATCAACGCGCGAGGCATAGCCCGCAATCGCTTCATCGATGGAGTTATCAGCAATCTCCTTAATCAAGTGGTGCACGCCATCATAGCCCGTGCTACCGATATACATCCCCGGGCGCTTGCGGACTGGCTCGAGACCCTCGAGCACCTGAATTTGCGAACCGTCATACGATCCATTATCTACTTGTTTGTTCATTCATTTCCCTCACTATTAGGTCATTCGGGTTACATTACACGCACCTTATTGTATCATAATCGCCGAGACAGCGAAAATAACAGAGGTAGAATAGCCTACACGCTAGCGGCTCTTTACTCATATTTGCTCGTCGCAACGAGCCATAGACCACTGATGAATGCTATCGGCGCAATCACGACCCACGTAATGCCGCCATATATCGCAGCCGATATGACGAACAAGACACCTCCCCGCACAGCACTCATCGTACCCAACCACTTCACTACATCAGAAGTAAAGAGATCCAGGTCATGCCCATGCGCACATAACAGCACAAACAGCAACACGCCATGCATCATTGCCAGTGGCATAACTGGCCCAACCATCAGCCAGAAGCCAACTTTGCGCTTCATCATCTGGTTCTTTGTTGTGCAATCTCCATCATCTTTGGACCGTGCTGGCAAAGCTGGCTGCGTGCCAAGCAGGAGATACCAGAGGTAGAGTGAGCCAACCAAGCCGAGCACATCGCTAACGATGATCATCTCATTACTCTGTACGCCCACCTTAAGTGGATTCTGCAGCACCCAAAAAGCATACAGCGTTGAGCCGGTCATAAACACAGCATTGATTGCAAGCAAGCTCAGCGCTCCAATCCTCTGCCAATACCGATCGGTGCGGTGCGACTGCCGCAGCGCAAGATAGCCCTGCACCAGCACACTCATACTCCAAACAACCAGTAGCCACCCAAATGACTGTTCCCCAGTAGCCTGGCTACTCACCAGTGTGACACTGTGCATACACAGCACCGCTGCACTGGCAATTACCCCAACCGCACCAGCAATCACCCACGCCTCAAGCAATGGGCGGCGCGGCGGTGCAGACACATCAGATGTGGCTGTGTGGCTATGATGTTTTGCGGTAGTTGTAGCGATGGATTGCGTTGGCATGGGGCGGTTCTCCTCTGTTAGGCGGTAGTTTTGGTGCTTAAGTTATTCGCGCTGGCTGTTTGCCACAAGCACCATGCCAATGATGAGCATGACGATACATGGCACGATCAAGATCATGCCAGCAATCATAAAGATCAAGTGAATCATGCTGAAAAACGATAGTATTGACGTAAAGATCGTAGTACCTCGGCTTGTGCTACTCATCAGCATCAACGTCCCCGAAAACTGCGCAAGAGCCGGAAGCACAAATGCCGTCACAATCAGCCAGAGGCCAACCCGCCGACGTCGCATCAAACGAGCATATGTTGTAGCGGGCACATCAGGTGCAGTACGCGGTGCGATTGTCCGCTTCGTACAGAGTAATAAGTACCAGAGATAGATGGAGCCAAGCACAGCGATGACGGTACTCACCAGCATCACTGTGCTGTTTATCCACACAACCCCCTTTTGCCCGGGGCTCACAAAGAACAAATTGTATAGCCATTCACTTATGATGAGTGCGGCTGGGTTACCTGCCACTAAGAGCAAGGCAAGGAAGCGCTGCATATAATGATCTGTCCGGTGGAGCTGCATCAGCGTGCTGATCCCTTGCACTACCAAGCTCACACACCACGCCAGGATGAGCCAGCCAGCCATCCGCTCTGGTGACGTGCGGTCTACCTGCCCCACCATCAGTGCACCATAGAAGCTCACCATCGCAGCATACATCAGCATTCCTGCTGCTCCCGTCGCAATAAACGCCTCCAACACTGGCCGGCGGTGGGCTGTCGCATGTGCAACAGGGCTAGCTGACGATGGCGGTGTGTCTGTGCGGCTAGGTGATGTATTATCTACGACAGCTTGCGATTCGCTATTTGCTGGTGCGTTGGCTAGCGCAACAGAGGTCGTATTTGCCTTTGTTGTCTTCTTTGCAACAGATCGTGATTGTTGTGATTTTTGTTTGGAACGCCGCATCGCGCGCTTCTTTGGGGATGATGTCGCTTGTGTCTCTGGCGCGGCGGGCGCTGCTAGGGTTGATTTTTTTCGTGGCATAGAACCGTCCTCCTCTGCCTAGTATACGCGCCTCTTCACCGTTTTGCCACATAAAAACATGCAATTGCCTCAAAAGCAAAAACCAGTGCCAGCTCGTACCAGCCACTACGCCCCACCGAGCGTGCGCCAATCAGCAGCACCGGGGCTAGCGCCAGCACCGAGCCAAAATAATAGCAGCGCCGAAAGCTGAGCGTCACTGCTCGCCGCTGCGCCTCGGGCAGCCAACGCCGCAGCGCCGCCGCAATGCCCGCCAGCAGGTACGTTAGCAACCCCAGCATTACCACATAGCACAGCACAAAGACCAGCACGATCCCCAGGGGGTGAATCGTCGCTGGTGTGGTGGTCTGCAGCACAATCGCTAGCAGCACCGCTGCAGCCGCGCTCATACTGGCAAGCAGGATTCTTCGAGACATATCTATCACTATACCAAGCAATCCGCCTGGTGAGAAGCCCGAGCAGCCGCACAAAGCAACGCGCTTGCAGCGTCCTCTATAGATATATAATTAGGACGCCCGGCAGCCGCTACGGGCTAGAGGTGCTCCACAGTGTGGAGCATGAGTGGTGAGCCCTCGGCATGCGCCATGTATGAGGAGGCCACCACGCGTCGACGCCAACGATGACAAAAGTACTTCTATTGGGGGGTACTATTAGTATTGGCGGAGCGCAGGCAGTGCCAAAGCTCAGCGCTATGCTGCGCTCTGCCGCTGCCTGGTGTGCGCCAATGGCGATGCCATGTTGGGTTATGTAGGGTAAGCTTTTCCGTTTTTTCTTGAGTGTTTGTGTTTGTCAAAGCTTACTTCTACGTTAGCACAAGCGGTATGGTAAGTCAATGCGTTTTGCGGCTGAGCTACAAAACCCCAGCAGGGCTTACGCGCTATGGTTATTGTGTGCAGCACGCTTGGTTATGACGATATTCGGCTTTGACGCTCAGCAATGGGCATCGAGCCACTATTGCATCGGTCGTTTGCCGTTGCTATACATCGCACCAACGCAAAGCACAAGCGACATCGCTATCGTGCGAACTATCGCAAAACATTGCTTCGCTACGCCCTTTCTCCCCCACACGAACATTGGCGGCTTGCCCATCTCTCGCACCTCTGTACTTTCGAGAGTTGTGCACAGGCGTTTTTGTTGTATATATTGCAATAATTTTTTGTTCGTTTTTGGCTCTGTACTATATGTGACCCCTGTTATTCTCCATTGCTCGTGTTGTATTTATAACACAGATTTTGGGCGATGTGTGGTCGGTCTGCGTATATGTTCGATGTGGTATTTTTTACGCAAAAATATTGCCAAAAATCGTTGACACAAGCGGTTTTCTCCCATATCATAAGGGTAGCTTCTGAATAAAAAAATTATGCAGAGGCCAAAAATAAACAAACATACGAAAACTCCACATCCAAAAACAACCACTACTCGCAGGTGGTTGTTTTTTTGGTGAGAGAGCTTGGCTAGCGCGCGGCCCTTGGCGATACTTCGCAGCAGTGTTTGTGGTTTGTACGATTTATATACTCACCCGCAACACAACACCGTGAGATTCCAGCTGGTCGATTCTCACTGCCACTCATCTAGCAGTGGTGGCAGCGAACTGTCATTTTGCGGCTTACTGTAGAGCGTTACAAGGCACGGCCCAATTTGGCTGATCTCACCATCACGCACATGTGCACCATGTATCATAGCGAACCGTGCTACTGGGTGCTGCTCAGCCCAAGCCGCACTAGCGTCACCGCCTTGTGAGTCCCGTGGAATATACGCCTCATCGTCATACGGCGCGACGTCTGAGCGCCACTCAACAACGCTTAGATTTCCTTTGGGTGCTTCATCAGACTCATATAACCCTACACTCTCAAATCCGTTCGCCTTCAGTACACGATCAGACTCTTGAGCGAGAAGGGCTATTTTATTCTCAACCTCGTGACCAGTTTCATGCCCAAGCGCTACTCGTGCAAGCCTTTTTATGCGCTCTTTACTACGCTTCCATAATTCCTTAACGTTTGATGGATGTTCCTTGTGTGTCATAATACATACTATAATGCAACACACCTGTCATAGTGTCAATAAAAAATCGCCCACGCTTGGTGAGCAATCATCTTCTATGTGGTGGAGCTGCCGGGTACTGCCCCCGGGTCCGCTTGGTGCCCTCGTATTCGTCTACGAATGTAGGTTTGTTTGCCTGTTTGACAACGCGAGGCCGATCAGAAACAAACCAAAAATACAGCCTATCGTTGCGCGGTATATGTCCTCTCCTCGTGCCGCTGCCACCAGGAGAGCAAGCAACATAGCTATGACACTACGAGATGCCCTGTTGCCATGCACCTCATAGCGATCGCCAGACTAAGCGGCGAGTGCAGCCGCAGTCTTGGAAGATGCGAAGATCTCCTCAACACTACGGAATGCTGCTGCAACTTTATTTTTTGCAGTTATATCTATGCGTGTCGTGCATATCCGATTCGCAGAATACAATGACAAAGTCCAAACGTCGAACGCTATATCAGCCCCACGTCTTGTGTCTATTATAGCATGGTTTTGCCTATGTATCCTCACTCGAGCGCTTGAGCGTCAAGTTGGCCTATCGCCACACAAGAACATGTTCTAGACGGCTAGTGATTTTTCCTCGTTGGAGCATCCTTTTCGTTGTCTATTTTTGTATGAGCAGCGAGCTATATCCTTATATATTCTCACACTCATCCTCCACACTCCCTCCTCCAGAACAAAAACAATTTGCACAGACCCCATCAATATGCTTAACTATAAACAGCATGAACAAAGTCGCAAAAATCAGGTCAGTTGCGCCCGTAGGGTTCGCTGGCCATATGATTGACGTCGAGAGCGACATGACTAAGGGCCTCCCCGCCCTGCAGATCGTTGGCCTGGGCAACAAAGCTATCGATGAAGCGCGCGAACGAGTACGCAGTGCCATCACCAACTCCCTGCTGGAATATCCAGCCCAGCGCATCACCATCAACCTCGCACCGGCCGAGCTACCCAAGGATGGCACACACTACGACCTGCCGATTGCCCTTGCCCTCCTCACCAGCAGCGGCCAGCTCCGGCCCGAGCAAGTGGCTGGGGCGGTCTTTGCTGGTGAGCTAGCACTTGATGGCACACTCCGCCCAGTCAAAGGTGCCATTACCATTGCCGAAGCAGCTCGTGATAATAATTACAACACCGTCTATTTGCCTGTGGATAATCTCGCCCAAGCCTCGCTTGTATCAGGGGTCACGCTCTATGGTGTACCAGATCTTACAACACTCTTTCTCCATCTCAAGGGCGAAAAACTGCTACCAATCTACCAGCCACCACCCACTGATGATAAACCAACAACACCTGCGTCATCGCCCCTGCTCGACGATATCTACGGCCAGGCCCAAGCCAAGCGCGCCCTCACCATCGCCGCAGCGGGCCACCACAACATCCTCTTCACCGGGCCGCCCGGCACCGGCAAGTCGATGCTTGCCAAGACGCTGCCCAGCCTCTTGCCGCCCCTGACTCCAGATGAACAGCTAGCGGTGACGAAGCTGCATAGCCTGGCTGGTCTCTCGCTCGACCAAAGCGTCCAAGCGCGGCCATTTCGGGCGCCGCACCACACAGCAAGCCGCGCATCATTGATTGGCGGTGGGTCGGTGCCGCAGCCTGGCGAGGTGAGCTTAGCCCACCTGGGCGTACTCTTCCTTGATGAGCTGCCCGAATATCCGCGCACGACGCTTGAGGTGCTGCGCCAGCCACTTGAGGACACTACAGTGACGGTCACCCGGGCGCGCGGGCGCGCCACCTACCCAGCTGATTTTATGCTGGTGGCCACCATGAACCCCTGCCCCTGTGGCTACTACGGCGACCCAACGCACGCGTGTACCTGCAGCAGCACACAGATCATCGCCTACCAGAAGCGCCTGTCTGGGCCACTGATGGATCGGATTGATATGATCATCCCTGTCAATCGCATCCCCAACGAGCAACTGCTCTCACACCGCGCCACCACCGATCACGAGCAGCGCCATGCGATAGCCACCATTTCTACCGCCATCCACGCTCAAGCCGCCCGCTACGGTGGCAGCGCTATGCGCAATAGCCGCCTCAGCTCGGCCCAGGTGCGGCGCTCTATCCCACTCTCGCCAGAAGTCAAGCAGTTCCTCGATGCTGCCAGCACCAAGCTTGGCCTCAGCCCGCGCGGTTACTTCAAAGTCATCAAGGTAGCCCAGACCATTGCCGATCTTGACGAAGCGCCGCACATCACCATTGCTCACATCTCCGAGGCGTTGCAATATCGACAACCAGCGCCCATCAAAGCGTTGTAAAAATATCGTCGTGTATCTTACATCACATTCTACCTCTGTTTTTTCTGTATATCGGCGAGAACTTGGCAATAAGGTGCAACTCACAACATTTGACAAACCCCTCACCAGCCAGCCATACTAGAGCCATGCAAGCAAACTACTCCGACCAACCCCTCCACCACCCTACTCCAGGCCAGTCAGCGATCTTCCTCGCTGGCCCCACACCACGCTTCGATGAAGCGTCGCAGCAGCTCATCTCTGCGTCGTGGCGGCCCGAGGCGGTGCGAATCTTTGCAGCGCTAGGCTATGACGGGATCGTCTATGCACCAGAGAATCATGATGCCTCACCCCAGCGCGAGCTCGACCTCCTCAGGCAAGCACGCTGGGAGTGGGAAGCGCTCGACGCAGCAACAGTGGTGCTCTTCTGGGTACCACGCGTAATCGACCGGTCGCTACCCACACTGGGTATGCCCGCCTTTACCACTAATGTAGAATTTGGCCTTCATATCGGCAAGAACCCAGCCAAGGTCGTCTACGGCCATCCAGAGAGCGCACCCAAGACGCGCTACCTCGACGCGCTCTACACCGAGCACACCGGGCGGCAGCCAGGCACAACACTCGAAGAGACAATCACGCAGGCAATTGCCTGTGCCAAGGCGCTGCAAGCGCAGGACAATTAGCCGCTCATCTCTTCACTACGCATCGTTTTTCGCATTCACCCTCTCTACATTCCCTCCGGTGGAGTGTGAAGCTCCTTATCGATAATCTCGCGAAGACAATGAGTTCTCACACTCGTAGCACCCCACCTATAGCGTCTACCAACGAGCCATCGCCGCAAAAAATCACCAAACCACGACATATTTTATTTGCCTTTTGCTGCGACATCTGGTAAACTTTTGGGGAGTCAATTCGTTTTAAGCTCAAGCAAAGGAGAGCACAATCAAATCAACCACCCGCATCAACGAAGCCATCCGTGCACGCGAGTTACGCGTCATTGGCGAAAGCGGCGAACAACTTGGCATCATGAGCCGGCAAGCAGCACTGGATAAGGCGCGGCAAGCTGGCGTGGACTTGGTGGAGTTTTCGCCCAATGCTAACCCACCCGTTGTGAAGATCATCGATTGGGGCAAATATCAGTACCAAAAGATGAAGGAGCAGCAGCGCAATAGGCGAAGCAATAAAGCCAATGAGCTCAAGCAGATGCGTTTTGGCCTAAAGATTGGCGCTAATGATCTGGAGATCAAGCTACGCAAGATTCGCAAATTCCTGGCTGAGGGGCACAAGGTCAAGGTTTTGATCTTTTTCCGCGGCCGCGAGATGGCGCATCGTGAGCTTGGCTATAATTTAATTAGCCAGGTTGTCTCCGCCCTTGAGGACGAAGCGATTGTCGAGCAAAAACCACTGATGGCTGGGCGCAACCTCAGCATCGTAATAAGGAGTAAGTAATGCCAAAACTCAAGACCCACAAGGGCACTGCTAAGCGCATTAAGCTAACCAGTACCGGCAAACTGACCCGTCGGCGTGCCTTCGGGAACCACATGCTCTCCAAGAAGAGCAAGTCGCGCAAGCGCAATATCAACACCCCTGCTACCATCACTGGTGGTATGGCCAAAAATGCTAAACGAGCCTTAGGAGTCTAACATATGCGCGTCAAACGAGGAACAACCGCCCACGCTCGCCACGCCAAGATGCTGCGAGCTGCCAAAGGAATGCAACACAATCGCACTCGGAGCTTCCGCCTTGCCAAGCAAGGGGTAATCCGTGCCCTGCAATATGCCTACCGCGACCGTCGCAACCGCAAGCGCGACCTGCGCCAGTTGTGGATCACTCGCATCAACGCTGCTGCCAGGCAAAATGGTACCACCTATGGCCGCCTGATTGCCGACATCAAAGCCGCTGGTGTGGCACTCGACCGCAAGGTCCTCGCCGAGCTAGCCGTCAACGAGCCACAGGCTTTTGCAGCTGTCGTTAAGCAAGTCACCCGCAAGTAGTGTAGCAATTTATACGACGTTGTGAAGAATACACACCTCCGTCACAGAGGTGTGTATTTATTTGTAGATGAGCGGCAACTTGCTGGAGTATAGTATTTCTCCTGTACCATTTCATTTCTGCAGCCTCCTCATCGCACCGAAAATGTTCCGGCCAGATGAATCACAGAGCTTATCCGTCACCACAGTTGCTGGCCTTCTAGAATATTTTCTTGTTCGGCGAGGAGGTTGAGAAAATAACAAAGCTCCAAAGTTGGAGCTAACACATCATACCATAAAGCAGCCTATCGATAAGCCGGGTTCTGTCGTGGATGATCATCTATCTAGTTTGCAAATTGCTCTGCAAATCGAGCGGTTAGCGATAGCCACAAGCGGATCACTCATCCGTGGCTATCTCCTTGCAGCCGACAGGGTTTACCTCCGCGGCATGTCACCATGCAGCGCTGTGAGCTCTTACCTCACTCCTTTCACCCTTACCCCGCTACTAGAGCGCTACTGCGCACGAGTATTGGTGTTGCGGAGCGGTATCGTTTCTGTGGCACTTTCCCTAGGGTTGCCCCCGGTCGCCGTTAGCGACTGTCGTATCCTGTGCTGCCCGGACTTTCCTCTTGCCAAATAGCAAGCGATCATCTAATAGACTGCCTCCCTATTATAGCATAAGGGATTTATGATATGTGGATGTCAAAACCTTCATCGTCAGTGCAGTATCCTCTTCATCACTTCATCTGATGGAGTGTGCTAATCGGTTGTAATAACCGATTAGCAGCCCAGCGCAAGAGGTCGATACTCGGGGAGTGTCGACCCTTATAGTGTTCTATCGGAGGGAGTGATGAAGAAGAACCGTGTGATACTCTTGACCTTCAACCATCAAAAAATCCCAGACTCACCCCAGGCGCTTGATATTCCCCTGCATGATGCAAGGTGGGTTTCCTCATCCATACCCACGGGTATGGTGAATGTTGGAATCCCTATCATATGATGTTAGGAAAATCATACACGCCCGATATTCGTCTGGGACACTCTTAGTATACCACAGAATGGTAAGCGGCGTCACATTTGCGGTATTGTGAGATCCTCATACCCTCTTCCTTAGTGCTAAACAAGTCAATATCCGCTGAATATTAGCACCTCTTGTATTGGATGTTAAAACTCTGCTAGTGCTCATAACAGACACTCACCTTTGTACGAGAGACAGCCTCATTCAATCTCCCACCAAGCTAGCCCATAATCTAAACCCTGTACCAAGCCAGGTAAAAGGCTCAATTCCTGCTCCTAACCAAGCGACACGCCAAACACCAGCGAGAAAAGCTGCAAGATACCCCTGATAGCCGCCATCATCACATTACCAATAGCTGAGCTACCGACCAGCACCAATACAAAGACCAGCATCACGCCGTACTGCTCCACCACCTCCATGCCGCGGCGCACAAACTTCGGTGCCAAAGCATACAGCACACGTGAACCATCGAGCGGCGGGATAGGCAGCATATTAAAGACAAAGAAGCCAAGATTCACACTCACCGCCGTAGCAAGCAGCGGCTGCACTGCTGGCCCAGCGATCGTCGCATATAGGCCGAAGCAGATGAAGGCAATGACGAAGTTTGTCAGTGGTCCAGCGAGCCCCACCAGCGCTGCGCCCCATTCGTCACCACGCACTCGCTCGGGATTGTACGGCACTGGCTTGGCCCCACCAAACACTGGTAAGCCCAGTAGTGCCAAGCTCAGTGGCAAAAGGATGGTCAAGAATGGATCAATATGATGCAGTGGATTGAGCGTCAAACGCCCCTGCTCCTTAGCCGTATCATCGCCCAGCCAGTACGCCATAAAGCCATGCATCGCCTCGTGCAGCGTCATTGAGATAAGAATAACGACAAGGACGATAATGAGGTGAGCGATATCAATATGCATTTCTTTATTGTATCACATTGGCTACCCACCTTGACATTGCCTCCTTGGCAGCGTATACTAATACAGATTGTAATAATATAAGTTATAAGTGGAATAAGAATATGGCAGCACGATGTGAACTGACTGGCAAGGGTAAGCAATTCGGCAACAATGTAAGCTTCTCGTTGCGACGCACCAAGCGAGTCTTCAAACCAAACCTTCAGAAAAAGACCTTCGTTGTAAATGGGCAAAAGGTCACCATGGTTCTCTCGACCAAGGCGATCCGTACCCTCAAGAAAAAAGGCTTGCTCACCAGCGCCAAGACAAAGGCCAAAGCTGCGGCGTAGCGGCCTCGAGCAAACGACACCTGCAAAAATATCCCCTGTGTAAGGGGATATTTTGGTAATTACTTCGCTTTATCTAACTCAGCAATCGTCGTGAGCACGCCAGCGAACTGCCGGGCAAACTCTGGCCGCAGCACCAACACGCGCTGGGTGCCAACCGCTTCGCTCGTGACAATGCCTGCTTCGCGCAGGACTTTGCAGTGGTGCGAGACAGTCGAGAGCGAGAGATTATGATCGATCTGGCTGCAACCCAGCCGCCCCTCCGCAGCCAAGCGGCGGACAATCCGCAGCCGCAGCGGGTCGGACAGGGCGGCAAAGACATGCTCTGGTGCGAGTGCGTCAGTTGGGGTGTTTTGTTGGGATGTCATTTCCTTTGTATTGTCTCATACCTGCTGGTCATTGCCAAGGCAAGCACTACCACACCGGCCGCCACCAGTGGAATGGCCTGCGCCGGCTGGCCACTAACAATCGCACCACCCAGCATACCACCAAAGCCTTGACCAATGTAAATACTGGATGAATTGAGCGAAAGATTCAACTGAGCTCGTTCTGGAGCAAGCGCAATGATGCGGTATTGCTGAGCAATCGTAGCAATCCACGCACTAGCCGTCCATAATAACACGCTGCCACCAACGAGACCAAGCGCACCTGGCATCCCAGCCGCCACACCAAGCAAAGCAAGCGCCAACGCAAAGGCAAGCATTGCCCAGCGGGCCAGCCAAATATGGGCAAAACGATCGGTCAGCCAGCCGCCTAGCACACCACCCAGGAGTGAGCCCACACCAAAGATGAGCAAAATCCAGCTAAAGTATTCGTGCAGGCCCGCCTGCTGCACTACCGCACTCAGATATGAAATCACGCTGGTACCAGCGACAAATATCACTACCGTTACCAATAATGTCAGTGCAACCTGACGATTAGCCAGGCCCGCCACCAATGCCCGAACGGTTGGCACCTGCTGCGCTGGCTGCGCCTCACGCGCCCGAATGCCCAGCACAATGCCACACAACACCAGTACTGCAGCCACCGCCATCGCCCAAAACAGCGCGTGGTAGCCATAGCGCTCCCCCATAACCGAGCCTAGCGGCACAGCGAGCACCGTTGCCATCGTCATGCCTGTTGTAACGACGGAGATTGCCTTGCCACGATGCTTGACTGGGGCAAGGCTAGTCGCCAAGGCCATTGCCGTTGGCATCATCATAGCTGAGCCCCATGCTGCCATCACTCGAGCTGCCATCATCCACACAAATGACGATGCGAGCGCTGCCACTCCATTACCAATTGCAAATATCGCCAGTGCTAGTAGCAAGGTCGACCGCCGATTGCGCCGCCCCATTAGCATGCCACACAATGGTGCTGCCAGTGCATACACCCACGCAAACACCGTCACCAAGAGGCCGGTCTGCCCCAGCGACACCCCAAGTTGCTGTGCCACCTGTGGCAATACCGCTGCCAGCATGAAGCCATCCGCTCCAATCACGAAGGCTCCCAGCGCTAGCACCGCAATCTTACCCCACGGCGTGGTTGATTGTTGTTCCATAAAACCGTTCCTTTCTTCGATATAAATCGAAATAATGGTGATATTTCGAAGTGTATCGAATTTAGCGCACTGTGTCAAATCGACCACATTATGACAATGATTTCACTATGAATCTCACAATCCTCATCACTGTCTCGCACTCATTTCTTGAGAAAACTATAGGGACTGGCCCCATCTTACCCATCAACCCACCAACACTCGTGCCGACTACAACTACTATTCATAGTCCACCAGAGAAAGCAGCGAGAAAAACGGAGTAAAGATATATCATAAAAAAACCAGCCTCTCTATGAGGCTGGTTGCGCTTGGTGTATATGAATCCTAGCTTCGAGCCAGCTCAAACACCGTCAGCACTTCGGGCAGGTTGCTCGCTGTTTTGATCTTGAGCTTGGGCTTTTGCTCGACTGGCGCACCAAGCTCCTTCTCAAAGACCTCCACTGTGTCTTGCGGCACTTCGTACTGCAGCGCGCTATCGGCATAGTGGACGGGCACTACTACCCGTGGCTCAATCTTGCGAATAATAGCAGCGGCACTCGTCGCATCCAGCGTGTAACCATAGCCACCCACTGGAATAATGACAATGTCGATCACCCCCAGCGCCTCGAGCTGAGCGTCAGTAAGCTCTGGCGCGATATTACCAATCACCGCAATGCGAATATCACCACACTCAATGCGATATACCGTAGAGAGCTGCTCACTCTCTGGCGTGTCGATGTGGCGCGTGGCAGCAATGCCGCGGATGGTGTAGTCACCCACTTCATACTCGCCAGGTTGATTGATGATAAGGCGCGCCTCGGGGCTATTCACCGCAAAGCGCTCTTCAGTCGCAAGCTCTACTGCGTCCTTCGTCTTGGCGTCCTTCAGGCCGAGCAGCGATAGCTTGGGGTCAACTGCAAGCGTGGTTTTCTTCGTCGCAATGATGACTGTGTTGCCGCCTTTGTATTCGATATCAAGCATGATTCTCTCCTTCATCTTCTTTTAATATATTATCAACGTCTACCAATACGGTATGCTTGTTGGTCAGGATAGTGGTAATGAAGCGGTCGCGCACGCTCAGCCGGTAATAGAACTCGTCGTAGCTCAGGATGCTATACGTCAACTCGCGCCCCTCCTGCCGCTCGATAACTGCCACCACGCTGCGCACCTTAGCAGCCGAGAGGTTACCCACCAGCAGCAGATCGATCGTACTGGCCGAGCCCTTCACCAACGCCCCTGCCGCAATCGCCACACGCAGGCGCGGCAGCTGCATAATCGCATCTTGCCAAGCCGGCCGGTAGCCCGACTTGTTCTTGGCTGGAGCAATTTTTTGATCGGCAAAGATGACGCGCAGTGGTGGATAATATTCGTACTGCTGGTTTACTTCGTAGTACAATTTGTTATCCACGCTGTCGCTCGTGATAATCCCCACCTCCAGCATATTGAGCAGCTCGCGGCGCACCGAATTAATTTGCTCATTAATTAGCCGCGTAATCTCGCGCACATAAAATGCCTTTCCTGGGTTATTCAAGAAAAGGTGGAGCAATTTCACACGAGTTTTTGATCCAAACAGTGCATCTATCATTACGGTCACCAACTAGATTTATGGTATCACATCTGGTGCGCTTGCGCGAGCACCCGATTAAGGTAGGCCTCAGCATCCTCCAGGTCACACCATATAATATCGGGATTACGTCGCAGCCAGGTCATTTGCCGCTTGGCCAGGTGCCAATCTGCCGTACAAAATGCCGCTTTGGCTTGTTCAAGTGTATACTCGCCCTGTTGTAATTTATGTATAATTGGGTAGATATTCCCTGTCATTGCTTCACTGTCCCAGCCGTATTGGGCCGCTATTTCCGTAGCTTCTTGTACAACACCATGTGCAAAAAGCTGCTCTGTCCGCTCAGCAATGCGCTCGCGTAGGGCATCACGCGGTGTTGCAATACCTACAACATAGGTATTTTTATCAACATGCTCTGACCTCTGTAACTGTTGTCCTTCTCGCACTATTGTATTAATGACATGCCTTTTGTTGTATTTATTACTGGGCAATTCTATGTTGTGTACTCGACAATGTTCGTGCAAAGTTTCTATAGAATCGCCCTGTAACTGCTGCATAAGCTTTTTGTTCACCGTTGGAAATTGAAATTTATACAACACTGCATCGACATACAGGCCCGTCCCACCAACAAGAAACGGAATGTGCCCACGCTGGCGAATAGCCGCAATCTGCTTATTAGCATAGCGCTGGAAATCCACTACTGTGAAGCGCTGGCCTGGCTCCACCAAGTCTAGCCCCCAGTGTGGCACAAGGGCTTGCTCGTGCGGCGAGGGCTTGGCAGTGCCAATATCCATGCCCTTGTAGATGGTGCGCGAATCGGCACAAATAATCTCACCACCGTACTGCTTGGCGAGGCGAACTGCTAAGCTGGTCTTGCCGCTAGCGGTCGGTCCAACAATAGCAATAAGCGGCACAGTAAGTGGTGTGTTATTTTTTGTGAGCATGCGAGCTACCTTTCAGATTATTATGTGACGCAGCAAGTGGCCGCCAGCGACGCTGTGCAAAATCAACCACGCGGTACGAATCATCACACTGGATCCCATCATGCTCGAGCAATTGCCGTTGCACCGCCTGCCCACCCGGAAAGCCGACCGCAAGGCCTCCCTTGCAATTCACAAGTCTATGCCATGGCAACTCCTCCGGCCCACCATGGGCAATCTCCCCCACTCGCCGGGCGGCGTATGGGTGGCCAGCAAAAGCTGCCAAGTCGCCATAGGTCGTCACTGTATCATCTGGCAGCTGTGCCATCAGCTCGTAGACGGCATCACGCAGGCTCATCGCTGGCAAGTCGCTCAATTGCCACCTCCACTTCGTACCAATTTGTGCAGCGCACTACCCCAGCTGGCAATGTTGCGGCTTGGTTCCAAGCATAATCGCCAAAGAGCAGCGCGTTGCGGCCATGTGCTGCCACCGCTTGGCAGTGCTTGAGCTGGTCGTCGATCAGCACATCGGCATTAATCTGCACCACCAACTCTGCCTTGGTGGCAAGGTGCGAACCATCCGTCAGCTCATCCCAAATGCCTGAGAAGTAGACTGATGTACTGGCGAAGATACCCGGAAAATGCTCGTCGATCCAGGCCATTGTATCGCTTTTCACTCGCAAGTGACGTGATGTCGCAATCATCAAGTGATGCTGCTGTGCCAAGCGCTCCAGTACCTCCAGCGCGCCGCCAATATGGCCATAGCCCGTACCGAGGCCAGCATCCATCAGCTCGGCACTGCGCCGCTTCACTTCAGCATTATCCACCTGCCACATCTTGGCCCAGTGCTCATCATAGTCATCGACCGTCAGGTTCGTCCCCCAGCGCTGGTTGCTAAAGGCGACGACGCCAGCGGCATTCTCCGCCAGCACGTCGTCGACATCCACAGCAATGCGCAAGCGGCGCATTAGCTCAGCTCCTCTAGATAGGCTGCTAGCTCATCCAACGGCATCGTTGTCTCGCCCTGCTGGGTACGCACACTTACCTGGCGGTTGGCTTTGTCGCGCGGGCCAACGATAATCTGCACCGGAATTTTTACAACAGTAGCTTCGCGGATCTTTTTGCTGAGCGATTCATTGCGCATATCTGTTGTATATCTTACCTCGTTGTATTTTATAGGACGCATCAGTACCACTGTTTTGAGCACCGATGTGATTTCATCAACATAGTCTTCTACGGTGTTGTTAATTGTGAGAATACGGACTTGCTCGGGCGCAATCCAGAAGGGGAACCACCCCGCTGTGTGCTCAATAAAGACGCTCAGGAAACGCTCAATCGAGCCCAGCAGCGCGCTGTGAATCATCACTGGCCGAGCCATGTCACCCGCTTCATCGGTATATTCGAGGCCAAAGCGCTCGGGCTGGACGAAGTCGAGCTGCACCGTCGCCACCTGGTGCTCGCGGCCAATCGCATCCGTCGCCATGAAGTCGATCTTCGGCCCATAAAAGGCCGCTTCGCCCTCCTGCTCGAAATAATCCAGTTGCTTGGCTATCACAGCTGCCTTGAGCTGAGCCTGGGCCGATTGCCACAATTCTGGTGCCCCAAGGTAGCCCTCACCCTCATCGCGATAACTCAGGCGGACACGCAGCTTCATCCCAACAATGTGGTACAGCTCCTCGGCGCAGGCCAGCAAATTACTCATCTCCTGCTCGATCTGATCTGGCCGGCAAAACACATGGCTATCATCCTGCGTCAGTGAGCGCACCCGGCTCAGGCCGCCCAGCTCGCCAGTTTTTTCGTCGCGGTAGTCGGTCGTCGTCTCTAGGTAGCGCACAGGCATATCGCGGTAGCTACGTGGCTGACTAGCAAAAATCTGCGTGTGATGCGGGCAGTTCATTGGCTTGAGAGCCATCTTGTCACTCGTCTCTTGGCTCGTCACAAGGAAGAGTTCATCACCAAACTTCGCCCAGTGCCCGCTCGTCTCGTACAGATCTTTCTTGGTAATGTGCGGCGTCCAGACTTTGGCAAAGCCGTATTTCTCACGCAGCTGGTTGGAGAGCTGGGCTGCTTTATCGCGCAAGATCGTGCCACGCGGGGTAAAGAGTGGCAAGCCCACCCCCACCAGTGGCGACATTGTGTAGAGGTCGAGCTCCTTGCCAAGCTTGCGGTGGTCACGCTTTTTGGCTTCTTCGCGCATCTGTAGGTAGCTATCAAGCTCCGCTTGCGTTGCAAAGGCCACGCCATAGAGCCGCTGCATCTGCGGCCGGGTCTCATCGCCTCGCCAGTACGCACCAGCCACGCGCAACAGCTTGAAGGCCCCCACCTTGCCCGTACTCTCTACGTGCCCACCACGGCACAGATCGGTGTAATCGCCCTGAGAGTAGAGTGATACCGTCTTTACCTTGCTCTCGCCTTCTGCGGCGCTACCAATGGCCTCTCCAGCCAATTCTTTGGCAATGGTCGTCCCCGAGCGCTTCAGGTCATTGAGCAGCTCGATCTTGTATGGCTGATCTGCCTCCTTCGCCCAAGCAATCGCCTCATCTACTGGCACATCGCGGCGTGTAAAGGGCAGATCGCGCGCAATAATGTGCCGCATCTCCTTCTCGATTTTGCCAAAGTCCGCCTCAGATATCGTCACATCACCAAGGTCAATATCATAATAAAACCCCTGCTCGATGGCTGGCCCCACGCCAAACTTCGCCTGTGGCCACAAATGTTGGACGGCTTGCGCCATGATGTGCGCCAAGCTGTGGCGCATTGCTTGCTGCTCGTTGTTCATTGCTTTGTTTGCTCATCAACTTCTCCGCTGCGCGCTGGCAGCCAGAAGCCGACTCGCTCCTCCTTGTATATAAATTATTTTTGATAAAAATAAAAACATGCGTCCTGGCACGGATATACTCCATCCGACCAATCTCGCATGTCTCGGGCCGCTTGCACGCAAACGGCGGTTCCACCGGACTTCTTGGCGCTCACCGCCAAGCACTCATGACGCAACGTTCTCGCACATCACGACAGCCCACGAAGCTCGGGAGGCTGGTGAGGCCCCGTCAGCACTTACCGTCTATTGTATAACGAGAGTGGGGGTGGGTGCAAATACCCAATTATCCTCGACGTCAGCCCCTCCTGACCGCTTCATCCGATGGAGTGTGCTAATCGGTTGTAATAACCGATTAGCAGCCCAGCGCAAGAGGTCGATACCTGGGAGGTGTCGACCCTTATAGTGTTCCGTCGGAGGGAGTGGCAAGGAGGGGGTGTGATAAGCAGGAGTCTTAGTGTTTGCGTCGGGTACCCTTGCCCTCCCCTGCATCTTCTGCTACAATACACGTGTCGGGCGATTAGCTCATTTGGCTAGAGCGCTTCATTGACGTTGAAGAGGTGAGAGGTTCGAATCCTCTATTGCCCACCATTTCGGTCTATTTGCCAGTGCACCATGTCGGTCTGTAAGGTGCGCTGGCACGAAAGCACTTACTACTATAGTAAGTGCTTTTTGTTATAGCAAAGCCTGGTAACATTACTTCGCTACCAGCTCACACCACAAACTTGCAAAACGCAAGCCTTGATGCTACGCTAAAGGCATGACACGAACAGCTCACAAACGCTCAGCCTGCCCCATTAGCTACAGTCTTGACCTTTTTGGCGACAAATGGACACTCCTTATCATGCGCGACGTGCTGCTCTTTGGGCGCTGCTACTTCCGCGAATTCGCACGCGATGAGCACATTGCCAGCAACATTTTGGCCGATCGCTTGGCGCGGTTAGAATCGGCTGGCCTGCTTGATAAGCAGCGCGATCCACTCCAGGGTAATCAATACATTTATAGCCCAACAGACAGCAGCTGGCAGCTTTTGCCGCTGCTCGTCGAATTACTCTTTTGGGGTGCTTGCGCCGACCCGCACGCAGCTGTGAGTGACGACTATCGCACTACCATTGCCCACGAAAAAGATTTGCTCAAACAAGAAATCATGCTTGCCGCAAAAACCGGCACCTTCGTCGATTACTACCACAACACCATGGGTATACAGGGGTAGAGCCTCTCACAAAAATTGATGCATAGTAAAAACATGTATTATATTTTAGTTGCAAATTGCAAGTGATATACCCTGCTTGGCATCGCTACTTTTCCTCACGAGCCTACCTGCCGCACTCCCGTAAATTCACATTTTATGAATTATCACAAAAAATATTCATGCAATAGCGTCCTCTCGTAGCCGCCTATCATTCGCACATAAGTGCCTTGATGTCATCGCGATCGAGCATGACTGCAGTCCCGCAGCCCATCATATCACTTGTATATTACAAGCAAAATGACGAGCTGTGCTGCAACCTATTTGCTGGTTTATTATGAACAAAACATACGCAGATTCACACGCTGCGCCACACTCACCCAGACCACCTGCCTCGCCCAAGAAATCGCTCACACCATCATCAAATTCACGCATCAACTATGCAATATAAAGCATATGCTTATCAATATTACACACTATCTGCACACTCCTCTCCATTATCTCTACGAATGAAACAGTAAAAACAGCGCCTGCAAATGAAAATTTGGTGTATATATTCACATCACTCATACATCCTGTCGCTAAGCTATCACAAGTTCGCCCGCTCCAGACTATTGTGTCCTAAGCAGTATAAAGAAACCTGGCATGCCACCACTTTTTTGAGCGCCCAACCCTTTTCACAGCACCACCTAGCAGGCATAGCTGTGGTTTTTCACCTAATATTCATCCACACCACTTCATTAGTTATCCACATTGCCTATGGTCATTTTGCTGCCCGTCGTATGCGTTTGGTGATATAATGCGCGCGCAGTTTGCATTTGTATTTTGATATTTTTGTAGCATAACATGTATTTTGATAAGCTGGCCTCTGTAAAATTTCATCAGAACCCTTTGCGCTCTACACTCTCCCGTTTTGATTTCCATCACACTTTCGAAATATTGAACCGTAGCAGGCACGAAATCCACTTTCCAAAGTTTTCTGGAAAATATGACAGAAAAATATCCTACCCTCAACTGACGGGTTGTAATTTTAATACCATCATAGTACTATTCTACTGTTATGCATGGACAGAATTCCAAAGTTAGGTTTCCTTTTCGAGTCAATGGCTGCACTGTCATAGAACAATATACTGGTTCGGATTGGAAGTTTGGTGACGATTACTTTAACACGAATGATTTATTTGTTCCTGTATATCCTAAGAACAAGCCTGCTGATTTTGATCATTCAGAGACATTTGGCAGCAGAGGTACGCCTTGGTACATTAAAGTGTCTCTAAACATTTTCCCCGAATCAAAGGAGATCCGGGATACTTTATACATGCTGTCTAGTACATCATTTCTTGAGGGGTGTGCCAGATGTATGGTGGTATGCTCACCATCCTTTCTCGAGGATAGCGCCCGCAAGATATCGTTGGATCCGGTACTGAATCAGTATCCTGGGGTAAAACCTCTTGTACTGGAGTGGCTTGACCTAACGGCGATTTATGACTTTGCACAGGATGTTCTTCTTAATGCAAACATTTGGCCTTCTATTGATAACCCATATGGCGACTACAGTAGTTCTAGCTGTATTGGAAGTTATATTTTTGACGATGCCGACAATAGTTACTTGAGCGACGAAGAATTAGATAGACCATTTCGAGGACAAGAAATAGTCGTTGATGATGTCATATCGACATAGACTTTTGATCAACGTCTGTGGCGTGACTGTGTTTACTATGTGCTAAATTGCTGCATCTACAGGTACACGTTAGCCTATTGAGAGTTGGGTGTACTTTATTTACTCTTTCTTGCGCTGCTTCTTAGCAGCTTTTTGGGCTTGTTTGGCAGCTTTGGCGCGGTCGCGCGAGCCGGCTGTAGCCTTAATTGTTACGTCAAATTTGTCAAGATAGCGGCCAAATGCCAGGTGTGTCTGCGCATTAAAGGCACCAATCGCACTAAAGCAAATGGACGTGACGGGCATAAGAATCCACTGCGCCACCATGGCAAAGCTGCGCCGGCGCTTGTAGCGCTCGGGGCGGGGTGGCAACATTTTGAGCATCAAGAAGACGGTGATAAAGATACCGATCATCGCGAAGCGCTGCAAATTACTAATCACCTCGGGCAGCATGTGTACTGCATAGCTGCGTGATGATTCTTGGTTAATCAACAGTGGCACCCACCCACCAAAGGTCACCAAAAAGGCCATCACTGCCAGCGTAACGTGCCCATCAAGTAAGCGCATGAAGCGGGCAAACACTTCAGCAAACGGCACATTGCGCCGCCGCGTAAAGGTACGCACTGCTACATACGGGACATCCGATGCACCATAGCTCCAACGCCGGAGCTGCTTAAACTGCGCCACCACTGTCCCCCAGAAGGTGTTGTCCATCACGGCATCTTGGTAGATAGGCACATGGATGGGCAAAACATTGTAGTCTCCCGCAAAGTAGAAGTAGCTGCGCCAGTACTGGTGGCCATCTTCCACGATGCTGCGTGTACTCCAGAAGTTCATCTCCACCAGAGCGTCCATTGGCTGTGAGTGCGAGGCAAAGTTGCGCAACGTGTGGGGGCGCATGCTGCTGATGATCGTCCAGAAGGAGTTACCCGTCGCAATCACCCGCATCGGCGCTGGGGCATCCCAGATGTTACCGAAGTATAGTGCAATCGGCTGGTACGACAAACGCTTGCGCTCGGGGTGAACGATATACTCATACGCCACATAGTCGAAGTATGATGGATACGGGCGGTTGTCGCTGTCGAGCGTGGTGATCATCACATCACTGTAGGCAATCCCCTGCTCGTCACAATAGCGCTGGAGCTGCTTACCAGCATAAGTGATGTTACCACCCTTACCAATCACCTCATCAGGCATGTCCTTAGGGTGCATGATAGTCTGGAAGGTGAAGAATACATCGCCATACTCCTGCTTGAGGCGAGCGGCTGTGCGGGCAATATCCACCCCACCACGCTCCTCGTAGGCAAGGACAAGGATGATCTGCTTATTGTTGTATGTCGTATTCTTGACTGACTCGATGGTAGGCTGCAAGACATCATACGACTCATTGTACGCCGCTACAATCACTGCTTGGTAGAGTTGCGATGGTCGCGGGAAGCTCGCTGGGTCGGCCGCCATAAGGCGGAGATTCTCACAATGCTCTTGGGCATGGAACTCCCGCTGATGCCGCTTCGGTAGTGGCTGCTGCTGGATGGCAGCATAGCTTGCTACTGGGTCTTCGAGCTGCTCCAGACGTTGCCGCCAGTCCACCTTCTGTGCCTTCTCTAGCTGGTGGTGGCCCGTTAGAGTGCGGTAGGCAATACCAACCGAGCGGACAATCACACTCATCACCAAGACGAGAAGGTAGATAGACGCCCACAGCGGATTGACCAAAGACAAAATGATAAACAAAATCAGCATCCCATAGCTGAGGAATGCTGGGAGAATTTCAAATAATCGGTAGAGGAGAGTGCGCTTGCCCATGGGCAGCTCGAGATCGTTGTGGTTCATTTATCGATACGCCAGGTGCATTACTGCTAATCCATACGAGGCAGCAACCAGCAGCACCAATACTGCTGCTGCCCCCACAAAAAGCGCTGTCTGGCGGCGCTGCAGGCTGTACAGCTTAACCATCAGGCCAATGTGCACCACCATTACCAGCGCACCAAACAACACGAAACTGAGCAAATAATACCAATAGCTCTTATAAAAATGCGCCTCACCAAAGGCGGTGTAGCGCACATAAACCTGCACATCACGCACCTGCAGCGTAAAGCCCATCACCAGCATATAGATAATGCCCGCGACAAATACACCAATCAGCGCCGCAAAGAATGGCCGATCGGCTGCGATCGTGCGGAGAGGGGTACGCAGAAAATCCTTCTTCTCTTTGGTCATAAACAAATGGAGCCGCTGACCGGACTCGAACCGGTGACCTACGCTTTACGAAAGCGCCGCTCTACCAACTGAGCTACAGCGGCATCACCGCTATATTATACTAGAGGCGAGACGAAAATGGAAGGCAGCGCGGCGGGATAGCCTGTAGATGAGCGACCTCGTCGCTGCAGGATGATGAGCTACTGCGAGAGCGTTGTGGCTGAGGGTACGATGGTAGTGCTCTCCTAACGTTAGCTCTCCCTCCCCACCACTTCATCCGATGGAGTGTGAAAACTCGTTGTAATAACGAGTTTTCAGCCCTGGCATCAAGAGGTCGATACTTGGGAAGTATCGACCCTTATAGTGTTCCTGAGGAGGGAGTGGGGAGGGTGAGACTACGGTTCGACGATTCCTCTACAAACCTCTTGCGATTTTTGGTAATTGCTGCTACTATTGATCTAGCCTATGCGCTCGTAGTGAAGATGGCCTATCACGTCTCCCTGTCACGGAGAAGATCGCCGGTTCGAATCCGGTCGAGCGCGCCAGTATTGGATACGATACACCCTCTTGCAACAGGTCAAGAGGATTTTTTATTTATATAATGCGAAAATGGTCGTCTTTCGTTTGTAGTCCATCACTATGTAAGCTAAGGCTATCTCTGATATGATCCAGGTGGATCACGCATACGGTCAATTCCCTCTCGGTGGGTTCATTGTCGATACAACCAACTCTCCACAAGCACTGCCATTGCCGTTTGCACACTATCCTACCTTTCTTACTAAAAACTCCTAGCGGCGCTCGTTCCCCTATGATGGGAGCACTCGCTAGGAGTTAGTGGCTTTATCAAAGCATAGATACGCAAGAAATCAACGCTTAGCGCGTAAACTTCTCGTGCAACGCATGGTACTCATAGATTTCGTCATCTGAGAACCAGTGGTTGATCTCTTGCTCGGCTTCCTCGGGGTTGCCCGAAGCGTGGATGAGGTTGGGCACACCCTTGTCTTCGTCATTGGCATAGCCAAAACTCATGTGCGAGTAGTCGCCGCGGATCGTCCCCATCTCGGCAGCCATTGGCTCGGTTGGGCCCACCAGCTTGCGCACCAGCTTGACAGCCTCTACTCCCTCAAACACCATGGCAATAACTGGCCCTTGCATCATAAAGTCCAGCGTCACCCCAAAGGCGTGCTTGCCACGGCGCGACACCATTTTGCCGATCTCCTCGTAGTGGCGATAGTAATGATCGCGCGTTGGAGCGATCATCTTAACGGCCACGATCTTGAGGCCCACCCGCTCAAAACGGGTCAAAATCTCGCCGACAATTCCCCGCTGCACAGCGTCTGGCTTGAAGACGACCAAGGTCTTTTGCACATTATTGTTGTTGGGCACCGCTGTTGTTTCGCTCATAAAGCTCCTTATCGTTAGGTTTGCTTGTATTATAGCGTATTGTGAGTAATCGCGAAAATGGAAAGTGCTAGAACTGTGGTGTACCGCACCGTAGCCTACTGGATCGAAAATGTTCCGGCCAGATTAGACGATAGAGCATACCCGCATACATTATTGCTGGCCTCCAGACTCCAGATATTTTCTTATCCAGTAGGCTACGATGCTAGCTGACAAAACAATCATATAGTCAAATGTGATAACTCTGCCGACACCTGATACTCTACCTCTCTATCTATATATTGTGGTATACTATGGCAAATGGCACAGCACTATTATATGCAAGATTTGATCATCGACTTCATCGAATATATGGAGGTGGAGCGTGGCCGATCGTCCAAGACAGCAGAGAACTACAAGCACTACCTCGAGCGCTTCGTTGAGTTTGCTGGTGCTGAGCTGACGGTCGATCAGATCACGCCCGAGTTGGTGCGGCGCTACCGCCTCTGGCTCAATCGCTACCAAAGCGTCTATGGCGAGGAGCTGGGCATGCTCACCCAGAGCTACCACCTCATCGCGCTGCGTGGCTTCCTCAACTACCTCTCCAAGCGCGACATCGCCAGCCTCTCACCGAGCAAGATCGAGCTCCCCAAGACGCACAAGCGGCAAGTCACCTTTCTGCATTATGACGAAGTAGAGCGGATGATTGATGCCGTACCAAGCGATGGCAAAGAAGCCAACTTGCGCGACAAAGCCATCATCGAGCTGCTCTTCTCCAGTGGTCTGCGCGTCTCGGAGCTTGTCAATCTCAATCGCGACCACATTAACCTCAAGCGCCGCGAGTTTATGGTGCGTGGCAAGGGCCAAAAAGACCGGCCGGTCTTCGTCAGTAGCCGTGCCGCCGAGCAGATCGAGACCTACCTCAGTGCCCGGCATGATTCGCTCGACCCGCTCTTCATCAGCTATAGTCGCAACCACGGTGCCACAAACACCAGTGGCGACTTCCGCCGCCTCACGACGCGCAGTGTGCAATCGATGATTGGCAAATATGCTCGCCTCGCTGGCATCACCAAGCACGTCAGTCCTCACACCATGCGCCATAGCTTCGCTACCGACCTACTGATGAACGGAGCCGACCTGCGCAGTGTCCAGAGCATGCTGGGGCACAGCAACATCAGCACCACACAGGTCTACACCCACGTCACCGACCAACACCTGCGCGACATCTTCGAGCAGTTCCATAGTGGGAGAGAACAGGGGTAGAGTAGTATTATTGTGAGACTCTATATTTTATCGTCTCTTCCCTCTTCGTCGTAGCATCTTGTATGAAATAAGGTGTGTTGAGAGAACCCTGCGCTAGCCCACTCTCCCCACTACTTCATCCGATGGAGTGTGAAAACTCGTTGTAATAACGAGTTTTTAGCCCAGCGCAAGAGGTCGATGTCTGGGAGACATCGACCCTTATAGTGTTCCGTCGGAGGGAGTGTGGGGAGGGTGAGCGTAAGATAACCTTCTACGGATTACACGACGTGCCCAGTGGCCCTGCTTCGTCGTTGGTGACGTAGAAGTTTTTGCAGAGGCTGCCAGTGATGTCGACGCCTTGCTCCGGGAAGGTGAAGCTGCCATTGGTATTGAAGCCGACATTGACACGGCTTTTGATGCGGCGGAAGATGGTGTCTGCCCGGCCGGTGGAGTCGATTTCGGGCTGAACGGTGTCGAACTTCGTTACGCTAGTTGCTCGTTTGAGCGAGATCTTGACAGCCGAGGCTTTGTACAGGCTAGTCACGCGCAAGAACGCCACACGCGAGCCCGCTGGCACAGACTCACCGCCGGCCATCTGGAGGACAGCTTGGCAAGCGTAGCCACCACCGGTGTAGCGCGCGTTGGAGCACGGCACGGCATTGACGGTCGTCTGAGCACCACTGTCGCTATTGGCGCGCAGGCCAGGGCGTTGGATGGTGAGTGGGTTCGCATTGTCGGTGATGATGCTGGGGCGCAAGAAGTTCGTCGAGACTTGGGCGCTGTCGAGCTCGCTTAGGCTGACGCTTGTCTTGGTGGGCAAGACAGCCTGGGCCCGGATGAGAGCTGGGGCGTTGGGACTCCACTGGTCTTTGCGCGGCAATGAGCGGAGGTCGCCAGAGGTTGGCGTCTCGATGGAGGCAACTTCGTTGTCGCTATTTTTCTTGCGCATCCACTCGATCTGCACACTATCAAAGGCATCTGCGCCAACCAGCGGAATGACAGTCGATTCCCCTTCTGCAAGGTCAAGTTTGACGTCTTCAGTCTTGGCCTCGATCTTGACACAGGTGTAGGCTTGGTTGAGCGTGCTGCTGCCACTACTCGTCTTGATGGTCGTCTCACCACTGACGGACGACACCACACCGGCTGCCGCCACGGTGTTGCAACGCTGCTGCTCAATGGCGCGGCGAGCCCGCTCATTACCCTTGAGCGCCGCACGAATGACACGCTTGCCATCCTCCACTCCAGCAACCGCCGAGTCGTAGGCACTCTGCGAGAGGTCGTTGTTGCTGGCGCGCTGCTGCTCCTGCACCATCAGGCGGATGAAGCTCACTGTCACCACTGCAATCAGCACGGTCGAGAACATCACCACAAAGAGCGACACCATGCCGGCCTGCTGCTGCTTGTTGCTCTGCTGTTGTATCCACCTCATCATCCTACCCCTGTATCAATGTCTCAAAAATATTAATGGCGCAGAAGTTATAATTAGCACTGTCGTTCGTGGGCGGCTTGCAGGTCTGGTTGGCGGTGTTGATCGTATCTTGCTGGTTCGTCCCAATGACGAAGCGGAGGCGGTAGATGGTATGTGTACCTTCGGTCGATTCAATAACGGGATTGATCTGCAGATCGCGCAGCGCCAAATCCCCCTCGCGCGAGCCCAGCAGCTCCGTTGCTTTGCTGAGGAAAACATCGGTCGAGTACGTGCCACGAGCCGTTGGGTTGCAATACTGTGCACCAGCATCAGCCACGCGGGCGAGGACAATCATATCACCGCGCACATCACCCTGGCGTGTGTCGTTTTGGTAGCGGATGGCACTGCCTTGCTGCAGCTTGGCAGCCGGGCTCCATACATACGACATCGTACCAAAGCACAGGCGCCCCAGCCCACCACCTTTGTCTGGCGACACATAGCGGATCCCATCTGCCGAGGCCAAGGCATCGCGTCGGAAGGAATCGGCCACATCGCGCCCCGCGAGGTTGATCGACTTGAGCGTCACCCCCTTCGTATACAGGCCAATGATCTGCAGCGTGGAGGTCGTAATGGCAATGAGTAGCACCGAGAGGAAGCTCATCGCCAGCAGCAGCTCGATGAGGGTGAAGCCTGACTCTCCGCGCCGTGCAGTGTGCTGTGCCAGGTGCTGCCGCGGCTTCTCTCCCTGTGTTTTACCCCTGTTAGCGTGCCACATCATACAACCTCGTTACGGTGCCAATCGTCATTGGCTTATCACTCGCTACAGTCGGCCAGCAGGCAGAGACATACACATCGTAAGCGAGGTTGGCGTTAGCACCCTCCGCCTTGACGATCTGGACGAAGAGCCCCTGCGCCCGCGGATCATTGCCAAAGTCTACCTTGCTGTAGGTCGTCGGTTCGGGCTGGTAGCTCGCATTGGTCGGCTCGAAGAGGCGGATGACCTGCTTGCCCGTGGCAGCATCGGCCCGCGGCGCAACAAAGAATGCGCCGCGCCCCCGCAATGTATCTGGCGAAAGGCGACAGTTGCTCTCAGCGAGCTCGCTCAGCGTAATGGGCGTGGTCGTGCCCACCTTGCCTTTGATGGTCTCCCACAGCTGCTGGTTGACTGCCTGCTGAGCAGTCCGAATCAGCAGCACCTGCGAGTCAATCTGCTGCCGCACCTGTGTTACCTCCAGAGAGCGCTGCGCCAGCGCCATACCTTGGTTCATAATCATAAATGCCCCCACAATCACCATACTAAAGAGCACGAAGGCAAACATCACCTCGATGATCGTATCACCCCGCTCGTGGCGACGCCCTAGCATTGGCCTATTCCTCCACCAATCAGCTTCACACTGCTGGCTGAGCTGCCACCCCGAGCAATCACCGCCCCACTAATGCCAGTAAAGACCAAGCCATCGGGATCAATACAGAGGTTGGTATCGCCTTTTTGGGCGTCATTATCAGGCGAGAGAACAGTCATCGGGTTGTCTGTGTTGCCAATATAGGTCTTGATGGCACCACTGGAGGGCGAGCGCACGATCAAATACGAGTGACGTGCACCCTGCCGCAGCGCCGTCTCCCAGGCTAGCTCATAGGTAGTCGTCTGGCTGGCGGTGTCCGACTGGACAAGCCCAGAGCGAGTCAGCGCCTCATAATCCGTTGCTGCAGCTGAGCCATCGCGCGTGGCATAGATCGTCCGTGCGATGAGGCTCCGGCCATCGCGGCTAGTGGTAATGAACCGCCCAATAATGGTGCACTCGCTCGTGCCAGGCACCTGCGGAGTAATACTCTGACTAATGCCGCTAGTGCTGCAGCCAAGGTTGCGGTCGTGATCATTCTGGACATTCACCACCCGATCGTACTCCCCCTGGAAGAAACTCACCAGCGAATGGGTGGCATCGCGGTAGCGCTGGGCATTGACCGTCGCGCCCACACCCACCATAATCCCAGCTGCCATTGCCCCACTCACCGCCAAAAACAGCATCATCTCAATAATGGTGAACCCTGGCTTCACTGGCATACTCATAACCTCTCTAGTATAGCACAAGCAGCATTAGCAGCACAGGGCGATGGGGCGATTCTGGGGAGAGATAATACCCCTGCAAAGCTCAGGCACAGCGCGAAAAAACCAGCCACTCATGGGCTGGTCTTTGCTTGGCTCACTTCAAAGGACTTTACTGCCTACTGCGTCTCTTCACCAGCCAGTAACTCCGCCTCAGCATCTTGCATAGCAGCAAGGACGCGCTCGTATGCCTCTGGGTTAGTTGGCTTACCTAGCTCGCCAACACGAAGCACCTTTGCATTGTCATTATACCGGCCAGCAAAGCTCACTAGCACTGTCCCTGTCTGGTGAGGACCATGGAAGCTATTCTTCCGTTCCTCTGTTAGTGGCCGGTCGGAATATACTTCGACTGGTCGGCCAGTTACAATGCTAATGACGTAACCACCCTTATTATACTGAGTTTCATCATCTGGGTTAGTGATATCTAAGTCGCTCCCTTTATATATCAAGTCCTCTGGAGCTTGTTGCCAACCACTATCATCATATGTACCCTTGAGGATAACCCGCGCTGCAACGGCTGTCACATACTGAACATCGATCCCGCGCGAATATGTGTTCACACCACCAACATGGCCAGTGATGGCAACATGCTTGTCCTCAGGCCGGCTACCAAAGCCTTTTTCTGCCAACACTCTGCCGATCCGCCATATTTCATCGACGATATCCTCACATCGGCGTTCATTGTCTTCTCTGGCAAGGTCTGCTTTAATCTTTTGTTCAGCCTCTTCCATTCGCCGAGTATACTCATCATGTATTCTCTCCCTAAACTCTTGGGTCTTTGGCGTTGGGAAGTCTCGCAACTTTGGCTTATACGGTTCTTGTTTTGTCTCACCACTAGGTGGCTGGTCATATCGTGGCATCATATCTCCTTGGAGTTAGGTGTTTATGATGCCTATAGTACTCTCTCTCTCTCTCTGGATTGTCAAGTATTACATCAGGTTTATAAGAAGGAGCAAATCTACCCAGCTTGGGCCTCAAAAGCCCAGCGGCAATGCCACCAGCGCGCGCAAGATATGCCCACCAAACAAGAGTGAAATAACGCAGCCAATGATAAGCAGCGGCCCAAATGGCACCTGCGAGCGTGTATTAAGCTGACCGCGCACCAGGCCCGGCAGGACGATGATACACCCCAGCATGTTAGAGAAAAACAGCGTCATAAAGGCCAGGCGCCAATCGCCCAGCAGCAGCGCCAAGCCCACGCAGAGCTTCACATCGCCAAAGCCAATCCATGCTCCGCGCGAGATGGCATACAGCCCACCATACAACCCCGCCAGCAGCGCCACCGCCCCCGTGAGCGATACAAGATCAACATCGTGCAGCGTCATCACCCGCACCAGCACGAAGAGTGCGCCCAGCGCCATCAAGCCATAGTTAAGCGGGTCAGGCAGGAGCTGCCACTTAGCATCATACGCCGCGAGGATCATCAACACTAAGGCCACCACCATCCACACAGCAAAGAGCAGACTACTAGCTGGCAGCGCCCATGGCCACACCAAGTACGACAGTGCTAACCCCACCCCCAGCACCAGCTCCATCACCAGCTCGAACCAACCAATGAACTGCTGGCAATAGCGGCAGCGCCCACCAGTCGACAACCAGCTTACTACTGGGAGTAGATCATACCACGCCAGCACATGCCCACACTGCAGGCAGCGCGAGCGATCGTCTCGCACTGTACCTTGCAAGAGGACACGCAGTTGACGCCATTCGTGTTTGTCGTAGGGGTGGCCGGTTTGCTTATCAGTCCGCAGTTGCCGCGCACGCACCCGCCACACTTGCGCACCCGCAAAACTACCCAGCACTACACCGAGGAGGAGCAATGCGCCTGCTATCAAGATCGTCATACCTCACTAGTATAGCAAAGATATGCAAGAACGTGCTACATCATCACGCGCCATCGAAGGCCAGTGCAAATACAAGCCAAACCTTTCTAACTATATAGTGAACTGCTGGGTTGTGCTTGTATAAGAAAAATATCTGGAGACCAGCAAGCAGATATATGCTATGTATTATCTGGCCGGAACATTTTCATCACACGTACAACCCAGTAGTTCGTGTACTCCATACATAAAAAGAGGCTGGCACCCCTTTGGTGTCAGCCATCTTCTTGTACATCTTCTGCTTGCCTACTATGACTCGAGACAGTATGCCACGCCGTTGCCGCCCGCTTCAAGCTTGGTGACGACGACGAATTGCTTCGATGTGCCCTTCTTGAGGGTAGCACCATCAGCGTTGGTGGCGTCGCAGCGCACACCCTTGACGACGATCGCACTCTCGGTGGTAGGTGTTACGGTACCATTGCCCGCATTGTCTTGGACAGTAATACTCTCTTTGTCGAGGTTCGAGAGATCGCCCAGATAACCTTTGAGACCCTTGCTGTCGGGGAACTTCCCGCGGTTGTTTGATGTATATTGCGTCACGGCAGCAGCGATGTTTTGCACATCATTCTTGCGTGCTGTGTCGCGCTGACCCCGCTGCAGGGCAGGCAGTGCCACAAAGACCATCAAGAATATCAAGGCGGCAATCGCCAGCACCAGCATCACCTCGATGATGGTAAACCCTTCTTGTTTCGCTTGGTGTTGTTTCATACTTCTCCTTTGTACCAATGTACGAATATGCTTACGTTACTGCTATCATAGCGTAGAATGGCAGCGTTGTCTAGGTTTTGTTCGCACGAGATGATGGGCCTGTGGGGAGAGGGGTAAAACGGTGCTGTATGACTGGTATTTGCCTTATCTCACACTTCCCTCCTCTACACTTCTTCTGGAATACCAAAGAGTCGACACTTCTAGCAAAGTATCGACCTCCCAATGCCAAGGCTAAAAACCGGTCATTTATGACCGGTTTTCACACTCCATCGGATACAATAATCCCCTACTTCTGCGGCACGTCGATGTATTCTTGCACTTTGCCGTCGCTTTTGAGTTGGGCGACTTGCTTGGTGAGCTCGGTGAGGGGGATGTAGAGGTAGGTGAAGCGGATTTTGCTGTCGTTTTTTTCGTTGACTTTGACGAAGTAGTAGCCACTGTCTGTTGTGCTCTTGATAGCGCCAGAGGGTTTGCCAGGCTCGAGCTTGGCGATCTCGCTCACCGCAAGGCCGTTGTAGCTACTAGCAAGATTGATTAGGCCAGAATCCCCCACCTGGGGTTTACTGCGGCCACTGCCACCAAGCTGGGTTGCTATTTTGGCAAACTCACCATTGCTGCTCGCCACTAGCCCCGCAGCTTTGCGCTGCAGCTCATCGGCCGTTTTATCAACCGCAAAGGCGACTCGAGCCCGCACAATGCTGCGCCGTACCGCTTGGCGATAATCCGATGGCGACCAGTTATACATCATGCGCGACGATGCATCATACGTTTCTTGGCTAATCTTGCCATTAGCGGTGTTGCGCTGCTGCTCGATAACGGTATCAATGTCTTGATCGCTCACGGTGATGTTATACTGGCGTGCCAGCTTGGCGGCGTAGGTGTCGACCAGCGCCCGGTTGAGCGACTCACGCTTGATGTGCTTGAGCTGCTCGCGGCCATCATCACTGTCGATGCGGATCTCGTCATACTTACCAAGGTAGAACTTCGACCCCCGATACTGCACCAGGTAGTCGCTATAGCGCACCAGCTCACCATCAATACTAGCCACTGGCACAGGAAAGATCTGCGTCATGCGGTAGAGGAGGTTGTTGGAGCTCTGGGCAATGTAGAGCTGCTGCCACGCCACTGCCGCCAACAGCAAGGCCGCTACCAGCGCCACAATGATCGTATTGATAATCACCCGCCGGCGCGACACCTGGACGGGATGTTTGAACTTGCGCCCACCGGCCAATATCTCCTCGCGGTGTGCCGCCACCGTCTCGTTGGTGATGCGCTCGAACTTCTTGGGAGTGTTGGGGTTGGCTGTGCCCGCCTCTGTTTTGGCAGATTTGCCCGCTTTCTTGCCCCTTCGCTGTGGCTTGAGCGCTGTGAGGCGATCCTTCAAGCCAGTGGCTGGGGCGACCGATGTAGCTTGGGTGCCGTAGCGGCTGCGTTTGGGTTTTTTGCTTGGTAATTTCATGGTGATACTCCTGCTGCTTGTGCTGCGCGCTCCGCCTCGCTGACGGCATCTTGCAGCTGATTGTAGATCTGCTCGGGATGATCGACATTGCGGATGATGAGATCGCCCACAAATGTTTGGATCACAATCGTACCAAAATGAAACACCTCACCCGAGAATCCTGGTATATTATAGCTGATATTTTGGATTTTTGCCAAGCTCAGCTCCACCACATCGGTACCAAAAAAACCTTTTTGCGTCACTTGGCGAATGCGCTGGTCGGTCACGATGTAATAGGTGTAGCGCCACATCAAAAAATGATAGCAAAAGCCAATAAGCCCGAGCCCGAGCCCCACCACTGGCAAGAGAAACAGCTCCAACGTGTCTTGCCAGATCAGTGGTGGAATAGCCCCCACCGCCAGCGGCACCAATAGCATATAAAAACCCTTGCGCATGGCAATAATATGCCGCCGAAAGACAAACAGCAACTCCTCACCATCGCGCTGCCCATTAAATGCCTTGGTCTGTGCCATTATTCCCTACCTTTTTATGTGATGATTGTTATGCTTTTCTTGCTGTCCATTGTAGCACGAACTTGACACCACTTGGTGCCAAACCTCGCTGCCGGCTGCTACTCCTTACGCTCACCCTCCCCACACTCCCTCTTCAGGAACACTATAAGGGTCGACGTCTCCCAGACGTCGACCTCTTGCGCTGGGCTGAAAACTCGTTATTACAACGAGTTTTCACACTCCATCGGATGAAGTGTGGGAGGGTGAGCTAACACATAAGAAGCAAAAGCTTCAGTGATTCACCCCCCTTGACACCACCCCACAACCCCTGCGTATAATGAGGTCATGCATACTATGCGGAGCATTTGTATATGGTGACGGCTGGGCGATTTATCCACAAGCGCCGCACTGCTGCTGGTGCCGGAGCGCCACCAGTGCCACCGCCGCACCACCCACCAGCTGCGCCGCCACCGCCAAAAGTGCCAACGCCGCCGGCCGTGAGCCCCACCGAGCCACTAGCGCCACCCGACTTGCAGCGCCGCCTTGGCCATGGCATTGTGCGAGCGCTCTGCATGTTTGCGGCGGGAGCGCTTGGTTGGCTCTGCTACCTCTGTTGGACGAGTGGTGGCACGCGCGCTATGCCATCCGACTTCATGGCTTGGGTCGTCTCATTCGCCCTCTTTTCCTCCGCCATCATGTTCGTCGGCGCTGCCTGCAGCCGCTGGGAAGATATGTCCGACTGGGTACGCTGGGCAGCTGAGGTTGTTGGTGGGTTTGGAAGGTAATAGAGGTAATTAATAAAAGTTCCTTCGGTTCGTAACTCTGCGCTTACTACCACAAGGTACCCAAGCAAAACAAAAAACTCGCCGCTACCTCGGCGAGTTTTTGTTATAACAAACTAGCACACTCTAACATGCCATAATACTGCACGACTAATTTATATAAATCTTGGTACCCCGGATAGGAGTCGAACCTACAACCTTCTCCTTAGGACGGAGCCGCTCTATCCAGTTGAGCTACCAGGGCATGAATATAGTATAGCATGCTCGTTAGGCTGAAGTGAACTGTGCCAGGCAATGAAAAAGCCGAGGCATGGACACGTATCCGGCCCCGACTATAGTGCACTCTTATACTATCATAACCGGCTATAGAGAATCAGACTTTCTCTTATGGGATCGTCACAAGATTCAGGGATTAAGCATAATCCAACAATTAATGCAGCTTCACTACCTCTCACGCTCACCCTCCTCCCAACTCCCTCCTCTGGAACACTGTAAGGGTCGACATTCGCTGGATGTCGACCTCTTGACGCCAGGGCTGAAAACCGGTCATTACGACCGGTTTTCACACTCCATCGGATGAAGTGTGGGAGAGTGAGCTAGCACAGAGAAAACGAAGTATTCGATATTCTGGCTACAAGCACTACGTCAGCTGCCCTACCAAGCTATATATCGGGAAGAGAATGGCCGCCACCATGCCGCCAGCCACAATGGCGAGGACGACCATCAGCACGGGCTCGATGGCGGTGGAGATGTTGCGGATCTCTTCGTCTAGCTCGTCTTCGTAGACTTGGGCAGTCTTACCCATCATTTCGTCGATCTTGCCCGATTGCTCGCCAATCTTGATCATCTGCGGCACCATTGGCAAGATGTAATCTTCGCGGCTCAGTGAGACAGACAGTGCTCGCCCACCCTTGACCTTCTCGGCAGTCCGGCGGATAGAAGCCTCGATAATCGTATTATTGACCCCTGTTGCGGTGATGTCGAGCATGTCGAGCATCGGCACACCAGTGGCAAGCAGCGTCTGGCCGGTGCGAGTAAAACGCGCCATATAGAGCTTGCGAAACATACTGCCGACGAAGGGCATATTAAGCTTAAGTGTGTCGAAGGTACGCGTGCCGGGGCCTGTCTTGGCGTATTGGCGGGTGAAGTAGATAGCACCCACCAGCAAAATCAGCTCCGCCCACCAGAAGCTTGCAGTAAACTTCGCCACGGCGATCAGCGCCGCAGTGAGGAATGGCAGCGTCTTGTGCATATCGCTATATAGCTTCTCAACCTGTGGCACCACCACGAGCAACATAAAGAGCATCACCCCCATGATCACCGCCAGGACGATGGCTGGATACGTCATAGCACCGCGAATCTTGCTCACCATGGCGGCATCCTTTTCCTGCTGGGAGGCAACCCGCTTGAGCGCTTGGTCGAGCGTACCAGAGGCCTCACCTGCAGTCACGAGCGAGAGATAGATTTTGTCGAAGATCTCGGGGTGTTTGCCAAAGGAGTCCGATAGCTGCCGACCACCCTCAACATCGGCAATGATTTCTTGGATAATCTCTTGTAACTTCTTGTTCTCTGTCTGCTCAAGCACCGTACGAAGGCTCTGCGACAGAGGTAGCCCCGCACCGATTAGTGTTGCGAGCTGACGAGTAAAGACCACTTTGTCTTTGGTTGTCACACGACGCGTCAGGCCACCAAAGAGCCCACCACTCTCATCGACTTCTTTGATATCGAGCGGAACGAAGCCTTGCTCAGTCAAAACGCGTGCCGCTGCCATCTCAGACTCGGCCTGGACGATAGATTTGATGATGGTATCGGTCGCTTTGTCGCGTGCTTCGTAGTTGAACTTTCGCATTGATTATCCTCTCATTAAGCGCTCAAATTCGGTGAGGTCAACCGCAAACTCGCGGGCGCTATCATATGTCACAGTGCCACTCTGGACTAGGCTCACCAGTGTGCGATCCATCGTCTGCATACCTTGGTCTGCTCCAGTCTGGATGATGGCATCAAGCTGGTGACTCTTACCCTCGCGGATGACGTTACGCACCGCTGGATTGGCTACCAAGACCTCAGCGGCCACCACTCGCCCACCACCGATGGCTGGCACGAGGCGCTGGCTACAGATTGCCATCAAGATATTAGCCAGCTGAGCTCGAATCTGTGGCTGCTGGTGCGGTGGGAAGACGTCGATCATGCGGTCGATACTCTGTGCTGCACTATTGGTGTGCAAGGTAGCAAACACCAAGTGGCCTGTCTCGGCAATAGTGATGGCAGCACTAATCGTCTCGAGATCGCGCATCTCACCAATCAGCACAACATCTGGGTCTTGGCGCAGACTGGAGCGCAGCGCAGCGCTAAAGGAGTAGGTATCATAGTGCACTTCGCGCTGCACCACCACCGAGCGCTTACTCTTGTGGGTGAACTCAATCGGGTCTTCGATGGTGATGATGTGGTGTGACTTCTCAGTGTTGATCTTATCAATCAAAGCAGCCAGCGTGGTCGACTTACCACTACCGGTCGGGCCTGTCACCAGCACTAGGCCGCGCGGGAAGTCAGCAAAGGTCATAACGACGGGTGGCATACCGAGCTCTGTCACAGACTTGATTTCGTTCGGGATTAAGCGCAGCGCGGCCGCCAAGTTGCCCCGCTCATGAAAGGCATTAACCCGGAAGCGTCCAAGATTACCAAAGGCAAAGCTAAAGTCGAACTCTTTATCCTTCATCAGCACCTGCTGCTGGTCTTGGTCGAGAATGGCAAAGACGAGCTGCTCCACCTGTGCTTCGTCTAGTGGGCCAAAGCCCGCCACAGGGGTCAGCGCACCATCAATGCGCAGCATGGGGGGTAGCCCCACCTGAATATGCAAGTCTGAGGCGCGGCGGCGCACCACATCCTCGAGCAGGACTTCTATGCGTAATTCTCTATTTTCCATGGTAGTTATTGGTTCCTTTCTTATGCTATGTCTGATGTGACACGGTTGACTTCCTCCAGGGTGGTAATCCCTTGCAGCGCCTTGAGGTAACCATCTTGGCGCATCGTGATCATCCCTTGCTCGATGGCTTTCTTCTGGATCTCGGTACTCGACGCTCGGGCGGTAATGAGCTGCTGGATCTCCTCTGTCACTTCCATCACCTCAAAGAGCCCAGCTCGGCCACTGTAGCCCCGTGGCGTGTTGGCGGTATCGCGCCCCCGCACGAGGCGGTAAGACTTTTGGCCAGCCAGCGGCAAGTCGGTATAGCCAAGGTCGGCCGAAATTTTGGCTGCCTCTGCCTTGGTCTTGGGCAAGAGATGCCCGACAGTGCTGAGGATCATCTCTGTCTCGAGCGGGTTCGACCAATAATTCTCATGCTGCGGCCCAATTCGGCGCACCAAGCGCTGGCCAATGATGGTATTAACGGTGCTGGCGATGAGGAATGGCTCAATATGCATATCGAGCAAGCGTGGCAACACTCCCGCTGCCGAGTTGGTGTGGAGCGTGCTAAAGACAAGGTGGCCCGTCAGTGCCGCCTGGACGGCGAGGTTGGCCGTCTCGTTGTCGCGGATCTCCCCCACCATCACCACATCGGGGTCTTGGCGGAGAATACTGCGCAGACCATTGGCAAAGGTGAGGCCAACGTCGCTATTGACCTGAATCTGGTTGACCCCCTCCATCTTGTACTCCACCGGGTCTTCGAGTGTGACGATGTTAATGGTATCATCCTTAATTTCTTTAATCAGTGCATAGAGGCTGGTCGACTTACCGCTACCGGTCGGGCCACTGGTGAGGATCATCCCATTGGGGCGGTGGATCCCCTGGCGAATCAGCCGGAGGGCACGCCCAGCATAGCCCATCTGCTCGAGCTCGAAGGATGTGCCAGTCTTGTCTAGCAAGCGGATCACTACCTGCTCACCCCACACCACGGGGCTAATGGCAATACGGAGATCAACTTCCTTATCTGCCACCTTGACGGCAAATTGCCCATCCTGCGGGATGCGGTGCTCATCGATCTTCAGTTCAGACAGGATCTTGATCCGACTCACTAGTGCTGGCTCGATACTCTTAGGTAGTTGCATAACTTCGCGCAGCACACCATCGACACGGCAGCGAATCTTGAGCGACTTCTCGAGCGGCTCAATGTGGATATCGCTCGCACGGCTCTTTACGGCGTATTCAAGGATAGTACTTAGGGCGCGGCTAATTGGTGAGTCTTGGACGATCGTCTTGATATCGCCCCGCGCTTCAGCGGCTGCCTCGGCCTGCGACACTTGGGCGGCTACATTAACACTACTGAGGTCGGTGCGGTACTGCTCGAGCACATGGCGCACTCCAGCTTCCGACGCCATAAAGACCTTGAGTGGGCGCTGGACGCGGTTAGCGAGGTAATCGACCGCCTGGACGTTATTGGCATCAATCATCGCCACCGCCAAGCGGTTCTGCACCTCGGCTAGTGGCACTGCCATGAAACGCTCGGCAATATCCGATGGCAAAAGCGTGAGGATATCTTGGTCGACAATCGTATTGGTAAGATTGACATATGGCACACCCGACACATGGGCAATCGCCCGGGTCAGCAGCTCGTTATCGATCGCCGATTCATCAGTTAGCACAGTCAATAGTGGTCGGCCACTTTCGCGGGCCAGCTTAGTAGCATCATCAAGGCGTTGGCGCGTGATCAGCCCTTCGTCAACAAGGAGTGTAGTGAGTTTTTCTTGCATATCACTTGTCATCAGTGCCACACGCTACCTCTGTTATTTCTGCTGCGACTGCCCAATGATCGTCTCGACCGCTGGGTTGATCGCCTCCTTGTTAAATACTGCGCTGTCTGGCTCATCAATCGTATCCGAGAGCTTCTCGACCGTCTCTACCTTGGTGCCACGCTGCGGCATTTGCAAGAATGGGATACTACTGGCCACAAAAAACGCCACCACTACTGATATACTAGCGATCAAGATAATCATTGCGATGTCGGTCTTCTTCATGGTTTGATGTCCTTTTTCTTTAGCTCGATGGTTTTGGCTGGTGAGTAGTAGGCATGAGCCGAGATCTTCATGGCGACTTTGCTGTCAGTCCGCTCAATGGTCATGCGGTCGATCTCAATCACGCGGATGGAGCGCTCAAAGCGCTGCAAAAGCTCGCGCAGAGCGTTGGGGTTACTGGCCGATACCTCCATGGTGAAGTGAATGGACTGCAAGTTGCCATTGCTGGCGGCTGCACCAGTGCTATTTGATGACTCACTGTCGTCCGTTTGGTCGATATTAAGCGAATCGAGCGACACTCCTGCCACACCATTGACCAGCTTAGACTGGAGCGATGCACCCAACGCCAGAGCATTATCCTCCGCTGGTAGAGCATCAAGCACCACCTGAAGAGCCTTCTCATCGTTGTTGATACGGCTGGCGTTGAGGTGTGAGTTGGTCTCCAGCACCTTCAGCTCGCCGCGCAGCTTCTCCACCGCGTCGTTGTTGTTCTTGAGTACGGCAGCGGTGTTATTTTTCTCGCCAAGCACTCGCTCTTTGAAGATAATTTGCTGCACCAAAAACCACGATATCACCAGTGCGAAGCCCACAATCACCGAGGCTCCAGCCACCCAGAGGAACATCACTCGGCTGGATTGTTCGATCTGTTGGCGCTTGTGGATGGCGGCGTCTTTCTTACTCATCTAGTTCTTCTCCTTGTTGGTCGCCTTGGGCGTAAAGAGGCTATCGGGCACATGCAAGCGCGAGTCGGTCACATTAGTACTACCAGTTGGGGCTTCAATGCGCAGATTCTTGGAGCTATTAGCGAGAAGCTCTTTGGGGTAGGTAAAGGTCAGCTTGAAGCGCAGCACCTTAGCTCCACTGGCATCCTCACCATAGCTGGTATCGCTCACCGTCACATCGTCAGCCAGCTTGACGGTCTGGACACGGTTATCGCCATCGGTGTAGCTCAGCTTGGTGTTGAGGATCATTTTCTTGAGCTTATCCGTTGCCTCAAAGCTGTTGGCGGCTGACCCCTCAATGGAAAGCTTCGTCTCAGACGGATCGAGGCTGACGGTCGACATCTTCACATCATTGGGCGCAGCAGGGTTAATAGCACTCAGCACATCGAAAATCCGCGAGTCGATACTCTTATCCTTGTGCATCGAGGAGAGCTGAGCTAGTTGGTTTTGGATGGTGACGATCTGATTAGCATCTTTAACACTACTAATCTTGCCGTACTGGTCTTTGATCTCGTTGTCAGTCAGCCACTCGCGAGCGCTCTGCGTACCAACATACACCACTAGCAGCGCCACCGCTGCACCAGCAATGATGCTCACGAGAATGGAGAGCGATATCACACCATTGCGCATGCGCTGGGCATGCAGGTATTCACGCTTGACATCGGGGATGAGGTTAATCTCTATCATGCGTCGTTCCTCCGTTTTGCTAGGCCGACTGCTGTGGCAAACTCTGGTGCGACGTTGGCCAATTGCTCTTGACTCGTCTGAGGCATATGGATACCGTGCCAGGGGTTACCCGGGGCGGTCGGGACCTCTACCTTGGCCGCAACATACTCGCTGAGATGTGGAATCATCTCGCCAAAGCCCGTCAGTGTAATGCTCGACACCTGGGCACTGGCGTAGCGCGTTTGGAAGAATTTGATTGATTTAATAAGCTCGCTGGCAAAGTTATCCAGCGCACCCTCAATAGCACGCACCACCTGCCCATCGAGCTTATCCTCCGCCAGACCAAACTTGAGGATAAACTGCCGAGCTTGATCCTCCTGGACGCTGAGGTTTTGCACTGCCGACTTGACGAAGCTACTCACACCCGACGGAATAGTCCGGACGAGGCGCGGCGCCCCACCATAGATAATGGCGAGGTCAGTCGAGAGTTCACCAATGTCAATCAACATCACTGCGGCACCATTTGCCGCTTGCTGCGGCGGCGCAAAGGCCCGCACCATGGCGATTGGGTCGGGCTCGATAGCAATCACATTCAGCCCCAGGCCCTCGATAAACTCAAGCTGATCCTCACTATATCCCTTGGACACACTGCTAATCAGCACCTCTTGCTGGTCGCTCGCGTGGAGCGATGGCCCAAGTAGCACCCAATCTACCTTAGCGTCATCCGCCATCGGCACATATTGGTCAATTTGGTATTTCATCGTGGCGCGCAGCTCAGCATCGGAAACTTGCGGCACATCGACCACTGTTGTAAAGGTCTTGTTGGACGGCAGGCCAATCGCAACATTCTTCGTCTTGATGCCACTCTGGCCCACGGCAGTCATAATGACTTCGCCCAGGCGACGGCGCGATTCTGGTGCATCGCTGCTAGTAATACGGCGGTCAACGGGCGCATACCCATGTGCTACGAGCTCCCACTCGTCGCCAGCTGGTGCTAGCTGCAAAACCCGCACGGCATTGGTACCGATATCGAGTGCAAAGAAATCGCCCGACCCTTTTTGAAACTTCATACTCATCTATTATACATAAGCGACATTGGTTTAGGCAAGGGGGTTGGTGGAGGAAAATATGCCAAACTTGCACTGCAAAACTTCCTATCCGCCTCACCCTTATCAGGCATATTAGCGGATTGATATCTCACATGTCGATCGCGCGTTGATGCTCATATGTTATGTGCCAAATCTCTCGCTCTCCACTATTTCTCGACATAATGCAAAGAAAGATAAAGAGCTCTTAACCATGACTACACCTGGGCTAAAACCGCGGTGCGGCTTCTGTTGTGGTGGCGGTGGTGATGGGCAGGTCGTTGTTTTTGTTATAGCGCGAGCCCCACATGAATACGTCGGCACGTTGGTTGAGCACCTCAGCAGCTTCGGCGAGGTTATCCTTCTCAGCGCCAAAGGTGCGGCGCAGCTGGAGCTGACGCGCCATGATGGTACCGTTGATGGTGAGCTTTTCTTTGCAGGTCTCGGCAGTGAGACCATTAAAATACGCACCAACGTGACGGATCTCGTCGCAGGTGGAGATAACTCCCCCACTGCCACCAGTTGGCTGAGCAATCAGCCAAGCATTGACCTCTTTAACATTATGCCGGACGACGATATTCTTGGCCTTAATGACGAGCTGCGAAAGTTTGGTGGCGTCATCGACAGTGGTCGCGCCGTACTTCAGGTCGCCATCGATCGTCACCGTGCCGCTTGCTTCCACCACCAGCGTACTACTACCTGGCAGCGTACCGTGGATGGTGGCATCACCATTAACGCTGCGCACATTATGGCCCGCAAAACTCCCCACGTCGATAGACGTACCAGCCGCTGCGCCCCGGCCAAAGCTTGGTACCTTCACATTGCTCGGTGGTGCCCAGCGGCCAGCTGGCGTGGCGGTGTTGGCAAAGGCAAGGCTATCCTTGGAGCGGTCATAATCACCACCATACCCTCGCCGGCCAGACAATACACCACCAGTAGCTGATAGGATTTTGCCGCCATTTTGCGGTGCCATCATGCCATACTCAGCCCAGCTACCATACATATTGCCATCTTTGGTTGTCTTGAGAGTAACGATCTGTGCATCGCCATTACCACTGGCCGCGCCAATGCCGTTGCCGACGCGCAAGTCGCCACCCCAGATCTGCACCCATGGTAGCTTCGTGACCGTTACGCAGGCGGGCGAGGAAATGCGGCGCTCGTTGCCGTCGGTATGTTTATAATTATAATCTTTGATAGCGACAATGCGGCAGATCATATCCCCTACCTTGGCATCGGCAGCGTTGATATCTTTGGTGTCATTCAGGCGTGTGTGGCTGTCGAGATATTTTTTGTTCTCACGAAAGGTAGGCTCGTTGGTACAGTCGATCGGCTGCTTGCCGCGCAGCCAGGTACAGGCTGTGTCGCTGCCACTGTAGCTACCCAGGGCATAGGGATAGCCCACTGCCGCCCCACGGTCGAAGATGCTGCTCAAGCTGCCAAGGAACTGCTGGCGGTGCTGCCCTCGCACGATAAACTGGTAGGCCGCGGCTTCGCTCTCGCTCCGGTCTTTGTCGAGGCTTGCACCAGTGTTGTGGATGGATTCGTCAATCCGGCTAGGCGCAATATTCCCACCCTCTAGCGTGGCAAGCTTCTTACCATCAATTGTGGCCGATGGATAGAGCTCGAAGTCTGAGTGCACACTAGCACACGCCGGGTCGCTGCGCCGCCACGCTGAGTCACCAGCAATGCCAGGTGACCACGATATCCGTTGGCAGAGTGTGCGGCCAACATCGCTCGTTTGGATACGGTAGCTGGTATAGCGGTCGGTCGTGCCGCCGCTTGGATACACCGTATAAAAGAGCTGCCCAGGCCGGCCTGTCACATTGCGCGCCAGGCTATGCCCACCACTGTAATTATTAGCAAAGCCGGTGCCATCCATCCCCACCGACACGGTTGCACTGTTGGGGCCGTTGTTGCGCAGGTCGTGCGCCCAGTAGATTTGCTCACCCGGGAAGGCCCGGATGGATTTTTGCATATTTTGCGTGCCAGGCCACTGCTTACCCACATAGCTTTGGCCGTTGATCGTCCAAGGTGGGATGCGCCGCGTGATCGTCACCTTCACATCACTCGTACCACAGGCAATATTCTCGCTGGCAGCAAGGGTGCGCCCGCCATCAGTTGAGATACAGCTATACAGGCCAATCCCCACCGTACGCGACTGCCCCACCGGGATATCGAACTGGCCAATGTCGAGCTGCGCCCGCACTTCGCCACCCTGGCTGGTGTATTGGTTTTGACCACTGACGCGCCCACGGTACATCACGCTCGACTGGACGTTCTTGATACGACTATTGCGGTTGTAGTTCCAGTTCATGTTGCGGTCGAGGTGCATTGAGCTAATGTCGAAGGGCCCTGAGCGGTTACCCGAGTAACCCGAGCCACGAATGACGATATCGACGAGGCCAGTCTGGTTGTGGTCAATTGATATACCCGACTTATAATAATTCCGCTCGCCAGGCTGCGAAAACCACACCACTGCACAGGGGCTACCACTACGGCAGAGCTCAGGCAACTTCGCTTCTACCTCATTGTTGGGCCGAGCCGTGGCCAGCCCGCCCAGTGCCGCACTCACCCCCACAGCGCACAGCAGCCCCATCAGGCCAGCACGCACCAGTGATTGGCGGCAAAAGTGTACAAATGTCATGCTTATGATTATAGCAAAGTTGGGGCGATTGTGCACTGTGTTCATGACGCAAGGCAGAGACATCGCTATATATCCTTATATAGCTCATAAGTATCGTTAGCTCACCCTCCCTATCACTCCATCCGATGGCGTGTGAAAACAGATTACAATAATCTGTTTTCAGCCCTGGCGTCAAGAGGTCGATATCCAGCGAATGTCGATCTTTATAGTATTCCGGAAGAGGGAGTGTGGGGAGGGTGAGCGTGAGATGGCGCAGAGCTTATCTTGTGATGAAGCAAAATAGCACACCAACGGCGAAAGAGCCTTACTTTATAATTATATAAAGCGCAATGCATCCACATTCCTCGTATTTTCCCCTTCTCTCCTGCCGATTTTCCCCTTGCGCTGCTATACTATATATATGAGTCTATCTATTGGTATCGTTGGCCTGCCTAATGTTGGCAAGTCGACCCTTTTCAACGCCCTCACCAACAATGATATTTTGGCAGCCAACTACCCCTTTGCCACCATCGAGCCCAACACCGGCATTGTGCCTGTGCCCGATGAGCGCCTGAGCGTACTAGCTGATATGTACCACGCCGAAAAGGTCGTGCCGGCCACTGTGACCTTTGTTGATATCGCCGGGCTGGTGGCTGGGGCTGCCAGTGGCGAAGGCTTGGGCAATAAGTTCCTCGCTCATATCCGCCAGTGCGATGCAATCGTCCACATCGTCCGCGCCTTTGCAAATGACGACATCGTCCATGTCGATACCACCGTCGACCCACAGCGCGATATCGACATCATCAACACCGAGCTCATGCTGGCAGACATCCAGACTATCGAGACTCGCCTCGCCCGCCTCACCAAAGAAGCCAAGGCCAACCCCAAGGCACGCAGCACCCTTGAGTATCTGCAGCAGTTGCGCGACGATCTTGCCGCCGGTACCCCTGTTCATCTGAACAAAAATATTATTCATGAGGCAATCGCCGACCTCCACCTCCTCACCGCCAAGCCAGTCATCTACGTCTTTAATGTCGACGAAGCAACCCTAGCCAACGCTGAGGCCAAAGCCCGCTTAGCAGCGCTGGCTCATGGCAGCACGGCGCTCTTCATCTGCGCCACGCTAGAGGATGAGCTCAAGGGGCTGGACGCGAAGGATGCGCTAGAGCTCCTGGCAAGCTGTGATGTGCCCGAGGCTGGCTTGACGCAGCTGATCCGAGCAGCGTACGATACGCTCGGCCTGCAAAGTTACCTCACCGCTGGGCCCAAGGAAGTCCACGCCTGGACGATCCACCAAGGCTGGACAGCACCACAAGCGGCCGGGGTCATCCACACCGACTTCGAGCGAGGCTTCATTGCGGCGCAGGTGGTGGATTATGACGACCTCGTGGCAGCAGGATCCGAGGCCAAAGCGCGCGAAGCCGGCAAAATCCGCACCGAAGGCAAAGCCTATGTCATGCAGCCAGGCGATGTGGTAGAATTTCGATTTAATGTAAGCAAGTGATCCTAGCTAGGAAACATAAGCAAACTCGCCATGAGCTTGTGGCGAGTTTTTGTATGGACTATTATAATCTTCTCAGAAGGTATAGCAAAGAGTACACTGGTGGTATATGTATCATTATGTGCGGCGCATTGCCATTGCCAGCATACTCATTTAGTGGGCCAACGGTGGTGATGGCGCTATTTGTTGTGCTATGATATGTGACTTGGATTTATATTTACTATATTATTCGCACCATCCTATTCTCTGCTTTTTCAGAATCTCACATAAGTAACTATTGAGTGCGATACGAAGCGGCATGCAAGGTATTTGTCTATTATATATAACGATTCACGCCAACAGGCGGTATACAAAAGCCTAGATCGTATCCATTCGAAGCATTCACTTTCCTCGCCGCTTCATTCGTTGGAGTGTGAAACTGGTTTTTCTCAGTCTAAGCGTGTGGCTGGAGGTAACCAGCTTTTATATTGCTTTGCCAGAGAGAGTAGCAAGAGGAGTTGCCAACGATACTTGCTCTCAATGAGACGTTAACGCTTTGCGCTTTTTTGCAATCGGTAAAACCGTTCTTGATTACCATGCGCGCCCTTCACACTACTGTCGGCTTTGTCGACAATTACACAGTAGGTGCGCACCCACTGCTCAAAGTCGCGCAGGATGGTGCGGCGCACGCTGTCATTTTTGACGATGCCACTGCGCGTGAGCTGCGCGCGCTGCGCCTCAAACTGCGGCTTGACCATTGCGATGATATTAGTGCGCGGACTACTAATGTGCACAAGGTGCGGCAGAATTTTGCGCAAGCTAATGAACGATACATCGATGACGATAATGTCTGGCGTGGTGGCCGGCACAAAATCGCGAATGTCGGTTTTTTCGTGCAGCTCGATGCGCGAGTCGCCACGCAAACTAGGGTGGAGCTGCTCCGTCCCCACATCCACCGCATACACCATGCGCGCACCATGCTGCAATGCATAGTCGGTAAATCCACCGGTGCTACTACCAACATCAAGCACGATAGTATTATCAAACGAAATATCGAGCCGCTGCGCCACGCTGGCTAATTTGAGTCCCGCCCGCGACACATAGCGCTCGTGCGCCACCAGCTTTATCTGCGTCGACTCATCCACAAACATCCCCGGCTTGTGCGCCACCGCACCATCCACCAATACCTTGCCAAGGCGAATCCAATTTTCGGCCGCTGAGCGTGTTGCTGCGTGGCCACGCGCTACCATTGCTTTGTCTAGTCGTTGTTTTTGCATATCCTTATTATACTGCACGAGTGGATAGATATTTAGTCGGTGTGAAGCTAATAGGCCTGCTGCATTTTTACACAATGCATGAGGCTGTAGAGCATGATAATGATGAGATTGGATGATATTACTGCGCGTGGATATGCCGCTTGCTTCTTTCATTTCTCAAATTTTGATGATAGAAAAAATCCGCTTTTTCTTTGCGCGCTATTGCAGCTTTATACCAACAACTTACTCAAACTATCGCGCACTGCAGTATGCTATTCTTCATGCACACATCGCCGAAAGCGAGCGGGATATTCAAAACGCAAGACAGCCCAGCCAGACATATAGCATATATAACAAAAATTGAGTAGACATTGTGATAGCGAAATATCTCACTCGTATGGCAGCGCACATCACCAACGAGTTACACATTTATCTTGCCACACAAGCACTACGAATAGCAAAACACGACGCCACTGCAGCAGATGCTTCGCATAGTGAGCCCACTCGCCTGAACAAAAAATTGATTTTTGGCAGCATCACATTTTTGCAAGCTAAGGGCGAGTAATTTATATATGCTGCGCAGTATATTTCGCATGTTTGCGCCATAGGGATGTGCTCAGGCTGGCCGATATTCGTCATCCACTGTTTTGTACTTATGCATGTTTTTGCAAAATTCTCATAAGCCATTTGCCTACAATTTTAGCCACGATAATGAGCGATTCATTTTTGCACAAACCCGCAAACGATGATTATTTTTGTCATCAACCATTCATGCGCGCAGCCTATACTTCGCAGCAGCATGTCACCTTGCTATGTTTTGCCCAACCTGCAAAAAATCAAAAATGAAACACGCTCCAGCCAGCCAAAACAAACGTGCACGAAAAAACAAAAAGCAAAAATACTCAAACACAAAAAATAGACGCGCTGCATAATGATCACATTTTTATCACGCAGCGACAGTCTCATGCGTCATTTCGCCATCCACAATTTTTTGCAGCAACACACCAAAGCAAAGCACGTAGCTTCGCAGCAACACAACAAAAAATTGTGTTCATTATTTTTAAAATGCTTATGTTTACTTTGGTACGTTTTGTATTATGCCTTATTGCCATAAGCGTTATTATATTGCTAAAGGTAAATGCGCGTCTGTAACGGAAATTTGTTCATTTATGCTTATGGTTACTGTGTTTATCCTGGGTGTAGGCATACGTGTGCGTGCTCCATGCCGCACAAGACAATCGTTGATCTTGCCACATCGTTGTGGTACTCACTATAGCCTTCTAGCTATCATGATGTTGTTTGTACATCGCTATGCCTACGCCCTTGTGTTGTGCATATATCATCGTTTTGCTTAATCGCTGTGCTTCCTACTACGCTCATTCTTCGAACGTTCGTCCAGTATTCCCTGTTTATATTCTGTATTTTTTACAATGCCTTGTATATTTTGGCACGATTTTCGCCACAGAGAACTCTGTTGCATTCTCTACAATAATAGCTCGATCCTATCGAGCTTGACAGCGAGCCATATGTGTTAGTTATTACAACATCATTTACATCCTCTTTCTTCTCCTATCACTCAGCAAAAACACAGAGTGTCCGCAAGCTCGCGCTCAAAATAGGCCAAAGATCGTCGCTACTCTACGTTGTTTTTATCACATCTCTAGCGTGCTCCAGCCTGAACTTCACACAACACAAAAAATACACCGCGTTTCGCGGTGTATTTGTGCTAGCCCTACTTGGGGTTCCACTTTTGCGTGTCAACGCGATGAGAGCGGCTCTCACGAGCTCTCAGGGCACTATTTCTTGCGCTCGCGGTACTCTCCGCTTGCTGTATCGACAGAAATAACGTCGCCCGTCTTAATAAAGGCTGGCACCTTGACCACCAAGCCCGTCTCCAGCGTCGCATCCTTGAGCACGCTGCTGGTTGTATCACCTTTTACAACATCTTCGGTGTAGGTGACTTGGAGGTAGAGGTTCTTGGGGAGCTCAACATTGATCACCTTGCCGTCGAAGAATTGCAAACCAAGGTTATCCCCCTCCTTCAGATAGTCCTTAGCGCTGTCGACGAGGTCTGCAGCAAGCTCAAACTGCTCAAAGCTGGTTGGCTCCATAAAATAGAACGTATCACCATCATTATAGAGGTACTGCACGCTCTGCGTCGATACCTCGGCGGGCTCAATCTTGTCTTGCCCCTTGAAGGTCTTGGGCAGCACACTGCCGTCGATCAAATTCTTCAGCCGCACATTGACAATTGAGCCACCTCGGCCCATCACCTTCTGATTATAATCCACAACCCGATACGGCTTGCCATCGAGCTGCACAATCACGCCTTTTTTGAGGTCAGTTGGTTGGTACATCACCTATCTCCTGTTTAGTAGTTGCTGCTTCGTTCGAAACATCCGCCAGCGCAGTCACAGAGGTACTGCGCTGAAAAAGCTCCTAACCTTGCGCCACAAATGGTAGCAACGCCAAGTGGCGAGCCCGCTTCACTGCTACGGCGAGCTGTCGCTGTTGTTTATCCGACAACCCTGTGCGGCTGCGCGGCTCAATCTGCCCATAAATATTAATGAACTTCTGCAATGTCTTTGCATCTTTGTAGTCAAAATAGACCGGTGTGTCCTTGCGCATGCGCTTGGCCATTATTTGTTCTCCTTTAGTATGTTGTTAAAATGGTATTTCTGATAGGTCAATCGGTTTGTCGTCGATATCTTCGATGACGACATCCTGGCTGCTACCACTGTTAGCTGGCGCTGCAGCCGGTGTTGTATTTCCGTCAGCACGTCCACCACCGACGAAGGTGAAGTCCTCTACTGTCACTTCTACAACAGAGCGCTTGTTGCCGTCCTTATCGTCGTAGCTGCGCTGGTCGAGGCGACCACTGACGAGCAGCGGGCTGCCCTTCTTCACATATTGCGCGATGGTTTCGCCAGTCCGCCCCCACGCCACACAGTTGATGAAGCTGGTTTGGTCTTGGTTTTGGCCATTTTGGTTGCGCCATGTGCGAGTAACTGCTAGTGTAAAATTCGCAACGTTCTGCCCACTTGCTGTGGTACGCACCTCTATATCGCGCGTCAAATTGCCCATCAAAATAACTTTGCTAAATCCTCGAGCCATACATCCTCCTCGATTCTTTACTGTGGTTATTAGTTATTGTGGTAATTTTTACTCTTCTGTTTGGCGGCTGGCTTCGCGTGCTTTGGCCTCGGCCATCAGCTTGCGGCCCTTCTCGTCCACCTTAACGAGCAAGTAGCGGATCACATCATCAGAAATATTCAGCGCATTGCTGATCTTTAGTGGTGCATCGGCAGGCAGCGCCACCTCAAAGTAGACATACACCGCAAAGTCTTCCTTCTTAATACTATACTGCAGCTTTTTCTTGCCCCAGTTGTCTTCGCTGGTAATAGAGCCACCAGCGCCGAGCACCAGCTCACGCACCTTAGCAAGTGGTGCCTCAAGGTTTGATTCTAGATCTGGCCGAATCAAAACCGTTAGTTCATATTGTTTCATATGTAAACCTCCTTTGGGATCCATATGGATGTTTATCCGGACGATAAACTTAGGTTAATAACGCATTATATTATACGCGAGACAGCATGCAAAGTCTAGCGAGGTACAGGGGTGTGGAGGTGTTGTACTTTTTAGTTTTTCTATTTTTTGAATGGTCACATGCTCTGTGTAATTATAAGTTGTTAGTTACCTCATTCGCCGCATGGTTGCGCCCTGTCTTGCAAGCACTTATCCATCTTGCCATAAGCCAAGAAGTAGCATGACGCGATCATATTCTCCATCCACATTTTAAAAAAGATAATTACATCATGGCGCTAAAATTCGCTTGCTTCGCCCAATCACTGTCCTTAATATATTATTCCCATGTATTATATACATAAGTATAGTAAAGCACCCTTTGGATACTATTGAATCTATAAAATATTACTTATTATGCGTCAAAATGTGAAAAATGAACCGTCCTTACTTGTCGTGTATGTATTACTTTGTCTTTCGCTTTTTTAGCTTTTTTGGTGCTGCGATGTAACTGCAAAAACTATCGAGCCAGTTTTCGCTTGTGCTTATTTTACTATCGCTTCTGCCGTAAGCGAAGTATCGTTTTGCTGTCTCCTCGCGCATTTTTGTCAGAGCCACCTATGACACTCCATGGAGCCATTATGTCAATCTCATTTTTGCACACTACCTATATAGAGTCAGCTGCCCCGCCTCCATACGTCGTACATTTGCACCAATATTTTGCTGATTTTTTCATACCATAAAGTACTATATAATGCAAAACGTGAAAATTTTAAAAGCTTCATGCGCACCATCCACAACACCCCATTATTTTCTGCACAAGCCATACATCGCATCCTATTAGGTCGTGTATATTCAATAACCATGACCACTATACACTGCTTATGTTTATCACATATTCACTCGCACTCAACACACAATTAGCCACCTACACTCAAAAATATGAAAATAGCACCATGCTAACCCACTCGCTGGATCGTACACATCAAGCTCCATCCATTTTTTAACTTCGCCCGATCTCATCAAGCTAGCTCTATATACCTTATGCTTTACTATATTGGTTATGTTTATAGCATCCTCAACCATCATTTGCTTGCATTATGCAACCAATTATGAAAATTTGTGACCATATCGTATTGGCGTGGCGCAGACGCAAATCCAACCATCACCATTAACTCACAAAGCACCATCTAGACCACAAAGTTACTCGCACTTACTGCATATTTTGGCTCACCAATGCCTGCTATTTCTGACCCCCATCACACCCATCTGCTTGATTATGCAAATTTTGCTGACAAACCTATCGTTGAATATTATCCTACTATTTTCACACACTCATTTCACTTCAACCACATACCATCATGTCTCGTGATGCAGAAAATTCTTATCACGTACTCCATTGTTGCATCACGTCATGGCAAAAAATACCATTTTTTATCTGTATTTCTTCAACCACTATAATATATGGTTCGCATGTCATACGCGCCTCACCAAAATCATCACATTATTTTGGCACGCACGAACCATCATCGCTTCTTGGCATTATATTTTTGCACCACTTTGCCGTACTGAGTTTTGTCATTCTCAAATTTTTATTATGAATATCATTATATTCTGTTCACAGACTTTAGCGTAGCAATCCTTTACTTAATTTGCTTCTCATATCACATCTAAGTCTCTTGTGCTTGCACGCACTACATAGATTTTAGCCAGGACATGGCAGCCATTTACTCAAGCGAACTCACTCCCTACTGCATCTCACACCCTCACACTCATTTTTGTAGATTTCCCTAATCAAAAATGTGAAAATTTTGCGCTGCTACTACACGCGCTTCATTTTCATCACACATATTGTACATCGCACCCTCATCTTTCTACCTAGCTATATCAATTTTTGCATGATCACTCACAAATTTTTACCTAGATGTGCACACTGCCATCATACTCATTTTATATTTACTACCAAACAATCCATTTTTGCATCATTCATCACTCGCATAGTAGCAAAAAATATTTCGCACGCGCATTATGTTGCAAAGCTTCGAACGTTTTTGCTAGGCATAACTATTTTTTTATCAATAACAAATAGTCCATCAGCATTTTTTATTGTAGCATCGCAATGCGCCATTATTTTTTGTCACGTATGTAGTATCCGCTTGCTGCTCTAGTCGTTGAAAAATCATTTTTTGCAATAGTACACTTTCCATCACTCTTTCTGTATGCGAAAATATCGCAACATATGCACCACACACCAATTAGAACGGGCAAATAATAATATTCTACTACAGAATAATTATTAATAACGTAGTGCTCACTCATATTTTTGCAAATCATTTTGCAAAAGTGTCTCAGCTACTGCAAAAAATACTAGTAGCTCTGCATTATACTTTATTGTTGTCTCATTTTTTACTTTTTTATATTTCAATTCATACCACACTCGTCGCTCATCTACTTCGTGCTCACTCAAATTCTCATCAATATAGCAACAATAAATAACATGAACGAATTCTTGCATTATTCATACTCTCTCACTGCCCCTCGCTTGTGTTATGTGTAGTATCATATACAAAAAGATGCATTCGATAAAGCAATCAACTCACTTTGCACGCAAAATGCTCATCACCATACCCTATGTATAGTACATTATCATATCTATGCTTTTTAAATTTACCATCCACTACTCTGAATATATTCTTGTTATATTCAGACATTCTCTTGCTCACCCTCAAGCAATGTATAATGCATAAAGAAAATTCATATAGCACACAAATACCCCTATAGCATAAAAATTTCATTATTTTCTTACCACAACGGGCGCATTGCACCAACCAATACACACTACTCAAAAATTCAATGGCATAGCACGTGCCCTTGTTTATTCTTTGCAATCACCATAGACTTTTTGCACAGAAAAACCAGTGCTCATCACACTGGCTTTCTCTCGTCTATAACTAGCCTTTATGCAGCGAGTGAAAAGTCTCCTTGGACCAAACCAAGTTCATCACTATACTCAAGCCGTTGCGACTCTGTAGTCGGAACCAACACAATACCACTTGCAGTGCTAAGCTCGCCATCAAGCACATCACCTTGGTCTGTGATCATCTGCGGGCCTTCGCCTGGCTCGCCCTGAATAATGCCATACACAACAGGGGCACTATCAATCATCTCTTGATCTGGGCGCTTTCCAACATAGAATCCAATCAATGAGCCGATTACCCCTTCTTCCGCTCCACCATCTTCGCCTAAAGAAATCGCCGCTTCTTGGTGGGATAGCGACGACTCAATTGCGGAATACAGCGATGATACATCGCCTTGAGTGTCCTTAGGGCTCTTAAAGTCGTCAACAATTAGCACGACATATGGGACATCATTGACCTCAATAATATCACCAATTGCCAAGCCAAGCTTATCGCGCAGCTCGGATAATTTATTATGAATGGTATCAATGTGCTGATCTGTCATCTCAGCCATCGACAGTGCAAATAGCGGCCCAAGCTCGCGCTGCAGCCAGCCTCGAATCTCTTGAGCAGATGGCAGCTCAAGAGCATTTGGCTTGCCATATCGATCATTAAACTTTTTGTCTGTCGGCCCATCTCCATCATTTGCTGTGTCGTATTTCGAATATTTTGCCTCGCCCACTGGCGGCTTGTCGCTTTTAGCAAACGACTTTTCTCTTGTGTTATTGGTATACTCACTCATAGTTTTTTATACTCCGCACTATGATTTTGGTTAACGGCATTGGCTCCTTTCTGCCGATTCCTCCCTGCTGCGTGCTTTGTGGCGCGTGACAGCGTGGTAGTAAGTAATCGTATCATTTGCATTATAGCATAAAAGCAGCGCCTGCAAAGCTATTTTTGGCCTTATTTTCGTATTATTTTCCCCATATGTACCCCTGTCGTACCAGTGGTGGCTATTTGGACGATAAATATATATTTTTCGCAAGCATTTTGGCCTTGATGACGCGTTTTTCTCCTTGACGAATAACACCCTCACTCTCTGCCGTCTCCTGCTCTGTCGCTGCATGTGTGTCGAGCAAATATCAGCTGAGATGATACTCCCCCACTCCAGCGCTGAAATAACTCTTATAGTGATGAAGAGCTAGCCACTAGCGAAGCTGCCCAGTTCTAAGGCGCTGTATGCAGATTCTGTGTAGTTTTTGTCGATATTATCCAAACCAATGCTTGGCGGCCTCTCATGCCTCTTCAGGGGCCACTCTACATGCCATAGTTACCCCTGTTATGCCACGCACCAGAGCAAACCAGAGCAAACCGTCCACTATCACAGTCACTCACTATACAGCCATAACAAAACCGCCCAAGGATATACCTCGGGCGGCTGCGTACACTGCGCTGCGGAGCTTAGCCGCGAGCAAAGTGGGCAAAGGCGCGGTTGGCCTCGGCCATTTTGTGGGTGTCTTCCTTCTTCTTGAAGGCGACGCCGGTTTGGTTGCACGCATCAACGATCTCTGTTGCCAGGCGCTTGCTATACGGCATGCCACTCTTGGATCGGGCAGCCTGCACTAGCCACATAAAGGCAAAGTGCTGCTGGCGATGACCCTGAATGGGGAATGGAATCTGGTAGTTGGCACCACCAACGCGGCGGCTCTTCACCTCAAAGCTAGGGCTGATGTTCTTGATGCAGGTCTCAAACACTTCCAGCGGATCCTCACTCTTGAGGCTGCGGGCAGCTTGCTCGAGCGCACTATAGACAGCCCGTTCAGCAACTTGCTTTTTGCCGTCTAGCATCGATTTGTTAATCAAGCGCTGCACCAGCACCGACTGGTACTTGCGGTCTGGCTTGATGGTGCGCTGGAGTTTTTTCGTGACTTTACGAGGCATGGCTAGTTACCCTCCTTCTTGGCGCCGTACTTGCTGCGGCCTTGCTTACGCTTCGATACCCCTTGTAGGTCGAGCGCACCACGGACGATGTGGTAGCGCACACCTGGGAGGTCTGGCACGCGGCCACCGCGGACGAGCACCACCGCGTGCTCCTGCAGGTTGTGGCCTTCGCCGCCAATGTAGGCCCAGACTTCGTGGCCGTTGGTGAGACGGACACGAGCCACCTTGCGCATGGCGGAGTTTGGCTTCTTGGGGGTCTTGGTCGTTACCTTGACGCAGACACCACGCTTGAGTGGTGCATTTTGGTCGTAGTAGCGCACCTTGAGTGCGTTGTGGATGCGCCCCAGCGCTGGCGACTTCGACTTCCGAGCCGCCGTCTTGCGTGGCTTGCGCACCAATTGGTTGATGGTTGGCATGCAATTCTCCTTATTGCTTATTGTTCGTAACTCTGCTGCCTTCCCCACTCGTTCGATCAGTAGTGCGGTAGCATAGAGTACCTACTAGGCTATTACCCAGCATATTTACGTGTACGATTAGGAGCAGCACCTCCGCCTCGTGTCTATACCTTCTCTGCCAGGCAGTGCGCTCACACCAGCGCCCCACCCCGAGAAGAGGAAACTCGTGGGTATTATAGCATGGTGCTGTGCGTGAAGGCAAATGCGCTGTGCCAAGCTAAGAGTGATTGAATAATCTCTGCTATTTCCACCCCATGCTATACTAATCTCATGCATATTGCCATCCAAGGTCAAGCAGGGTCGTTTCATGAGCAGGCAGCGCAGCAGTGGTTTGGGCCGCAGGTCAATACCGTACCGTGCACGACGTTTCGCGATGTTTTCCATGCGTACGCGACTGGCCAAGCCGAAGGTATCGTTGTGGCGGTGGAAAACACACTCTACGGAACAATCAACGAGCCGTACCACTACCTCGAAACATGCCCGCTACACATCATTGGTGAGGTACGTCTTGCCATTGAGCAGATGCTCATTATGCTACCTGGCGCTCGCCTAGCTGATATTACCGAGGTGTATTCGCACCCTGTCGCACTTGCGCAGTGCCAGCGCTTTCTTACTACCGAGCTGCCGCATGCGGTGCAGAATGAATTTTTCGACACAGCGGGAGCGGTCGCCTATATCAAAGCAGCTGGCGACCCGCACAAAGCCGCCATCGCTGGCCAGGCTGCTGCTACTCTCCATCACCTACCTATCCTGCGCCGTAGCATCCAAGATAGCCACGATAACATCACCCGCTTCATCGTCCTCGCACCAGGCCACGCACCAGCCCGTGCCAACCGCGCCACGCTCGTCGTCACGACCAATCACCAGCCTGGTGCACTACTTGAGATATTGCGCATCTTCGCCGCGGCAGGCATCAATATCAGCAGCCTGCAGTCTCAGCCCATCGTCGGCCAGCCCTGGCAATACAAATTCTTCCTCGTCGTCGACAGCGCTGGTGCCCCACTCAAGCACGCCCTGCGCGCCATTGAGCAAAGCGACCATACTGTACGGCTGCTGGGTGAGTATTGTGCGGGGTGAGTCTGCGAGCACACTGCTCGCTGCCTTATCCCAATTCGTCCATACTGCCTATCAGCACATCGCGCGGGCGTGAGCCGTCGGCTGGGCCAATGATGCCTTGCTCTTCCATCTCCTCCATGATGCGGGCCGCTCGGGCATAGCCCACGCGGAGCTTGCGCTGGAGGAGCGAGGTTGAGGCTTTGCGGGTCTCTACCACCACCCGCACGGCATCGCGGAACATATCGTCATTGCCTTCGCCACTGCCGTCCATATCCATCACTACGCCACCTTTCCCATTGAGCTGGACAGGCTGGCTCACGATCTCGTCATTATACTGCGGTGCCGACTGCATGCGCAGGTGGTCGGTCACCTTAGCGACTTCTTCGTCCATCACCCAGGCACCTTGGATACGCTTGGGCTTGGGCATGCTAGCGGTTTTCATCAGCATATCGCCCTGACCAAGGAGCTTCTCGGCACCAATTTGGTCGAGAATAGTGCGGCTATCTACCTGGCTCGCCACCGTAAAGGCGATGCGGGCTGGCACATTGGCCTTAATAAGGCCAGTGATCACATCCACGCTTGGCCGCTGCGTCGCCAGCACTAGGTGAATACCAACTGCTCGAGCCTTCTGAGCCAAGCGGACGATGAGCGCCTCCACATCGCGCGCTGCTACCATCATCAGGTCGGCTAGCTCGTCCACTACAATGACGACATACGGCATACGGCCTTCGTCTACCTTTTGCATGTGGCCTTGCTCATCGGCCACGGCAATCTGCTTACCGCGCGTTTTGATCTTTTCGTTATACGTCTTGATGTCGCGCACCTTCTCCTCAGCCAGGAGGCTGTAGCGCCGCTCCATTTCATTGACCGCCCATTTGAGGGCACTGATGGTCTTTTCTGGCTCAACAATAACAGGGGTCAGGAGGTGTGGGATATCGGCATACGGTGCCATCTCTACCTGCTTGGGGTCGACGAGGATGAGCTTCATTTCGCTGGGACTGTTGCGGTAGAGCAAGCTGGTGAGAAGCGTGTTGATCATCACCGACTTACCTGAGCCCGTCTGCCCCGCTACCAAGAGGTGCGGCATTTTATTGAGCTCACCGACGAAGGGTCTGCCCGAGATGTCCTTACCAATAGCAAATGCCAGCGGCTCCTTGGCGTGCTGCCACTCGGGGCTATCTAACACCCCACGCAGGCGCACATCGGCTGCCTTGCGGTTTGGCACCTCGATACCCACGGCCTTCTTACCTGGGATGGGTGCCTCAATGCGAAGGCTTGATGCCGCGAGATTGAGCGCGATATTCGTCTCCAGCGCAGTGATGCGGTTGAGCTTAACGCCAACAGGCGGCTTGAGCGTGTATTGCGTCACCTTCGGGCCAATGTTTGCCCCCTCCATCTCGACATTAATGTTAAATTCGTGCAGCGTATCTTGAATGATGTGGGCATTTTGCTCAATGTCGCCGGCATCAGCCGGGCTCTGACGCTTCTCCAGCAGCTCCAGGCTGGGCGGCTGCCAGTTGGGATCATTAACAGCAAGCATAGCAGACCGGTCTTCGGCTGCTTTATCTACAGAGGTAGACGGTGTGCTGTCGCGCAAGGTCGCCCGTGGTTTTTTGTCTGGTTTTGGCTCAGCCGGGCCATCGCCTGAGAGGGTTGGGACGCCCGCGTTGAGCTTGAAGTCGCTCATGGCGGCAGGCTTATCTTGGGTTTTCTCGTCCTTATTGCGCTTGGCCTTTTTGTTGGTGTCTGGTGTTTGATTGTCAGCTGCACGACGGGCCACTGCCACATTGGCAGCATCATCTGCCTCAGCCTCGCTGCGCACCATGTTTTGCAGGCCACGCCACAACGCCATAGGCGAAACACGCAAGACGAAGAGTAGCGTCAAGCCGATCAACAATACATACACAAAAACCCCCACTGGCCGGTCGACCAGCGCCAGCATGGCACGGTTGAGGAGGTCACCCATCACACCGCCTGTCGCAGCTGAACCTCGCCGCAGTAGGCCAAATAGCCCCGCAAACCACAACACCATCAGCACCGCTGCAAGCTTCAGCGCCACTGGCAGGCGGTTATCCTCCGCCCGAAAGATTGCCACCGCCACATACACCGCCACTACTGGGACGACATATACCGCATAGCCAATAATATGCAGCATTGTCGCATCAAGCCACTTGAGAATTGGCCCACCCGAGCCAAACCACGACACCACCAGCAGCACCGAAAACGCCAGCAACAGTACCGCCGACACCTGTGCCCAAAACCCCGCTGGCAATGTATGCTGCGGCGCGGCCTGCTTGGCTTTGCTCTTGCTCGGGCTGCGCCGACGAGCAGCGCTTGAGCGAGTAGACGAACGAGTGCGAGTGGTTTTTCTTTTTGTAGCCATATCTTTTTTATTGTACTCTGTTTATGCTTGGTTTGATAGCGTATATTGTAGCATAATTTACTACATTAGGCAATCGGTATGGGATATGCCATACTGGGTAGTATGACAACGCAATCATCTTACCCAATCATTACCCCATTTGAGGTTACACCCACAGCCATCGATGGGCTCTATATTATCACCATGAAACAAGTGACCGATGAGCGCGGCACGGTGCGCGAACTGTTCCGCCAATCAGCCATGGATAGCACACCACTACCACAGTTCGGCCCTTGGAAGCAGATCAATGCCACGCAAACAAACCGTGGCTCCATCCGTGGCTTGCATGCCGAAGCAATGAACAAACTTGTCGCAGTAGTGGCAGGCGAAGCCTTTGGTGTCTATGTGGACGCGCGAATCGATTCACCCACCGTTGGCGCAGTTGTTACTGTTCCATTGACAAAAGGCGTGCAGGTGTTTGTTCCACAAGGAGTATGCAACGGTTTTCAATCGACAAGCGAGCAACCCTCCCAGTACCTCTACTGTTTCGATGAAGAGTGGCAGCCTGGCATGCCCGGTATATCACTCACACCACTCGACCCAGAGCTTGGCATCGACTGGCCCATCCCGATTGACACATCCACCTATGACCAAGTCTCCAAAAAAGACGGCAATGCGCCTACTTTGCGTTCTGTTATTGGTGATGATGCCATGGCGCAGCGCACTCACTAGTATTCAAGACCTATTCACTATCACGCGGATTATTGCTATATGATACCCCTCTCGCCATTTTGTCCATTCTATGTCACAATAGAAGCAAGGAGGTCGTATGCAGCAGATGGTATGGAATATAGTAACGATGATTGCGCCCTTTGCGGTGATTGCCTTTGTCTTGGTGGTGCTGGCCGAATATTTGCGCGTGCAGCAGCGCATCAAACACCTGGAGGAGATGGTGCACAAGCTGCAGCAGCGAATTAAGTCGGATACGTAGCCACAGGTTGCACAAAAAAGCCAGCTATATAGCGCTGGCTTTTTCATTTTTGATATTGTGGACGACCCCTAGTAGCTTCGGCGCTCCGAGCGATCCTTTGGCATGGCTACCTCAGTGTCGGGCTCTTGCCGCGGTGGGAACTTTTTGCGCGGCAGGCCGGCAAAGGCGTCGTTGCTCGGCTGCTTGCTGCGGGCGGTCGGGCGATTATTGGCTGGGCGGCGCTTGCGCGTATTAGCTGGGCGAGTTGGCGCTTTCTCCTCTGTCGTGGCAGGCAATGCACCAGCTGTTTTGCGGGCGGCAATGGCGGCTGCTTTGGCGGCGGCACCACCCTTGGCGATGCGCGGTGGCGTGTGTGGCTGAGCTGGCGCAACGAGGCTCTGGCGCGAGCGCCCAGCTGGGACTTCGCGCCCCACACGAGTCGTGCGACTCGGTGCCTTTTGTGGTGCACCGACTTCGTTAATCACTGGAATGATGATGGGCATGCGGCGTGTCTGGTCGTAGAGCACGCGGGCAATGTCATCTTTGATTTCCTTCTTTACGACATCAAGGTCATACGAGCCCACCATGCTGCGCGCTGCTTTTTGCTTGAGGTAGGCGCGGATCATCCCCATCAGTTCTTCGTTATCGCGCAGGTAGATAAAGCCCCGGCTGATGATATCTGGACTGGTGAGGAGGCGGCCCGTTCCACGCTGGACGGTGAGCACCACAACGAACATCCCCTCCAGGCTCATGTGGATGCGATCCTTCAGCACGACATCGCTCACGACTGCACCAGCGTCGTCATACATTGTGCCGCCCGAGTGCGGAATGCGCCCAATCTTGTGTGCACCATCGGTCGTAAACTCCACAATATCCCCCGGATCGCAGACAAAGATATGACTGCGTGGGATACCACACTCCTTCTCGGCCAGGCGAGCATTGTGCACTAACATGTGGAATTCGCCGTGGTTGGGCAAGTAGTATGTGGGCTTGACGGCACTAATGAGTCGCACGTGGTCATCATAATAACCATGGCCAGACAGGTGGAGCGGCCCCACACCGGTCAGGTGTGTCTTGCCGTTTTGCACCACATCGCCACCTTCGCGCATCAGGCCATCCACGGTGCGTACGACGTACTTCTCGTTGCCTGGGATGGGGTTGGAGCTAAAGACCACCACATCACTCCCCTTGATCTTGACGAACTTATGCGCCCCCGTTGCCATGCGGTTAAGGACTGCACTAAATTCTCCCTGGCTACCCGTACAGACGATGGTAATCTTGTGGTCGGGCAACTTAACGAGGTCTTCCATCTTGACCACCGTATCTTTGGGGATTTTGATAGCACCAGTGCGCAGTGCTACCTCCAGATTCTGGATCATACTAAAGCCAGCAAAGGCCACCTTGCGCCCATGCTTCTCTGCTTCCTCGAGGATGAGCTGAATGCGGTGCAGCTGGCTAGAGAAACTACTGATGATGATGCGGCTCTTGGCCCACTTGTCCATCACCTCACCCATGCTGTGCTGGATGTCGTGCTCACCGTGGGTGTGAGTGCCAGCGCTCTCGCAGTTGGTCGATTCGTTCATCATGAGGAGGAAGCCCTCGGTGTGTGAGATATCTTGCAAACGCTCGAAGTCGAACTTGCGGCCATCCACCGGGTTTTCCTCAATACGCCAGTCACCGCTACTGAGAATGTTCCCTACTGGCGTACGCACCACTACTGCAGCCGAATCGGGGATAGAGTGGTTCACCCGCACCAGCTCCACACTAAAGGAGTCGCACAGCTGGACAATCTCATGCTCCTCAGGTTTTAGCTCATGATACTCTGGCTGGTAGCTGCCATCGGTCTCGGCCATGGTGCGCTGCAGCATGCCCAGCGTAAAGGCCGTGCCATAGACTGGTGCAGGCAGCTTGGGGATAATATGCCGAAAGGCGCCAATATGGTCGAGATGCCCGTGGGTAAAGATGTGTGCCCGAATCTTGTGCTTATTCTCCTCCAACCACTGCGTATCAGGGATGATGTAGTTGATGCCTGGGTAGTCGCTGCCTGGGAAGAGGAAGCCCATATCGATGATGATAATATCGTTGTCGTACTCGATGGCTGTCATGTTCTTGCCAATGCCCATCTCGCCTACCCCACCAATCGGGATAACCTTGAGCGTTGGGCGCGGCGCACGAGGCCGCTTGGGCTGCATGTTGAGAGTAAATTGCTTGCCGCCATAGCCATTGTAGACCGACTTATTGACCGGCACATTAATGACGTGCTGCGAGGCCTGGGCATTGACCCCCTCGCTGGTGCGGCGCTGCGCCCGAAAGACCTCGCCTTTGCGCGTGGTGGTGGCACTGAGCACCGTGTTGGTTGTCGCTGGTTGTTTGCTTGCGTGTGGACGCTTCTTGGCGTCATCTGCCTGGGGTGTGGCCACTCGTCGTTGACCCATTGTATCTCACTCCTTACTTATACATTATTCTGGTTCTACTAATAAGAGACAGGCTAAGAGCCTCAATAAGTGGTTGTATTATAGCAGATGATGGTGAGGTGTGTCAAAGCCACCCCGCGAGAGGTGGCTTTTGCTTCGTGTCGCAACGAATTGATAGTGTATCTATGCACACCAAAATCGCAGCATATCGCTCAAATTTTCGCCTGTTTCCGCTTGGGGAGCTGGCTGCCATGATGCGCTATCACTTGGACTGTTGCCATCAGGGTTTTCTTTGCTAGCAGGCGCTTCTTCGATGACAAACGTTGGTGCGCCATTCTCGTCAGTGGTTCGCGTCATCCGTATGTAGTACAGCTTCTCATTTGGGTCAGTATTGGCGCTTGGACGGAAGCTACTTGCCAGTGTGACCTCTGTGGCAGTGTTACCTGTGATCTGCAGCAGCTCTGCCGTCGTCAGCTCGCCAACTGGCTGGGCAGCCCCTGGCTCTTGTGGTGTCTCCAGCGTCACCTCCTCTCGGGTGGTTGTCTTGCCAGTGGTTGTGTCTTTTTGTTTGTGAGCCACTGTCGTTACGACAACGTTTTGCCTACCGCGGTCGACGATAGCTCGCTTCGCTGTAATAATCTCCTTAATAGCCCTACTCTTATCAGTCTGGTGCACTGCAAGGGAGTCACCCATATAACGATCTGTCTTCGTCTTGCCCTGCAGCTCGGTATAGCGCGTCGTGATACCGTGCAAAACTTCTCTGTCGACCTTCTTTACATCAATCTCACCATCGGGAGTTGTAAATTCTACCTCACGACCCGATTGCCCAAATGGCTCAGCCGTTGCGGCTGTCTCGCTCGATACCGGCGCTTCTGCTGTGTTGTGACAGTGCGCAAAGCCATTCATCCCAGCAAGCAAAACAGCCAGAGCGGCAACCTTTTGTCCGAGCGAAAACCGCAGCGTATCTTTCTTATCTGTGTCAGCAGCGCCCTCACCGCTCAACGTAATGCGCAAGTTCGTCTTATCCAAAACCGACCCCTCTTTGAACGGCATCTGCCCCTTCATACTACTCGTCTTCATCGGAAACCTATTCATATCAATCATCTCCTATCACTATTTGCCAAATAATTCTTTATACTATATTTTATCCGCTATATTTGTCAAGTGTCGTTTCTCTGTAGCGATTTGTGCTCGGCTACCGAGGCTCTTTTGCACATAACTCACCCTTGCACCACCAAAAAGCCGGCTACCCCACCATAGCCGGCTCTATACTATACCTCGCAGTACATTAATGTTAATCTCCATCCACCGTCGTATGAGCAAACTGCCGCGTGCCACGCCAGGCCAAGAAGCCGATGAGGAGTGCGTTTGCCACGAGCGCAAAGCTAGCCAAGATGAGCATGTGCTGCATATAGAGCGCACTATCTACCCCACTCGAGATCGCATGACGATAGGCAATGATGGAGTGCGTCATGGGTAACCAGGGGTTGATGGCCTGGAAGAAACCAGAGGCTGTTTGGATGGGGAATATCCCTTCGCTCGCTGCCAGCTGGAGCACCATGATGATCATTACCACCAGCCGGCCAGGGTTATCAAGCACCATCACTATCAGCGTAATGAGCGACATAAAGGCAAGCGAGGCAAGGTAGCTTGTAGCAACAAACAGCCACGGATGGTCGGGCTGCAAGCCCACCACATAGACTAGCACTAGCATCATAATCGTTGCTTGCACCAGTGCAGCCAGCCCCAAGACTGACATCTTAGCCAGCCACCAGCGCCAGGCATTTTCTTGGCGCGAGAAGGTCTTGCGCACTGGGTACATCGTCGTCAGAGCCAACCCACCAACAAAGAGCGCTAGCGAGAGCATATATGGTGCCATGGCATAGCCGTAGTTTGGCACACTGCCAGTGCTGTGCTCGCTACTCGCCACAGGTGCGGCCATCTGCTGCTGAGCCGCTAGGCTGGTTGGCAGGAGCTTTACCTGAGCAGCACCAGTCTGCAGTTTGTGCGCCAGTGTGCTCGAGCCATCCACCAGCTGGTTGCTTGCCTGCACCAGCGTGCTAGAGTGCTGCTGCAAGGTGGCTGCACCCTGGGCCAGTTGCCCACTACCCTGCTGAGCTGTTGCGAGATTGCCCGCCACCTGTGCTGCACCAGCCTGGAGCCGCTCGCTACCAGCCCGCACCGTGTTGTACCCCGCAAAGGCAGTGGTGGCTTGTGGGGCGAATTGCTCCACGCCAGTATTGAGTGCTGCCACACCATTCTTGAGTGTTTGCTGCTGAGTGGCAAGCGTTTTAGTGAGAGTATCGAGGTTGGCCAGCAAGCTCTGCGTTTGCTCAGCAATGGCTTTAGTCTGCTGTAGAGCGCTTGCTAAGGTCTGCAGCTCGGGTAGTGTGATGGTCGTGCTACCACCGGATGCAGCCGCCTGCGCACTAGTCTTTTGGAGGATCGCCCCAGCCGACGCGGCTGGTGCTTGCATTGCCTGGAGCGCACCCACTATCCGCTGCGCATCTTGGGCTACGGCCGCCTGTTGAGCCGCTACTGCTGGTGATGGTTGAGCCACCTGAGCGTTGAGTGTATTCATCCCTTGTTTGATCTGCTGCATACCAGCCGTTAGCTGGGCCACTTGGGCTGCCGTTGGCAGCTGGCCAGTCAGCTGCGCTGCGCCCTGCTGGACCTGCACTGCACCAGTCTGCAATCGCCCTAAGCCCGCTGTCAGCGTCTGCTGCTTACTCGCCAGTTGGCTGACGCCATTGGTATAGTGAGTAAGACCCGCTTGGAGCCGTGCCGACCCCTGGTGTAAGCGCCCAGCACCATCACCAGCCTGCGCCATGCCATTACCCACTGCACCAATACCCGCTGCAACCTCCTTGAGGTAGGTTTGGGTCACTTGCTCGGCCACTGTTTCCTTCACTTTTTGCGCGGCTTGGCGGCTAATGACTGCACCAATGTAGTTTTTGGCTGGCGTCAGCTGATACGACACCACTGCTTGCTGTGGCTTGTCCTGCCGAAGTGACGCCGCACGCTGTGAGAAATCCTTTGGTACCGTCACTACTGCATAGTAGTAGCCACGGCGTACGCCATCATCGGCTTGCTGCTTGGAGACGAATTCCCACTTAAGCGCCTTGCTCTTATGCAGAGACTCTGTCATTGTCCGGCCGATCTGCAACTCCTTACCATTGATCTGCGCCCCCTTATCCTCATTCACAAAGGCAATTGGCAGTCGGTCAGTATGCCCATACGGGTCCCACACCGAGCTGAGGAAAAACGCCGCATATATTACCGGCACAAAGGCCAGTGCTATCACTGCCACCAATAGTGTTTTGCTCTGCAGCAAGTGCCGCCATTCGGCCTGGACCATCACGCTGCGGCGACGCCGGATAGCTTGCTTCATCTTCTCACCCATTGTTAGCCAACTCCCGAATAATATCGTGCAATGTCACGCTCTGCAGCGTCTCAGCCCAGCGTGCCTGAGCCCGATCAAAGGCACCAAGGATGCTCACCTCACCGCGTTTGATCTTGCTATCATCTGCCTGGCGGGCAAACATCCGCTCGGCGACTCCTTGGTACTGGACGAAGCTCTCCGTCCCCTCGACTGCCGCCACGATATCCCACAGCGTCAGCTCTGTACTAGCCCGTGCCAGGCGAAAGCCACCACCCGCACCCCTCGCCGAGGTAATCAGCTGGGCTGTTACGAGCTTGCGCGTTACTTTGGTAATATACGTTGGCGACACCCCCATTTGCTTTGCCAAGCTCTGATTCGTCACTGGCGATCGCAGGTCTGGATGCGCCAGCAAAATCACAATGCAACAGGCCTGCTCGACTGCTCCTGATAATCTCATAGTTTTATATGCGAGGTGCTATGCAGCCCACCATGCGCAGCAACTCACTCCTCCTTTCTTTGATTGTTGATAATAGATATCTAATATCCAGATTAGCATAGACTACCCTCTCTTTCAAGCCTGTCGTCAGAATATACCCATCTAAAAATCAAGCTACATCTGTAGTCTTGAGCATATATTTTGCTGGGCTGATAGATCGCAGCCCAGCATTTTCTTCTTTGCTTTTGTGCTACTTTGCGCGGCGAGCCAGCGGCTTCGTGCCTTTGTAGAGCAAGTAGCGGAACAGCCCCGCCTCATACAGTGTGCTATAGCCATGCGATGCCATCACAGCATTGACGAAGAATGGCGCAAGCTTTGCATCGGGCTGGATCCAGGCGAATGGCCGGGCGAGCGAGCGCAAGCGGTGGTATGTTGGCATAACGGCCTCTGTCCAATCGGTCTCGCTTATATCCGCAAAGCCAGCCTGCTGTAGTGCCTGCGATATCTCACCGGGGTTCTGCTGCCGTACACCAAAGCCACCAGCTTGCTGCTCCAAAAAATCCATCATGCGCTGCTGGCGAGCCGACATATGGCGAGCATCGACCTCATAATCGGCAAATACTACACGCCCACCAGGCTTAAGGATACGATAAAACTCCTGCATCGTGGCCTGCATATCCTTGGCATGCGACAGCGTCTCATTCACATACACCACATCGAAATACTCGTCTGGGAAGTCGGTGTGCGAATAATCGCCCAGCACAAAACGCGGCGCAGGATTCATATGCCGCGACAACTTCTCAGATATCTTGACCTCTCGTGGTGTGATGGTAATGCCTATTACCTCACCCCCCCCATTGGCCCGGACGAGGTGCCGGGCCATCACACCTTGGCCCGAGCCCGCATCCAGCACGCGGTCGGTCGGCTTGAGCTGCAGCTCTTTGGCAAACATCCGCAAGAAGTTCGCCTGGGCTTGCCGCTCGTTCTTTGTCTCGCTCGTCCAGTAGCCAGCGTGCTGCGAGCGGCCCAGCACCATGTTGTAGCCCGCCCACGAGCCAAACCGCGAATAGTATCTAGCCACACCGTTGTTCTTTGTGTTCATCGTTTTCTCCTTGTTACTGTGCTTATTCTATAGTATAGCGTAGAACTGCTCAATGGAGTGAGTTTGCAGGGGTCTTTCTCCACCCTCCTCTCTCAGCCGCCACTCCCCTTTGCTGCTGCTAAAATTCTCTCTGCGTATGTCATTTTCTCTACCTCAGATAGGCCTATTTCATCAAAGCATGAGCGATATCACAATTATGACAATGGGGCGATTTGTAGTATCATATATAAGTATAAGTGTTATACCAATGAGGTGAGGAGGAAACACAATGCCAAAACAAGAAGCAGCTGGCCTGCCATGGCCAGCCCAAGCAGCCCGCAGACAAGCCACGCGCCAGTCTGACCCTGCCATCCGCGATAGCAGCGCCTACCGGCAAAAGCCTGCCGACGACACTGAGCGCACCACGTCAGCAACCGCGCAGAGCGAGCTCGATGCTGCCAAGAACAAGCTTGCTACCCTACAAAAGGCGCTGCAGCACGTGACCGCCGTCGAGATTGGTGAGGCACAGCTCGGCACCAGTGCACGCGATTACATCAGCCACGCGCTGGAGGTGTCGCGTATCTTTTCTGAGCTAGAGCACCGCCGCGTACCCGTCAATGGCTCGTACAATGGCCAGCCCTTCCAGGTATTGCCCAGCTCCAGCCTCGAGCTGATCGAGCGCGACCTCGGTCGTGCGAGCTTTGGCCCCTATGGCCCAGCTGGCCTCACCCGCGTCGGCCCTCAACCCAAAGAAGAGCTTACACTCGATGACTACGTCGCCGATGCCACTGCTCAAGCTACGGCCGACTACAACACCAAGAAAAAGCAAGCCGACGAGCAAGCCAAAGTTGCCACCGAGCTCCAAACCGCCCAAGAGCTCCTCGAGCGCAAAGGCTACGGCGTGACCGCACCAGAGGCCGGCAAGACGAAGGCCGCCTAACCAGCTCTTGCAAATATACACACTAAGGTAAGTATTGCGACAATGCTTACCTTTTTTCGTTTGCACAGCAAAGCACTTGCCGCTTCCTCTCCTGTTGGTTATGAGACACGATGCGTCTGGCTATATCTCTACAATATTCATTATTTACTCTGCGTCGCCTGCCGCACATACGCCACCGCCCGCACGAAGTCGTCGATGAGCGTCTGGCGCATAGCACCGTTGTATAGCGCAGCGGCTGGGTGATAAAGCGGAATGACGACGAACTCTCGCCCGTGCAAGCGTACTTTGCGCGGCTGGCCATGGTCGCGGCTAATGCGTAGATCGGGGATGAATCCACCACCACTGTGCCGCCCAAGCGTTAGCACTGCCTTTGGCTGGATAATATCGAGCTGCTGCATGAGGTACGGCCAAAAGGCGCGCTTCTCCTCTGGCAGTGGGTCGCGGTTATTGGGCGGACGATATTTGACGATATTGGTAATGTACACATCGCTGCGCACCAGGCCAGCTGTGGCGAGCATTTCGTCCAGGAACTTCCCTGCCGCCCCCACAAAGGGCTTGCCCTGCAGGTCTTCATTTTTACCGGGCGCTTCCCCCACAAAGACGATGTCGGCATTGGGGTTGCCGTCACCCAGCACTAGCTGCGTGGCCTGGGCAGCCAGCTCGGGGCAGAGCTTGGCGGCGATAATCTCCTCAGCGAGGTGCGCTAGCTGAGCGGCTTGGGTTTGGTCTGGCGTGGATGGGTCAAGTGGATGGGTCATAATACATCTAGTATAACAATCGATGGGCGGGTGGAGCAAAAATCGATACTGTAGCGATGCACTACGTATGATAATGCAGCAAAAACACCCCCACAAAGGAGGTGTTTTGCCATGCGAGGAAGCAACGCGCTGAGTGTACTGTTTCCCCTATTCTGTTTGGTTTGCCTCTGGGTCGGTGAGCTTGCGCACCATGGGTAGCACCAGGTAGATGCCAATGATAGCAGCAACGAGCCCTCCACCAACGATGCCGAAGTACAGCGGCGAGAGCGTTGGCTTAAGTGAGGCAGAGAAGGTCGTGATGAAGATGGTACCAACCCACACCCCAATGGCGCACGAGAGGAGCGAGACGCTCAGTAGCGGCACCAGCGACTCCGTCATGATGAGGCGCTTGAGCTGGCCAAGGCGCATGCCACCGAGGCGCAGCGTGTAGAGCGAGCGCCGCCGCTCAAACAATCCACCAATCGTCGAGACGATCAAGCTTGCCACTGCGACGAAGAGTGTCACACCCATGCCAGCGTAGGCCATCTCGGCGAAGTTCTTGATGATCGGGTTGATCTGCGGATGCTTCTCGAAGTCCCCACTGCGGATGTAGAGAAAATCGTGCGGGGTCTGGCGAGCATACGTGAGAGCACGCACCTTCTCCACGTCATCATTGTGGGCAACGGTCAGGAGATAATCCTTGGGGCCATTAGTATTGACTGGCTGCTCGGCGAGTGAGACAGTCTTGACGACGGCACCGTTGAAATCGAGCAAAGCATATTGATCACCCTGTGCACTGCTGGGGCAGCTGTGCTCGGTGTAGATAGCGAGGTCGCTGCAGCGGATAGCGCGAGCTTGGACGCGGCCATTGTCACCAGCAATAGGATACATTGGGGCAACATTGGTGATGTATGGCTGCTCGCTCAGGATCTTTTGGGTATCGGGCTGCAAGGTATGATCTTGCGAAGTGATCGCTACAGCATTGCTGCGCAGCTGTGAGTAGCCGTTATTTGCCACCGATGAAGCATTGAGGGCATCAATACCACTCACCGCTGAGAGGTAGAAGCTCCCCGCAAAGAGGGCCAGCACTACCCCGCTCACACTGCGGAAGACAATCTGCGAATGGACGGCAATCCGCTTGCCCGCGATCAAGGCCGAGCCACTGCGTGCATAGCGTGCTACAATGCGAGCGATCTTGTTCGTCAGCCAGCCACCAGCCAGCACCAGGCCAAACATCACACTGAGGAGAGCCACCAGCAATATGAGGGTGGACTCAGGACTCTCACTCGCCCGCTCAACTATCCAGTCATGCCCAGGCTTCGACGCCATCCAGCCAAAGATACTGAGGCCAAATGCCAGGGGGATGACGCGCCACACGCGCAGCTTTTTTGTCTTTTCGGCTAAGCGCGAGACACCCAGTGGCGAGAGCTGTGCCTTGCGCATCCGGCGCCAGTTGACATACGTCGTCAGGCCAAGGGTCACACCAACGATAACAACATACTGATGCCACTGCAGCGCAAGATCAGCCGGCCAGAAACGCATGTCGCCATAGGAGAAGCCATGAAGCGAACTCTGCGTCAGCGCGAAAATAACGAGGCCCAGCACCACACCCGCCAGCGAGGCCAGCAACGACTCGAGCAGCAGCACACGGGCCACTTGCCCCTTGGTCGCACCCACAAGACGCAGGGCGGCGTAGCGCTTCTCGCGCTGTGCCCCACCCAGCTGCGTAGCAACAGCAACGAAGGTGACGATTGGGAAGAGCAAGATCGATCCGCCCACGACCAGCATCATCAACGAGAGTGGGTCGAAGGCAACACTCTGCGCTGTGCCATTGACATCGGTAATGTAGACGTCTGTGTAGGAGTTGGGCTGCCCATTTTTCTTAGCATATTGGTTGCTCTTCTCAACCTCCTCCGCACTCACACCCTTGACCAAATACAGGTCATCAGGGCTCGCAGAGTACTCGTCTGGCAGTGTGCCGAGGTTGGTGGTGAGGTTGCCAAAGCGCTCGAGAATCTTATCCTCCGGGTGCTGGGCGATCGCCGCTGCTAGACCTTTGGAGAGGTAGTATTCACCTGCCTTTGGCGTGTCTATCTTGGCAAATTTGGCAGACTTCTCAGTGCCCTGCAGCGAGATAACGCTAATCGTCTTGCCTCGCCACTCATCTTTGTTGCCCCGCTCGATGCCACCAGCTTTGAGTGGCGCTTGGCCGGTTGCTTGTGGCTTTTGGGGTGTATCCCTGGCCGCAGAGATAGCACTTGAGATAATCGCCCGGTTTTGGCGGCCCACCAAGCCATTGAGCCCAGCGGCCATATAGCACAGCATGACGATGCCAAGCGAGATGGCTGCTGCTGTGAGGCCCAGGCGCATCATCGATTGCCGGCCCGATTTTTTTAGTAATAACCAACTGATGCTCATGCTACATCCCTCCCGAGATCTGCCCATCACGCACGATAATCTCGCGGTCGGCATAGGCGGCAATGGTTGGCTCGTGGGTCACCATAATCACGGTGGTACCATATTGCTTGGCAGTAGCGATAAATAATTCCATCACACGCTGCGAGTTGAGGCTGTCGAGCGAGCCAGTTGGCTCATCGGCAAACAGCACCTTGGGCTTGATGACCATCGCTCGGGCAATCGCCACCCGCTGCATCTGCCCACCAGAGAGCTCACCGAGCATGTTGCCCGCCTTATTGCCTAGCTCCACATTGTCCAGCCAGCGCTGAGCGGCTTCGTACGCTGCGGCACGCTTCTCGCCATTAAGCAGCAGTGGCAGCGCGACATTATCCAGTGCCGTGAGCTCTGGCACGAGCTGCCCAAACTGGAAAACAAAGCCAAAGGCTGTGCGCCTGAGGACGCTCCGCTGATCGTCATTGAGCTGGTCGATCCGCTTACCTGCGCAGTGAATCTCGCCACTGTCGACAGGGGTAATCGCCGCTAAACTATGGAGCAATGTACTCTTACCCGAGCCGCTTGGCCCCATAATAGCTAGCACTTCGCCCGGCATTACATCCAGCGACACGCCGCGCAATGCTTCCGTCTGGCCGAAGGATTTCTTCAGGTTGCGGGCGCTAATGATTGGTTGGTTGGTTGGTCTCATTGGTCAGTTCCTCCTTGAGTTTGGTTAAGCGCGACGTCGTTAGCTCAATCCAGCGCAGGTCTGCCTCCAGATGGTACAGTGCGTGGTCGATGAGTAGCGTGTCGGCTAGGTTACTTTCGCGGCGGCGGCTTGTGAGGCTGCGCATCCGCTGGATGTGGGCTTGCCGCTGGTTGTCTAGATAGGGCGCGGCATCGCCTTCGCGCAGGATTGCCAGCACAGTCTTGACGTACATATTGGCCTGCGACTGATGCGATGGCAGCTCGGGCGCTTCCAGCCAGGCCTGCAGGTCTTGCTTGCCCTGCTCGGTAATGGCATAGCGCACCCGGTCTGGCCCACCAGACTCACTGGTGTCGGCAATCTCCTCCACTTTGTTGTCGCGCTTGAGGCGCCCCAACGTCGAGTAGACCTGCCCTGGCAAAATTGGCTTATCTTTGCCAAAGAAGCCATCGTACTGCTTCTTCAGCTCGTAGCCATAGTTTGGCGCATTCGCCAACAATCCGAGTAATGTATATTGAACGTTCATATCTCTACTATACACCGAGTGACTAGCGAGTGCAAGCCTTATTATACACTTAGTGTATAGTTTATAGACACGTAGTGGGTAATGTAAGTATTTACCTCTGTTATCTCATTCACTCTATATCTTTCTTAGCAGTCCAGCCTGGTGTCTTGTTCTGTTGCTGCCCTGCTCCGCTGCCATCATAAGCCCCACTTACTATCGGCAAACACTACGCCAGTACGCAGCCAGACTCGTTTGCTCATGAGTAGCATACGTAGGCTATTTGCGCATGATAATATGACGGTCATATATACTGCTCTTGAGTACAAGTACTTCGTTTATTGCATTACTTACCGCCCATAAACCCAGCAAAAGTAAAAAGGCCAGTCACACTACTGGCGCAGCTATGCAAGGATAACCCAAACGACATAGAGCCCTCAGCTTCTCCAAGCACAGCAAAAACACCCCAGCAGCATCTGGGGTGTTTAGCATAAGATAAGCTGCTATATTGCCTATCTCAGTATCGATGATTAGTCGCCAAGAGTATCCATCTTACCCTTGGTGCGCAAGATATCGCGCAGTTCACGGACGGAATCCTTTGCGGACGACTGTGCATCTTTGAGCTTGTCGTAGAGCGACTTTGTCAAAGATGTGCTTGGGATCTCGGGGCGCTTTGGTGAGCTACTGCTGCTATCACGGTTCTTGTAGTAGTTTACGAGGGCTACATAGTAAGCGCGCATCTCTTTGCGATACTTGATCTGCTCGTTGGCATAGTCGCGCACGCTGGCGTACTGTGAGTCTTTCATCTTATTAAGGGCGTTAAGGCAAGATTTTTGTTGCTCATCATACTTCTGGCCAGCTTCATCACCAGATGCGCTACTGAGTGGCGAGCTGTAGCTCGTGCGGCACGAATTGCTGTATTCTTTGTAGGCAGTAGCGACCGCACCCGACTCTTTGAGTAGCGGCTTGACTTTTTCGTAATCACTCTTGTACTCTTCGAAGGCTTTCTTGACCTCACCATCGCGCATAGCAGCAGCTTTGCCGAGCTTGTCGAAGTGGTCATCCGCCTTGCGAACCACCTCATTGATTGACGTTTCTGGGTCTGACCTGTCTATGTTAAGGCTGGTTGAGTCGAAGCTATTCATCATAGCGTATGCCTTGCGGTAATCCTCGGTGCTTGGCCCTGAGAATAGTACGATACACACGATTATAATGATGATCAGCACAAATATACCAATCCCGCCGCCAATCAAACTCCATAGCAAGCCCTTGCTCATGCCCTGCTTGGGTGGCATTGGGCCCATTGGCCGGCCTGGCTGTGGCTGCATTGGCTGAGGTTGGCCTGGTGCTGGCTGAGCTGGCTGCTGTGAAATAGGTTGAGGTTGAGGCTGGGGCTGAGCTGCAGGTGCTGGCTCAGCAGCTGGCTGTGGAGCAGCAGGAGTAGACTGCTCAGTTGGCGCCGGCTCAGCGGTAGCACGCTTGCTAGCCAGAGCGGCCTTCTCTTCCTCAGTATAAGGTGGGTTATTCATATCAAAGGTTGGGACAGCCTCTGGGGGTTGCTCCTGGGGGGTTGCTGGTTGATTACTCATGCATCTCCTTGTTAACTTGGCTATTATTCACCATAACTATTATACCGGAATGGCAGCAATTGGCCAATATATATCTTGCTGTGGCTGCGCGCCCTCCTCTCCTTCACGTCCACTCATACAGCACCAAAGAAAGCGGAGGTTGTTACCAGCAAAACACCCCACGCATCCTTGCTGGGGTGTTTTGTGTTGCGAGACTAGTGCTCAGATCTGCTACAACCCAATCATCGTCAGATTAATCTTGCCGCGCTCGTCAATGCCGGTGATCTTCACTTGCACAGTCTGGCCTTCTTGCACGACATCTGTCACCTTGCCGACACGACCCTTGGCGAGCTTCGAGATATGCACCATCCCATCCACGCCAGGCAAAATGTTCACAAAGGCGCCAAAGTCCTTAATCGTCACCACGGTGCCGGTGTAGGTGCGGCCAACTTCGGGCTCTTCCACCAGGCTTTTAATCCAGGCCAGCGCCTTCTCAATCGCCTCACCATTGGGGCTGGCAATGGTAATCAGGCCGTCTTCTTTAATATCCACCTCGGCACCAGTTTCGCTAGTGATTTTGTTGATAGTTTCACCACCCTTACCAATAACGGCACCAATTTTATCTGGGTTAATCTTGAGCTTTTCAATACGCGGCGCATAGGGGCTGAGTTCTTTACGCGGGCCAGGCAGCACACTCAGCATGTGCTCCAGGATGTGGGCGCGGCCAGCCTTACTCTGCTCGAGCGCCTGGCGCAGCACCTGCACGGGCAAGCCATGCACCTTCATGTCCATCTGCAGGGCGGTAATACCCTTGCTCGTACCCGTCACCTTAAAGTCCATGTCGCCAGCAAAGTCCTCGGCGTCGGCAATGTCGCTCAGTACGTAGGGCGTGTCGCCATCCATCATCAGGCCCATGGCAATACCACTAACCGGGGCTTTGATGGGCACGCCAGCATCCATCAGGGCCAAGCAGCTACTACAAGTGGCCGCCATACTGGTAGAGCCGTTTTGGCTCATGATTTCTGTCACGCTGCGGATGGCATAGGGGAACTCTTCTTCGCTCGGCAATACCGCCGTCAGGGCGCGCTCCGCCAGGTAGCCGTGGCCAATCTCACGCCGGCCAGGGCTACCGAGGCGCTTCACCTCACCCACCGTGTAACCGGGGGCGTTGTAGTGGTGCATATAGCGGCGCTCGCCTTCCGTTACCTCCATGGTATCGACCAGCTGCGCGTAGCTGAGCGGCGCCAGCGTCACGATATTCATACCCTGCGTCACCCCGCGGGTAAACAGGCTGCTACCGTGAGTACGCGGCAAAATACCAACCTCGCTCGAGAGCGGGCGAATCTCCGTCAGGGCGCGGCCATCGGGGCGAGTGCGCTCCTCCACAATGCCGCGGCGCACATCGTTGTGCAGCGCCAGGGTAAAGGCTTCGTCGTACTCATCACGCACCGCTGCGTATTCCTCGGCGTCAAGGCCCAGCTGCTCGGCCATAGCCTCGTGGAAGGCCCAGCGGATTTCGTTCACAACCTCATTGCGCTCGGGGTATGGGCGGCGGATCTTCTCGCCTAATTTGCCATCAACCCACTGGTTGGCGACAGTTTGGATGTCTTCGTTTGGCAAAACCAGCTCGTATTCCTGCGGTGCTGGCACCACCTTATTGGCCAGCTCCCGCTGCAGCGCAATAGCTGGCTGCATGGCTTGGTGCGCCCAGGCTATGGCATCGACGATCACCTCCTCAGGTACTTCTTTAGCGCCAGCTTCTACCATGGTAATGCCGCGCTCAATCCCCGCCACCACGAGGTCAAGGTCGGACTGCTCACGCTCCTCTGGTGTCAGGAAGGCCTTAAACTCACCGTTCACCCGGCCCACGCGCAGGCCAGCCACCGGCCCATCAAACGGCGTGCCAGTTAGCATCAGGGCACTGCTAGCAGCAACCATCGCCACCATATCTGGGCGGAAGCTCGGGTCCATGCTCAGCACGGTAGCCACCACCTGCACCTCCTGGCGGTAGCCTTTGGGGAAGAGTGGGCGGATCGGCCGGTCGATCAGGCGGCCAATCAGCACTGCTTCGTCACTGGGCCGGCCCTCACGCTTAATAAAGCGGCTGCCGCTAATCTTACCCGAGGCATAGAATTTCTCTTCGTAGTCGATGCTTAAGGGGAAGTAATCCAGCGTTACCGGGCGGGTGCCCACCTGGGCCGTACCCAGCACCACCGTATCGCCGTAGCGCACCAGCACACTGGCGGTGGAACGAAAGCCAACGCGGTTGACCTCCAGGGTGAGGGGGCGGCCGCATAACTGCGTCGTCACAGCAAAGACATCTTTGCCGCTTGGGTTAATAATACTCATACAGAGCTCCTTTCTTGCGGCAAGTAACAGGGGTGAACGCTCGCATTCATCATCTTCATGCAAGCCCTCAACGCTATCACTGCCGCGTTAATATACTCCCCTTAGTATACCGCATTTTGGGATATACTGGTAGTGCTTCGTATCGGACAGCTTCAGAGCTTACACGCCGTCTGGGCTGTCATGGTCAATCACCAGGCGCATTGTATCATCACCTTCATACGTGGTCTGTGAGCCCTTGATAGAGAGAATGTTTTCACTGCCCTTGATTGCTGCGCAACCCACAAACCGCACATACGTTGCGCTCAGCCATTCGACACCACGTGGCATGACCGTAATTTCTTCGCCTTGATCCCCTATGACAGCAAACGAGACGCCATTCTCCACCTCTTGTGGTTGGTCATAGATCATATACTCACTGCGTCGAGAGAGTTGTTTCTCCAAAACAACTTTATCTTAACAAGTTATCCCAGATTCGTCAATCAGCCCCTCGCCATAAGTATGCACAGCATAGCCTTATCACCTCTGTCCTTTATCCTTCTTCCCCATTACTCCATTCGGGTGGTGTGCAGCGACTAGTCGTAACAATAGTCGCCAGCCTTAATACAAGAGACCAGATAATCAGCCAAGGCCTGCTCTCACAACGCCAAGAGAAATAGTGAGAGTATAAAAATATGTGAGAATTGGCGGCATGTGCGACACACTTGTCGCTTAAATCATTGTGTTGTCATACCGGCTGCGGTTCTTCGCTTGGCGGCGCTTGCGGCCGACAAACCACCACCAGGCACCACCGCCACCAGCTGCAGTGAGAACTACTGCCACAGCGATAAGGATGATGATCGTCCAGTTGGGCCCTGCCTCTTGCTTGCGCATGGTCGGTTGCTGGTGCTTTTTGCTTGGCTGCGGCTTTTTCTTATCCTTCTTTTCGTCCTTTTTCTTGTCTTTGTCGTCTTTTTTCTTCTCCTCAGGCTTGGGAGCGGGCTTTGGCGCTGGTGCAGGTGCTGGGGCGGGCTGAGCCGTTACCTTGAGGCCAAAGGTGTCGGCACAATCAGCCGTGAGCGGCGTCGCTGCACCCACTGGCACATTACCGCGCTGGATACTCCCCAGGCCGGCCAAGCCACCCAACAAGGTAGATGAATCATTATACGGGTTGATATTTGGGTCTGCCTCCTCGGCTGGTGTGGTCGGGCCACGATCGGAGGTCGCATACACCCAGCCAGCATTGCGCTCACGGGCCTTGGCTACCACCTGGGCCTGCTGCTCGTTGCTGCCCACACTGTGGATGACGTGCCACATCTTGTAGGCGTTGGCCGGGTTTTTCTCGAAATTAGTGGCAGTTGGGTGGTTTAGATCATAGTAGCTATCGCTCAGGTAGCGCGCTGCCGAGGTCTCGGCATTCAAGAATACATCACCGTAAGGCATGACAGACTCACCGAGGAAGCGTGTGCCTGCATTATGGATAACGATGGAGCCAGGGTGCTTGACCTTGACGTAGTTGTAGAGATTAGCCAGGTAGCAGGTCTTTTGGCCACTACTGTGGTTGTCGGCTTCGTCGAAGAAAATCCCCTTCACATTGGGGTAGAGCGCATACCAGCGGTCGATCTCTGCTGCCACCTCAGCAATATTGCGCGTCTGGCGGCCATGCTTGACGTAGCCAATGTATTTGACACCAAGCGAATCGAGCCGCGCCAGGGCCTTTACATAATCACTACTAACCGCCGTGCCAGGCCCACTCGAGGGGTTAACCACTGCAAAGGGCATCTTGCTCGAGACATTAGCCATATCATTCCAATACTGGTTGTTGCCACCCTGCATGGGGTAGCTATAGGCTGGCATCATGATGGACTGCTGCGGCGCTATGGCACTCGCCTGCGGCGCAAGCAGCTGCCCCAGCACCGCCACAGCGGCCACAAACACCAGCACAGCCCGCCGTGCCTGCTGCATACTCCACCGCATTGCCACACCCGTGGACGCCCGTGCTGCGTCTGTCACATCCTGCATAGTCACTCTCTATGATAGCATCTTTGTGCGCAAATGGGTATTATGTTGTGTATATCACAATGGTTTTGCGGAGGTTTCTCTGTTGTGGTGTGGTGGTTGCAAGCTCTGAGGCATCAGTCTATTGTCTCCATTACTTCATCCATATTAACTATAGAATGGAAGAATGAAGTGATTACGCTTGCACAATACCGCGAAAGTATTCGTGCACAGCGCGTTGGTTCGCTTCGAGTACATTAGCCATATATTCAGCACCAAAGACCGTCGCAGCTGTGTTTTGGTCGAAGCAAAAGCCCGTCAGCCTGAGCGGAGCATACCCATCGCCAAACTGCCCCCACACCGTACCGGGCGGGAATTCAACACCGCAGTACCGTACTGCATCGGCGGCAAGGAACGTATGCGCCCCATGTGTTTTGCTGATAAAGCGTTTGCCAGCTATGGCCGTCTCACTCATCACTGACCGACTACTCATCATATATGCCTGAGCAAAGTACGCCTCAACATCTTTGCAGCCACCCTCACGGAGGCGCACTGCTTCGGTTGGCATAGGTAGATCGCTAGTGCGGTCGGCGCCACGAGTGGCAATTTGATTCAGCAAGGCAACCAAGACATCCGCCGCTGGCTCACCAGTTGGCTGGAGCTCTGCATGATGTTCGTCATCCGCCACAAGGTGGCCCGTTTGGTCAGCCGCCATCTTGATGACCTCGCGCGACATCCAGGCATAGGCATTGCCATAACGGCTACCCTGCTCGGTAATGAGCTCCCACTCAGCAGCATCCGCAAGACGCACACCACCAGCATCACAGGCATCCAACAACGCTCGCGCTGATGCGGTGTGGAGATATAGATGCTTGTCTGCATCATTTTGCTCTTCGTAGCGGGCAAGCAGTGCCGTCCCATAGCATTGTAATGCGCTATTACTACCATCTTGCTGAACTCTACGCATCAAGACGCGGTCAATGTAGATACTTGGGTCGAATACACCGATGGAGATCGTTGGGTTGCCAGCGTGCAGATGTTTAATACCACTTATAATCTGGTGTGCCACCTCTTGCATGCGCTGCATATCTAGCGACTGCTGGTATGCATCTGCTACAGCCTGGCAAAATTCATCATCTGTCAGCCCATCATCCCGCCTTCGGCATAATGTGACGGTTCGCTGCTCGAGGATACGCGCCTTGTCTATCGTCTCGTCCACTGCAACAAGTGTGCCATTTAGCAGTGGCACTACCTCCTCAGGTATCATATCTGCCGGGCTGCCATCCACTAGATATTCCGCAGCCTCCCCCCCTGCTGCCATCGCTTCCAAATCTTGTGCAAACCGCTCTGCCTCGCGCGCTGCTTTGTCAACGACAAACTGCCGACGCTCCTGCGCAAGCCGCTCAGCTGTGCATAGTGGCTCCCTCGCTATTTCGTGCGAGGAAGACACTGGCGAAGTTGTTTCAGCTGATGGTTGTTTTTCTTGGCTCATTGTTGCATGATAACGTACAGTGGTTAGTCTTGTAAAGCGTTGCGTATGCTATAGCAACACCACCCGCTCGCGCGCCCACTCTAGTGCGGCGAGGCTGCGCTGGCGAGCTGCTATGTGCTCAGGCGAGGGTTGGTCGCTCCCCCACCACTGGTTCCAGGCCCAGTCGATGGGATTAAGACACTCAAGGTGGTCGGTGTGGTGCAGCCTGCCGTTGATAAAGACATCATTGCGCTCAGTATAGATATGAGCATAGCCACACCGCTGGAGGGCGCGCAGACTGGCAACGTTACCCTGCACCACAGCGGATTTGATGCAGTGCAGCCCCAGATTCTCAAAGGCATACCACGTGCGAGCATGGTGGCTGGCACTAGCAACACCCTTGCCCCAGTAATTCTTATCCACAATAATGATACCGCTTATGGCAGTGTGGACGTGCTTTCTCGTAATATTTACCAGTGATGTACCACCAATCAGCCGCCGCGTTTCACCATCCTTGGCCCAGATACCCCAGACGATACTCTCTTTATCTGCGATTGTTTTGTCATACCATGCTTGCTCGGTCTCGAGCGTCTGCGCCCGGTGCTCGGCAAAATACTGCGTGACCGTCCCGCGCGCAAACCCGTCCACAAATGGCCTCAGCTCATCCCGCGCAAACGGCGCAAGCTCCAGCTCGAGCCCCCGCTTTGTCGTGACTGTCATCATTGGGCCAAATGCCATGGTGTGCTCCTTTCGTGGTGTTTTTTCTAGTATAGCATTGGTGGGAGAATGATACACAAGGCGAAGGGCCGCCCTCATCAGATAGCCTACGGGCGAGAGAATATGCTCATCACGCGCTTAATTCCACCGCGGACAACGTCAAGCATCGTAGGTGCGGTATTCTTCTTGGAGCGCTCAATGAGCCTCTTGACAACGTCCATATCCTCTACCTGGGCATATTTACCAAGGTCCTTGCTTGGCTTTGTTTGCGTCTGCTGTGTATACCGCACAGCCGATCCATCTACATCGACTACATACCGCGCACTTCCAAGATTGACATATTGGACAAATTCATCCTGGTCATTGCCGTGGAAACCAACACCCATCATACGACATCGAATAGACACACCCTTTTCTCGCTGTGTCTGCCCATTCTGTGCTGTCATGTGCTCGTATAGTTCTATGCTCACGTGCGTCGAACCATCAAAGGTTTCAAAAGATTCAAGATTACCCTCGTATTGACGGCAGTATTTTGCTCGCTCTGCCTCTGCCGCCTTAAGCAGCTCAAACATCCGTGGTGAATCTGCAGCATCAGCCACCTTCGCCACATCTTCAAGTGTCAGATCTCCGTATGCTACACACCGCAGCTGTTTATTTAAGCCATTATCAAGCAGAGGTGTGTCCTCAAGATGTTGATCTATCAACTTACCAAGATCAGCTGCTACCTTCTTCTCCTGATCTGTTTGTCCCATCATAGCTTCGAGAGTAGCAACGCCACCACTGCCTGCCTCATGTCTTGCTTTGTACATACTAAACTCCTTTTTGTTTATGGTGTAATGTATTGTACGGTACATCTTGATCTCATATTTGTCAAGTAGAGTATATTTGCACTACTACCCCACCACCAAAAAACCTCCCCTTAGCAGAGGAGGTTTGTTTCTCATAGCAAGCGCTTATTTGCGCAGGCCGAGGGTTTCGAGCGTTGCTTTGTAGGCATCAAAGTTGGTCCGCTCAAGGTAGCGGAGCAGCCGCTTGCGCCGGCCGACCATTTGCTTGAGGCCACGACGAGCCATGTTGTCGTGCTTGTTGGACTTAAGGTGTTCGGTCACCTCTTTGATACGAGCCGTCAAGATAGACACCTGCGCCTGTGGGCTGCCGACGTCATTCTTGCTGACCTGAGTCAAAGCAATCGCTTTCGCTTTGTTATCCTTAGTAATCATACTGGTGTATTGTAGCAGGAGGGCGGCGCAGTGTCAATGTAAAAGCACTTAGTTTCGAAGCCTCATCAGCAGCGCTCACACCCCTTCCCTAGTTGGCGCATACCACTACCGAAGGAGCGCTTGGTGGGCCTGGGTGATGACGGTGTCATTATTCTCCTGGCCGAGCAGCGCTGCTTGCTGCTTAATGTCATCTTTGGTTACCAGCAGCCGCATCAGGTTGTAATACTGGAAGGTTGCCTGTGCAATGGCGCGGTGGTTCTGGCCCATTGCGATGAGCTCGCGCCGCTTGCCCACCTTGTTGCCCGTCCGTGCGGGGTAGCGGGCATCGAGTGCGGTATAAAATTGCCGAAGCGTCTCCACCAGCTCGGGTGCAACACAATGCGCACGGCGGCGGGCCGGCTTACCCCGATGGGCAACGGCAAAGTAATTAGTATCGTTCTCTGGGTCGTAGAATGGCTCGGTGAGTAAGAGGCGCATATTGCCAATGTCACTATCGATAAATTCGCTGATATCGAGTGCAGCAAAGAAGGTCTCTGCATCGGGGAATGGCGACTGGTAGTCGACTCCTTCGGTATTCTCTGCGGTTGGCCACACGAGATCAGGCGCAGCATCGCGGTGTGCTATTGGTATATCAATCAGCGGCTCACCTCCGTCGATGAGCGCTTGGAGCTGCTGATTCTCAGGCCTCTGCAAACACTGCTCGAGCTGTGTTGCATAGCACTCCATGTCCATAAAGCTTGGGGTATTCTCGTAGGGGTAGCGCACCCTATCACGTGGGCCACTGTTTTCTGCGAGCTTTGGTACCATTTTAAGCACATCTTCAAGGCGGCGAACGTCATCGTTTGTCATTGGAGTATCAAGTGCTTGGAGGTCATCATGCAATGCCTGTGCATCCTCTTCTGTCAGCTTTCCTTCTGTGTGGGGCTGGAGATTGTTCGGGCTAATCCGCTTGTGGCCAATCGAATACTCTACTGCCTGCGTGCCAGTTACATCTCCCTCTCCATCGCCCTTACGAATAGCATATGTGCGGGCAATAGTGAGTACGTCATCAGAGCCTTTGATAGGAACTTGGGTTTTTATATCAAGAAAGAGCTCATCGCCAGTCGGCTGATTATTACGCATACACGAGGAGCGGAAGGCAATTTGCTGTGGATATTGGAGGCGTCGCCCCGTATCGCTCTGCTCGTAGTCATCTGGTACGGCAATCATCTCATCACTACCTTGATCAATAAATATCTTCCGGACGACATCATCTGGCAGCTCCACACGATATCCTTGGTGCCACGTATCACCATATGATGGGGCTACTGGTGGCTCTTCATATGGCTCACCATAGAGATAAAGCGTATACCACCCCTCTGCTAGTAGCCTATTAAGACTCTCTGGCGAAGCCTGGAACTCTCCATTGGTATGATGCTCGGATGATGGTGGTATGTTATGGTTCATAATTCCACTATAACCATTATTGGGTAGTGGTGTCAACTTGAGACTACTAAAGTCTCAGAGCTCTACCGCTTCTCTCAACAAACTCACCACCCCACCCGCACGCCATACCGCGCCGTCTGCTCTGGCGCCAGCGCTGCGGCATGAGCTGGGTTATCGGCGAAAGAGTTGCCGCTGTGCGTTGGCTCAACACAGAGGTACGGGCCCAACTCATCCGTCCAAACCGCCCAGCGAGGTAATCCCTCACTCTGTAGTGTGATAGTGCGCAGGCCTGTGGCGAGCTGGCGCGTGAGCCCATCAACGAAGATCGTCTCCGCGAGTGGCGCGAGGTCGGTGAGCGACTGGCCATCCAGCACGAGTATGCCATCATACGCAAAGTATGGATGAAAGGCTGGCGCCACGAGGAGCTCCTCCTCGCCAACATCCGCCAGCGTGAGCTGCATTGCAAGCTGGTGCTCCGCCACTGTATACACCAAGCGAGACTCCAGCCCAGCATAAGCATCACTCCCCTGCAGTATGAGCTCCACTCGGTCGCTGGTATGCTCCACCACCTGCCACTGGCTGGTGCGGCCAAAACCATGCTGCGCCAAACCACTCGCTCCACCCGGGCCAAAGTTGGGCAAGCAAACATGGCAGCCACCGCGCGTTTTGCGCTCGCCATCAGAGGTCGTGAGCTGCTGCAGTGGGTAGAATACATCTCCATGCTCGTCAGCCAGGCTGGTGATATACGCGCCGCTTGTGGTGATAGTTGCGGTGGTTGTGCCAGTGTGTAGCGTGATGTTCATCGGTATTCCTCGCTTTTTTATTTATTGTGTATAGCTAATCGACAATCCCAAAATCCTGCAGCTGCTGCGCCTCTACTACTGACCAATCGGCAATCGCCGTACGCCGCAGCGCCGCGCAGTACGCCCCCGTGCCAAGCTGCTTGCCAATATCTACCGCCAGGCTGCGAATGTACGTGCCACTGCTCACCCGCGTACGAATGACGAGCTGCGGATACTGATACTCCAGCACCTCCAGCGAGTGGATCGTAATGGTGCGCTCTGGCAATTCCACCTCCTTACCATCACGCGCGAGCTTATAAGCTCGCTGACCATTAATCTTAATAGCACTAAAGATTGGTGGCCGCTGGCGAATCTCACCAATGAAGTGCTGCAGCACCTTACCAAGCTGCTGACGTGATGGCGGTGTGGTGGGCACCTTGGCATCTTCTGGCAGATACGGCGTTATCTCCCCTTCTGGGTCGCCCGTGGTGCTGGTTTGGCCTAGGATAATCGTCGCTTCGTACGTCTTGTCGAGCTTGGTGTAGCGCATGGCATTGCGGCACTCCGTGCCCATCACTAGCAGTAAAAGGCCCGTTGCAAAGGGGTCAAGTGTGCCACAGTGCCCCACCTTCACCTTTTTGCCAGCCTGCTGGCTCAGCACCCGCCGCACCCGCGCCACCACTCCAAAGCTCGTCATACCAGCCGGCTTGTCGATGTGGAGAATGCGGTTGTATGATGAATCAGATGTTTGGTGCGTCATGTGGTTAGTATAGCATGACGGAGCAAAAAACCAGCCGTGGTAGCTGGTTCTCTGGGTGTTTTTATATTGCTAGGGTGGTAACCCCTACTTCTCCGGTACGTGGAATTGCGATGGGTTGGCTTGGTCTTTCTTGGCCTTCGCCTCAGATTGGAGTGCAGCATCGAGCTGGGCCATGGGGTTATCGGCATCAGGGCCAGGCAGCGGTGGCACACCTGGTGGCAGTGGTGGCAAGCTGGAGAAATCTGGCATTGGTGGCAGTGGTGGCAAGGCTGGCCCTTCGGCATCATCGGCTGGTGCAGCTCGGTGCTTGGCGTCGAGATCGGCCAGGGTTTCTTTGCCGGTTGGCGGCGGAAGGATATCGTCGTTGTGAGCCATTGGCACACGCGGCATGTCATTCACATTGGGGACAGTTGGCTCATGATCGAGTGCTGCCGTCGCGGCGTTGAGCGGCGCTTGGCTACCTGGTGTGTCGTCACTGTCGAGGTAGCGCCCACCCTTGTGCGAGAGGATGGTCTTGTTGCGGCCATTCTCGCGCTCGCGGCGTTTGTCATCGGCTGCTTGCTTGGTGGTGGCATTGAGCGTGCCACCCAGGCTGGGCTCACTCAGCGGCGTCTCAATGGGCTGGCGCCAGGGCTCGGCACTGCTGTTGCGCCCCGATGAGCGGCGTGGAGCTGGCGTGGGCTCGGGCTGTGGATTATTCTTGGCCAGCTGCTGGGCTAGCTCAGCTTCGTCAGCGTCGGTCTGGCTTAGCTTTTTTTTTCCAGCCTCAGCGTTGTGTGAGATGACGAGTGACTTATCTTTGTTATTTGCCTGAGCAGGCTTCTTGCTGGCCGGCTTGGCAGGCATTGGGCCTGCAGCCAGCTGCTTAGCCTCGGCGAGCTTGGCTGCAATCAGCTGCTGGTCGCCGCCAGCACTCATCAATTGTGCGGCGAGGGTCATAACACGCGAAGTGGTCTTTTCGTTACTAAAGCGCTCGGTAGCCGCTACAATGCCGGTCAAAAAGGCTGTGGCAATATGCTTGTCGAGGAGCGGCTGCTCATCATCGGTACTATCAAAGCCCTGAGCGAGGCTTGCCGCCAGCTCACTATAGCTGCTGGCCTGCGGATCCGTCCAGACGATATTGCCCAACGTACCTGGCGCATCAATGTGCAGCGCTGCCACTGGCGACTCGCGCAGGATGCGGCCATGCCCCTTGAGCGCTGGGTCGAGGTCATCCTCGCTACGCACACCGATCGTCACGACAAACTGCACATTGTAGTCACCCTGGCTAAATTCCAAATCACTCTGGCTAATCGTCGCACGGTACGGCGTGATGAAAATCTTAACGAGGTCGCCATCGAGCTTGTAGCGCAAATGGTCGGCCTTTTCCTTATCAAGGGCAATGATGAAATCTCGCAGACTATCCACCGTGCTCTCAAAGGTACGCTCTGGCTCCAAAAAACCCACTGCCGTTGGCACATCCCCACTAAAGACAGCTGTGGCGTGCTTGTCGAGCTTGTTGAGCAAAAGCGTCAATCCCAGTGCCGCACTCAGCTCATCTACCGTGGGGTGGGCGTTGACCGCCACCAAAATATTATTACTCTCACCTAGTTTGTCGATGATTTGTTGCCGCACCTTTATCTCGTCCATAGCTCCTACTTTTGCCTTACCCAAAACTCCATCTATCCTACCATAAGTAATTTCGTTTCGTCAATGGCAAGTCACAATTAACAGAGGTAGCCATGCGAAGTATAGCAAAGAAAAACACCTCTCCCTCGAGGTGTTTTGGTATATGCTCTCGCGCCTATTGCTTTACGCAAGCTTGACGCCAGCGGCCTTGGCAGCCTTGGCGAGTGATGCCTTGCGGCGGCTCGCGGTGTTTTTCTTGAGCAAACCCTTCTTGACGGCTTTGTCGAGCTCGCTCTGGGCCTGGCTCAGAGCAGCAGCGCTTGGCTCAGCAGCGAAGGCCTTGGTGCTAGCCTTGATAGCGCGCTTGGTAGCAATGTTGCGCTGGCGGCGAGTGGCCGTTTGCTTCATGCGTTTGACAGCTGATTTGATGATGGGCATTAATTTCCTCTATCGCTTGTTATTATGGGTTAGTACTACAATCAAGCGCTCATTATAAGGCATGGCGCAGGATTTGTAAAGAGCCGGGCCACCACAGGGGCTACTGGCACTCGCTCTTTTGTGGCCGCAGCAGCACATACCACAGGTAGAGTGAACCAGCGATGGTGAGCACGATCCCAGACGTCCACGGTACAGGCCCATCAAGGAATGTGTTGTACGGCACACCGGTGTGGAGAATGTGGTGGAAGAGTGTATACTTCACCATGTCGGCAACAGGATAAGCAAGGATAGCGACGATGGCAATCCCCTGCTTGATCATACTCTGCTTAGAGTGGCGGCGAAGCGTGGTATAGGCAAGATACATAGCCTGGGCAGCAAGATTGACACCAAAGACAAACGAGGCGGCTAGCGCCATCATATTAGACGTTGTATTAGAGTTAATGCCAGGCAGTGGCCCACTGCTTGAAGATATAACTGTATAGACGCGCCACGCCATGAAAATATCGATAAATGCCAAGTACGCAAGCGCTAGACTCGCCACCATCATCATCAAGCGCATACTATGCCATCGTCGCCGATGCTGATGGTTCTTTGTCTGAACCGTCTGGGTAGTAACTGTTGTCTGTACTGTAGCCATATACACCTCCTTGGCATTGCAGTGGTGTTTATTATGGTGATATTATACCACGTTCTTATATGCTAAGCACTTTATCTGTCCAACGCTCACACGTCTACCTAGGCCACCCTACACTACCGCCCCGCCACCGCAAACAAAAAGCTCTCCACTGCATCCCATGGCGGCACGCTCGTCGTCTTCATGTCGGCATCAAGCTGAGCAGCCCGCTGGGTGAGGGTGCGGATGTCGGCCAGCGAGACTTGCCTGGTGAGCGGCTTGGTTTTTTTGACGACGTAGGGGTGGAGCGAGAGCTCGCGTGCTATCTCTGCCTCCCCTGCCTCGCCATAGTATGCAATCGCCGCCAACTGAGCCCACTGCGCCCAAATAAGCGCTGCGGTTTGGTATGGGTCGTGGCTCAGACGCAGCTCATCCAGGGCAGCGCGCAAGGCTGGGCCTCGACGCTCTACCGCCAGGGTTACGACATCAAAGACCGAGAACTCACGGGCCGGTGGTAACACGGTGGCAATTGCATCATCGGTAATAGTCTCGAGCTGAGCCAATGCATCGATGGCATGCGCCAGCTGCAGCTGGTCGATCGACCCACCATAGCCCTTCTCATCCGGCACCAGAGCTCGCTCTACCATACTGCGCACATGCGCTGAGCTCAGCGGCACGCCGCGTTCATTGGCGAGCTGGCGCAGCCACCGCTCGGCGGCAGGGCGCTGCCGGTCGGTCAGTGGGTCAGCAGCGATAATAGTCGCGGCTTTGTGCAGTGCTTTATACGTTTTGGTGCGCTTATCGACCCCTAGCTCTACCAACACAAGTGTCGTCTCGTCAGGAATATCATGGGCCCACTGGCCAAGCTGCTCCCAGAGGTCTGGGCGCTCAGACAGGCGTCGCAGCACAATGAGCCGCTGCGCCGCAAAGAGCGACACGCCGCGCACCAGCTCAGCCAAACCCGCGGCATCAAGCTGCTGAGTATCGATATACTCTGCCGGCACTGGCACGTGCTGAGTGATCTTCGCCAGCTCTTGCTCTGCTACGTAGCTATTCTTCCCCACGATGAGATAAAGCATGGGCTACTCCCCCACTTTCACCTGGCACACTGGACAAATGTGCGTCCCGCGGCCTGCCACACGGATCTTCATAATCTCTACGTCGGGGTGGCGCGGGCAGGGTTGCCCCTCACGCCGAAATACCTGCGCAAAGGCCAGGTAGCTCCCCTTCTTACCCTCAGCATCGACGTAATTGCGGTCGGTGCTACCGCCCTTGTCGATGCTGAGCTGTAACACCTGCCGAATATGGGCAAAGAGCGCAGCGAGCTGCTCATCACTCACCATACGCACCCGCGTGGCGGGGTGGAGCTGCGTCATCCATAGCGATTCATCGGCATAGATATTGCCCACGCCAGCGATGGTCGTTTGGTCGAGGATGGCCGCCTTTATAGTCGTGCCGTTGCGCCGGCGGATACGCGTGATAAACTGCGCTGCCGTAGTATGCGGATCGAGCGGCTCGGGCCCGACTTTTTGCATAAAGGGCAGCTGCGCCACCTCTGGTGTGGGGTAGAGCTTCATCCAGCCAAATTTGCGCAGGTCATTAAAGTACAAATGCGCGCCATCCGCAAAGGTCAGCGCTACCCGCGTTAAGCGGTCGGGCAGCTCGTGGAGAAAGCTATCGTTTGGGTGGCCACCACCCCAGCGCTCCTCACCAACGAAGAGCAGCTGGCCCGTCATCTTGAGGTGCACCACCAGCGTGTAGTTGGTGCTCAGGCGAATCAGCAGCACTTTAGCGCGGCGCTCCACCGCCGTGATGGTCGCACCGTGCAGGAAGTGCGCCACCGCTGTGGGGTCGTTGGGAAAGCTCTTGGGTGAGTCATACACCTTGCTTGCCACCACCTGCCTCCCCACCACCAAGCGAGCTAAGCTCGCACGAATCGTCTCGACTTCGGGGAGCTCAGGCATGGGCTATCACTCCCCCAGTAACTCCTCAAGCTCAGCCATCGTGCGGCGATTGGCTGTGTGGAGGATGGCACGCATGCCAGCAGCTTCAGCTCCAGAGCAGTTGTCCAATCGGTCGTCGATCATCACACACTGGCCAGGCAGCACGCCAAGCCGATCTGCCGCCAGCTCGAAGGCTTCGCGGCTTGGCTTGGCAACGTGCTCGGCATACGAGAGCACCACGGCATCAAAGAGCTCGCGCAGCTCATCAGGAGTAAACAGCCGCTCGATCGTATCGCTCCCCACATTGCTCAGCAGCCCCACCTTGATGGCTGGGTGGTGCTGGCGCAGCGTGTGGATCATAGCGATCAGCTCGCTATTGCGCACATGCGCCTGCTCAAGCAACGCCGCTATCTGGGCTGGCGTCTGCTCCGAGAGCCGCGCCACCTCTGTGATAAACTCCTGCCGCGAGATATAGCCATAGTCCGACTGCTTGTTAATATCCTCTAGCTCGGCCCGGCGATCCGGTGGGCACTGCGCCATCAATACCTCAATGCTCCCGCCATAGAGCACGCCAAAACAATCAAAAATCACTGCACGAATCATACGCTCGATTATACCATTGGTAGTAGAGCGTGGCTAGCATGAGCATCAGACAATCCGCGCAGAGTCATCGCACAATCGATACCTCAAAGTCATATTTATCCGCGTATAAGCTCCTCCCCCGCTTCTTCATTGGATGGAGTGTGAGGAGTTGTAATAAATTTTTTGGATCTTACGCAAGAGAACCGTACTCTGGAGAGAGCTACCTGTCACGGTATTTCATAAGAGGGTGCGCAAAACCACAGAGGTTATGTAAGCTTCGAGAGCGAGCCATACAGCGCCTTTTTATTGCGTCTTATCAAACATCGGCGCAAAGCCAGGGATCTGGTTGGCAAAGAGTGCATGAATCTTGGGTACATCGGCCTTCATCGAGCCGGGTGAACCTTGACAGCTCGATGTCCAGATGCGCGTCTTCGTCGTGCCGCTATCCATCGTCTCGAAGGTGTAGAGCCGCCCACCAGTGGCACACACTCCACGCACGTCGTCGTCATCCACACTGCGCGTGTCTTGGATCTGCGCCTTGCTCAGGGCATACACGAGCTGCTCGTAGGCCTGCTGGTTGTTCTCAAACTCCTTGCGGTCGAGCTGTTTGTCTAAGTAGCCCTGATACACCGTATATGTCCGCTTATTGGGCGAAATCTCGATCTGGTACGAGCGGAAGGTCTCGTCTGCCACAATCGGCCCACGCACCGTCCAGCGGACACTGTTGGTCGCGTTGTGCGCCACCACTTGGTCATAGAAGCTCTCGGCTGATTGCTGCGTGTTGGTGTTATTCGATTCCTGGCGGGTCGCCACCATACGGATGACCGACGCCACCGCTGCCACCACCAACGAAATCACCAAGATAGTGACAATAATCGGAAAAACTTTTGGCCGCTCGCCTTTATACATGAGAGTACAATACCACAAAGCCTACGAAAACTCAATAGATTCGAGAGTATAATGCGGAAAAATCCCTGTGATTACGCCGCGAGATCGAAGCCAAAGTGCTCGGCGATAGATTGCTGTTGTTTGGTGTTTTGCGTGTTCTCGGGAGATGGCGCTGCAGCGAGCTTTTGCTCTTGCATCTGCTGCATCAACTGCATAGCAGGCTCCGACTGCTCAAGACGGCGACCCAGCTCGGCGAGGTTCTTATTCGTCTCGCTCTCAATATTGCGGTCAGAGAAAAAGTTCCCATAGCCACTAACAAAACGTGCGAGTGATGGGTCAGCTGCTGCAAGCGCATTATATGCAATATCACCATTTTTGATGCACAGCAAAAACTCTTCTGCTGCAACAGCTCGCACTGCTTCATGCGCTTTGTCGGTATAGAGAATATCACCATGTATCCCAGTATTCACTTGGTCTTTACCCATCACGTACTCACCAGTGTCACCCACGCCAGCTTCCAGCACTCCTGTAGTGACGCGGATTTCTATGCGCTGTTTGAGGTCACCATCGTGCGTATCAAGATGCTTGTTAATGCCAAGCTTTTCAAACTGCTGCTTCACCTTGGTCCCGGTCTTGCGTGTTTGATTGTCGAGCTTCCCCTTCTGGTTGATATGGATTGAGTCGCCCAAGCCATCAATCACATCAAGCGCCGCAAGCCGCGAGTCACCCTCCCCAGCCAAACGATCGGCTGTTGATGCATCAAGCTGATTATACACTTTGCGTGCACTCGTCCGGCGGCCATTTAATAGGTGATCACCTTCATCCTTAGGAGTAAGTGGCTCATACTGCCCATCCGGCAAAGCACTATCCTCCTCTGCCTTGTCAGGTTCGCCAGTCTTGCTCACATCCCCGTAGAAGCGATTTATTGCCATCTCATCAGGATTCTCTCGCTTATGGGATTGGGGAGAACCATACAGCGCATCCACCTGCCTAGCAAGGTCATCCATCCGCGGGTCGGGGTCGCTATTCTCTGGCGTGGTGGCGTCTGGTGTAGTGGCGTCTATTTTGTCGAAGGTAGTGCCGCTGGGCGCGCTGTTGCCACCAAGGCCAGCGTAGAGGCTCTCTGCCGCGGCTTTATTCTTCTTAAGCTGCGCAGAATCTGCCACTTGAGTGACACCCAACCGCTCACGAATCTCCCTTTGTGTGATTGGGTCAAGCTCGTAATAATTATCAGGTAATTTGTTTGTTGTCTGGGGGTACATCTGGTTTTGCTCCGCTTGTAAGGCTGTTGTTATTCGTTTGTTACACAATAGAACCTCCCGCAAGAAAAGTCAAGCCAGCATAGCCTAGCGCTTTTTATACCGAGCCACTGTGCGCATACAGAGCGGGAGAGTAGATGTGTAGTCCGTCCGCTAGGCCGCGCGGACAAGTGTGTCTTTGTCATCATGGTGAGCAGGATCATACTGATTTTTACTCGCACCTGCTTGGGCAGCATCTTTACTACCCCACTCATTCAAATACACTGTTGGTTCGCTGTTTGCTGCGTGAGGGCTGAGTATTTTGCCCGTTACAATTCGTGATTCATCACCGTAGCAATCGATATGATACACTGCCTCACCACCCTGCTCTGCCTCTGTAGTCACGACGATGCGTGCATCGGCCGCTGCGGGCAAGATGCCCATTTCAGCCAGCTTCTCATGTGTCTCTGTCGTATATTGGTATGCATCGATCACTCGCACCTCATACGGCTCACCACCCACATCACAGCAGACCACTCGCCAATCGGCCAGATCCATCGAGCCAAACCGAGAGTGGTCAATTGCAACCATATCCCCCTGTGGACTATGCAAAAAGCCAAAAGTCGGCACTGTTTTTTCCTCTAACTCTTGTAGTGCAGTGTGGGTCTCTTCTGCAGACAGGTTTTGTGCATAAATCTCAGCCCGTCTTGCTTCTCGCAAGAGATGCTCAACCTTTGCCTCCTGCTGCGCGCGCCGCTCCATCTCCGCCTCAGTCAGGGGCTGCAGCTCACCACTCGCCTGGGCCGCTTCGATGATAGCACTGCGCATAGCGTCGTAGCTAGTGGGAAGTTGCTCGGGGGTGTAGTGGTCTACGCTATCAACGTACTCCGGTAGCTCATTTGGGTTAGGCAGCTCAACGCCAGCCCGCTCTTCACCATTAGAAAATGATGGATATACTGCTTCGCCCTGTGCCATGCCCAACCTCTATTCTGCTTTGCTTGTGATGGCCCAGATTATACACCACTCTCGATACTTTGTCTATAGTCTGACCTCTGTTCGGTCGGTGTTCTTAGACCTGCCCCCAATTATCGCCAATCGAGACATCGACCTTGAGCTTAACGCCAAGCTGCGGGTAGATGTTTTCCATCGTCTCGCGCAGGATGCGGCCTACCTGCTCGGCATGGGCGCGCGGGCACTCGACCATAATACTGTCGTGAATCTGCACCACCTGCCAGCCCAGCGGCTGGCCATCGCCATCGGCCAACTGCTCTCCAGCCAGGGCCAGCTTATCTTCCACCGCCAGCATGGCAAGCTTCATGAGGTCAGCCTCGGTACCTTGGATCGGCATATTAGCAGCCGCTCGCTCGGCAGCGCTGCGCACTGCAAAGTTGCGCGACGCAACATCCGGCGTCCAGCGGCGGCGGCCGAACAGCGTCTGGACAAAGCCCGCATCATGCGCTTGCTGGATAGTCTGCGCCATATAGGCTTTGAGCTTCGGCCGGAGGCGGTAGTATTCATCGATGAAGTGCTGCGCTTCGGCATAGCTCATCTGCGCGGCGGCGGCCAGGCCATGCTGGCTCATCCCATACAGTACACCAAAGTTCACCACCTTGGCTCGGCGGCGCTGCTCCTTTGTGACGACATCCAGCGGCACACCATAGACCTGTGCGGCGGTATTAGCATGGATGTCAATATCGGTATTAAAATCGCGAATCATCGCCTCCTCCCCCGACAGCACCGCCGCCAGGCGCAGCTCAAACTGCGAATAGTCGGCATTGACAAACACATTGCCCGGTGCTGGTACAAAGGCATCGCGGATATGCCGGCCCAGCTCGCTGCGGATGGGGATGTTTTGCAAATTTGGGTCGGTACTACTGAGTCGGCCCGTCGCCACCACATCTTGGTTGAAGGTGGTGTGGATATAGCCTGCGTCGTCGGTTAGCTGTGGCAGAGCCTGGACATACGTGTTTTGCAGCTTGGTCAGCTCGCGGTAGCGCTCCACCAGCCCGATGATCGGGTGATGCGGCCGGAGCTTATCCAGCTCCTTCTGGCCAGTCGAGTAGCCTGTCTTGCCCTTCTTAATACCCGCCGTTGGTAGCTGAAGCTTCACAAAGAGCGCCTCAGCCAGTTGGGCCGGGCTGCCAATATTCAGCTCATACCCCACCATGCTATAGATCTGCTGCTGCAGCTCGGTGATTTCGCTGCTGAGGGTGTGTTCCATCGCCGCCAGTGTGCGGCTATCGAGCCGGATACCGCGCCACTCCATCCGCGCCAGCACAGGAATGAGCGGAAAGTCCATCGTCCGGGCCACTCGGGCAAGATCGGGCAGTGCATCAAGTGCCTGAGCTTGCTCGTCGTACACCGCCCACAGTGCGCTAATGGCCAGGCGTGGGTCGTCGAGTGACTCCAGCCCCGCAAGATCAGCCAGCGCCCGCGACGTGCGCAGGGGATTAAGCAAGAACGACCCCTGGGCGGTATCGTGCCTCACCACCGGCAACTGCCGCACGCCACGAGCCAATAAGTGGTGCAATAATCCCTTGGTGCGGTGCCCAACGATCGGCACATGCGGGATAACATCAACCGCATCACGCCAGCTCAGGCGAGCTGCCTTGCCCCGCTCGTGGCTCACCCACACACCGCCCTCGACTGGCCAGACCAGCAGCTCTTTGGCCATCAGGAAGAGCGCCTTAGCCTGGTGAGCAGGCAGCTCGGTGGCATGCTGCACCACTGGTACATCGGGCGGCTGGGTGCTCTCTGCCGCCTGCATCTGTGGCGGGAGTTGGCGCAGCAAACTACGAAACTCCAGCCGCTGCAACATCGCCCGCACCGCCGCTGGGTCGCAGTTATCCATTGCCATCGCTGCTCGGTCAAGCGTCACCGGTGCATCGGTATATAGCCGGGCCAGCTCGCGGCTCATGTAGGCCGAATCTTTGCCCTGCTCCAGCTTGCGCCGCAAGGTATCTTTGACCTGCCAGAGGTTGTCGTAGAGGTTGTCAAGCGTGTCGAATTGCTGCAGCAGCTTAACCGCCGTCTTCTCCCCCACCCCCGGCACACCGGGGATATTATCCGACGCATCACCCTTCAGGCTCTTGAAGTCGAGGAACTGGCCAATCCGAATACCATAGCGCTGCTCGAAGGCGGGGATGTCGAATTTGTCGATGTTGGTCAAGCCTTTCTTGAGGGCATAGAGGTAGGTATTTTGGTCGAGTATTTGCAGGGCATCGAGGTCGCTCGTAATGAGATACGTCTCGATATCTCCCTGCTGCTCGGCCTGAGCATCGAGCGTCGCCATAATGTCGTCTGCCTCATAATCATCAAATTCATACAGCGGCCAACCAAAAGCCTGCAAAAGCTCGTGCAACAGTGGTATCTGGGCGTAAAAATCTGGCGGAGCCGGCTTGCGGCCTGCCTTATATTGGTCGTAGATGGCGAGGCGCCGACGGATATTCGTCTTGGGCTTATCCCACGCCACACACACATAGTCTGGCTGGAGGCGCTTGATCAGCTCCAAGCTCAGCGCCGCAAAGCCATACACCCCACCAGTTGGCGTGCCATCAGCCGTCGAGAGGTTGGGCATGGCATAGTACCCACGGTAAAACACACTTTTGCCATCGATAATCACTAGGCGCTTCATCATAGTTCTAGTATAGCATTGGTGCCGTACGGAAACATCCTCGCGCGGCACCTCTACCCTGCTCCCTGCCCTCCAGCTACGGCGTAGGCGGAGTGCGGTGGCGTCGCCGTCGCCACCACCATACTAGCCAGCCAGCTAGTGCGATGAGTAGCAAACACAGGCTAACCAGCAGTGCCGGCACAAAGTTGCTCATCAGCTCAGCCAGCGGACCCTGGGCAGTAAACGTATCCTTTTTCTTCTTCACCGTCATCCGTTTGGTACCCGGCTTTTTATCTTTCTTGTCGTCCTTTTTCTCTGGTGGAGTAGCCGGTGGTTTTTCGCTAGTGGTTGGAGTGCCACTTTGGTATATCTTGACATAGTCGATAAGGAAGGTCTGGTTGGCAAACTTCTTCGATGAGTCGGGCGGGTGCTCCTCACTCTTCCACTCCACATAGTCGTTGAGAATAACGTACCACGTATCGTCAAAGACTTGCTTGAATTGGCTCGCGTCCATGCCCATTTTTGTTGGTTTTTCTGCCGGAACTCGAGCAGTTGGATGGCTCTTCTCATCGCCCGCTCGATAGTTATACACCAGCACCGGCTGGTTATCAACGAAGAATTTGACCGTCTCACCATCGTATTCCGTCGCCCAGACATGCCAGTTGTTCGCCAACGTCACTGGGGACGGTATGAGGTTCTCTCGGCTATGTCCTAACCCCTTCGTCTTCCATATCTGTGATGACGGGCTGTGGTAGCAGCGAATATGCGTCGTCGACCATGTGTAGGTCGGCGTCCATGAATACCACTCTAGCATGTCGAGCTCACCATAGGGGTCATTCGCTTGCTTGTTATTGCTGCAGTTGGCAAGTGTCACACTATTGCGTAGCCAAATAGCTGGGCGCGTCCCATTCTCGCCATTCCAATTAATCTTCGCTCGCACCTCGACGCGGAATGGTTTATGCCCATCGAGCACCCGACCCGACTCCACTCGCCCACTCTGGTAGCGTGTAATCTTGCCAGACGGGCACGGCTCTTGGCTGGCGTTGCTATCGCCCAGTGGCTCAGCCACACTCGACACACAGTGACGCCGGGTGGTAATCTGCAAAGAACCGTTAGTTACCGCAACATTATTGGCGCTATATGCCAAATGCTCCTTGCCATAATTATCTTTATTTTGCTGAAGAACCTTCCAATTCGACAGTGGTGCCGTAAACTCCTCGTTATACACCATCTGCCATTGCTGCGCCTGGGCAGCCCCACCAAATATCACCGACACAGCACCCGCAACAAGGATACTCACTACTCCATACATCAGCCCACCTTGTCGCTGCACTCCTATCTCCTCAGTCTGCACTATCCGCGCTTATATACGTTATTATATAAGTGTACACGTTTTGTCGGATTTTTCAATTATTATAGCATAAGTATTACTACACTGAAACGCTACGCTAACGCCTTTCCATCGCCTTGGCTGCTCTGCACCCTTCGTGCTAATTCTTGTGCAACCTTTCGCCGGGCACGCGCTCGATCAACATTGTCTGCTCCACCAACAACATCATCTGTATCTGGCTGATGTTTTGTGATGTCCGCCATATGCGCCGCAAGGCATTCAGCCTGCACTGGGCAACTGCCGCATATTGTTTTCCCTTTTTCAATATTTCCCCAATGCTCCCGCTTTCTTCCATCGAGGTCAATAAAGTACTGTTCATCCTCGAGGCTGCAGGCAGCTTGTCCAATCCATGCTGATCGAGGGGCTGGCTTATATCCGCCGCGAATCAGCCGCTCAGTATATACCGCAGGGCTTACGCCATTCTTTATCTGTTCTCGCATTGCCAGCGTGGCAGGGGTCGGCTTTCTTGGTTGTTCACGCGTCATAAGTTTTTTCTCTTTTGCTATACAAAACTTTGGCTTCTGCATTATTCCACACCACTGTTATTTTGTCAAGCATAAGCAGAGTAGTGCGCTGCTTATCACCCTACCCCCCATTGCTCAGCGCCGCCGGACGTGCCGCCGCTTGGGTTTGGGTGCGCCCCACTGTTGGCGATCGGCCTTGGCTGTGCCACCCCGTATATTGCCAGTAGGAATGATGCGCTGGTAGCCCCGCAGCGCAAAGAGCAAACACTCAGCTGCTACTGGGCACTCAGCACAGTCTTCGCGCCGCTCGGGTTCTAGCCGTTGCCCTGTCTCGGCATCGATACACAGTGCCAAGCGAGCAAAAGCCTGCGGCGTGGGAATGTGCCCAATGTGCCGCCGCTCGGCCATGCACTGCTCTGCCCAGGCAATGCGTGCTTTGGGTGTGTCGTTTGCCTGGATAGCGTGGTGCATCGCAGTGGTGAGAGCGGTGGATTGGCTAGGAAGGTCGGTTGGTGCGGGGTTATCCATCAGTTGTTTGCGCTGTTTTGGTGTTAGGCCAGCACAGATCCCAACCGACACTCCTTCTCTCACTGCATACGCCGCACAGATGTCGATCACTGCACAGCCAATGCAGCGCTGCAGGGCTGCTGCCTTGATTTCTGGATTATCACTAAAATATTCTTCGCTCGTGGCGGGGTTGCACGCAGCCTTGTGCATCCATTGCGGTGGGAGTGCCGCTCCCTTTTGCTGCCGCACCCGCATCCGCAAATAGAAGATGCGCAACGCAAGGTCAGTTGGTGCATAGCGTCGGGGTTGCTCTGGTGGTAGCGATGCCGCTGGCTGCTCTTTCATCCTATTTTTATTGTATCATTCACCGCATCGCCAACCATAAGCATCATTATCTGCTATACTAGGGATATGAATCATCCATCTCACCCGACGACAATCCTTGCCTTCGTTGGCCTCTCGGGCGCGGGCAAGAGCGAGGCGGTCAACCATGTGGCGCGCCTTGGTATCCCCAAGGTCTACGCTGGTGGCATCCTCTACGACGAAATGCGCCGCCGCAGCATCGCTATCACCCCGCAATCACAAGCCGAATTTCGCAAAGCCTGGCGCGAAGAGGCTGGCAAAGACATCATCATCCGCACTGCTGCCGAGCAAATGCAGCGCCTCGCCGCAGCTGGGCAGCGTCACATCCTCTTTGACGGCCTCTACTCTTGGACAGAGTACAAGTATCTCACCCACCACTTCCCGGGTGAGCTCGTTGTCGCTGCCATCGTCGCGCCTAAGCAGCTCCGTCACCGCCGCCTCGCCCAGCGGCCCGAGCGACCCTTTACCGCGCAAGAAGCAATCGCCCGCGACTGGTCGGAGATTGAGGATATTGAGAAGGGTGGCCCCATCGCCATTGCCGACCACTTTATCTCCAACAGCCACAATCTCACCGAGCTCCACCAGCAGGTCGACGCCCTCTGCCGCGAGATTGGTTGGATGTAAAATACCCCGGTGGGGTATATAAATCATCAGATAATTGACACATCGCCCTTTCCCTGCTATAATCCTCCCACAGATCACGTGTGCATAAGGCAAATGCACACTACGATAATAGCCTAATACGAGGAGTCTATGAACAATCAGCCAACACCCCAGCAACCTGCTACACCGGCGCCGCAGCCAGCACCAGCACCACAACCACAGCCAGCCGTGCAGCCACAACAGACATATCAATATCAACAACCCTACCAGCAGCCAGTTGCACCAGTGCCACAGCCAGCTATTCAGCCACAGCCAACACCATATGCCTATCCTCCCGTTCATTATGACAACCCTGGTGAGACACTCGGTGTCATTGGATGCGTCTTGAGCTTCTTTGGTATCTCTATCGGTGGTATTCTCCTTGGTATTATTTCGCGCAATAAGTCTAAGGAAGCCGGTATGTCTACAACGTGGGGTAACGTTAGTCTGGGCTGGGGCATCTTTGGGTCAGTCTGCTGGTGTCTTATCTGGCTTTTCTGGATACTTGTGTTTGTTGGTGTATTGTCCAAGCCATCTTGGTGGTACTATTATTACTACTAAGCCACTTACTTCGATATAAAAATACCCAGCATACTACTGGGTATTTTTATGTAAAGTATTTTGGGAGTACCTTCTGCATTTTTAGGGCTTTCGTATTCACACCTCTACAATCATGATCTCTATTTCTCGGTAGCGATAGTTAGGAGTGGGTATTCGAGAGGTTTGTGCCCTCACAGCAAAGTAAATAGCCATTATTATACAGAAGCTTCACCAAAAACCATACAGTAACGACTTTTGCAAGCAATTTATCCAAAAAATCGACATACATACTGTATGCCGATTATTCTCGTGCACTACGCCCTACTGCTGCAAGTACTCGTACAGCTTCTTGGCGTCCTTGTGCTTGCGCAGCTTGGCCAGGGCCTTGGCCTCAATCTGGCGGATGCGCTCGCGCGTCACGGCAAACTCCTGCCCAACTTCCTCTAGTGTATGGCTCTTGCCATTCTCTAGGCCAAAGCGCATTTTGATAATCTTCTGCTCGCGGTCACTCAAGGTCGAGAGGATGTCTTGCACCTGCTCCTTGAGAAGTTGGTTAGAGGCCGACTCTTCAGGGCTGACCGTGTCCTCGTCCTCGATAAAGTCCCCCAGCACCGACTCCTCAGAGTCGTCGCCATCGCGCCCCACACCAGCATCCAGGCTGCTGATGTCTTGCTTAATCTTCATCACATATTCGACCTTATCCGGCTCCATATCGAGCTCTTTGGCAAGCTCGGTAATGGTTGGTTCGCGGTTCAGGTCTTGGGTCAGGCGGCGCTGGGTGCGCAGCAGCTTATTGATCGTCTCCACCATGTGGACAGGAATACGAATAGTGCGCGCTTGGTCGGCAATCGCACGGGTAATCGCCTGGCGAATCCACCAGGTGGCATAGGTGCTAAACTTAAAGCCCTTGTCTGGGTCAAACTTCTCCACCGCCCGCAACAGCCCGGTGTGCCCTTCTTGAATAAGATCGAGAAAATCGAGGCCACGACCACTATACCGCTTGGCAATGCTTACCACCAGTCGCATATTAGCCTCGGCCATTTTGTCTTTGGCGCGCTTATCGCCCTGCTTAATCCGGTAGGCTAGGTCTACCTCTTCGTCAGCACTGAGCAGCGGGATCTTACCAATCTCGCGCAGGTGCAGCCGCACCGAGTCGTCGCTAATATCATCAAAGTATTGGTTGCTGTTGAGAATCTCCTCCGGCGTATCTTCTTCCTCAAGTGCCGCGAGGTCGGGCTCCATATCGTCGACGGCTGGATCCATCATCGGTGGCTGGGCATCGGGTGGCGCTGCCTGAGCTGTGGTTGCTGGTTTTTTTTGCTTGGTATCCTTATCGTCGGTTGCCACGCGCTATCTCCTTGATTAATTGGTTCAGTTGCTCGCGCAAAGCGGCGGCGGCAGTCGTATCGCCGCTCTCTTCTGCTTGGCGCAGTTGGGTGGTGAGATGATGTTTGTGTTGCTGCTTGTGTTCGGTTTCGATTTGCCGCAAAAGCCGGGCGGTCTCGTAGTAGCGATCGGTCTCGCTCCACGCACCATACCGAGCGTCGGCACGTACCCGTACCATTGTAATATACTCGTCAAAATTTTGCAATGCTGGCGGCGTGGTGGTGAGAGGTTGCCCGTGGTGCGTCGCATAGTACTGGGCCAAAGCCTGGCGCGCCTCTCCCGCAAAGAGCTGTGGGTCAACTCGCCCAAATAATTCTTGGCTTGGCCCATCCAGCATCGCCAGCGCAAGCGCATCGTCCTGCGAGAGATAGCGATTGCTTGGTGCGGCCGCTGCCGCCTTGACGGCCTTGCGGATGGGGGCAGCCGGTGCGGTTTGCTGCGCCTTGGCCTGCACAGCCTGGACACTCGAGCCCACCGTCTGAGCAATCTGCCGCTGGTAGTGCTCGCGCTCCACCGGGTCGCCCAAGCGATTAACAAGCGCCAAGCCCACCGTGGTAAACTGCCGCTTACCCGCTGCTGTGGTGAGGTCAAGCTGCTGCCGATACTGCGCCAGAAGCCAATCCACCGCTGGCTGAGCCGCCGCAATCGCCTGCTGCCAGGCTGCCACCCCCTGCTGCTGAATAAGTTCATCAGGGTCTTTTGCTTCCGCCGGCAGCGACACGACCTTTAGCTCTACCCCCGCTTGGGCAGCCAGGCCAATCGCTCGCTCTGTGGCGGCCTGCCCGGCGTTATCACCATCAAAACTCAGGCGGATATCGCCCGCCAGCCGCTTGAGCGCCCGAATATGCTGCTCCGTCATAGCAGTGCCCGCCGTCGCCACCACTGCTGCTTCGCCCGCCTGATGGCTGCTTATCACATCCATATTACCCTCGACAATCACCGCGTAGCCCTGGGCCCGAATCGCCTGCTTGGCCTGCATTAGGCCAAAGACATGCCGGCCTTTATCATAGAGCAGTGTCTGGGGCGTATTGAGGTATTTTGGTGCATTAGGCACATTAGCAATCAAGCGCGCCGTAAAACCAATCACCTGCCCGCTTGCATCCATCAACGGCACCATCATCCGCCCACGAAAAAGGTCGCCATCGTAGCGGTTCACCAAGCCCGCCTCGCGCAGCTCTGCCAGCGAAAAGCCTTTTTTCTTGAGATACGCCACAAGCGCCTGACCATCGCGCGGGGCATAGCCAATCTGAAACTGCTGGACAATCGCCTTGCTCAGCCGCCGCGTCCGAAACACATACGCCAGCGCATCCTGGCTCCGCACCAAACAATGCTGATAAAAATTCGCCGCTAGCCGATGCGCCTCAAGCAGCCGCTGCTTGCGCCGCGCCAGGTCGCGATTACCCTTCTGCTCATAGAGTGAGAGATCCACCCCCGCCTTGCGCGCGAGTAACTCCAGCGCCTGGCGAAAGTCCAGCCCCTCCACCTCCATAATGAAGCTAAAGACATCTCCACCCCGCCCACTACTAAAGTCATGCCAAATATTCTTCTCCGGGCTCACAAAAAAGCTCGGCGTCCGCTCACTCGTAAAGGGGCTCAGGCCTTTGTAGCTCCGCCCCGCCCGCTTGAGCTGCACATACTCGCCCACCACATCCTCTATATTCAAGCGCGCCCGCACCTCTTCTTTGGCATCCATAGGTATAGTATAGCGCATTGAGTATAAACCAATCGAACCGCACCAATCGCCTATCTGACCATTCTTACCTACCACGAAAGCTACTCCACTCACACGACCGATCATATACAGCAACAAGCCAAAAATAGAGACTAATTTTTATATAGTATATAGGGGTATAGAGTATATAGTGTAAAGGGGTATATACTATGCATAATTCATCTATCCGACCTCTGTTAAATATTATCCTCTTTACCCCTGTTAGTGGTTGTGTTTAAATGGTATTATAGTAACTATGAATCCACAGCAACCATACACTCCCCAACCGAATGGTTCGACGCCACAACCCGAGCAACAGCCTCCTCAACCCAATGCGCCGGCAGCTGCTCCGTATGTCCCTTACTATGCTACCCAAGCGGCGTCACACGGTGCGCAGGATTATGGCTATGGTGCATATAATCCGGCAACGCAGAGCCAACCAACTCAGCCACCGTATCAAGAGCAGCCCACTCCTTCATCACCGCAGCCCCAGGCTGCGCCCTACCAGCCGTATCAGCAGCCACACGACCAACCAGCCGCGAGCTATGGCACAGGCCAGTCATACCACTACGCACCGCAGCCCGAGCAGCAGCCAGCCGCAGCGCCCCACCCAACCAACCCACAAACCAGCACAGACACGCCACATGGCTACGCCAATGCTGATGCCTACCCAGGTGCCAGCCAACCCACAGCACAGCCCTACCAGCCACAATCGGGCGGCTACAATGGCCAGGCCTATGCCAACCCGCAGCAGCCGCTTGGCGCCACTGCCATGGCTGCTACCGGCGCAGACCTTGGCGCAGCAAGCGAGCCAGACACCTCCTTCCCGGTGGATTACCTCAACGAGATTGCACCCAAGCAGCAACCAGTGCAGATGAACCGCTTTGCTGTGTTTGGGCTGATCGGCGGCGTGCTCTTGCTTGCCTTCGCCATTGTCATGATGATGGTCAATAGCCAGCCCAACTACACCAAGCAAGCCCAAAGCACCCTAGCCCGCATCGAGACCTTGCAAGCGGCCACCAAGGAGCAGCAGTCACGCCTGACGGAGAATGAGCTCTCGAGCATGAACACCACACTCACCACCTCGCTTGGTAGCATGGGGACAGAGCTCAAGTCGTCGCTCAAGGATGCGAAGATCAAGACCGAGCTAGTCGGCGACGCCAAAAAGACCGAAAAAGCCTACTCCGATAAGCTCTCCAAAACGCTCGAAGACGCTTACCTCACTGGCTCGCTCGACCGCGTCTATGCACGCGAAATGAGCTACCAGCTATCCATCCTCAAGAGCTACCTCCAGAAGCTCAAAACCGCCAGTGGCAACCGCAAAGCCATTGCCGATTACGTCGCCACCAACAGCAAGACGCTCGACGCCGCCACCAAGTCGTTTAGCAACTTCACCTCAACAAAGTAGCAACGCGCTTACTACTTACTCCACTAAACCAGCCCGCCTCCCTGGCGGGCTTTTTAGTAATGCGCTGGCGTATAAAATACGCGCGCTCCATCACAAATAACAAACAATAGAAAAGCGCTCACACCGTGAACGCTCCTTATACTAACCAATATCTTCTCCACAAAGAAGCATCGCGCTACTCCGTCACCAGCCGGTAGCTAAGCCGCGCTAGGTCAATCACCTCATCATCACTCAACTGGCCGCTGCAAATAACAGTGATCCAATGTTTTTTGTTGAGGTGGTAGCCTGGCTGAACCGACTCATACCGCTCACGCAGGGTGAGGGCTAACTGCGGGTCGCACTTGAGGCTCACCCTTAGTGGCTGCGACCCTTCGGCAATAAGCGCAAACATTTTCTCCTGCTGGCCAGGCACATCCTTGCGCCCTACCTTGTACACCGCGATATCGTCCCCAAAGGGATAGTCGAGCCATGCTCCGGGCAGGCTGAGCAAAAATTCTTCGAGCTGCTTGTGTGTCATAGCACTATGATACTACAACCACTTATGCCGCACAAAATACCCCACCATCGCCAGCGGTATGAGAACAATCAGGCTGATCATCAGCCAGAAGGCGACATCACTGCGAAACGGCAGCTGCACGAAGTTCATCCCGCCCAGGCCTGTCAAGAACGAGACCGGCATAAAGACAGTGGCAACCAAGGTGAGGCGCTTCATCACATCGTTCATGCGGTTGGAGACGACCGAGAGATACATGTCGAGTGCGCTGGTGAGAAGGTCGCGCATCGTATCGATAAGCTCGTGGACGCGCCAGGCGTAGTCGTAGCTGTCGCGCACATACACGGCGCATCTTTTATCAAACAAGGCATAGCGGCCGTTACTCAGGCCATTGAGCACATTCATCAAAGGGAGCACCACCTTGCGCAGATCAGCTAACTGACGCTTGTACACGAAGAGCTGCTGGAGCTGCTGGTTGTCTGGGGTGCGGATCATCGTATCCTCCAGCTGGTCGGTCACATCGTCGATATGGTTGAGCAGCGGCATAAATTGCTCAATAGAAAACTGGGCAATAGTAGCCAGAATAAGCGATGGTGTTGTGTGACTGGGTCGCAGCGCAGTAATGCGCTGAACAAGTTCATCGTCCAGCTCGCCCTGGTGGAGTGTAATAATCTCGGTGTTACTGAGCAAAATGGTAATGGTGTGGTACTTCACATTGTGCCGACTGACGTATGGTATATCCAGCGTGAGCAGCAGCCACTGCTCCCCTTCTATCGCCTGCGGCAGCCAGCGATGCTCGCGCACCATACGAGCCTGCAGCTCAGGCAGGTGGAGCTCATTTATCAATGCCCGCCGCTGCTCGGCTGTGTCGATCGTAATATCGCGCCACAGCTCGGGCATTACAGAGCGACCTTTTGTAGATAATAGCGCAGCTCCATAATGCTGCCACGAATATCCTCCAGCGCGCGGTGGTCTTCTGGCTTGGCAAATTTCTTACCGTATTTGCCCTCCATCACCACCTTCCAGGCACTCACATCGAGCATGCGGTAATGCAAACGCTGCGCCAGCTGCGGCCACCAGTGGTCGATAAAGCGGCGATCTTGGTGGATGGAGTTCCCCGCCAGCAATATCCGCCCCTCGCCAGCACACTGCTCATCGCAAAACGCCAGCAGCTCTTGCTCGATCTCTGTCAGCGGCTTGCCCTGCGCATTCTGCTCCTCCAGCCCACGCCGCGCTGCCGGGTGCTGATCCCAAAAGCTGGCGTTGCCATCGAGGAGGCGCTTAAGCTTAGCTGCATCATGGTGCACCACCCCTTCGTACGTTGCAATCTCGGCAAAGGTCCAGTCCGTCACAATCGCCGCCACCTCTAGTATTTCATCTGTAGTAGGGTCCAGCCCCGTCATCTCTAGGTCTACCCACAAAATCCGTTTTGGTTTGAAGCTTGGTTTCATGCTTCTAGTATACTACATGTCCACCGTATAGCGCTCATCCTTAGCTGTTACTGTTATAAGCATAAGCTTTACTGATATGCAAATTGGTGTACTACTTTTTTATTCAGGTGTCTTTACCTGCCTTCCCACCTCCTTATTCCAGGACGTAATTATGAAGTAAATTCTCTCTCTTACCCCTGTTATTTCCGAATGGTTCACTATTGTGTTCAGGCTACGTAGATGTTTGGGTAGTGTGCAAATTTATTATTCACCATAGAAAAACCACACCCTGGGTGGATGTGGTTGATCGCTACGCAGGCTGCTCGCCTGCTTAGTCTTTTTTCTTGTCCAAGCGGTCGAGCTTGAGAAAGTGGATGATCAGGTAGATGACAAACGCTGTGGCGACCAAGGTGATCAGCGAGCTTACGAAGGCTCCCCACGCGAAGTCGGCGCTGCGCCCAGCAATCTCAATATGCGTGCTGGCAGCCTCGAGGCCCTTCTGCGACCCCACGATGAATTGCACCACCGGGCTAATAAAGCCTTGGACTAATTTTTTGACCGTGTCGCCGGCGGCGGTACCAATCGCCAAACCAACAGCCAGGCCAACCACACCCTGCTCGCGAATAAACTCAGCAAAGCCGCCAATGTGGCTGTTCTTCATTTTCTGCTCTAGAGCTTGGGCAGCAGCTGCAGCCTCTTGTGCAGCCTTGCGTGGGGTGCGGCGTACAGCAGGCTTCTTTGCAGCAGCTGCTTTGGTTTTGGTTGTTGTTCGTTCTGCCATAGGTTCTCCTTATTAACCATTGTTTATTCAAATTATAGCATATTCTGCATTAATTGCTAGCGCTCTTGTGTTGGTGGTGTTCTATGGTGCGAGGACTTTGCTAATCGCTTCTCAATCTTCTCTTTGTCTCGCTCGGCAGCTGCGATCCTCTCCAGGCGCGTCTTCTCAAACCCATGCGACAGCACTTAGTCTGTGCTCCCCCACTACAACCGCTCCGGTGCTTCGATGCCGAGCAGGGCAAGGCCAGCAGCCAGGGTGTCGCGGTAGCGCCGCACTAGGGCGAGACGCTCGGCCTGGCGTGGGCTACCAACGACACGGTTCTTCTCGTAGAAGCGGTTAAATTCTTGGGCAAGCTCGTAGAGGTAGTGGCAGATGCCGTGCACGAGGTATTCGCGGGCGGCCTTCTCGACGACCTCTGGGTATTCGCTCAGCTTGCGCAGGAGCAGGCGCTCGTCATCAGTACAATCGGTTGGCTCGGCAGGCTCGGCATCGGCCTTGGCCAGGATGCTACAGGCTCGAGCATGGGCGTATTGGATATAGGGGCCAGAATTACCCTGCAAGCTCACCGTCTCATCCATATCAAAGGCGATATCGTTACCCATGCGATACTTCGCAAAGGCATATTTGATCGCCCCCAAGGCCACCTGACGCTGCACCACCGGGTCTGTGGTGAGGTTTGCCACACGCTCCTGGACGATGGTGAGTACGTCGGCCGCTCGTGCCACATTGCCCAGGCGCGAGCTCATCTTGCTACCATCACCAAAGCGCACCGTACCATTAGTCAGGTGGGTCATCCGCCCGGCTAGTTCAGGCCGGAAGAGCTCAGCCGCAGCATACACCACGCGCATATATTCCTTTTGGTCGTTGCCAGTGATGAGAATCCGGTGGTCAAAATGATAATCTTCTATCTCCTTCCAGATGACACCAATATCCTTCGCCTCATACGTCGGCAGGCCGTTGGACGTGACGAAGACGCGGGTGTGCAGATGCTTCGCGGGGTCACCGACGAAGACCACTGCCCCCTCAGAGCGCTGCAAATTCCCCCGCTCTAGCTGCTCGTGCACCACAGCGAGGCCAATCGGTGCAGTGCTACTCTCGGGAATATAGTCAAGATGATCAACCTGAATCATCGCATAGAAGGCATCAAAGTAATCCAAGCTCCACTGGCGCGTCGTCCAATAGATCTGAGCGAGCGGCGTATTGTGCTCATCATACTCGTGGTAACTATAGACTAGCTTGTTAAACTCAATAATCTCTTGTTTCGCCGTCTCGTTCTCTTCGTACGCTTTCGCACCAATCACATAGGCCTGGCTAATCCACCGCGCCCGAGCAAAGACATCGCTCTCTACCTCTGGTAACTTCTCTGGTAGCTCGCCACCTAGCGTGTGGCGCATCCCCCACAAGCACTTAGCAACGTGCAGGCCAACATCACCACCAAAGCTGGCACGATCTACCGACGCGCCGACCGACTCGATGATCCGCGCCAATATATCGCCATACACCGTCTGGTACAAGTGACCAGTATGCAACTCCTTAAAGGCGTTGGGGCAGCTGTATTCCAGCGTGTAGCGCATGCCGCCATAGACCTGCTGCGGTGCGGTGTTGGCCGCCTGCCACAGTGCTTCATCACTTAGGCGGAGATTAATAAAACCCGGGCCAGCCACGCTCACATCAGAAAACTGGCCAGTCTGGCGTAGCACCGCCGCCACCTCCTCGGCAATCTCGCGCGGCTTCTTGCCCAGTGGCTTAGCAAGCTTGAGTGCGACATTGGTCGCAAAATCGCCAAACGTCGGCTCCGGCCGCGTCAGCTCCACCGGCGGTGTTTGTTGATAAAGAGTGTATAGTGCATCACGAATCGTCTGTTCCATGATTATAGTATACAACAGATACGGCGCAAGAATAGCGTAAGCGTAGCGAGAAGGTTTAAGCCTTACCCTTCTGCATCCGCTTCTGCCGCTTGAGCGCCGCCTGCACTAAACCAGCAAAGAGCGGGTGAGCCCGAAATGGCCGCGAGGTAAACTCTGGATGAGCCTGGGTTGCGACGAAGTAGTCGCAGGTCGGTGCCTCGACGAACTCGACCAGCCTGCCATCGGGTGACGTACCCGACACCACAATCCCGCCCGCGTTGATGGTGGCAAGATGCGCTTGATTCACCTCATAGCGGTGGCGATGACGCTCCACGACCTCTGTTGTGCCATATGTTTTGGCGATGCGTGAGCCAGCTTGCAGCACCGCTGGGTAATTGCCCAGGCGCATCGTCCCACCAGTCGATTGCTTGCCCTGCTGGTCAGGCATGAGGTAGATGACGGCATCATCCGGCGCGGCGCCGCACTCCGCACTGCCAGCCTGCACCATACCACCACGGCGGGCAGCAGTAATCACTGCGACCTGCATCCCCAGGCATATACCAAGATATGGTATATTGTGCTGCAAGCAGTAACTCGCCGCCGCAATCTTCCCTTCCACCCCGCGCTTGCCAAAGCCACCAGGCACCACCACCGCATCCACGGTGCTGAGCGCTGCGTCGGTCACTGTCTCGGCATTGATCCACTGGATGGTCACCTCGCTGCGGTGCGCCCAGGCGGCGGCTTTGAGCGCCTCAGTGATAGAGAGATAAGTATCGGCATTATCAACATATTTCGCCACGAGACCAATCGTCAGCCGCTGGCGGTAGGTCTGGCTGTCATGCCGGACGAGCTGCTGCCAACGTGTCATATCTGGCGCCGTATCATTACCGGTAAAGCTCGCCAGCACCGGGCCCAATTCACGCGCTACCATCAGGGGTACCTTGTAGACCGTATCGACATTTGGCATCATAATGATCCCCTCTGGCCGCACTCCACTGGCAATGGCAATCTTATCCGCCACACCACGCGGCGGCGCCGTGCTACCCTCGGTGCGGACTGCCACGACATCGGGCATAATACCAAAGCCACGCAGGTCGGCCATAGCATTCTGGGCTGGCTTGGTCTTGTACTCCTGGCTCGTCGCAAGAAACGGCACATACACCACATGGACGAAGAGGCAATGCTCGCGCCCCACCTCAAGCGAGAACTCGCGGATCGCCTCAACGAAGCTCAGCCCCTCATAATCTCCCACCGTGCCACCAATCTCCACAATGTGCACCTGCCCTGCCGCCGCTTGGTGGATGGCTCGCTTGATCGCTTGGGTAAGGTGCGGCACCAGCTGCACCGTCTGGCCACCAAACGTCCCGGCCCGCTCATCGGTGATCAAATCACGCAGCAGCCGCCCCGCCAGCGTAGCATTGCGCTGGGTTAGCTCAAGATCTAAAAAACGCTCATAGTGGCCAAGGTCGAGATCGGTCTCCGCCCCATCTTTGGTGACGAAGCACTCGCCATGCTCCTTGGGGTTAAGTAGCCCAGCATCGACGTTGAGGTACGGGTCGCACTTTTGCACTGAGACAGATAATCCCTTGGCCTGCAGCACCGCGCCAATACTGGCCGCCGTGATGCCCTTACCCACCCCAGAGAGTACCCCACCGGTGACAAAAATATACGTTGGTTGGTGTGTCTGTGTCATACAATCTCCCTCTCGCGTTCTATTGTAGCATGTATCCATAAGCAGTATACCAGCAAAAAACCAGCCTGGTAGCTGGCTTCTGCTGGTTATCGATGAGCGCCACCTATTGGCAGCCCTCGCACATGGTTAGCTCCGCTGGATCTGGCATAATAACAGGAGTGCCACTCGCTGCTGCTTGGTCGACGGCAACCTGCTGAGCAGCCAGCAGTGCTTGCTCGATGGCGTCAAGCTTTTCCTCCAGCGTCATATCGTCCGTTAGTTGTGGCTTGGTAGTCTGCGCCTGCGTAGCCGCTGGATCGGTTGTTGGTGATGTCGTTTGTGTCGTCTGCGTCATATATTATTCCCTACCCGTTTTTTAGTTATAGTGTCTATTGTACGCTATATATAGCGTTTTATGCAAGGTAATGCACCCAATTTTCTGTTGTGGAATTATCATCCAGCTGACCAATCGGTGCGACATACCACTGGGGCTGGGCACACTGGGGACGAAAATTTCCCAGCTTAGCCGTATATGCCTCGGTAATGGCCGCGATCTCGTCCTCGCGGGCTTCGCGCACCGTGGTATGGAGATAGACAGCCTGCTTGGCGTCATCCCACACCACAAACTCTGCCCGCCCAGTGCGAAAGGCGTTGTGCGAGTGGCGCGCCTCTTGATCCGACAGCCAGGCGATCTCATCCCCCACCCGCACAAAATGCAGTGGCGTCACCAGCGGCGTGCGGTCACGATTAACGGTAGCTAGCGCGCCAACCGGCACGGTGTCGAGGATGGTTTGCGTGAGAGTATTCATGATGGCTATATTCCTTTCGTATCTAATGTGCGAATATTATTTATTGCATCAGCGGGCCGCTCTCGCTCCATTGCCAGACAAGAAAATATCTGGAGGCCAGCTACTTAGCAAGCGGAAGATTGCTGTAGTATAATCTGGCCGGAACATTTTCGGTCTGGTGATGGAGTGAGAGATCTTGTAAGACCGGTAGACTAGTATAGATTGTTCTATTAATATCTACTACTTTGTGGTATTCACCTCGTAACTCGTATTGGTGCTCTCAAAGAAATTCACTAGCTCCAGCGTGTCGTTGGCAGCGGCCATCCACTTGGCCGGGTTCGTTACGTTGTACTCTGGCTCAAAGCCGAGCTCTTCCAGCCGCCGGTCAGTCATATACATGACATACTGGTTGACGTAGTCGGCGTTTAGGCCCAGAATGCCACGCGGCAGCATATCTTTGTTATACGCTTTCTCGAGCTCAACGGCTTCGAGAATCAAGCTGCGGATCTCCTCAGCAAACTCCTCGGTCTGCAGGTCGGGGTTTTCGTGCAAAATAGTCAGCAGCAGGTTAATACCAAACTCCAGGTGCAGGTTTTCGTCCTTCGTTACCCAGTCGAGCAGCGTGCCAACGTTGCGCAGCAGATTGCGCCGGCGGAAGCTCATTCCCACCATAAAGCCACTGTAGAACCAAATCCCTTCCAGTACGATGTTATACGCCACCAGATTACGTACGAAGTCCTTCTTGCCCTCCAGCGTCGTCACATCCGGGCGCTCCTCCATCATGCGCGTGACATATTTGGTCTGGAAGGCAGCTTTATCTGCCAGGGATTTTTTGCCCCAGCCCGCCGCATAAATTTCCTCACGGTCAAACGGGAAGGTCTCGATAATATACTCGAACGTCATAAAGTGATTCGCCTCTTCCCACATCTGCTTCGAAAGATACAGGTGGCACTCAGCGGCGTTCACGCAGGGGTAAATACCAAAAGCCAGCGATTTATTAATCAGCAGCTCGTTAGGATTAAGGTAGCTAATCACCGTCTTGAGGGCGTGCTTTTCGTCCTCACTCAATTTCTCAAAATCCGCCAAATCCTGGCTCAGCTGCACCTCATTCGGGAACCACGTGTTAGCCACCGCTTGGTTGTATAGGCGGTACGCCCAGTCATAGCGCACCGGCTTGAGCTGCAAACCATCGCGCACGCCTGATCCTAAAATGCCCATTATTACCTCCTTGTTGTATTACTTAATGATTTCGTATCTGATAATTTTTACCAGTCGTATTCTACTCGTCATCGCCCCTAAGGAGCTCTCCATCTTCTGGACTAGCCTCTGGATACCAGATAATCCTACGATTCTGGATCAATCGATGGCGTCCCATCGGATATTTGGCCATCCTGCCCTTCAGCACTCGCACCAGTGCCAAAAATATCGAGTTCCGGCTGCGTCCACCTTTGAGGTTTATCGGGATGGTATATATTTCCCATACCTCGGCTATTCCACGACGGGTCACTTGCCGTTACATCGCCAGGCACAGCGTGGACATCGCTGTCTTTGTGCGTGCTATTCACCCCCTCCAATGCCGCATCGCCAACACCACGGCTCACACTCACGGTGGCCAATTCGGCTCGTTCTGGAAGTGGCAAATCAGCAAAGTCTATCATATCTTGCTCACCCCTCATCCCTGCTACTGAGGTTTTTCCTTCGTACATAATCTACTTCTCCTTCCCTTCCTCCTGCTTCTTGCGTGCGCGGTAGAAACCACCAAAGCCCACGCGCTTGGCGTCTTGGTGGAGTTTTTGTTCGGTTTTGTTGGCGCGAATGGAGACCTGCTCGGACTGGTGGCGCGGCTTCACGTGCAAATAATACGTCGTTTTCAGGCCGCGACGCCAGGCTTCGCTGTAGATCGTAATATACTCCTCGATATTACGCGATTCTAAGTACATATTGCGGCTAATCGCTTGATCGACCCACTTCTGCGCGCGGGCCGCCACCTCGATAAAAGCATACGGGCTCAGCTGAAAGCTCGTCTTATACACATCGCGCACCGCCTGAGGGATCTGCTCCATGTGCTGGATGTCGCCTTGGTTTGTAAGCAGCTCATCCTTGAGCTCCTCCCACAGGCCGAGTGCTTTGAGCTTGCGCACAAGGTTGGCATTAACCTCAAGGAATTTGCCATTAAGCGTGCTCCGGCTAAAGATCTGGCTAAATTGCGGGTCAATCCCTGGAGTGGTGCCCGTTACGTGCGAGATATTGGCGGTGGGCGCAATAGCCATCAGCGTGGCATTGCGCATGCCGCGTTTCACCTTGGGGCGCAGCGCCTCCCAGTCGAGGCGGCGAGTCGTGTTAATTGCTACTGCCTCACCCCGCTGCGCGCCAAGCCGGTCAATCGTGTCGATAGGCAATTCCCCCTTGCTCCAGCCACTGCCAGCAAAGTTAGGATAGCTACCGCGCGTCACTGCTAGCTCGGCCGACTCATCGATAGCGTAGTAGCTAATAAACTCCGCCAACTGATCGATCAGCTCGTACGCCGCCTCAGATTCATAGCTCAGCTCGAGCTTTTCTAGCACATCGGCAAGCCCCATAAAGCCCAGGCCAATCGCTCGATTTTGCACGTTACTATTCATCGCCTCCGGAATAGGTGTTGTGGTAATGTCTACAAGGTTATCGAGCTGCCGCGTGGCTGAGCGCGTCGCTTGCTCGAGCCGTGGCCAATCCCACGTTTTGGTCGCGTCATCCAGGAAAGCGCTGAGGTTAATACTCACCAGGTTGCACACCGCAATATTGTGCTCATCTTGCGGCAAGGTGATCTCTGTACAGAGGTTACTAAGATGAATGGTGCCAGTGTTATTGTTAAGCGCGCGGAGGTTGATGGCATCCTTCCAGGTGAGCCATGGGTGGCCGGTCGCCTGCAGGCTGCTGAGAATCTTGTGGAATTGCTGGCGCGCAGGTAGCTTGTCATAAACGCGCAGCTTACCCGCTTCAGCCTGAGTGATGTAATACGCATACCGCTTAGCAAAAGCCGCACCATACAGCTCGCTCAAGTCACTGACCTCGGCTGGATCAAAGAGATACCAGTCTTCATCAGCCTGCACCCGGCGCATAAATTCATCACTAATAAACACCGCTGTATCGAGGAAGCGCGTCCGCAAATACGGATCGCCGGAGTTAGAACGCAGATCTATAAATTCCTTGAAATCGATATGCCAGTTCTCCATATACACAGCCGCTGCGCCCATCTTTTTACCCTTGCGCGACACCGCAAACAGTGCCGTGTCGACCATCTTCATAAAGGGGATTGGCCCCGTGCTTGTTGTGTTAGTTGTCTTGACGGGGCTACCCGCCGCCCGCAGCTTGGTAAAGCTAATACCAATGCCGCCCGTCCCTTTAGCAATCCACATTGTATCGCGCACACTCTTGGCAATCGACTCCATATCATCCTGCACTTCCATGACGAAGCAGTTGCTCAGCTGCGGGAACAACCCGCCAGCATTAACGCGGGTGCTCCCGCCCGGGCTGTATTCGAGATTGGCCATGTGCTGGTAAAACTCAATAGCTGCCTCAGTAGGGTGTTCCTCATTGTAGCTCAGACCCATGGCAATGCGCATAGTAGTAAACTGCGGCACTTCGAGCGGCTCGCCGTTTTGCTTGCGCAGGGCGTAGCGGTTGCGGTTGGTCACCACGCCAAGATATTTGCTGAGTGTATCTTTGCTCGGGTCGAGTGCAGCAGCCAGGCGCTCGAGGTCGAAGATCGTCTCATCTTGCATGCGGGGGTCAAGCAAGCCATCGGCCACTGCCTGGCGAATATAGCGCGGAAAGGCCTCAGCGTGACGCTGGCGCAATTCTTCATCAGTAGTATATACGCCCAGCAAATCGCGGTAGATCGTGCCCAGCAGCAAGCGCGCCGCAATCGTGTCGTAGTCTGGGTCATCCTTAATATTCTGCACCGTCGTCTGGATGAGCGTCTCCTCTAGCTGCTTGGTCGTCATCCCATCAAAGAGCGTCAGCTGCAGCTCGCGAGCAATCTGCACGATCTTCTGCAACGGATCGGCCAACCCCTGGCTTGCCGCCAGCAACGTAGCATTTATCTTGGTTGTGTCGAATGGCTCGGTCGTACCATCACGCTTAGTAATATGAATCGTCATCATCCCTCCCCTTAGGCTCCTTATCATACGGTGCACAAAACCAGCCACCAGGGCACGCCTGGAGCCAAGCTGTATTGTTTGTCTCTCCCGTGTTTATGTGTGCTCGCTATATATGTAGCGTCTGGGTCCTACTATAGACGCCAGATATGGTGCTTGGCAAGAGGTTTTGTGAAAACTACAACCGATTTTGCAGGCGACCTCTGTGGATGCTGGCGACACCCCATAGCCTCGTGTAAGAAAATATCTAGAGACCAACGCTAGTGCACGCGGGTAGAGTTCTATTACACTATCCGTGCCAGAACATTATGAAGCAACAGCTATGTCACTCTATCGCCAGACCGAAAATGTTCCGGCCAGATTATACTATAGTGATCTTCCGCTCGCTGAGTGGCTGGCCTCCAAATATTTTCTTGTCTGGCGATAGAGCAGTTTGGTGTATAGTAAATAATTTTGATAATGGCTTACCGCCACTAGTGCAAACTATCTCTCGCACTACTCCCCCGATGGAGTATAAAAACCGGTCGTAATGACCGATTTTCAGCCCAGCGCAAGAGGTTGATGTCTGGGAGACATCGACCCTTATAGCGATCTATCGGAGGGAGTGTGGGGAGGGTGAGCGTGAGAAAATACAGCGCATTAACTAACGAGTGTACGTCACTAAGAGCGCGCATTACGCTCGTACACCTCCCGGCACTCCTGCCGCAATCGCTCCATCGGCGCATAATCATCATGGTAGGGCGGCTGGCTAGCAAAGGGGGCTGGCTGATGAGAGGTATCGCCACCGTACGTCGCCACGACATTAGTGTAATCCCAGCCATCAGCCCGCTCATAACGGAAGCTCCCCTGCCCCAATAGCGCGGCATACGGCGCATCCTGGGCAGCAAACAGTGGCTGGCAGGCTGGCTGGCGACTGGCAATCATATTAACCACTACACGAGCCTGAGGGCGGAGATGCCGCTTGAGCGCAGTGGCATACTCCTGCGTCACGAGCGAGGTGGGTACATCGCCATCGTTATAGACATCAACAAGCACGATATCGTACTGCTCGGTGCTGCGCTCAAGGAAGACGCGCGCATCTTGGAAGATCGGCCGCACGTTGGCTGGGTCGCGATAATAAAAATACTGGCGAGCAATCGGCAAGAGCCCGGGGTCGATCTCTACCACATCAATCTGACTTTGTGGATAGCGCTGGGCAAGGAGGCGCGGCACCGTAAAGGTCCCACCGCCCAACACCAAAATGCGCTGGCGCTGCGGGGCTTGCTCCACCGCCTGCATCATCTGGCGCGTATACCAAAATGGCAGCTGCTGCGGCTGCCCGACTACAACACCAGACTGCACGCCGGCCGGCCCACTGGCAATCCCGCGGATAATCGCGCCATCCTGCCGATGCCATTGCTGGAGTGTGTAGTGCGCCGCCGCGGTATCGATCATCTGCGCAGCCTGGGCCCGCACCACTGGTGCCACGCGATAGCCCAGTGCCAAGCCCACACACAGCACACTCACCACCACGCGCCACTGCCAGCGCTGGCCTGGCACCACCAGCCAACTGGCCAGCACAAGCAGGCTAATAAGCACCACCAATACGTCATGAATCCCCAGCCAGCCAAACAGGAAAAACCCCGCCGCAAAGGTGCCGACGATCCCACCAATCGAATTCACCGCACTGAGTGACGCCACCGACCGCCCCGTCCGCGCCAGCGTCTCCGTCTGCCGCTCCACCAGGTAGGGGCTCACCGCTCCCAGCACCAGGCTGGTCGGTGCAAAGAGCAGGCTTGCCGCCACCGTAGCTTGCAGGCGGATATCGATCGGCAATTGCGCCACCCACCGCAGTATATCGTGGTATTGGCACAGCATTGTCAGTACCAGCAGTGCCGCACCAAGCAGCAGCCAGGCCACATCGCCATCGCGCGAGCGTGCATCGGCCAGCACACCACCCAGCCAGTAGCCCAAGCTCATCGCCGCAATAATGACACCAATGATGCTCGCCCACACATAAGTCGACGCCCCCACCACTGGCGACATCACCCGCGCCGCCACCAGCTCAAACACCATCACACAAAACCCCGCCACAAATGCGATCACCAAACGCCGATACGGCAGCGGCATCATCAGTCGTTTCAGTTTCATAGGAGTATTGTAGCATGGTTGGTGGGCTATGTTCTTTGATGTTATATCGCTCCTCTTTACATCGTACCTCGATATGATATGATATTGTTATGGAAGTAACAGATTCTATCATCACCGTCAGCCATTTTTCGATGAAATTTGGCAAGACCAGCGTCATCGACGACCTCAGTTTTGAGGTAAAACGCGGCGAGACGTTTGGGTTTTTGGGGAGTAACGGCTCAGGCAAGACCACCACGATCCGCTCACTCCTCGGCATTTATCAACCAACTGGTGGCGAGTTGCTCGTCAATGGCAAACCATACTCCGTCTCGGGCGATATCAAGCTTGGCTACCTGCCAGAGGAGCGTGGCCTCTACAAAAAGGAGAGCGTCATCGACACGATGATCTACTTTGGCCAGCTCAAGGGCCTGAGCCGCAGCGAGGCTCGTAGCAAGTCACTTGCCTTCCTCGAGCGAGTTGGCCTAGCCGACAAAGCCAAGACCCGCCTGGACAAGCTCAGTGGTGGCCAGCAACAAAAGGTCCAGCTCGGCATCACCATCATCAACGACCCAGAGCTTATCATTCTCGACGAACCCACCAAAGGTTTCGACCCCGTCAACCGGCGCTTACTGATGGAGATCATTGAGGAGCACCAAGCCAAGGGTGCCACAGTCGTGATGATCACCCACCAGATGGACGAAGTTGAGCGCCTGTGCGACCGCATCTTGCTGCTCAAAGATGGCGTGGCTCATGCCTATGGCACGGTAGCTGAGGTACGCACGCAGTTTGGCGGCAAATCGCTCGACGATATCTTCATCCAGGTCTATAGCCAGCCCAGCAAGGAGGACAACTAATATGCATAACCTATCTACCGTCATCCGGTTCGAGATTACCCGCTCGCTCAAGAAGAAGTCGTTTTGGTTTGCGGCAATCAGCTTCCCGCTGGTGTTTGCCGTGCTCTTTGGCGTCATCTTCCTCTCCAACAAAGCCTCGGAGGATGCTGCCAAGAACCTCGAGAAGCAGGCCTTTAGCTTTGCCGTGACGGATGAGTCGAAGCTCGTCAAGCCAGAGCTGCTTGCCGCTACCAAAGCCCAGCCCGTCGCTGCCACGGACAAAGACGCTACCATCAAGCGGGTCCAAGAAGGCAAGCTCGACGCCTACATCTACTACCCCAAAGATATCGCCAAAGAACGGGTAGAAGTCTATGGCAAAGACGTCGGACTCTTTGACAACGGCCGCTACGGCAGCATTGCCACCAGCCTGCTCTCGAACTCTGTTCAATCAGAGGTCAGCCCAGCAGTGCGCATGGTCATCCAAGACAAGGTCAATACCAAAAACACCGTCTACAAAAATGGCAAAGAATACAACGCCATCAATGAGATGATCCTGCCTGGGCTTTTCTTGGTGCTGTTCTACTTCCTCATTAGCTTCTTTGGCAACCAAATGCTCACCAGCACAACAGAGGAAAAGGAAAACCGTGTCATTGAGATGATCCTCACCACGGTGCACGCTCGCACGCTCATCATCGGCAAGATCATTTCACTCATCGTCCTGGCGTTTATTCAGGGGTTGCTCGTTATTTTGCCAGTGCTTGTTGCTTATCTCTTCTTCAAAGATCAGCTGCAGTTGCCCGATGTCGACCTCTCGCACATTGCGGTTGACCCCGTGCGAATCGGCATTGGCTTCCTTGCCTTTGCCGCAAGCTTCCTCTTCTTCACCGGTATGCTGGTAGCCATTGGCGCCGCTGTGCCAACCGCTAAGGAAGCGGGGAGCTTCTTTGCTACCATCATGATCCTGCTCTTTGCGCCGCTCTATGCTGCCGCTATGCTCGTCTCCACACCAGACGCGCTGCCAAGCAAGATCATCACCTACTTCCCCCTCACCTCGCCCATCCCACTCATGCTGCGCAACGCGATTGGCAACCTCAGTGCGACAGACGCCGCCATTAGCATTAGCATCCTGACTGTCTGTGCCGTTATCGCTATCATGATGGGCGTGCGCCTCTTCCGCTTTGGTGCGCTCGAGTACAGCCGCAAACTCAGCCTGCGCGAGATCTTTACCCGCAAATAGCAGCTACTACCCATAACCCACTATGGCAAGAAACTAGCAGATCACCTCTGTTTCCTGCCTTATAGCCCACCGCTTGGTCGGTGGGTTTTGGGTTCAATTTTTACCCCCTTGACAAAATCCCACATTCTTTCTACTATTAACAGTATCGATACACTATACAAGAAAGGTCAAACCATGACGCGAGAACACTTCTCCACTCACGAGGATAAAACCGTATCTAGCGCGGTATTGCGAGCTGCCAAAAAAGGAGCGGCTGTAGTAGCATTGGTACCGGTCGCCGTATTGGGCGTAGCAGGCTGCTCCAGTAACGAGAGCTCGGCACCTACCACTGCTAATAGCGAAGAGTGGACACAGGTATGGGATGATGGATTTGGTGTTGAGCTCGACAGTCCTGGCAAGCGATGTGACGGTCCAAATCTTGTCTACAGGAGTGGAGGCCGTGGTGGTAATATTGCAGTCTCCCCCAACGACCCCCAGTGTACCGGTAAAACGCCAGAGAACATCGCGGGCACTCCGAGCCCAGAGGCCATTGCCACCGACCTAGCTACGGCAATCCCAACGCCACTGCCAACACACAAATAGCCTCATTAGATCACCACAAGCCAAGCACTCCGTATACTCTGCGGAGTGTTTTATATATTCTACCCCTGTGGCCGCTCTGCATACCGCTCATACACAGCACGGTTGGCGGCATTGGTATTGCGGCGGAGCTCTGGAGTGTTGAGAATGCGGTAGGCATCGTGGCGAAGGGCTTGGTGACGCTCAGCATAGGCTTGGTCGAAAGTCGGCTCGATGGCAGCTCGCTTCTCAGGCGGGAGGGTGCGAAGATACGAGTCTTTGATCTGCTGGTAGTCGGGCAAGTCGGGGATACTATAGATCAGCTCTAGCGCGCCATCATTTGCCCCTGCGAAGTTCTCTGCCTTGAGCCGCCCCTCAAAGACTTGGCGTAGCGAGTGCATCTTCTCGGCAGCCGCACCGTTGTATTCGCCGCGCAAGATTGCATCATACGTCGCGTCATTAACAAATGGCACCGCACTTGCCACCCCTGAGGCCACCGCCTCAGCCGAGACAGTGGCGCGCGCATCGTAGTTATACCCCTGGCGCACCTGCACCGTGCCATCGTCTGCCACATATTCGATCTCACGGCCAGTCTCGCGAATAATCTCGCGCTTTTGGCCAGCCGAGCCAGCTCGGAACTGGTGCTCGATAGCCGCCTCCTTAACGTACTCATTATCTGCTCGGAAGGTGTGCTGGTTGCCACTGGCATCAGTGAGGGTGATGGCAGTATCGCCAGTGGCAGCCATAGCTTGCCATTGGCTGCTATTGAGCTTGAAGTGGCGCATCAGCTGGTCTTCAGCTGCAACATGCTCGCCAAACTCCTTGCGCAGCCGCGCCGTCTGGCCTGCCACCATCAAGTTCTTATGCCCTACCCCTGTGGCGTAGTCTTGCAGCGTCTGGCCATCGACCATCCGGCGGCGCAGAGCAACACCATCGCCATCGCGCAGCACCACACTATCGGCATTGGCCACTGCCCCATCGGCGAGGAGCTCACGGTCGATCTTCGCCCGCACTTCGCGCTGCGCCATCGCACTGCGGATCTCCGTTAGCGCACCCACCTCAGCCGCTGCATAAGCGCGCCGCCCCAGGCCATGGCTCAGGCCAGCTGGTACCTCACCGCCAAGCTTCAGCTCATCATAGAGTGCATCAAGCTTGTGGGCAGCATTTTTGGCTTCATCAGTGGTGAGCTGGGTATTGAGCGCCCGCTGCTTGAGCTCATCATCGTGCAAGAGGCGTGCGTTCCAGGCTCGGTCGCGCCGCGCTGCTCCCTCCTTACCACGCAGGTCAGTATAGCGGTTGTATTCATCGTTGCTCCGCCCCACCGCCGATAAGTCGGCCATTGTTTCAAAGCGCTTAGTATAAGCATCGGTTCGCTGCTGAAGAGCGCGCTTCTTCAGGGCCCGCCGCCGCGCCGCATTACCCAGCCAGTTGCGCTGCGCATCACCAGCCAGCACGCGCGATTTGCGCAGGTCTGCCCGCTGCTGCGCCCAAGTCCGCGTCCGGTCGACAATGCCACGCCGTGGATCATTCATAATCGCGCCCAGCCTCCCTAGCAGTGAGCCACTCATCCGCACCACAAAAGGTGTTAGCACCAGTGGCACTACCTGCACTGCCAGGCCAAGGATGATGAGGTTGAGATTATTTGCATCCTTACCATTGGTCAGGATAGCCACTCCTGCCAGGCGCGACCCGCCAAACAATATCGACATCAGCGGAAACATCAGCATCATCGTCATGAAGAGATCCTTCCACTTATCAAAATACTTCTCTGTACTGGGCAATACATGTAATAAGAAGGCAAAGGGCGAGACAATAACAAGAATAGTGATGAGCGCCTGACGCGCCGCAATAATCACTGCAGCGATGATGACCGCCAGCAGGACACCCACCAGCAGCGGAATAGCCATCGCCAGTGCCCCATCGGTCGCGCCCACCAGTGCACTCACTCCCACCACTGCACCCACTGCACCAGCGCTACCTGTCAGCAGAGCACTCATGACATTAGGCCACGTAATTTTGTTAAGCGTGTTATAATCCGCCCCATTAACCGTCGAGGCAATATTAACAAACAGCTGCTGCAGCTGAAAGCCCAGTATGTTCGAAATATCGATTGCTGCCGCACATAGCCAAAACGACATATTGACGACGATAATTGACACGACAAGGCGCGGAAACATCTTCTTGATGCCATAATTGCTAATGCCAATACTGGTGACTTGCGAATAAATCACGATGAGCGAGACGATGATAAAGGCGATGTTGGCTAAGTCGCGCATGATCGCCCAAAAGCGAAAGAGTGTGCCATCACTACCAGACTGGAGTGGCTGCACCGCCAAGTACTGCGCCACCTGCCGGTAGAGCTGGTCAGTAATCCACGCCATAAAGTTGCTCACCGGGCAGACAATCCAGCCAATACTTCCCAGTGCTGTGCCGCTACAGCTGGTCGTGGCGCCATCGTCTTTGTCCGCTTGCTCGGCGGGTTTGTCTTGGGGTTGTTGGTTGTTGTTTTGGTTATTATTATTGTTGTTATTTGCCGCTTGGCCGTTGGCATTATTCTGGTTATTACCAGCATTTTGGCCAGCTTGACCGCCGTTATTCTTATTATTTTGGTTGTTCTGGCCACCGTTATTTTGCGGCGCGGCCTCCTGTTGCCCCGAGACGGAGATAGCAATGGCATCATCCATCTTGTTGTACGTATCTGGCTCAACGAAGATATACTCTACGTACGTCGCCTCCTTGGCGCGTAGTGGATCGCTACCAGCCGGAAAGACGATGGTTTGGCGCCGGTTGGTCGTCGGCTCATACTCATAGAGGTGCACACCCGCGGGCAAGCCGCGATCTGCTACCCCTTTGTCGCTCCCTCGGTATGGCTTGAAGGTGTTATGACGAAAGACGAGGTTCTCGCCCTGGCGCTGGGCCGTCTCAGCAGCATACACCGGCACAGGGGCAGCGAGCATGAGCCCTAAGAGTGCCGTCACTAATAGTGCCAGCCACCCCGTATATTGCCGCAGACAACCCCTCGCCCACGCAACCACTCGCCACGCTCTGTTCATGTCTTGTTCGACATTAGCATAATATCGCACAGTGGTCAAGTTTTTGTTGCCTGCATATCAAAACCTTGTATAGCGCGCAGCCCTCTGGGCTTGTTATACGAGCTACCATTGCCTAGGGCTATATCCCCAGTGTTGAGCCACAACAACTATCCGCAATTTATCATCTCCTCCTGAGCAGCACAACAGAAAGAGGAAATCGCCTGATAGATCCAGCAACTCAAATTTTATGCGCCATTATAATAATGTCAATATACAGCCTTCGCTCCTACTCTGTTCGCACCCCACCCCAGTCTTTACAACACCGCCCATATCGTATACACTACAGCGTAGGAATAGTATCATGAAATATAAGCGATTGATCTTGGGCCTTGGTGCAATGCTGGCGATATTTGCCGGTAGTATTGCTGCGCCAGTGCAGGTGATGGCGGCAGGTAGTGGCTGCGGGATTATTGACTTCACAGGCGTAAGTTGTTCCCAAGAGGCTAACCTAAAAGATAAGGGAGATGACAACATCTCTAGCCTACTCATTGGCGTTCTCAGAATCATGAACGTCGGTGTTGGCATCGCAGCAGTTGGCGCGCTTATTTACGCTGGTATTCTCTACTCAACTGCTAGCGGTGACGCCAACAAAACAGCCCAAGCCAAGACAGTCATTACTAATGTCGTCATCGGCATTTTGGCATATGCAGTTATGGGTATTGCGCTTAACTTCCTTGTGCCAGGAGGAATCATCCGATGATTCGCCGTCTTGCTGGGTTTGGGCTTGCTGTTGCCACCATACTCTCCTTTGCGTCTGCTACTCCAGCGCACGCTGCTGCACCCTGTTCACCACCCAACTTCCTTGGTATGCCTGCTTGGTACCGCGGTCTCCAAGACTCGAATGATTGCAGTTCGATCCAAACGACCGACATCCAGACGATGATCCTCACAATTGCCCTCAATATCCTCCAGGCTGCAATGGTTATCGTTGCCTATGTTGCCGTTGGGTTTATCATTAAGGGTGGCTATATGTATATGGTCAGTACAGGCAGCCCCGATGCAATGGCTAAAGCAAAGAACACGATCCGCGATGCACTGATTGGTCTTGTTATTGCGATCTCTGCAGCAGCAATCGTTGACATGGTAGCGGGGGTTATCTAATATGTGGCGTATATTCTCAACCCTCAAAGGTGTTAGTGCACAAGATATCAAATACCAAAGCTCCGCGGATAACTCAAGCATTCTTCAAAATGTCCTTAACACTGCTTATATTTGGGCCGGGGTAATTGCAGTTATTGTCATTATCATAGCGGGCTTTATGTACACCGTGTCGCAAGACGATCCAGGCCAGGTGAGCCGTGCCAAGAACACCCTGCTTGGTGCCATCGTTGGTCTTGCTGTTGTTCTTCTCGCTTTTGTCATTACCAATACTGTTCTAAATGGAGTCTTTTGATGAAGCTATCTCTCCGATATATATGCTGTTTTGCTGGTGCAGCCCTACTGCTCAGCATTGCTCTTGTTTATTCACCCCCAGCCTTCGCACGTGTTGACGTCACGGGAGAGCTCAAGACGAACGATGCTTGCGACAAAGCTACTGATAGCGATGGCAATGATGCCTGTCACGCCGTCACCTCAAGTTCGCAAGGTGGTGCGCTCACCCCAATGGTAATCGTTACACGTGGCATCAATATTGCTCTCGTTGTCCTTGGTGGCGTCTCCGCTCTTATGATTGTCTATGCGGGCTTTCGTTTTACACTAGCTGGCGGCGACCCACAGGCGGTCAAGGCCGCTCGCAACACCATCCTCTATGCAGTTGCAGGTCTTGTCATTGCTATACTTTCCTATGGTATAGTGAGTTGGATTACTGATAGAATATCGATAACATAAGGGAGATATAATATAATGAACACCTTTACAAAATTAGTTCTCAGCGCAAGTATCTGTTCGGCTGTTGTAGCTGGTGCTATTGCCCCACCTATCAGCGCTGCAGCACCATCACCCACCAACACCTTTGCCGCAAGTACCACAGCAAAGGAGAAGGTTAAGGAAGGCATCAAGGGCGCTGGTGGAGATAGCAACCAAATAACCATTGGCTCAGCTATCAAAAGCATCATCGACATCATGCTCTTCGCCCTCGGTGCCATCTCCGTCATCATGATCGTCGTCGGTGGTATCCGCTATACCACATCGAATGGCGACTCAAATGGCATCCAAGGTGCCAAAAACACCATCCTCTACGCCATTGTTGGCCTCGTCGTGGCTATTCTTGCCTATGCTATGGTCAACTTCGTCGTTGACAACCTCGTGAGTGGTGGCAGCCAATCTACTCCAACCGCCCAATATAATTACGTTTAGCCATTACTACTGCCCACTTTGCTTGCATTCTGCAATAAAATAGGCTATTTTTTGGGAATTTTCTCCGTTAACTCTTAACATTTTGGCAAATTTTTGGTATATATAGATAGTACAGGTAGTACAAGATGGTACTAATGCCAATAGAAAGGATATGACAATGAAAATCAATATCAAAAAAGCTATGCTTACACTCCTCGCTGTGCCAGTGCTGGCTGCGGGTGTTGCTGGGCTGGTAGCACCACACGTGGGGGCAGCAGCTGCGTCCGACAACGGCCTTGGCCTCAAGAAAGGTGTTACCTCTGCGAAAGGGAGTGACCAAGTAAGTTGTCTCTTCGGTAGCGAAAAAGAAGGTTGTACTGATGGGACTGGTATTTTCCAGACAATCGTCAACGTGATTCTCTTCATCGTTGGTGCAGTTGCCGTTATCATGATTGTGATTGGTGGTGTGCGCTACACCGTCTCAAACGGTGACTCAAATGCCGTCACTGGCGCCAAGAATACCATTATGTACGCCATCGTTGGTCTTGTCGTCGCGATCATCGCTTACGCACTCGTCAACTTCGTCGTCGTCAATATCGGTGCCAACCAAGGGCAATAACACAACCACCTTTCTTCATTGGCTCTCTTATACCACCCTCTCGCAGGGTGGTACTTTTTGTTGAGGATATATTCGACGACACTTACGCAAGAAAGTCTGTCTATTGCTAATGGCGTCTGATACTGACTGTTTTTGCGTAGCACTAGCCATGCTATTCCATTTCACTCTGGCTGGAGAATCATCATCACACTGCGCTCATTATACTTTACACTCTAGAAACCTCATAATAAGCCATCGCACCATTCAGGAGGTGTTTTGGGAAGTTTCTAGTATTCTTTAGCTTGTTCAACTATATACTCTAACAGAGCCGTTTTACAAAATCATTACACCCCACTACCTTCGCCACCTCTCGCATGAGCTATATCTAGCCCAAGCACCTCAACAGCTCTCAACCCTTCTCCTCACTACCATTTCTCCTACAGTTATTTCAAAAGCTTTCTCTAGAACACCAGCCTCTCAGTGCTAATACTAAATGATAACCTTCTGCTGCCAATATTCACGCTCTGCTAAATGAGATAGAGAACATATAACTAGATACCATAAGAGGCCTCAAGGCTCGCATTACCCACTTCCCATAGCACAAAACAACCCCGCACCAGCGGGGTCATCATCTCAAAGCTCGTTTTCCCTTCCCTACAGGATCGGGATCTTCTTGGCCTGCTCTTGCTTAACCTTCTCAAAGGTGATGGTCAGCACGCCATCCTTTAGCACAGCGGTTGTCTCGTCCTCGCGTACTGTTACGGGCAGCTCCAGCGTACGGCTAAATTCACCCCAGTAACACTCTTGGTTGTGCCATTTGGTAGCTACGGTGTCGTCACCACTGCTTAGGGTGCCAACGATCGTCAAAAGTCCGTCATTGATCTTCACATCCAATTCCTCGCGGTTCACTCCAGCGGTGCGAGCCTTCACCACGAGCTGCGTCTCGGTCTCGTACACATCGACTGCCAGTTGGCCAGTGTAGTCTTCCTCACTCTGGGCAGGCTCTTCGCCCCATGGCGAAGTTTGGCTCTGCTGGTTCTGGGCAGGCATTGGGTTTGCTTGAGCGTGATTCATTGGCTGGTGAGTTGGCGCAGCTGGTGCGAGCGAGTCATCACCCTCCAAAAATGCTGCCGCAAGCTCATCACCGATCAAAAGATCATCATCTTGACTCCGGGCCATAGTTTCCTCCACATACTTTCTTTTGCTAATGCACAAATTACCATTTCGACAACAGTCTGGATTTATTATAGCTAATCGATGGCGTATAATCAACCGGAGAGGCATCATGAGTGTAAAAATCACAATACCGACCTACCTTGCCAACCTTCTTGCCCCGCATACCTGTTGTGGTTGCAACATCGTTGGGACACTGCTCTGTGATAATTGTAAAAACGACATCATCCGCGCCCCACTCTACCGCTGCCTCGAATGTGGCCAGCCTACCCTGTCTGGCCAGTGCCAAACCTGCACGCTGCCCTATGCAGCTGCCTGGTGCGCCCTGCAGCGTGAGGGTGTGCTGGAGCGACTGATCGACCGCTATAAGTTTGAGCGTGCTCAGGCGGCTCAGCACACCCTCGCAGGCTTGCTCGATGCCGTCACGCCGCCGCTACCGGCGGATACCATCATTGTGCCCATCCCAACCATTCCGGCACACCAGCGCCAGCGTGGGTATGACCACTGCCGGTTGGTTGCGCAGGCCTTTGCCCGGCTGCGTGGCCTGCCCTGCCAGCCAGTCCTCACACGTGCTCAGCACAGTGTGCAGCTAGGGAGTAGCCGTACCCAGCGCCAGCAGCAAGCCCGCCAAGCATTCGCTTGCCCTCGCACACTCTCATCAGAGGTCACCTACTGCCTTATCGATGATATTTCTACAACGGGTGCGACGATTCGCTATGCCGCGCGTCGCCTCCGCACTGCTGGCGCCCGGCGAGTTATTGCTGTGGTGGTGGCCCATCAGCCGTTTGCGTAAGCCGTTGTTGTGGTGTTGGCCCACCTATAATCAACATTGGAGAGAAAGAGCAATGTTTCGGCTCTGCAAAACAAGGGGGATAAGGATAATATCGAGGGCTTACGCAAAAGTTGGTCACCCCCCATCTTTTGCCTTGCCTCATCTCATGCTATAATAAGCGAGACTGGAGAGATGACCGAGTGGTTGAAGGTACCGGTCTTGAAAACCGGCGTAGGCATCCCCTACCGTGGGTTCGAATCCCACTCTCTCCGCCATTTCGTGCTTACTCGAACCCTCGGTAGCAATTCGGCTACCGAGGGTTTTGCTTTATAAAAGTAATGTTGCCCATCACAAATTGTAGTTGCAAAACCACTCACCTCTATTGCATAATTCTATCTTGTTGTATACTATAAATCTAAATAATTAAAAGGCTACTACACAATGTCTACATTTGAATACCCTACTCAGCAAGCTTACACTCCAGAACAAGCCTCTCTTGAGCCAACCCCCCCCCCAGAGCGCAAAGACCATAAAGAAACACAAATAGACGCGGTGTCTGGTATTGGGTCTACAGCATGCAATTTATGCGAACACCCTGAGGCAAATGTACAATCAGAGGCTTTAGATGCCAGCGAAACACCAGTTGATATATTGGACAGGGCTGGCCAAACGACTATCGAGACCGAAGCCGACCAAGCGACAAAAGTCGGTGGGATTGCATGGGCAGCTCGACAGCTAGCAAAGAAATTGCGAAAACCCGACACTACAGATACTCGCGAGTACTTCATTACTAGCAAATCTGCATCTGATGGTAGCACCATCGAGGTTCCGCTTCCAACTGATTTGTATAAGGAAGTCCAAAGCAAAAGGAGACTCTTTCAAAAGCGAGCTGAATATTTGCGCGCGCAAATCGCTTCACACGAGAAGCTACTTGATTATTTAAATGACTATACTCACGCTAATATAGACACTGGTGAAATGGCGGATAAGCGTGGGGCTATGATTAATCTGCAATTTGAAATCATGGGCACTATTAGAGGGCTTGAGGCCAAGCTTGTCGAAGTACAATATGGCGGGTCATTGTACGTCGTGGATTCCTCAATAGTAGGCTAGGGGTCGCAAGTCTAACCCACAGGGTGCACTGATGAGACGATTCTGATGCTATATCTATAGATTTCTCTACGTTAATATACACCCCAAACCATCGTCTTTCGCCGGTGTTCTATGCTATACTAAACATATGCAGCCATCGCAATTCGATCAGCCATCAGCTTCAGATGCAGCCGACCCATCGCGCACTGCTCGTGCCGAGACGCAGGCTACTGATGAGCCCAATCCACCGCTCGAGATTCGTCGTGGGCCGAGCCAGGCAGATAGCAATTCGTCGCAGGTTTCGCCTTTTCCCGACCCCACCGAGCCGCTTCTCATTTGGCAAGAACGTGAGGTGAACGACACCACTCGCCCCCGTGGCTGGTATGTGATCTTTGGTGTGGTCGTGGTGGTACTCTTCGCGATTTCGATCTTTTTGTTTAAGTCGTACACCTTCGCGCTGCTCATCCCCATCATGGCGGTGGCGTTGATCGTCTCGCTGCAGCGGCCAGCCGCCTTGCTAAACTACAGCGCTAGCCATGCCGAGGTGGTGGTAGGCCAGCGCACCTACTCGTACGACACCTTCCGCTCTTTTAGCGTTACTGCCAAACCCACGCAAAATTGGATCACACTCATCCCACGCAAGCGCTTTGCCATGCCCATCGTCATGTACTTCCCCGAGGATGTGGGCGAGCAGCTGGTCGATCTCATCGCCTCTCACCTCCCAATGAGCGAGCGCAAGCCCGATTTGCTCGAGCGGCTGATTATTTACCTGCGGCTGCAGTAGTAGTTTTGGCCGTGGCGTCTTGCCCTCGGCGCACCTCTGTGCTACAATAATAAGCGATCTGGTATCATCCAGTGCACCTTATAGTTTGGTCTGGGCAACATTTGTTTCCCAGGTATGCACTCGTAGCTCAGCTGGATAGAGCGTTGGCTTGCGGAGCCAAAGGTCGTGCGTTCGAATCGCGCCGAGTGTACCATAGAGAATACTAACTCAGTATGTTGTTGCATGCTGAGTTTTTTTATTACACAAGAATAGAATACATATTTGGCAAATACCTAGAGATACTAGACCCACGTCTCGTTTTAATTCTTGCCCTTGCAGTATTACGGATCCACCATGCCTATGGCTCAAAATCTCAGCCATTCTCATATCGCTTCTCTCGTATTTGCTTCTGTAGAATAACTAGAGACACCTCCTCATAGCATGATTTATAGCAGCCATGGGTATAAAATATTGCCTACGATAGAGCGCGCCAGCAGCTCGAAGTGCACTCTTTTTCACACCAAAAAGCCGAGCATTTCTGCTCGGCTTTTTGTATACGCTACCAGACTTGGCTGATGGGGAGGAAGCCTAGTCTATGCGGCGCTTTTCGAGTTTGAGTGAGCCAATGGCGGCGCTGTCGGCAGCATTTAGCTTGACGCCAGTGAGGCGAAGCTTCTTGAGGCTGCCAAATGTCGCCAGTTGGCTGCCGTTAGCCAGTGTGGTCTTGCGGCTGTAGTCGTAGAGCGAGAGCGACTCCAGGCTGCTCTTGCTGGCTGCGACGTCGGCAATGTCTAGCACGAAGCCATCTTTACCCGAGAGTGAGACCCGCTTGAGGTGCGTAAGCTTGGCAAGTGGCTTAGTGGAGGCAATTGGGTTGCCCGAGACCATCACAAGCTTGAGGTTTGCCAGGCCAGCGATTGGATCGAGCGACTCAATCTGGTTGGAATGAGCGGTCAACGAAGTCAGCTTGGTTAGCTTAGCGAGCGGTGCAAGGCTCTTCACCTTGTTGCCATCAATTGCCAGCCAGTCGAGGTTCGTTGCTGCCTCAAGACCAGTCAGGTCGGCCGCTTTGCGGTCATCTGCTGCATCACCAGGCAGGATGAGCGACAAGCCAGTCAGCTTTTGCATCTCACCCGCTGTCACGTCCTGTGCGGCGCCCCGGCGTGCACCAAGGGTCTCAGACAGGCTTTTGTTGATTGCGGCCTTGAGGTGAGCGTCTGGGATCGACACAGCGCTGTTGTCGCTCTTGGTGTCGGCCTCAGCGGTTTGGGCTGCATGAGCAGTGTCAGCTTTACTGGCGCTGCCCATGCCCGGTGCTTTTGGGTTTGCTTGCCCGTTGGTCGTTGCACCATTGGCGTTGTTCTGCTGTGGAGTGCTGCTGCTCTTGCTGCTAATGTTTGGTTCGCCACCCGTCATGTTGGCATTGACCAATGCACCACGGTTCACCTTGGTACCAGCCTTCACGGTTGCGCCACTTGGGTCGATTGCCTTCGCTACGTCGGCAGGCAGCTCCTTACCACTGTTGGCAGCAGGGCTTCCAGCCTTGATGGTGTAGTTACTCTTGTTGTAGTCGTTGTTGTTCGCAGCTTCGCTGGTGAAGAATGGGTTGGTGCTGCGTGAGCCAGTTTGGTCGAGCGAGTTGCGCTCTAGGCCATCAATCGCCTTGCTGACCCGGCCATCCTTGGCAATGTCGGATGTCTTGCTAAAGAGAACGTCGATCGGTGCCTCAGTCTGCGCTAAGTCCCAGGTAAAGACGGTCTTGTCGACATTGGTGTCGTTGCGGTAGTAGACGTTGTAGTCGAGGCCAGCAAACATCTCGTTTGTACCAACCTTTGGCCCGCCAATGTTGGCACCACCCTTGGTGCGGACACCGTATGCCCAGTATGGGCTGTCGCCATCCTTAGCAGTTGCGGCACGTGATGAGATGATGTTGTTGTACATCTCTGTGCCCGTTGTGTCCCAGCTCAGGCCCTTAGCTTGCGACCAGCTCTCTGGTGCAGTACAGGTGCTGCCTTGGTAGGCATTGCAACCCCTGCTGCGGGTGTCCTCGCGGACGCGGATTGGGTAGGCGGTGCGTGAGATAGAGTTGTTGTAGATCTTCGTCTTACTACTACCCGACACGAGGATACCAGAGCCCGAACCCTCGATGATGTTCGAGGCGATGATACCAGTGTGCGACACCTCGTAGAAGATCGCCATCTGCACGTTGGTAAAGTAGTTGTTGACGATGTTGGTGTTGATACATCCTTCGTCACACCAGAAGCCTGGCAGCTGGTGGCGCTTAGCCACAGCGATGTCGGAGTTGGTCGAGCCAGACTTCGAGTAATCCACCACGTTGTTGCGGAAGGTGAAGTTCTCGGCGTGAGTCACCTTCACATCGGCCATACCACACCATGAGGTACAGTAGCTACCATTGGTTTCAAAGCCAGCGGCGTTGTTGTTGCTAAAGGTATTGTTTTCAAATACGGCATTCTCAATCCGGTTTGCGCCAGCACCATTGCCCCCGTTGTCGAGGAATTGGCTGTTCTTCACCACACTGCCCGATGCTTTATCGAGGAATAACCCCGAGTTCGAGTTCTGCGCCACGATCACATCTTGCACCAGCGAGTTCTTCCCGTTGATGGAGATGGCAATTGGCCCAGCTTTGTCATCCAGCTGTGGGTCTTTAAAGCCCCAGGTTTGGTTTGGTGCATATTGCGAGATGTTAATACCCTGCAGCTTGAAGTTCTCACCTGTTGTGGTAAAGGCACGGGTGCGCTGCGAGATCTCCGTTGTGCCAGCCGTTGGGTCTGAGCCTAGGTAGTAACTGACGGTGTCTTGCCGGCCTGGGTTGAAGTGTCCACCGCTGCGCGTCGTCTGGGTGGCATCTTCTACATAGAACTTGCCTGGGCCAACCTCAGCCTTGCTCCCGACCTGCGTCAGTGGCTTGTCGTTAATAAAGACCTGCTCTGGGTAGGCAGCCATACCTTCGACTTCTGGCTTGATGTTGGTCGTACAGACATGGCAGAAGTTCTGGAAGTTGCCAGTGGCCTTCCACATATTGCCTTCGCGCGACCAGTTGGTCACGACGTCGCTACCCTTCAGCCACACCTCGGCGTTGGGTGCTGCCTGCATGGTGACATTCTTCTTCGTCACAAAAAAGTGTGGCTCGCGGTAGATACCACTCTTTGCCACCACCGTTCCGCCGTCGCCGATCTTCGTCACGGCGCGACCAAAGCTCTTGTACGGTGCTGACTCACTTCCGTTACCCTTGTTGTCATCCCCGTTGGGCGACACCCAGGCTACGTTGGCGTTCGGCACAGCGTAGTTTGCCTTAATATAACTATAGTTTTTATTCAGACCGGCTGCGTTCACCGAGTTGAGACCATAAAAAAGCCCGCCTATAGCGAGCCCACTCACAGCCACAACCGATGCGATGCGCATGACGATCCCACGTTTTTGACGTCTAATCTTCACTGCTCTTTCCTCCCCTTGTCGGTTGGCGTTAGATTTACGTTACAAAGACTATTCTATCATAATGGCCGCACTGGTCAATTAACCATAACCCGCATATCTGCGCAATTATCGGGCCAAAGCTCCACCCGCCACCCATACTTCGCCCCTCTCGTTAGTCTTACAAGTATATCGTACATATATAGATCATACCCCAGATAGCGCTCTTGACATTTCTGATACTTCGCATGTATTGATAGCCTCGTGCGTTTTGCTATGCTCTACACAAATAAAAATATCATTGTAATATCTACAATGATTCGTTTATCTCCCGTTGTGCTGCGTTTTATGTTAAAACTATAGATTGCTAAGCAACCTCAGCATTCGTCTATTTTGGCTTGTCATTCTTGAGCTGTGGATGCTACTGTGCGGCTGTTTTCGTCATAAATCACCGAGCCAATAGCCATAGCCCAAACAATCCTGGCGGAGGAGGGGAGATTCGAACTCCCGCTGCAGGTCTCCCCACACTAACGATTTAGCAAACCGTCCCCTTCAGCCACTTGGGTACTCCTCCAGTGTGTCGGATTGTGCACCAACGTGCACTGCTTATTCTAGCATAGATGGGGCGATTGCGCTAGACATTTGTGAGGTGCAATTTTATCTCTACTTCGCCGCAGTGTCGTTAGCCATATATTTCCTGCACTCCCCTCCCATTTATCAAGCAATATAAATAAGTAGACTGCCAAGCGCGTCTCACTAACATACCAATTCCTCACGTTGAGGTTCAGGATATCGTCATAACAGCAAGTTTTCAAGACGTCACCGGCAAAAGAGATGAAGGAAGCGAGTTACCACAGTACCGCAAGCTGAGAAATTTCGCCGCTTTCCTCTCGACAAAAAAATCGCCATATCGTATAATTACAAGATAAAAGGAGCTAAGTTTATTATGCTAAAAAAATGTCTACTATCTATCAGTGCTCTTGCCCTCATCGGGGGTGGGATAATTGCTGCTGCACCGCCCAGCGCTGCAATCGGCGGTGTGTCAGACGGCGCCAGCCGCTCACGGGGCAAAGACCAGCCAGCCGACCTCTTTGGTGACGCCGGTATCTTCACACGGGTGAGCAACATCATGCTGTTTCTCGTTGGTGCTATCGCGGTCATTATGATCATCTTCGGTGGTATTCGTTATGTTGTCTCTGGCGGCAACTCATCACAGGTGCAGGGCGCGAAGAATACGATTATGTATGCCCTCGTTGGTGTCGTAGTGGCGCTGCTCGCCTACGCCGCGGTGAACTTTGTCATCAACACTATCATCCCTGGTGGTAACATCAACACCACGACCAACAGCAGCAACACCGGTGCTTCGACTACCTAGCTGGCGCCGCTTGGCTCTCTTCTCACACAAACATATGCGCACACCGTCGCGGTGTGCGCTTTTTATTACCTCTGGCAAGTATATGCAAAGCAGAGGTAGACCAAGCAACACTCCTCACGTCACGATGCGTCGTTATTATAATAAAAACCTGCCAGCCCAGAGCTCGCAGATAAATACGATCAAAAACATGGCGGAGAGAGAGGGATTCGAACCCTCGAAGCCTTGCGGCTTACCGCTTTTCGAGAGCGGCCAGTTCAACCACTCCTGCATCTCTCCGTGTGGTCTGCCTTCATTATAACAGATGCGCTGCCGAACGAAAATATCGCGCAGCGGATATCCTTGAGCTCCTGCCCCACCTTCGCGTATACTAGAGCCATGCAGGATTCTATTTTTACCAAAATTATCAAAGGTGAGATACCAAGCCACACGGTGTATGAGGATGAGCACACGATTGCCTTCCTCGATATCAACCCGCTGAGTGATGGCCATATGCTAGTAGTGCCGAAGCAGCAGATCGACTCGCTGTGGGCACTCCCAACTGAAGTATATCAACACCTCTGGACGGTGGCACAGCGGATTGCTCACGCGATGGAGACGGAGCTCCAGCCTGAGCGAGTCGGCGTGGTGGTAGAGGGCTTTGATGTGCCGCACGCTCATATTCATCTCGTGCCGCTATATGACCGCGAGGTGCTACAGCTCCATCATGGCTACCCAACAGATACCAGCGACACTTACCTGTCTACCACCGCCCAGCGTCTTGCTGCAGCAGTGTCTGGCAGTGGCGGAGACGCCAGCGCGTGATCACCATCATCGCCATTGGCAAGCGGCATGAATCTTGGCTAATCGATGGCATTGCACGCTACGAGCAGCGCATGACTCGTGCCTGGCAGCTGCAGTGGAGACTCCTCCCCGCTAGCTCGCACAGCGGTGATGCAGCGCGGCGTGAGGAGTCGCAGCAGATTCTTCGAGTGCTTTCGCCCCACGCATATGTTGTACTACTGGACGAGCGTGGCACAATGCTCGACCCGCCCGCCCTCTCGCGCAGCCTGCACCAGCCAATGGCTCAGGGCAAGCCGCTTGTGCTTATCATTGGTGGAGCATACGGTGTGACGGAGGCAGTGATGGAGCGCGCTAACCTGGTGTGGTCGCTGTCTCGCCTGGTATTTCCCCATCAGTTGGTGCGGCTCATCTTGGCCGAGCAACTCTACCGGGCGCAGCAGATTGCCGCTGGTCATCCGTATCACCATCAATAACTAACCAACAATCGGCAAGAACTGATTATCAAAGGCATGGCGCGTCCCCCGCTGCTTGTGCGTCACATAGTTATATTCATCATCGCGCGGTGGCACACCCGGCGTGTGGTGCTGTCCGTGATGCACCGCCTTATGCCCAAGCGACGTATGATGCGGATGGACGTGTGGATCGGTTATTAGCTTATCGGGCTCTGCCAAGCCTTGCAGTCCCCGGCTTCGCAGCACGGCAGGCTCGAGCGTAAGAAGCGCAGTGGTCATCTTATCAAATTGCCCATCGTGCAAGAACACCCCCAGCGCAGTCGCCAAGCTAAAGACCGCTACGGCCGCCTGGGCGAGGATGGTTTTGGGTGAAGTAGTGTGGTGTTTGTGTTTCATTGTGTAATTTTCGTTAGTTCTATTTTTGTCCATATTCATGGTAGCAGGATGTTTCTTTTCTGTCAAGTATGTTTCGTGTAGATGTAGGAGTTCCCTCCATTTCTGTATAAACCCTTTTTCCTGTTAGCTTGCTTGATAGAATGTGAAAGCTGTTTGTCTCAGCATATGTATGCTTATAAAATCCATATGATGAACAACTCTTAGTAAGCCTCACTCACCACAAGCCTCAGAAAAAGAACGGTACCAATAGAAAGAGTGATGCAGTGAGATTTTTCAGCTTCAGGTTACTATAGCTCGTCATCACAATAATCCCTTCATCTGTGTTCGCGCTTCCCTCCTTACCACCAAGTGCCCTTTTGTTATTTAAAGCGCAAGAGGTTAAATCAACATCCTTCATTATCTCTACCCGTCAAAAAGGCTACCATCTCACATCGACGGTAGCCTCCTCTATTAGCACAAGGTATTAAATTTGCAGTACTGCTATTCGATCACCTGCAATTCCTTCACCAGCCGCTCGATCAACGCCTGCTTGCTTGCCAGCTGCTGGCGCGATTCTTCCACCAAATGAGCGGGTGCTTGGCTGGTGTAGCGTTCGTTTGCTAGGCGTGCCTCCAGCTTGGCGGCGTCATTGCGTGCTGCAACTAAACGCTTCTCAAGGTTTGTCTGGTGCTCATAGAGTGTCTCGTCGCTTACGTCGAGCCAAGCATCACGGCCACTGGCAGCCAGACGCAGCCCTCGTGCTACATCAGTATGTTCCACCGCCGCTAGACCAGCCAAACGCCGCACCAGCTCGGCATTATCCGCTACGAGCGCATCATCCATATAGAGCAGTGTGTAGCGCTCATTACCTGGCAGCTCACTGGTTACATAGCGTGCTTCGGTCACGAGCCGCTTGAGCCGGCCAAACTCAGCCGCTTGCAGCTCATTGTATTCCTCAGCCTGCGGATAGCGCGCCGCCGCCAGGAGATCAGTATGCCAGCTTAGACTTTGCCAAATCGTCTCCGTCACAAATGGCGCAAATGGGTGAGCCAAGCGCAGGCACGTATCCAGCACCCACACCAGTATATCAGCGTGCTGCTCCACCTTGGCTGCCTCAATATACCAATCGGCCACATCATCCCACACCGCGTGGTAGAGCGTCTCTGCCGCCTCGGCAAAGCGATACTGCGCCAGCTGCTGCTCCATCGTCTCCCCTGCCTGGCTCAGCTGGCGAATGATCCAATGATCAGCCATCGATTGCGGCGTCGGTACGTGCACCGGCTGCGTATCCCCCACCTGCGCCTCGATGAAGCGAGCGATGTTCCATAATTTATTACAAAAGTTGCGCGCTGCCACCACCTTGCCGGTATTAAAGGCCTGCGGCTGAGCGGCTGAGCGGCTGGCGATAATCCCCATGCGCAGTGCGTCCGAGCCATATTGGCTAATCGCCTCCATTGGGTTGATCACATTGCCCTTGCTCTTGCTCATCTTCTGCCCGCGCTCATCCAGCACCAGCCCGTGCAGATACACATGGCGGAATGGCACCTGCCCCGTGCAGTACAGGCCAAGCATCATCATCCGCGCTACCCAGAAGAAGAGGATGTCCCCCGCTGTCTCCATCACCGCGTTGGGGTAGAATTTCGCCAGCGGCCCATCCTGCAAATAGTCGGTGGTGATGAATGGCCACTGCCCACTGCTAAACCAGGTATCGAGTGTGTCTTCTTCCCGGCGGTATGTTGTGCCATTTACAACTATTTCTTTTTCATTGACATTTGTGTTGAAGATCCAGTCGCTTGGATCGGCCGTGCTCTGGAAGGCTGGGATGGGTATGCCCCACGGTATCTGCCGGCTGACATTCCAGTCTTTGATCTCGCGCAGGTACTTGATGACGACTTCGCCTTTGTTAGCGGGAGTAAAAGTCACATCGCCACGCTCGATGGCAGCAATCGCTGCATCCGCCAAGGGCCGCATCGAGATGAACCACTGTTCCTTGACCATCGGCTCGATGACAGTATCGCACTTGTAGCAATGCCCCACTGAGTGCTCCAGCTCCTCCTCGCCACGGCGCAGCTCTTCGCGCTCTAGCGCCTCCAGCACCCGTTGGCGTGCCTCCGTCGTGGTGAGACCATCAAATGGTGCGGGCACATTGGTCATTCGCCCGTCAAAGCCAATCACCTGCTCCACCGGCAGCCCATGTCGCTGCCCCATCACGAAGTCATTTGGGTCGTGGGCTGGCGTGATCTTGACCGCACCGGTGCCATACGACGCATCGACATATTCATCAGCAATAATCGGGATCTCGCGCCCCACCAGTGGGAGCAGCGCCTTGGTGCCGATCAGCTTCTTGTAGCGCTCATCTGCCGGGTTGACAGCGATAGCGGTATCACCCAGTAGCGTCTCGGGCCGCGTCGTAGCAACGATAATTTCACCAATATGATCGAGCAGTGGATACGCAATACGCCACAGCTTAGACTTCTCCGTCTTGTGCACCACCTCGATGTCAGCAAAGCTGGTCTGGTGCTTGGTACAGTAGTTGACGATCCGCTCACCGCGGTAGATCAGCCCATCCTGCCACAGCTTGTTGAAGGTACCGTAGACCGTCTCCACCACCTTGGGGTCAAGCGTAAAGACCATATCTTCCCAGTCGGCCCCAACGCCGAGGGCACGTAGCTGGAGCTCCATATCGCCCCGCTTTTTGTCAACAAAGTCCCACACCTGCGCATACAGCTCATCGCGCGAGTAATCAAAGCGCGTCTTGCCCTGCTTCTCGAGCTCACGCTCATACACCACCCACGTCTCGAAGCCCGCGTGGTCTGCCCCAGGGATAAACACCGCATCATCGCCTTTCATCCGGTGGTAGCGCACCAAAATATCTTGCAAGGCCGAGCCCAGCGCATGCCCAACGTGCAGGTTGCCATTGGCATTGGGCGGCGGCATCACGATGCTGTAGGGTGTGCCCTCCCTTTTTGGCCGAAACACGCCAGCGCTCTCCCACATGGCGTAAATATTTGGCTCGTATTCGTTAGGGTTGTAGGTCTTGGCAAGTTTCATGGCGGTGGCTTCCTTACAGATTATTGATACTTTTCACACGAAAACGGCGTGGTCGATGCTTCACGTGAAAAATATGTGTGCAGCATCTGCCAGGCCGATTTTTTGGTGCAACTTCAGCTACCTAGTATAGCACGTTTGGCGAGTCAATGGCAGGGGTGACAGGGGTTGGTAGTGAGACAAACGCGCAGCTAATTGTGATGATCTGATTAATATCTTGTTTTGCGGATTAGTGTCTATTGTCTCGTAGTTTGCTCTGGCGATTTCCTACTTTGTAATTTTCACGTGGAAGGTATGATTTATGATGGCCTTCGCCTACAACTATTAAGATTTAATTTTAAATTATCCTGCAGAGCGTAGAGAAGGAAGGGGCGATGTATCAGAGAAACAGCAGAAGTCTCTGCACTGCAAACGTCTGCACGCATACCATCATGCTGCGTTCATCAACACGCTTCATATAATCCAAAAGGGAGGTATGAATAATAAATCAGAGATGAAGATAAATTGCGTTTATCATAGTTACAACCAAAATTGAATTACAGTAGGGAAGTGATATCACAATTTTCACCTGTACATATCTCTATTTCACGTGAATAATGCGTGAAACTATATCAAGCTCTATAGCCTCACATCAGCATATGGATCTCATATTGTTTTCCGTCTAAAGTCACGTCAGTAGAGTAGGGAAGGGAAGGGGAGAGGTGATATAAAAAGACGCCCCGTCGAGCGCCTTTCTCTAAGTAATGCCACGCTCACTTATGCGAGCGGCGATACGATGCCTGGCGCAGACTACGCACGTGCTGATATAGCGCTTGGTAGAGGTGATACAGCCGGTAGCGCAGTGGGTGGAGAGGTTTTTCCCAGGTGCCGATATAGTCCACTGGCGTACCCCCAAACGACTTCTTGAAGTGCGTAAAGCCCGCCCAGGGGTGATCCTTCGGCACATCATCTGGCGCAATGCCATAAAAGTCGAAGAATTTGTGCCCGGTATCATGCGCGTAGAAGAGGGCAGACACCACCAGTGCTGTGGCTGGGCTGAGGTTGCGCTGGGCGGTGTAGGACGCAGCATGGGCATAGGCCATCGTCGTACCATCACTAAAGAATATCAGGCTAGCAACCGGTTTATCCTCCAGTGTGGCATACATCAGGCCAGCTGCCTTACGCGGGAAGAGCACCTCTGCCATTTGGCGAAAGTAGCCATCACTATGAGGCTGCATGCCAGTACGCTTGGCAACATCGTGAATCATATCAAGAAAGATCTCTATATCCGCCGGCTCATAACTGGTGTGGAAGCGCACCCCTGCCTTCTGATTCTTGCGCCAGGTGTAACGCACCGCTTGTTTGGCATTAGCCAGGATCGCATCGTGATCTATCGTCACATCATTAATAATCGTTCGATCTGGCTGGAGGCTCTTCGCTTTGCGAAAGCCGAGATTCTGCAGCTGTTCAAGCCGCGTCGTCCGGGGGTCGACCCGCACAAAGTCTGCACCATATTGCCGCCCAGTGGCAATAATATCCTTGAGTGCAGCTTCCTGGGCTGCATCATTATCTGCTTCGGGCCCATAGGGCACATACAACCGATGGTTGAGCCGACCATGCTCGATAATGCCATAATACTGCCACCCTTTGTCTACTCGCCGCACCGTATGGCGCTGCTGCGCTTGTTGAAAGGCCTCCCATGCCTCAGTCTGTAAAAAATGTTTCATAACATTAGTATAGCAACTTTGTAGCGGATTTTCACTGATGATTATTGCAAAAACACATTCATGTATACTCTGACGAAATGATGAGTCTGGTGTAAGGTATTATCTCTCTAAACTCCTTCGTTATAGCCAATCGTGTGTTACTCATCACTATCGCTCTCTTCCTCTCACCACTCAAAAATGCTATACTAACGCTATTATTATGCAGCTCAAACCTATTGATCCATCCACACTCGAGCAATTTGTTGCGAAGCATCCACTAGGGAGCTTCGTCCAATCAGCCGCCAATGCCAAGCGAGTGGCACAGCTGGGCTGGCAGCCACATTGTCTGGGGTTGTTTGCTGAGGGTGAGCGCTTGGTGGCTACCGCCGTGTTATATGAGTGGCGCACCTTGGGCTATAGCGAGTTTGAATGTTTGCAAGGGCCGCTCGTGGATTATCACAACTCAGCAGTGCTCAGTATATTATTGACAGAACTTAAGAAATATGTCAAAAAACACAAAGGTATTTTACTTCGGATTCAACCGCCACTCATCCTACGGCAGGGAAGTGACCCTACTCAGCTTCTCGAAATAGCAGGCACAGCCAAGGCGCTGCAACAATTAGAAAAGACAGGCTTCCGCGCTACCCCCCCGCAGCAGACCGACCACAACGCGCGCTACGTGCGCTGGTTCTTTGCCAAAGATCTCTCGCCCTACCACGACGATGCAGCACTACTCAAGAGCTTCGACGCCAAGACACGCAGCTGCGTCAAGGCGGCCACTAAGTATGGTGTGGCGGTACGCGAAATTACTGCAGTGGACGATCTCGCCCCGTTTGCGAAGCTGCTAATCGATACTGGCACGCGGCGTGGTTTCTCAGGACGCAACAAGGAATTTTATCAGCAATTGTTCCGTGCCTTCCACCGCAAGCAGGCGTGGTTCCTGATTGCCGAGCTCGACCTTACTGGCTACCAAGCTCGCCTCAGTGCCCAGCATGATAGCCTGCAAGTCGAGCGCGATATGCTGGCGACTGAGCCAGACAAGCAAGGGCAGGTGAAAGAGCTCGACAACCAACTCGCTGCGGTGTCGAAGCGTCTGGCAGATTATGAAGCGCTCCGCCAAGCAGCCAATGGCGATGTGCTGCCGCTGGCCGCCGCCATATTCATGCACACGAGCGATAACGAGGTGGTGTATTTCCTCAGTGGTTCGGATGATCAACATGCCAAATTTTCTGGCGCATACGCCCTGCAATACGCAGCAATGCGCCGTGCCATCAGCCTTGGCGCTCAGCGCTACAACTTCTACGGCACAAGCGGAAACTTCAACGGCTTCCCCGAGCAAGAGGGAGTGTATCACTTCAAGAAAGGCTTTGGTGGCCAGCTGGAGGAACGCGCTGGCTGCTATGAATATATCGCTCGGCCATTCATACATCAGGTGATTCACTGTGTTCGTGCGGTGCGCAGTGTGATCGGCCGGTAGAGATCGACTATTTCCAAACACTGACAACTAATTTGTGCCAACGCGCAGACGGTAATCTGCTACAAGCAGTTACACGCTAGTATCATCGTTTCGAATATCATCAAAACATATGTGCTATGCTTCGTGGCCAGCCCACACCGCTTCGCGCATCGACAAACTTGGCTGCACTTCGAGCAGGTATGGGTCAACTGTGTGGCCAGCCTGAGCGTAGTAGTAGCCGAGGGCGGCGATCATCACTGCATTGTCTGTGCAAAAGGCCATTGGTGCGTAGCTAATGGAGCAGGGCAGGGCGGTGCGCAGCTGGCGCCGGAGTTCTTGGTTGGCAGCCACACCACCAGCAATCACGACGGAGCGCGGCGCATAGTGCTCATACGCCAACACCGTCTTATCCACCAATGTCTCTACCGCCACACGTTGGAAGCTCGCCGCCATATCATGGCGTTGCTGCGACGTAACAAGCGCTGGAAGCTCGTGCGAAGGAAAAGAGGTATCTTTGCCCACCTCGGCTTGCATTCGGCGCAGCACGGCCGTCTTGAGGCCCGAGAAGGAGAAATCGTACTGGCCCTGCATCCGCGCCTTAGGTAACGCGTAATGCTGCGGGTCACCGTGCGTAGCGGCAGCAGCAATGGCCGGGCCGCCAGGGTAGGGCAAACCAATGATCTTTGCTACCTTGTCGAAGGCTTCGCCCACAGCATCATCCTGTGTTTGACCAAGTAGTGTATAGTCACCATGCGCCCGAAACAGCACCAACTGACTATGCCCACCAGAGACGATGAGTGCCAACATAGGGAAGCTCGGCTGCGCAGCAGGGAGCGCTAAAGCTGGCTCAGGCTTTGGCCGGCCATCCTCCACCACGAAATTGGCATAGACGTGCGCCTCCACATGATGAATCGCATAGAGCGGCTTCTTGTGCACAATCGCCAGCGCCCGCGCCGCCAGCGTCCCGACCAATAGTGACCCTACCAGCCCAGGCGCATACGTCACCGCAATGCCATCAATATCATCCCAGCTACACGCTGCCTCGGCCAAGGCGCGGTCAATCACCGGGGTAATCATCTCAATATGGCTCCGCGCTGCTACCTCTGGTACCACGCCGCCATACTGAGCATGAATATCTATCTGCGAGTGCACTACGCTACTCAGCAAGCGCCGCCCATCGGCCACCACCGCAGCCGCCGTCTCATCGCAGCTGCTCTCAATCCCAAGAATCTTCATAGGGTTATTATAGCAAAGGAGAGTACACAACGCAGAAAACTTACTCCAAAATAAAAATGGTGTAGAAAATACGTATAATCTCACTTCTGCAGCGTTAGCTCCACCAGCCAATCCCTTCATCCGATGGAGTGTGAAATCAATCGCAATAATCACTTTTAGCCCTAGTGCACGAGATGAATATTTGAGAGAGACATTCACCATTATAGTGGGCCGGAAGCGGGTGTATGGGGAAGGTAATGGTGAGAATAACCGAGTGTTTTGCAGCCCTCATCTTAGCATATTTACTTACTCAAAAAATCATGCCTCTCATGGTTTTAAATATTACCAAAAGTGGTATAATATGTGCCATGGCATTTTCTCTAAAACAAACACTCAAGAATACTCTCCCACCCAGCGTGCTGGCGGCGCTAGAGCCAGGCTATCGGCTGCTCGAAGCTACTGTGGCAGCGACTAACCAAGGCTTCCCAGCCCAAGGCATGCACGTCATTGGCGTAACAGGGACAAATGGCAAGACCACAACGTGCTTTATGATCCACCGCATGCTGGTCGAAGCAGGTTACAATGTCGGCCTGATGACGACTGTGGCATATGGAGTGAATGACAACATTACGCCGCAAACCGAGCACATGACCACCGTATCTGCACCCCTGTTGCAGCAGCGTTTGGCGGAGTTTCGGCGGCATAATGTGCAGTGGGTAGTGCTAGAGGTGACGAGCCATGCATTGGCGCAGCACCGCATCTTTGGCGTCCCGATCGATATTGCCGTCATGACCAACGTCACGCACGAGCATCTGGATTATCACAAGACATTCGAACGCTACCGCGCTGCCAAAATGCGCCTCTTCAAGCTGGCGCGGCGAGTCGGCATTATCAATGCGGATGACCCATCAGCAGCAGTCTTCGAGCAAGCCGTGCCCCGTAGCCTGTGCTATGGCATTGCAGGCGGCGACATTCGCGCTACGAACATCACCCAAACCACCTCAGGCAGCTGCTACGATGTATGGCTCATGGGGCAGATGCATCACATCACCATCAATATGCCGGGTGAGTTCAACATTGCCAACAGCCTGGCCGCGGTAGCCGTGGGGCACGAGGTAGGCCTCAGCCGGGTGCAGATCGAGCAGGGCCTGGCTGCACTCACCGGGGTGGATGGTCGCATGACAGTCGTGGATGCTGGGCAGCCATTCTCCGCTATTGTCGATTTTGCCCACACACCCGACGCTTTTGAGCGGCTCCTCGGTAGTGTGCGAGCGAGCACGAAAGGCAGGCTGATCGTTCTATTTGGCTCGGCTGGTCAGCGCGATGAGTCTAAGCGAGCGATTCAAGGCAAGATCGCAGGGCGAATCGCCGACGAGCTTATTATCACCGAAGAAGACGATCGTGACGTCGATGGGCAACACATCCTCACCCAAATCGCCAAAGGCGCAGAAGCTGCTGGCAAAACCCAAGATACCGACCTCTTCCTCATCCACGACCGCGCTGAGGCCATCCGCTTTGCCATTCGCCGTGCCCGCACCGCCCGCGACACCGTCGTCTTCCTCGGCAAAGGCCACGAGAAGACCATCGAACGCGCCGACGGCACCCACCCCTGGGACGAAATAACAGAGGTGCGGAATGCCATTCGCGAACGGCAAGCATCAAAGAAGAAGTCAGCGAAAGGCAAGAGTAAAAGCAAGCGCACAAAAGACGCCAGCAGACCTATCTCCAAAGCCAAAGACAAAGCCAAGCGCAAGAAAAAGCCAGCTTCGCGCCACAGCAAGCGTGCATCGGGCAAGCTAAGCTAGTGTTTTTACCCTACGGATGCCCACTCTAACTGCTCTGCGGGGTATCTGTCTCTCCGTCGGATTGCATAGCCTCCACTTCGAGTATCACATCGTCTGCATCGTTGCTGATGTCTACTCTTACATAGCGCCTATCAGTGGTTAAGCCAGTTGCTGACCAGCCATCCTCGGCATACTGCAACGACATCCACTGGATAGAGAGCGGCCCTGGCTCGTCTTCAGACCCACCATAGGGCCATGGTCTTTTCTTGAGGATCGATTGAGCAATTGACTCTTTGAGCATCGCATGTCTCTCATGCTCTCCGTCTGACGGCTGCTGTGGTATTTCGTGCGGCATATGGCACTGTACCTCCTTTATACCTGTTATGGTTACCTGTCAATCATGAGGCCTACCTCTGTTGTATCAGTTCAATCCAGAATACCATGGCTATACATGCGAGCTATCACTCGTGGCACAACCCGGATAATTTTTTCCTTCGGCAGCATTAGTTTATTGCGATATTCATAATTCCTTACACCTGGGAAGAAAAAGATCCGTCTGTTATCATGGTGCTCAGCAGCATGCTCGCGACCGTCTTGTACATAGTCCTCAGATGATTTAAGGTCAATGAGCTTACCATTCACCATCATGTCTATCCCACGCACATCCTGGTTGGCTGTGCCAGGCTCATAGGCAATGCCGGCTTCATCTAGCACCCGCATAAAGAGTACTTCGTTGCGAATACCCACCACTGTCATGCGCAACATATCCATCCGGTATTGCTTGTTGTGAGCATGCTGATTGCCCGGGTATACTGCTTCTAAACCATTAATTATATCCGACACAGACGGCATCGACTGCCGTGTCTCGCAGGAGTGTGTGGTATCGTCTATTACATCGCGCAGGACATGATTAAACTGCGTGAGCTTCTTGATCCGCTGCTTCTTTTCTTGCCGAGTCAGCGCCGTATCATCTTGTTCGGTCGCCTCCACCCAGCCAGGATACGCTGCAAGCAGCCGCGCCATATCCACATGCGACTACTGTTCTTTGCTCGCATAGTGCTGCACAAGCGTCACAGCACTCTCTCCCAGGGCAACCGAGCGTCGCTGGCGGCGTTTTTTCTCACTCCAGTTACGACCTGCTTGCTCGACGAGGTAGGTGAGATGTGGCTTTTGACTCTTCAGCGCTGCATCAACAGTAACAAGCTGCTTTTTGATGTTCGAAGAAGACGTCGACCACTGGCTCGGCGATATAAGTGATGGCATTGCATCAATGCTATGATGTTTGGGTGTACGGCGATGTGGCTTATAGTGACGTGTTTTTACCATGGTTGTGTTTGTATTATATATCATTTTTAGTACCATAACAAAATCACCACATCAGTGGTGATAATGCTTGTTCTTATTGCAGTATCCGCTACCGCTGCGACAAATAGTCGATCTCTTTGATGATGTCGAGCAGCGCTTGGGCGCGGCGGGTTTCGTCGCGGATCGACTTGGCGATTTGGTAGGCTGGGTCGATCAAACTCTTGTCGTCCGTCGAACGGATCAAAAGCAGGTAGGTATCGAATTTCTCATCTGAGCTAACGTTGAGCTTATCTACCAGCGGGCGCAGCTCTTTGATGGCCGATTGCTTCACGCCATTGAGTGCCTCACCACTGGGCGCAGGCTGCGACGGCTGCTGCTGAGACGACATAACCGGCACTGACGAGCCCATATTGCCCGACATGCCCGACAGTGACGAACGGCCAGCACCTTGCCCCGACATCATCGCCTGCGACCGCTGCGACGCTGCTGTGCCCACCTGCGGGCCGATCCCAGCAAGCACCTTGGCAAGCTCTTGATCGTCGGTAATTGATTGTGATGTAGTGCTGATATTCATGGTTCCCACCTGTCTCCAAATATGCTTATGATTCTCTGCTAATTAATGTATCATGGGAGGGTATACTCTTGCAAGCAGAAGGAGACGATTATGCTTGATGATCAGACCATATTGCGCCAACGCGGTGCCGAAGCCACGCTGCGCCACATTGCAACATTATGGAAACAAACGATGCTGCCAACAGAGGTATCTAGCCAACTCTCGCATATGGCAGCCAAGCATGATATTCGTAATGTTGTGATTATAGCAACGGATGGTGGTGCGGTACTGGCTCACGTCGCTCAGCAGCTCGTCCAGCCTCACTTGGCCGTGCCTGTGCTGTGCTGCGAGGCAGCGGCAGTGCCCGCATTTGTGGATACACATAGCCTGGTGATTATTATCGAGGCTGGCATCTTGCCTGACCAGGTGAAGAATATACTGCGCTATACACAGCAGCATGCCGCTCCGGCCGTTTTGCTCACTCATGATGCTGCCGTGGCTGAGTGCACCACAGCATACCCTGCAGCTACCGTCGTGCCGGTTGCGAAGAGAGAAGGGCAGGTGGAACCACTACGCATGCTCAGCACACTGAGCACGCTACTGACGGCCTATCAGTTGCTGGATGATGATCTTGTGGAAGCGATAGCAGATGGCACAGCGAATGCAGCAAACACGGCGCAGCAGTGGGGTGCTACCGTGCCGACCGCTCACAACCTTGCCAAGCAGCTCGCACGCCAAGCAGCGGGCAAGACGGCGGTGTTTTGCGGCAGTGGGGCGCTCGCGCCAGTGGCCCAGTGGTGGCAGTGGTGTTGGCAGAAGCGGGCGCACAATGTGGCCTTTTCTACCACTCTTGCCGAGGCCGAGCACGCTGGCGCTCATGGCTGGCTAAGCCATCCGGTAGATAAGCCATTCGCGCTTTTCGACCTCGCGAGTGAGAATGACGGCACTACCCAGCAGCGCATGGCAGCGCTCGATCGCCGCCTCAGTGGCCGCCGCCCCCACGCAAAGTCTATCTTGCTTGCCGGCGAGACAGAGGTAGAGCAGGTGCTGCATGGCATGATACTAGCGGAATTCGCCAGCTGCTACCTTGGTGTGTTGAATGGCGTGAGGCAGGGGAAGGGCGGAAAAATCTTAGAAATTCTAACCTAATGTGTTTTGGTTTTTGAGAATCGTAGTGTTTTGTTTTTTATTCTAATTCTTAAGCCCTTGTCATGATCTTGTACGATGGCTCGCTGTCGCAAAATATTACATAAACAACGAGCTGCTACAATAAATTCACCAACGAAATCGCTCATCATCTCAAATATTATATGTGACGATTAATCTGGGATAATATGTGCAGAAATTCTATCATCGTACTATGTAAATGGACAGGGCAGGGCGGGCCAGGAATACCATGATATCCACACAAAAAACCCGCCACATGCGGGCGGGTTCTGTATCAAAGTAACTATCTTGTTTAGTGATACTGCCGTAGCGATTCGATCGTGTTCTTGCGCGCGGCACGAATAGCTGGGTAGAGGCCGAAGGTGAGGCCAACCGCCAGTGCCAGGCCAATTGCCATCACCGCCGTTTGCCACTCTAGCGATGGCGCAAAGGACAGCCACAGGCTAAAGCTCAGTGCCACTATGTAGCCCAGGATGTAGCCCAGGATACCACCGAGCAAGCTAATCGCCAGCGCCTCGATCACAAACTGGGTGATGATATTACCATCGGTCGCACCAACCGCTTTGCGGATACCCACCTCGCGCGTGCGCTCTACCACACTCACCAGCATGATGTTCATGATGCCGATGCCGCCAACCACCAGCGAGATGGCTGCAATTAGCGTTAGCACCTGGGTTAGCGCGGTGAAGAGCCGGTTGGTCGGCTGGCTAATTGCATCGCCTGTAGCCACGGTAAAGTCTTCTTCGCCTTGGTGATTTTGCTTAATCTTGTCCTTAACTTGCTGAGCAATCTGCCCGACCTGCTGCGATGCATCGGCCTGGATGTTGATCTGCTGGATCTGCGTATGACCACTGTGGATTTTCTTGCCTGCCTCAGTGGTGATGATAGCTGCGTTGTCGAAATCAACATTGTTATAATTCAGCGGATTTTCTGTAGCACGCATCACCCCCACCACGATAAATTCCTTGCCGCGGATCTTAAAGGTCTGGCCGATCGACTGCTCGGTACCAAACAGCTGCACCGACAGCTTTGGCCCAAGCACCGCTGGCTTAGCGTCGTGCGTGCCGCCTTCGAGGAAGTCACCCTCACGCAGCTCGAGCTGGCTGGTGATAGCAAGGTCTGGCGAAGTTGCTACAACAGTAGTGGTGGCTTCTCGGTCGTTGCTCTTGAGCTTGTTCTCAGAAGTCATCATTGGCGCCACGGCGCGGATATGTGGCATCTTGCGTACTGCCTCAACGTCGGACTCGGTGATAGTACTGGTGTTGTAATTATACTGCGCCACCGAGCTCGCCAGCGACGAAAAGCTCTTGTCTTGCACACCAGGGCGCACCACAATGAGGTTATTGTTGAGGTCGGACACCTGTTGGGAGATGATATTGTGCAGGCCACCACTCAGCGCCAAGATCGCCACAATACTACCCACACCAATTGCCACACCCAGCGTCGCCAGCAAATTACGGCCGCGGTTGCGCCGGAAGCTACTGCTTGCATTTTCGAAATGGTCGATGATTATCATGCCTGGGGCTCCTTTGTGCTAGATTGGTGAGCAGACGATGGTGCAGCGGGCTGCTGGGCCGGTGCAGCCACAGCTGGCTGAGCGGCCGATGCAGCAGACGGTGTGGATGATGGCTGGACTGTAGTATGAGTTACTGGTGCAGCTGGTTGGGATTGAGTTGGAGTAGGTTGCGCTGGCAAAGCTGGTGTAGACTGAGCCGGGGTAACTGAGTTTGTATGAGCCGGCGCAGTAGAATGTGCCAGAGTAGGCTGCCCTGCCGATGGAGCATGCTGCGTGGCCGGCAAGGTTGGCGGCACCTCTGGTGGAGCAACTGGCATAGGCTCGATGGTTGGGCCATCTTGGGTATGCGGATCTTCGTAGTCGACTACTGTTGGTGCTGTTGGTGTTGGTGCCGTAGCCTTGGCGGGACGACCACGAGCAATTGCCTTGACGGGCGCAGCTGGCTGAGCAGCCGATGCCGTGCCCTGCGCAATCGTCGGTGCAGTCTTGCTAGCAGGCGCCGCCCGGCGCACCCGTGGCTTACGGGCCACTGGCGTTGGTGTGGCGGCAGTAGTGCGCATCTGCTCATCACTGGCAATCTGCCCATCAAGCATCTTAATCACACGACTGGCGTAGCTCGTGAGGTTGGGGTTGTGTGTCACCATAATGATGGTATTGCCTCGGCGGTGCAGTTGAGCCAATTCTTCCATAATAATATGGCTCGAGCGGCTATCGAGGTTACCTGTTGGCTCATCAGCGAGGATAATCGACGGGTGATTCACCAGGGCGCGAGCAATCGCCACGCGCTGCACCTGCCCACCACTCAGCTGCCACGGCATGTAATATTCGCGCTCTTGGAGGTGGAAATTCTTCAGCACCGCACTGGCTTGCTCTAGGCGCTTAACGCGGCGCATCCCCCCACGGTAGCTCAGGGGAAGGGCGACGTTTTCAAGCACCGTTAGGCGATTAATCAGGTTAAAGCTCTGGAAGACGATACCAATCTGCCGCGAGCGAATCCGGGCGTGTTGACGCTTGCTCAGCGTGGCGACCGATGTCCCATCAAGAAAATACTCGCCGCTGTCAGCGCGGTCGAGCAAACCCATAATATTGAGTAATGTCGTCTTACCGCAGCCACTGGGGCCCATGATGACGATAAATTCGCCTTTTTCGACTCGCAGGTCGACATTATCCAAGGCGTTTTGGGCAGCATCACCCAGACCATACTGCTTGGTGAGGCCTCGGAGTTCTATAACTGGTGTAGAAGATCGTACCATAATTATCCTTTAGTATAAACTGTCAAAAAACATTTCTGCAAGCCCAATCTGCACAAAAATATACAGTATAGCCACGCATCATGCCAAAAGACGAATCAGCAGCGCACTCCTATGGCAGCGTGCCGCCTGGCGCTGATATGGCGGAGAGACAGGGATTCGAACCCTGGGTGACGTTGCCGCCACACACGCGTTCCAGGCGTGCCAATTCAACCACTCTTGCACCTCTCCGTACCTCTGTATTATAGCGGATGTAGGGTGGGGTGGCAATATGTATGAGTTACTCGGATATATTGCAACTTGCTCATGCAAGTATTTTACCTATGAGCGTGTGTATTGGTGTTTATATTTGTCAGTCTGTATCGTTAATTATTTTAAATATAAATGTATAGGGAAGGATCAATAATTATTCTTGTACGATTGGAGGGTTGCAAACTATCATACTTTCTTTATCATGCAATATGTATAAAATATCTCCCATTTTTGCCAAAAAATATCGTTCGAATATATTTCTATACTAACCTCTGTGTGCATGCGCCATTCATTTTTCTCAACAGAGGCCAAAAAATATTTGACCTGCCGCGCAAACAATGGTAGCATGAAACGCAAGTGCGCATATAATAAGCACACATAACCACTAATCCTATATTGGGGAGGATTGAAGCTTATGACAGAAATACACAATAGTTATCCGGCAGGCGTTAGCGGATCTGAAAAACCAGATAATGCAGCCTCACGTGAACGAAAAGAAACCGATCGACGAGGCTTCCTTATCGGTTTAGGTCTCAGTGGTGCAGCCCTGGCTGTCGGAGCAGGTCTATCAGCAGCTCTTTTTGGTCACAACCGATCTAGCTCAGCCTCTCCAGAAACAACACCCTCTCCATCAGAATCTCCAAGCTCGAGCCCAGAAGCAACTCCATCTGCCACTGCAACAGAGTTCACTGAGTCATCGACACCGTCTCAAGAACCAGAGTCAACTCATACTAATGAATTGCGCCCTGAGCCCGTTGGCCAATATAATTTTTCGAATTTGAATGAATTCAATGACAAGTTATGGGAACAGTACGATGACCGTACCAAAGGTCAAGTTGTTCTCGATTTTTTCAAAAACAATCTTAACCCAGATGTTATCGATAAGCTCGTCAACTGGAATGCGGGTAAATCACAAGAGCTAGCGGATATTTGGTTCAGCGATGTCGACCCGCTTATACGCAAACTGACACACGATGCCAAATATCATGCAAAACTTACCGACGATAATGGCGCAGAAATTTATCCATGGTCACTACTAAACAATTTAGCGAGCTATCTTGATGTTCCGCACATAGGCCAATCCAAGGGATATTATGGTAAGTTTGTTGACGAAGCTTACCAATCTCGTGGCCAGGACCTTCCAAACTACAAACCGACTATATTCACAATTCAAAGATTCGCTACCATGTCTGAATTAGGCGACAGATATCCGATAGATACGAGCAAGACCGTTAAGGGCGAGCAAATCTTTAGCGCAGTCTACTGCGAGGTACTAAATGATAGAGATGGTAAGATATATGATTTTGCCATCCGAACTCAGGTACAAGATCCAAAGACAGGGAGATACGATGTCGACCCATTTCCACGCGTTGCTTATTTCTGCCGTACGGATGAATCTAATAAGTATAAGCCTACTAATATCCCCCCACTGAATGAAGCGCGTTAGAAAGTGTAGCGCTTATATCCTTCACAATTTTCAATTTTAGCTCCATATAGCTAGTTTTATAGCGTTGTTTTGTGTATTATATGTAGTGTATGACAAACTCTCTTGTATCTAAGCTAAAGCGCTTTTCACTCTTTCCACTAGCTATTATTCTTGTACTTAGTTCTAGTGTGTTTATAGACCAAAAGGCTTATGCTGATGATCATGATGAGAAGATTCGAAAATGGGCTCTCTTTGAGGCGCAAGACGGGGAGAGTGGCACATCTCATGCTGGGTGTTTTGACGGGATTTACAGTATTAGCTTTAGAGATGTCAAAACTAATGGTCTTGGCGGAGATGGTTTTAGCGAAGAGCGCTTTGTCCTAGGCAAAAAAATGTCATGTGCTGCCATTTATGAAGAAGGTATCTTAAAATGGGGGTTTTCGGGCGCTGAAGATTTTTTGACCGCAGCTGGTTATAAGAAGAACAATGGCAATAGAACATGGGAAGCAACAAAAGGTCGGCAAGGCCCTGTCAACGCAGCAATTCGTAGTAAGTTAAAAATTAATGATAATAATATAGAGGAGTATTTAAAACCTGGTGAGATATACACGTATTATTATAAGGATTTTGTCAGCACATGTTCCGTCAAGGATGAGAAAAATCGATCAGAGCTTAATAGTTCTCAAATCACTCTTGCAGACAAAGCAGAAGATGGCTATATATCCTATAGCAGGATTGGAAAAGACGGCAACAGTGATATAGTACAGCAAGTTATAGCAAAGTACAAAGCTCCAGACATAACTGTAACAGCGGGTAATCATTCTAAGACAGAAGAAGACAAAAAATTCTGTATCGATAAATCAAAAAAAGTTACAGCGCAAGCAAGCAAGGCAATAGATAACGCCAAGAAAAACGCCTCAGCAAAGGCAGTTGACGACAGCCTTGCATCAGCGTTGTCTTCTCTAAAAAATAAGGCATGTGCGGCAGACCAATCGAAATGTAATGATAATGGTTGGGAAAAATCTGTTGCGGTTTGTATTGCAAATGCTACGAAATCCTATGTTACAGAGGCTGTAGTAACGCGCGGGAAATCTAGTAAAGAAAAAGATATCAATACATACAAAAAAGAATACATTAGCAAATGTATGCATGAAAAATGGCCAAATCTGACAGAAAAAGAGATCAAAGACATTCTTAACGGTGTTGATACAAAGAAGGCGGCAGACGCAGCAAAAGCAGGAGACATTGACATAGGGGGTGGTGAGGGTGCTCACGACACGCCTGAGGCTGGTGAGGAAGAATCCAAATCACGCTGTGCCATCGATGGTGTTGGCTGGGTTGTTTGCCCTGTCGTTAACTTCCTTGCCGACATCTCAGACGACTCTGCAGGTATTTTAGCCAAACTGCTTGAAGTCAACTCATTTATCTTAACTAACCGTGGTCCTGATTCTGCCTTCCACTATTGGTCGCGTATTCGGGATATTGCCAATATCGTCTTTATCATCGTTTTCTTGATCATCATCTACTCACAGGTTAGCGGTCTTGGTATTAGCAATTATGGTATTAAGAAGCTTCTTCCTAAGCTTCTTATGACTATCGTCCTTGTCAATATATCTTTCTATGTATGTAGCATTCTTGTCGATATCTCTAATATTGTTGGGTCATCATCGTTCAACTTCATTACCTCACTTGGTGGTGGTGGGAGCGGCCCAGAAGGTGGCTGGGCGACAAAAGGTAATGCGCTAGGAGGAATTGCCGCTGCTGTTCTTGCTGGTACCGTTGGATTCTTTGTCTTGGGTACTCTCATTTCTGGCCTTGTCTTTATTGTTGTTACTGCAACTATTACCGCATTTCTTCTTGGCGCACGACAGGCATTGATTATCTTTACTATTATCTTGTCGCCGCTTGCTTTTGTAGCACTGCTATTACCAAGTACAGAAGGGTTATTTAAGAAGTGGTGGGGCTTCTTCAAGACACTCCTCTTTCTCTATCCAGCAATTGGTTTACTCTATGGTGCATGTAACCTGGGGGCAACGGTCATTAATGGTATGAAGGGTGAATCACCTGTATTACTACAGATCATTGCTGCCGCTCTTACCTTCACACCACTCCTATTAGTTTCTCGCCTAACAAGCCTCATGACCTCAATGATGGGGCTAGCAAATATTGCTGATAAGTGGGGCAACTTGGCTGGTAAAGCTACTGAGAAGAAGTTACAGTCTGGCCTGGATAAGTCTATGTACGGACGATTTATGGCAGAGCGAGAACGCTCAAAAGAACTGGCGCATGCGCAAACTCAAGCTGGCACCTATAAGGGCTGGAATCCTGTTAGGAGGTTACGAAGTGGGGCTATGCGAGGAATTAATAAGCGCGCTCGCAACCTTCCAGGGTCAGCTGGTAGATCGGTGCGTCGTGCCCAAAGCTATGCATCGCGCCTTATCGACCAACAAGCCGAGGAGGAGATGAAACTCTCAGAGTCATTCTTTGAAAATTATCGATATCTAGACAAAGACGGGAAGGAACAAGCTCTTTCTCGTAGTGATATCTTTGAACTTGCAAAGGGTGGAAAAATTCAAGGTTACAAAAAGAATAAAGACGGCAGTATAGAGAAAGGTGATGTGTTAGACGCTGATAATTTCTCTGCCTTCGACAAGCGATACATTGTTACAGATGCTGCTAAGCATGCTAACTCAAACCAGCTACGTGCACTAGCAAAACATGCTAATGACGATCTAGGTTCTGGTGATCGTGCAGCTATTGCTGACGCACTCTCGCAATCTCCGGCCGCTGCCAAGAACCCGTGGTGGACTGGGAAAGCTGCAGACCAGTTACGCGCGGGCGAGTTTAATTATGAACAAGCTGTTGTGGAAGGCGCTCTTGGCGGGAAATACAACGCACCTAAGATGGCCGATATGGATGAGCCGGCCTTCAAGGATATGATGGAGGTTCTTAGTAGAGACAATATTAGTGGCATCAGCGAAGATCAGCTTATGGAGGCAAGGCAAGCTACTGGTCTAGCAATTGACGCAGCACTACGGTCTCAACTCTACAACGCAAAGATGCAGAGTAACGACGCAATCTATAAGCGTGCATCCAAGGCTAGAGAATGGAGCCACGACCCAACTAAGCAATATCGTACTTTGGGGAATAATACAAAGCAAGACTAGTGAGTCTTCTCCCCATCCCCCTCATGCTATAATAAATACATAAACTATGTCGAGATATAAGGTTGCGCAGGATGTAGAGGCAGAGGATAAGATTCTTGGGCCGTTTAGCTTTCGCCAGTTTATTTATCTGCTGGTTGCGGCGGCAGGAATTGCGTTGGCGTGGGGATTGTCGCAAGTGTTTTTGCCGCTGGCGGTTATTCCAGTGCCAATTATCCTACTATTTGGTGCGCTAGCTCTGCCACTGCGCAAGGACCAGCCAATGGAGGTTTACCTCGCGGCGGTGATATCATTCTACACCAAGCCACGCCGGCGCATGTGGCAGCCTGATGGTATCAACTCGTTAATCGAGATTACGGTACCCGAGAAGGTGGAGATCGAGCGAACGAAGAACCTCAGCCAAGACGAGGCCGAGCGCCGCTTGGCGTATCTGTCGCAGCTAGCTGATACTCATGGATGGTCCATTCGCCACACCCGCGTGCCCGATGCACAGGGGTCGATGATTAGCGATGTCTACTTCGAGGCGCAGCAGACCTCGGATATGTTTGATGATAACAGTAGCGAAGCACGGGCGATGACGCGGCGCATCGAGCAATCAAACCAAGCCCGGCGCCGAGCCGCCATTGAGCGCATGCAAGCCCCAGCGGCTGCGCTGCCTGCCGTAGCTGATGGGCAGCCACTCCAGCAAGTCCCGGTACCGTATCAGCCAGCCTGGCCACAGGCCCAGCCGCAACCATACCAGGCAGCACCGCAGCCAGCTCCAACTATCCCACCACAGGCTACACCTCCGTACCAGCCACCCGTTGATGCCGCTGGCTTTGCGCCAGTATCACCACCTCAGCCTCGTATGCCTGAGCCGCCATACCCAGCACCAGAGTCTCAGCGCCCAGCGGTGTCGTATTCGTCCACGAGCTTCCCCGAGAATCGCACGGCGTCGTCGCATCAGCAAGTTCCTTCACTCGATGCTAGTGCTTACCAAAATCAACCAAACCCATACCCACCTCAGCAATCTACCGAGGTATACGAGATTTCGCCAGTGGATGATGCGGCGCATGATGAAACACCTGTTGCCGAGCCACAGCCCATGCCGCGAGAGCATGACTCACTCCAGTCTTTGCCAATGGCACTGCCCGCCGTTATTCCGCATGATTCGGTCTTGCCAGACGCCCTGAGCAAGCCCTACACGCCGGCTAAACCCGCAGTAGAAACTGCGCCAGAGCCCAAACCAGAAGAAGCACCATCCTTTGAAGCGATCTATGCCAACTTGCGCCAGCACGCTACTCCCAGCACCGATGCCGTACCGCTTGTACCACCCCAAAAGCCAGCCGCGCGCACTGCTACTACACCTGATTATCAACCAGCTACAGCACCTTCTACCGATGTTCAGCCATCATCCACCCCAGCACCTGCAGAGCAGCCCACCTCGCCAGCAGCCCCCAATTATCCGCAAACCCCTGTGTCATATCCTCCCCAGCAGCCTGCCTACCAGCCAGCACCACCTCAGCAGCCACCCATCGTACCAGCTCAAACCGCACAAGCTCTCGAACCCACTCCAGCCGCCGTGTCCTACCGAGATCGCTCAGCACTGGCTGATGACAAAAATGTCATCGATATGGCCGTGCGCTACAACCCATACCCTAGTATTCATCAGTCAGTCATCCAGCCGCTCGACCCCAGTTATTACGCCAAGACAACCCCCACGCGCGAGGAACGCCTGCGTGAGGAGCGGCTCGCCCAGCAACGCAACAATCTGCCGCCAAACACTAGCACAAACACTGTCTCGCCTGATATAATTAGACTAGCCAGCAACTCTGATTTGTCCGTTGCTGCCATTGCCAATGAAGCCAACCGGATTCAACATCAAGAGCAGGCCAGTCAGGATGATGACGATGATGAGATTGTCATCCCTTTGCGCTAAGAAATAAGAAGGAGAGTGGTGTCACCAAATTCACCCAACAATCAACAACCACCAGCTGGGCCACCCAGCCAGTTTGGGTATAGCCAAGGCCAGGGCGCTGCGCCAGCAGGCCAGGTACCAGCTAATTATCCGCAGTACCCCGCTCCGCCGCAGGGCAATTACCCTGCAGTGCAAACACCAGCTCAGCCACCAGCTGTGCAGGGCGGTACGAATGGCCAGCCCACCCAAGACACCAAGAAAAAGGCTCCACCCAAGCCCGCTACCACACAGAATAGCCTCCTTCTCTCGGAGTTGCGTGATGATATGATCATTATGGGTGATGGTAGCTTTCGCGCCGTCATCGCCTGTGAGTCGATCAACTTCGACCTCATGAGCGCTCGTGAGCGCGAGGGGGTAGAATATAGCTATCAGAACTTTCTCAATGCACTGTACTTCCCGGTGCAGATCTGTATTCGCTCGCAGCGGGTGGATATTGGCCCGTATTTGGATAAGCTCGTTGCTATCCAGCGTACTCAAGATAACATGCTGCTGAGTGTGCTGATGGAAGACTATATCAACTTCATCGACGACCTCTCGCAAAACGCCAACATCATGGACAAGAGCTTCTATGTCGTCATCCCGTATTACCCAGCAGGGGAGGGGACAATTCTCGACCAGAGTAAAGGGTTTTTTACCAAGCTCTTCGCCCCTAAGAATACCAACACTGTGACGAAGATTAGCAAAGAAACTTACGAGCGAGCCCGCGAGGAGATCCGCAACCGGGCTGACACTATCCTCAATGGCTTGATGCAGATTGGTGTGCGGGCGGTGCAGCTCAAGACTAAAGAGCTCGGCACTCTCTATTACAACATGTATAACCCCGACACAGCAGTGCGCGAGCCCCTGGGCGACTTTAATAACGTGACTTCCACCTTCGTCCGCAAGGGTGAGGGAGCCGTCCCAACCTCGACAGCATATCACAAAGGAGAATTTTGATGGCACGACGACCCGATCCAATCGACATTGCTGCCCAGCAGCGCGAGCGCGAGCAAGCAGAGGTAGAAGAAGCCTTTATCAAAGGTATGACGACGCTGCGCGACTTAATCGCTCCCAGCAGTCTCGAGATTCACAGCACATACTTCCGCATTGGCACCAAATATGGCCGCACGCTCTATATCTATGGTTACCCACGTGAGCTCTACACAGGCTGGCTATCGGGGTTGATCAACATCGACCAAGTGCTTGATATTAGTATGTTTATTTACCCTGTCGAGACAGAGATCGTCCTCAACAACCTCCGCAAGAAGGTGACACAGCTTGAGGCCGATATGGCGCTCAACTCCGAGAAGGGTAAGGTGCGTGACCCAGCCCGCGAAGCCGCTCTGGCTGATGCCGAGGAATTGCGCGACCAGCTACAGCTTGGGGCCGAGCGTTTCTTCCGCTTTGGGCTTTACGTCACGCTTTATGCCGATAGCCTCGAGGAGCTAAGCTTCGTCCAGCACGTCATCGAGACAATCTTTGGCCAAAATATGGTCTACAGCAAGACTGCCAGCAACCAGCAAGAGCAAGGCCTCAACAGTACCATCCCCCAAATGACCGACCAGCTGCAAGTCCGCCGCAACATGAACACTGGTGCGGTGAGCACGAGCTTTCCCTTTACCAGTGCCGACCTGAGTGACGGCGAGGGGATTCTCTACGGTGTGAATCAGCACAACCAAGGGCTGGTCATCTTCGACCGCTTTAGCCTTGAGAATGCGAATATGGTCGTCTTTGCAAAGTCTGGTGCTGGTAAATCCTTCACCGTTAAGCTGGAGGCGCTGCGCAGTATGATGCTTGGCACCGACATTCTCGTCATCGACCCAGAGAACGAGTACCAAAAGCTGGCCGATGCGGTCGGCGGGAGCTACATTCGCCTCAGCCTCAGCAGCGACACGCGAATTAACCCTTTTGACCTCCCCCGAGTAATCGACAGCGACGAAGCAACCGACGCCCTGCGCGCTAACCTCATTACTCTGCAGCGGCTCTTCAAGCTCATGTTGGGTGGCACGTTGGTGGGTGGGCAACAGATTGCCCTGCTCAGCCCAGCTGAGGAGGCCGATCTCGATCAAGCGCTCATCGATACCTACGCTCGGGCTGGCATCACCAGCGACCCACTAACGCATAATTCTCAGCCACCGACGATCATCGACCTCTACGACACCCTCCTTCACATGGGTGGGGCAGGGCCATCGCTAGCCCAGCGCCTGCGCAAATACACCACAGGTACTTTTGCTGGTATCTTTAGCCAGCAGAGCAATGTTGATATTAATAACAGCATGGTGGTGTTTAATATCCGCGATCTCGAGGATGACCTACGGCCAGTGGCAATGTATATTGTGCTGAGCCACATCTGGAATATCGCTCGCACCGTGCAGCGCCGGCGGATGCTGATCGTCGATGAGGCTTGGCAGCTGATGAAGTACGAAGACTCGGCGGAGTTTCTCCACAGCCTAGCCAAGCGAGCTCGTAAGTACTCTCTGGGCCTGACGACCATCACGCAGGACGTAGAGGACTTTATGGGGAGCGAGAAGGGCCGGGCTATTGTAGCAAACAGCTCGCTCCAACTCTTGCTAAAGCAATCAACCAGTGCAGTGGATGTGTTAGCTGAGGTCTTCAAACTCACCGAGGAGGAGCGTAAGCGCCTGTCTAACTTCCCGGTGGGCGATGGCCTCTTCTTTGCTGGGCAAAACCACGTCCATATCCGCATCTTCGCCAGCGAGACCGAGACGCAATTCATCACCACCAACCCAGTAGCCAATAACAGCTTATACCAGCAGCCAGTGAGGTCGTAGTCCACCATGCCTACCCCCATCCCCTCCCAGCAAAAACCCGATCTCGACCGGCATAATCCGGGGAATACGCACTGGAGCAACGACACCTTCGCTGGCCGGAATAATCACGCTGGCAGTGGTGATCACAGCCAATCTAACACCGCCCAAGACCTCCAGTCACGCGAGAATAGCGGGAGTGGATCATCGTCACGCAGCAACGCCAGCGGCACTGACGCAACCGGCAGCGACTATGCCAACTCCGTCCGAGGCCAAGAAGGCGCGCCAGGAAGCAACTGGAGCGATAATAACTGGTTCAACAAGGTAGTTCCACCAGACAGCAAACTCTCTGAGCCCAAATCTCGCTTTGCTAAGGCGCGGAGTGCTATCTTCTCTAAAAAGGGTGGGCCAATGGGTATCCTTGGCGCTATTTTGCTTGGTGGTGGCTCAATGCTCTCATTTTTTGGTGGGCCAAGCCTACTTTTGCTTCATATCAAAGAAAATCTCACCAACCACTGGAATTCACAAAATACCAGCTTCGAACGGCGTGCTAATAAGGTGATGTTCAAGCGCATCCAAAACACTGCAACCGATGGCCTTTGTTCGGTTGTGAATGTACGATGCCGCTATAATCGTGTTTCGAATCGGCTGTTAAAGCAATTTGAAAAAAATAATGTTGAAGCCCTCGACAAGGAAGGGAATGTCGTCAAAGCTTCCGATGGGTTTGATGCAAAAAAGTCCACAATCGGTGAAAAAATCGAGAATCTGCGTGTCACCTACCCTAATGGCACCCAGGAAACAATTAGCGCCAAAGATTTTAAAAAATTATATTATGAGAAGCCTGAGCTCAGAGCAATTATGCACCGCGCATATGCACCGCGTTGGGTCGCTTTCTTCGATAAAGTGTTTAACAATGGCGTCATAAAAAAATTCTCTCTTACCAAGAAAAACAAGCTCGCTGGTGCCAAAAGCGAGAAAGAAGTCCGCGAAAGCATCGACAAAAATACCAAAGGCAAAGAAATGAATGGCAAATACGAAGCCAAGGAGAATGACGATGAGGGCAAAGAAAAGGTTACTGAAGACACCGATGTTGGCAAAGCCGCTAAAGAAGCAGTAAGTGAAGGTGCCGAAGGAGCAACAAAATCTATCAGCAAAGAAGCAGCAGCCAATATTATCAAAAATGGCGTTGGCAAGACTGGCAATATCGTCGCCATGATTGCTGGTGGCCTCTGTATGGTGCAGGATGGTGCTAAGTCTATTAGCAAGACAATTCGCCTCATTCAAATGACGCAGGTCATTAGCTATGCCATGATGTTCTTTACAATGGCAGACAACATTAAGGCTGGCTCAACAGATTATATGGCCGTTGCTGTGCTTGGGACAATTCTGACCACCGTGCTCGTCAACAAATCTGGCAACGTAACCAAAAAAGCCGCAACCGACGGAATGGGTCTTAAATATGGCCTAATGAAAGAGATAGCCCCAACTGGTACCTCCAATTGGACGGAGTACGTCCCTGGTGGGGGGTGGGCCCGAAAGATGGGTGGCGTTGCCAATGCCTTAGGATCTAATATCAGTGCACTAAAGACATCCTGCAAACTCATCAATAGCACTGGCGGTCAGCTCCTCATGAGTGTCGTTGGTGGATGGACAAGTGTCGTCGGTGAGTTGGTCTCGAACTTAGCTGCTCCTGTTATTTCTGCTGTGCTTGCACCAATCCTCAGTAAGCTCATAAATTCTATGGCGGGCACTCTTGTGAGTAGTGCTACTGTTGGTGAAGATGCTGGAGATGCCCTCACGAGTGGTGCAGTAAATATGTTCTCCGAGGCAGCAGCAGCGGGCGGTAATGGTATGCTCAATGTCGACCAAACAATCGCCTACGAACGAGAAACAGCTCGTCTCAACCTTGCCTATGCTGCTGAGCAACGCGTTGAGCGGAGCCCATTTGACGCAACGTCGCCATATACCTTTATGGGGAGCCTCTATAGTTCGTTTATTCCATATATGGGTAGTTTCTCTAATCTTAGTAGTTTTGTTCATAATCTTGTGTCGCTCCCTAAGAATATCGTACCGGCTTTCTTTGGTAATAAAGTAAGCGCTAACACCGAAACAGATCGCATGAAAAAAATTTGGCAAGCATGCGATGACCCAAATATCCCCAAAGACGTCGCTGCTGGGCCATTCTGTAATATATCGTATGGTGCGCTCAATCTTGACAAAGATCCTGACGACGTCGCCCAATCTCTTGCTGGGCAATACAACGAAGAAACGGGTGAAGCAACTGGCGGCACGCTCAAAGAATGGCAAGAGAAGTGCGGCAAAGGTACCGATGGCGAGAATGGCGTCGACACCGCTTATTGCAAGTTTGACTCTGAAGAAAAAGTCAATGCTGCACTCTTCACAATCGACCAACGCGTCGTCGACACCATGGATAATGAACCAATCTCTGGCGGAGGTGGTGCAAGCCAATCCAGCAGTAGCACCCCCAGCGGCCCGGCAGTCGGCGAGCCGGAATTCAACCAAGCTCAGCCTGCTGCAGAAGGTGGCGATTCTATATCCACATGGAATGGCCTTAAAAACGGTGAGCTAGCAGAAGGTGACTTGGTAGCTCTGTCATTTTCATCCGGCGAGAGGATGCACAAGCAAGCTGCGGCCGCTATGGAAGAAATGAACAAAGCATACAAAGCAGAAACTGGTGCCGATTTCGGTATTAACGAGGCATACCGAGACTGCCAACGGCAAATCGCATACGCAACACCAGGTGATCCACTCTACCAAGGTGGTTTAGCCAAGCCAGCGCCACCATGTAGCTCCAACCATGGCTGGGGGCTTGCAGCAGATATTAGCGTGGGAGACTTTGGTTCTTCTACCTACAATTGGCTCAAAGCTAACGCTCATAAGTATGGCTATGTCCATCCCGAATGGGCAGAACCAAATGGTAGCAAGCCAGAGGCGTGGCACTGGGAGTATGCTCGACGTGTTGGAGGGTCATCATGATCATGCGGTTGGCTCATGTAATTTTTGCCCAGTGCTTCTATTCTCTTTGTATTTTTGTCACTCGCTGCCAAATACACATCAGCCAACGATTACTTAGCTTTCTGTCTCTTTTTTCGCCATCGACAACACTCTTTTCTCGTTGTACCACTATTTATCGAATAAGCTCTCTTGTTTTTGCGATAGTGTTTTCTCTTGTCTCAACTCCTGCTTCAGCTCTAGACGCAGGGTTCTTTTCTGGCAACAATATCGAGCATTTCGACCCCGACGCAGCAACCTGCTCTACCAGCAGCACCAGTAGTAGCGATGGTAGTAGCGCTACTGGGGCAGAAGACCTCAAAGACTTCGTCCGCAAATATGTCAAGATGGCTGTCGAAACAAACAAAAAATACGGCACACCATACGAGACAGTCCTCGCTCAGGGAGTTATTGAGTCTGGCTATGGCAAATCTGGGCTTACCGTCAAGGCAAATAACTTCCATGGTATCAAGGCTGGCGGGAACTGGTCGGGTGAGGTGATCGATATGGAGACCGAGGAGGAATACGCCTCTGGCCGAACAACAATCGTCGATGGCTTTCGCAAATACCCCACCGTCGAGGCTGGCTGGCTCGGCTATGGCGATTTTATCACCAGCAATTCACGTTACAGCGAAGCCCTTAAATATCCTGGCGACCCGCGCAAATACCTCCAGGAGATTAAAAATGCTGGCTATGCGACCGACAGCCAATATGTCTCGACTGTCACCGAATATATTGATAAGATTGAGCAAATTGTCAAGGAAGAGAACTTGTCTCCGCCTTCATCCCAGATCCAAGTCGAAGGTAGTAATAATAATGGTGCCAACACCCAAAATGCGTCAGCAACAGGCTGCACCGCAAACGGTAGCAAGAGTGCTGCTGGCGGATCAATCGTCGAAACAGCCAAGAGTCTTGCCTGGGAGGACGGACGACATGTCGACAGTGATGGTGCAAAACCAGAGTATAAACAAGCCCGCCAGCAGTATAACCCAGAAGCGGGTGGTGACTACACCGACTGCGGCAAATACGTTGCAACAGTGATGCGCATGAGTGGGGCGGATCCGAATTATCCACCAGCCGGAACGGCAGTTCAGCGCCCATATGTCTTAAGCCACCCAGAGAAATTCTATACTAAAGAGTCTCCTGGAATGTCCGACTTACAACCTGGTGATATTCTAATTTATAATAATGGGCAAGGTCATACTCTTATCTATACTGGTGACCTTGGTAATGGATTTGTTGGTGCACAGGCATCGCAATTTGATTACTCACCAACCTACATTAAACAAGGAACAGTCGAGTGGATGCTTGGAAACCCGGGTGTTGTATTAGCGAGGACAGTCAATGGAAATGCTCAATCAAAAACGTAACCAAATTATCGCACTATTTGCCCTGCTTGCTGTTGGCATGATCGCCTTTACGATATATCGTTTTGTTGATAATCTCAAATACGACAGTACTGTCCTCGTCTATGCTATCCCCGATAGCCTTACTGTCTCATATGATACGATCAAAGACCAAAAGGTAACATCGCGGACAAAGCACGCCGTGAAGAGCGGGTCGTACACATACACATTCCGAGCCAAGGGCTTCGCCGACCACCAGGTCAAGCTAGACCTCAAGCCAGGCGAAGAAAAGAAGCTGTTCTTTGCCATGAAGCCACTAACTGAGGAAGCGAAGAGAGAAGCGAAGAAGGAAAAATACAACGATATCCGCGAAGCAATCGGCGGCCACGAAGCAACACAAGGAGGAGCAAAGATATCTCAAGAGAGCCCTCTTATTAATAAACTTCCTCACTACTCGCGCTGGTTCTATATTGTTACCTGCAACCCATACCGCACGACCGACCGGTCAAATCGGCTTGGTGTGTGCATCGTCACAACAGACAAAACGAGCCAATCGCAAGTCGACCAAGCCCTCAACTATATTAAGAAACACGACAAAGATATTGATAAATACGACATAAAAATCAATGGCAAAATATATCCCACCGCCGAAGAGCTAGAAAAGAAGCGTGTTGTTCCGTGCGGCGGCAATAACCCACCATGGTGTTATATGTACACTGATATATAAGGCGAAGCCTAGAAGCCTACCCCACCGCACTCGTCATCACGATCTGGTTATCGACGAACTCGCTAAGGAGGCACTGTTGGCGCTGCTGGTCGAGCTCGCCAAAGACATCGTCGAGCAGAATGAGTGGCGCTTGGCCTGTTTGCTGCTGGATGTAGGCTGCTTCGAGAAATTTGAGGGCAAGCACAATGGTGCGGATTTCGCCCCGCGATGCAGTCTTGACGGCCGGATTACCCCGAAACAGCACCGTGATATCATGCCGGTGTGGCCCAACACTCGTCGCACCCGCTACTGTATCATACGCTGTTTTTTGCTCATACTCGGCAAGGAGCTGCTGCGCGGTCATGCTGCGCTCCTCCGAGTAGTGCAACGCAACGCTATCCGCCACGCCTGCAATACTTTGGTACATAGCACTGCTTTTTGCACTAAGATAGCGCAGCACCCGCTGGCGCTTGGCAATGATCGACGCGCCATACTGGCTCAAGATAAGATTCCACGAGAAAAGTGCCGCATTGCTAAGGGCAGGGTCTTTGAGTAGTTTATTACGTTGTTGCAGTGCTCGGTGGTAGCGGCTCAGCTCATGGCTATAGTGTGCATCATATTGCTGGATGAGTGTATCGAGAAAATCACGCCGGCGCTGCGGCGAGCCAGTGATAATTCGCAGCGTATCTGGCTCGAAGAGGACGATCGGGTATTTTTTGGCATATGGAAGGCGACCATAGGTTGTGCCATCAACGATAAAACGCTTGCGCTTCGTCTCATGTCGGCGATCGTACTGGACGCGGTAGTGTTGCTCATCCGTCACAAGATCAATTGTATAACTTTTTTGTTCATGCTGACAGACTGATTCGTCGCTACCACGAAAGGACGTCCCACGCAGCGCGATATGGATCGCCTCGATAAGCGATGTCTTGCCAGAGCCGTTTGGGCCAGAAATCAGCGTCGTACCTGGCTCAAGGTCGAGCGTCTTGAGCGTATGGATTCGCACATGCTGCACTGCTAGCCGTGTTATCTTCATCGCTAGCTCTTCAGCGGCATAATAATATGAATGTAGTTTGGCTCGGGCTGAGCAGCCGTCAAGACGCAGGGTGAGAGCTTGCCACTGAAGCGGAAGGTGATCGTCTCGCCATCGAGAACACCCAGTGCATCACTAATGTACCGCGAATTGAGCGTAATCTGCCCATCACTCGACACCTCAGCTTCCGCCTCGGAGGTATTCTCGCCCAGCTCGGACGCAACGGAGTGAATCCGTAATTTCTGCGCCTCATGGTCGGCGGTGAGTGTGACACTGCCGCCAGACTCACGCGCAAAGAGCCCTGCCACCTTTACTACGCGCGAGAAATCGCCTACTGCAAGCGTCACGTTTGTCTCTGATTGAGCAGGGATGAGCTGCCGATAATTTGGGTAGGTGCCATCAATTAGGCGGCTGGTAATCTCCACTTCCTCTAACCGAAAGCGCACCTGCGTCTCATCAAAGAGCACCTCCACTTCTTCTGTGCCGTCACTGAGCGAGCGTAGTGCTTCTTGTAAGCTGCTCGCTGGCACAATGGCCGCAATCTGGCTCTGGCTCGCCATCAAACGCCGCTCGGCCAAGCGATAGCCATCCGTTGCTGCCATATACAGCGCGCCATCCACTGTATGCCAATACACACCAGTCAGGACGGGCCGCGTCGTGTCATTACTACACGTCACCAAGGTCTGGGCTGCTGCTTGCTTAAAGTCTGCAGCGGCAATGCTATAGCGCACCGATTGCTCTTCATCAATCGTCGGCAGCTCCGGAAAGTCATCCGCTACTACGCCATTAATCGTCGAAGTGTACCCGCCAGACGTCAATGTCATACGCGTGCCGACGGTCTCCAGCTCGATCGGCCCCTTCGGCAAATTCGCCACAAATTCGCTCACGAGCTTGGCTGGTAGGGTAATCACCCCCGGCGTCTCTACCTTTGCACCAATATAGTAGGTCGCGGCGATCTCTAGGTTGGTCGCAGCCAAGAGAAGGCGATTACCCTCAGTACGGAATAGTATATTATTTAAGATTGGCAGGCCAGCTCGGTTGCTCGCAACTCGCCCGACAACCCCGAGCGCCCGGGCAAGATTTTCTTGTGTGACAGACAGTTTCATATCGACAATCCTTTCTTTTTATCTGGTTGATATAGTAATAGGTGCTGTGGATACTGTGGAAACCATGATAGATAACAGAGGTGAATTTGACTCATTGCCTGTGCAAAACGCTGCGATCGCTGGCGTGGATAAATCCGGGAGAACCAGGGGTTATCCACCGGCCAGTAGGGCTTTCGTATGGTGTGCTTTTGGTGCTGTGGATGGCTGCCCACGAACTGTCCGCTGGTTATACGGCTCACTATACACGGCTTTTCCACAGGCGCAGCGAAAAAAACACACGGCCTAGGCATAGAGCTTATCCCGGATGTCAGCGACCTGCTCACGGATGAGGTAGTCAAGCTTGATGGATTTTTCGATCTTTTCGACCGAGTGGATGGCGGTAGTGTGGTCTTTGCGGCCCAGCTCATTAGCAATTTGTGGGAAGCTCATGTGAAGCTCGCTGCGCAGCAAGTACATGGCAATTTGCCGCGGCACAACGATATGCTTAGCCCGCTTAGCACCACAGATTTCTTTGCTATCAATCTGGAAATGGCGGGCAGTCTTGTCGATAATCTGCTTGGCGGTGAGATGCTGAGGGCGACTGCGCCGGACATTGCCAAGCAGACCCTCTGCTGTCATCACATCAGGGGCGACGCCGCGCATTTCGGCATAGGCAAGGAGCTGGTTGAGCGCACCCTCGAGCTCGCGGATGTTTGTCTTGACGTTCTTAGCCAAATATTCCACGGTGTCGCGCTCAAGTGTCACGCCAGCGAAGCTCGCTTTGGTCTCGACGATCGCGCAGCGCGTCTCAAAGTCGGGCATCTGGATATCGATCGCCATCCCCCACTCAAAGCGGCTGCGCAAGCGCTCCGTTAGGGTAGGGATACTATGCGGCGGCTTGTCGCTACCGATGATAATTTGCTTGTTGGCTTGGTGGAGGGCATTGAAGGTGTGAAAGAACTCCTCCTGAGTCTTCTCGCGCCCAGCAATGAACTGCATATCGTCGACGATCAGTACATCAACATTACGGTACCGGTCAGAAAAGCCAGCCTTTTTGAAGCGGATTGACTCGATAAATTCTTTGACAAACGTTTCCGAGCTCAGATAGGCGACCTTCTTGCCTGGGTCGCGCGCGAGAATTTCGTTGCCTACCGCTTGGATGAGGTGTGTCTTACCGAGACCAACGCCACCATAAATAAAGAGGGGATTATACTTTGTACCAGGGCTATGTGCGACTGCTTGGCAGGCGGTGTAGGCGAGGTCGTTGCTCGAGCCAACGATGAAATTCTGGAAGGTATAGCGCGCGTTCAGGCTGGTTGCTGGTGTGGTAGAGCTAGAGTGTGATGAGGTAGTTGGCTTGCTGATGAGCGCTGCCGCTCGCTCTTCGACGCGGTCGGCTGGCTGGCCAGTGGTTTCGCGGCTAATCACAGTGCGTTTTTTACCCTGTTTGTTTACCACATAGGCGATGCGCGACACCTCCACACCACTGTGCTGGAGCGCTTCTTTGACGATGCTATCGTAGCGCACCTCAAACTGGCGAATCGCAAAGATATTCGCCACGCCAATGGTAATCACCCCGTCTTTGTTGCTGAGCATCTCGGTATTGGCAAACCACGTCGAAAAAACACCGCTTGGTATCGACACTTCAATCTCACCCAAAACACTCTTCCACAGGCTGTGGTACACTGGCTTTTGCTGCTCCTTGTTTGTTATACAATGACTCTTTTTAGTATAAGAAAAAACCGACTTTTCCACAACCGTGAGAAATACAACAACGGGGTAAACCCAAAAAGAGCAACAGGGGTGAAGTTTTTCCACAAAAATGCATTACCCCTGTTAAAGTGTGGATAACTCGCGAACAAATGTGGATAAACAATTTGGCTATGCTTATGGTGGAGGCTGATCGAGCCAAAAAATCCACCAAGCGGGCGAAAAGTTGAAAGATCTGGGGCAATCGCGTATAATAGCAATGATATGCCAAAACGAACTCACCAACCACACACTCGTCATCGTGCTCGGACGCACGGGTTTCGGGCACGGATTGCTACCAAGGCAGGCCGCAATGTGCTCAAGCGCCGCCGCGCCAAGGGTCGCGCTCGTCTCGCACTCTCGTAGTGTGACGATAGCAAAATGACGAAAATAACCCACTGCTTGGTGGGTTATTTTATCTCTGTTTGCGGGTAGATTTGCTATAATACAGCTATGTTACAGCAACGATATCGGTTTCATGGCTATGGCGGGCTGCGCTATTTGTATCGCCATGCCAGTGCCGAGCGGTCGCGCTTGCTGACCGTCAAGTACGTGGCTAATCGCCGTCGGCGTATGCCGCGCATTGCCGTCGTGGTGAGCAAAAAGGTGCACAAATCTGCAGTAGGGCGCAACCGCATTCGTCGCCGTATCTACGAGATTCTACGCCAGCACGTGCCGTACTTTACAGGGGTGTACGATGTTGCACTAATTATCACCTCAAGCGAGGTGCTTACCACGCCGCACGATGAGCTTGTGCTGGTGGTGAAAAACCTTCTTGTGCGAGCTGGTATTTGCCCTGGTGATGCAACGCCAAGTGATGAAAGAGATAAGGCAGAATAAAATCTTATATCCTCTCAGTCTTCTTTGCGCGACCTACTTCATAGTACTTTGAGTCAAATCAATATCAATTATTTCTTCGTAAACAGTGGTAAATAGAACTCAAAATATTCATACAAAATTATTATCTTGTCATTCTATACCAATGAAAGGCAAGCTGGGTGAGTGTTCTTTCCTAGATCCATAAATACTCTCACATACAACATTAGCAGTAGTGTATCGCATATATCAACGATTGATTTCCAAAAATACTTCGCCACAATTCATCTTCCGTGGCCACCTATGATACAATAAATGCAGTAATCGGAGTCAATATGTTTGAGACAATAATTTTACAGCCCATTTTTAACGCACTTTTGCTCATCTATAGTATCATCCCTGGTGGTGACTTTGGCGTGGCAGTGATTATCTTTACGGTTATCATTCGCTTCTTGCTCTATCCACTGCTCAAGCGGCAGCTCCACCAGAGCAAACAGATGCGCAAAATGCAGCCCGAGCTCGCCAAGATCAAGAAGGCGGCTAATGGCAACCGCCAAGTCGAAGCAATGCAGCAGATGGAGCTGTATAAGAAGTACGGCATCAAGCCATTTCGCTCAATTCTCCTGCTCTTTATTCAAATTCCGATCTTTATCGGCCTCTACCAGGTGATTATGATCATTTCGCTTCACCGCGACCAAGTAGCGCGCTACATCTACGAGCCGCTTAAGAATATCGATGCCATCAAGACGATCATTCACCACCCCGAGCAGTTCAACCACACCACGCTGGGCTTTATCGACCTCACCAAGGTAGCGCTTGGTAAGGATGGTATTGTCTGGCCACTCCTCGCTCTTGCGATCATCTCAGCCCTCACCCAGTATGTAATGACCAAGCAAACTATGCCAACTGGCAAGAGCACCAAGCGCTTCCGCGATATCATGAAGGAGACGGCCGCTGGCAAAGAGGCCGACCCCTCTGAGATGAACGCAGCGATGATGCGCAATATGGCGAAGTTTATGCCAGTGATGATGTTTATGATCATGATGGGCTTGCCGGGGGCGTTGGCACTCTACTATACAGCGTCTAATCTCGTAGCGGTGGCGCAGCAGTCGTATCTCCTCCGCAAAGACAAGCAAGAGCTCGAAGCACTTGCCGATGAAGTAGATATTACAACACCCGCCAAGAAAAAGTCGACAAAGAAGCGCGCCAAAGCGGCTACAGAAGCCAACGTCACACGCATCAAAGCCAAAGAATAACAGAGGAGGAGAACCCGATGGATCGATACCAATCAGTAACATTTGCCCGAGAATATCTCCAGAACATCATCTCATTTTTTGGCGAAAATATTGCGGTATCGGGTGATGACGATGGCGAAGTAATGACCCTTCGGGTGGAGTCGTCGGACATTAATAGTATCTTGATTGGCCGCGGGGCAGAGACACTGCGGGCACTGCAATATATCGTCTCGTCGGCACTGCGGGCGCAAAATGCTGCGGTAGTGCGGGTGAGTGTTGATATTGCCGACTATAAAAAGCAGCACGAGGAAAAGATTGCCGACAAAGCGCGGGGCTGGATCGAGCGCGTGCGTGCAACTGGTGAGCCCTACACCGCCCACCTCAACCCAGCCGATCGGCGCATCGTCCACCAAGTCGCTGCCGACGCAGCTGGCATCACGACCGTCTCCGAAGGCGAAGGCCGCGAGCGCCATGTGATTATCCAGCTGGAAGAGGCTGAGTAAAAGCTACGCTACGATACATCTTATAACCGGTCAGTGATGGCCGGTTATGTTTGTAATATATGATGCTACTACTTTATAATGATGTGCTCATTCTTGAGTCCACTCTACTGTTTTTAATAAAACGTGATACGAAGCAGAGGTAGGGTATTATTAATCATACCCTATCCAAACAAGGCAAGAAAAAATTGACTTACACTAAGGTAAATGAGACCTTATAATTCTAGCGTCATAACTACTCAAGACTAGCTATAAATAAATCGATTATGATTGCCGCAGTGCTCGCTCATACACCGCCAACGTTTCCTTGCCGCAGCGCTCCCACGAGTAGCGGGCAGCTTGAGCTTTGCCTTTGACGATGAGTTCGCGGCGGCGAGCTGGCTGGCTGAGGACACGGTCGATTGCGCTCGCGATGGCATCAACGTCGAGTGGGTCGAAGTACTCGGCAGCATCGCCCAAAATCTCGGGCATGCATGAGGTGTTGCTGGATATAACAGGGGTCGTGCCATATGCCATCGTCTCGAGTGGTGGCAAGCCAAATCCCTCCATGAGGGACGGAAAGACATACGCCTCGGCTTTGTTAAGCAGCCAATCGCGCTGCCCATCGGGGATGAACCCGGTGAAGTGGATATTGCGGTAGCCCTGCTGCTGGTAGTAAGCTTGGTTGCGCTTGGTGTCTTCATTCATCCGTCCTACAAACACCAGGCCAAGGTCTGGCCAGCGACTCAGCAGCTGCTGATGTGCGGCCGCGAGGCGACGCAGATTTTTATAATCAGGCTGCTGCCCAACGTAGATAATGAACCGCTTGAAGGGGAGGTCGATATACGGCGTGAGCTGCCCAGGGTGTGCCTCGCCCGCTTCGTAAATGACCGAGATTTTGCTATCGGGGATCTTAGTAAAGTTCTGGTATTCCTGCTTGGTCGTCTGAGAAATAGTGATGATGTGTTCGCTGGTGCGGGCAATCCGCCGAAACACCCAGCGCCCCACCAATTGCTTAAGATGAAACACGAGCCAATTTTTATCGGAATTATACGTCTTGAGGAGGGTCATATCGTGCACCGTGGTAACGTGCTTACCTCTGTAAAAGACCGGTTGCTGCGGCATACAAAAGTGCACTAAATCGGGCTTCAGTTCATCCAGATAGCGGCGGAAACCAAGCTGCTCTGCCAGCGAATAATTAGCAAAGTCGACCGTGCGGATAGTAAAGTTGGGGTTGTGTGGCTGCCAGTAGTCGCGATCCTTGGTGGGGACAAGGATGCTATAACGGTTGGTTGTATCAAGCCGCTCCAGCTGCTCGAGCAGCTTCACGACGTATGTGCCCGTGCCAGAATTGATCACGCGGGCGTCGATTGCAATATGAAAACTCATACCCTCTAGTATACAGCCCCCGCACCAAAAGCGCCAGATGAGTAAGTATGTGTCAAGGCGGATAATGGTAGCCCAAACTCTACATAAAAGTGTTATAATACCCATATTACAAATAATATGACGGAACTAGCGCAACACATAGCAACTCAGACGAGTGTGGCACAGATAGAGCACATTCTTCACCAGGCGGGCTACCACATCACTGGGGCAGACAGCCAGCGGCCCTGGGGCGGGTTTATCTGTATTGACCCAGCACAGGCAGAGCAGTTTGCGGCGGATTTCTTTGCAGCATCGGGGGTAATAGCTAAGGACAATGCTCATGTGTCGCTCAGTCCTAAGATTCTTTTTGTCCGGCCAGGGGCGCGCCTGAGCTGGCAATATCATCATCGGCGGGCGGAGTTGTGGCGGTTTCTCACCACTGGCGCGTATTATTGCAGTATGAGCGACGAGCTACCAGCTCAGCCAACATTAGCCCAGGCAGGCGATATCGTAAGGTTGGCGGCAGGGGAGCGCCACCGTGCTTGCGGTGATGCTCAGCACCCAACGATCATTGCTGAGCTCTGGCAGCACACCAACCCAGCGCACCCATCAACAGAGGATGATATTGTGCGGGTGGCGGATGATTATCAGCGTCAATAGTGGTTATAAATAGATATTGAATTGAGATTATTACGACCTCTGAGTGGGCGAGTCATCAAACAAGCAACTACTTATAATTTATCTAATTGGGATACTCTTGGTGCGATGAGGCTGAGTTGACTCAATATGCGGTATTCTTGAGAATCGAATGTAGCATATATAGTGCAGCTTGCTACATCATTAAAAGCTTATGATAAGTAAAAATCTCATCTCTCCGTTGTTCGAAAAACAACACGATCATATAAATAATAATTCCACACCAGCGATACACCAGTAGCAATAATTTTTGCGAGCAACAACACAAGTGGCTCGGCATGAATAACAGAGGCCAGGATAGGCGAAATGCAGAAAATAACCACATTTTGCAGCCCCCACAAGCCCGCCAGAGTAACGACGACAAACAAAATCAGTTGCCGGCGCACATCACCCTGAGCGCGAAAAGTGTACGACTTATTAGCAAAAAAACTAAAAATAAAGGCCAGGCCCGTTGACACCGTATTGGCCGCGAGCTTTGGTAGGCCAAGTGTGGTGAGTCCAAATAGCAAGCCAATATCGATTGTTGTATTAATTCCGCCAACAAGCGCAAACCGCAGCAACTTACCTCTGTTATTTGCGATGACGAGCCTCACGATGTTCCTCGACGAGATAAGGTGGGCGCTGCTTCGTTTCGCTAAAAATCCGGGCGATGTATTCGCCAATAACTCCCAAACTCAGCAGCTGCACTCCACCAAGGAAGAGAATGACTGCCATGAGTGACGAATAGCCTGCACCGGTTGGCACACCAAACAGTGGTCGAATGAGTAGATAGAGGATATAGATAGAGGCCAAGAAGGCGATAAGGAAGCCCAGCACGGCCGAGATACGCAGTGGCGCGGTCGTAAAGCTCGTGATGCCGTCAATGGCCAGGTTGATGAGCGTGCGCGGACTTTGCTTGATGGTACCAGCAGCTCGTGGGTCGCGGTCGTAGAGAATCTCCTTCTTTTTGTAACCCACCCAACTAAAGATGGCTTTGGTATTGCGCTGAGATTCGCGCAGCTGGGTGATGGCAGTAACACAACGTTTGCTGAGCAAACGGAAGTCGCCCGTGTCGATCTGGACGGGGATATGCGTTGTGCTCTGGAGGAGGCGGTAGTACCACGCGGCGGTTTTTTTCTTGAGCCAGGTCTCGCCTGAGCGGCTTCGGCGCCGCGCATATACATCATCATACCCCTGTTCCCACAGCTCAATCATCTGCGGGATGAGCTCTGGTGGGTCTTGCAGGTCGGCATCAATTACCACGACAGCATCACCCGCCGCGTGGTCGAAGCCAGCCAGCATAGCAGCTTCTTTACCAAAGTTGCGCGAGAGATTGAGGTAGGCAATGGCAGAGTTGTGTTGCTGCTCGATCTGAATGAGCTCGAGCGTGTGATCCTGGCTGCCATCATTAATAAATAAGAATTCGAACTGGTAGCGCCGGCGATCGACACTGCGCTGTAGCGCCTCGAGCCGGGCAAACAGCTGTGGCAAAACAGCTGCTTCGTTGTAGGCAGGGATAAGAATGGTGATTGTTTTCATCGTAGCCTTATTGTATCACTTATTGGTTGGTATGAGCGCGATGAGCGACTGGATGGACGATGCCACCACTGCGCCACTGGCCTCGAGCCGGGCCGTCTTGGCTTGGGCCGACTCGAGCTTATTTGTGCCAAGGATCGCCCCAGCATGACCCATTTGTACTCCAGATGGTGCACTGTGGCCCGCAACGTAAGCATAGACTGGTTTGCTTATATTGTGCTTAATATAATCCGCCGCGGCAATCTCGCTCGTGCCACCAATCTCACCGATCAGCACAATCTGCTCCACCGCCGCATCCTGCTCAAACAACTGCAAGCAATCAATAAAGCTGCTGCCACCAATCATATCGCCGCCAACCCCAATCACATAGCGCTGGCCAATGCCTGCCTGAGTGAGGAGGCTCATTGCTTCGTAGGTGAGCGTACCGCTGCGGCTAACGATGGCAGTGTGGCCTGGTGTGGCAAGCGCGGCAGGGATGATGCCGAGGTTATGCACGCCGGGGATGAGAACGCCAGGGCAGTTGGGGCCGATCAAAATCGAAGAACTGGTTGCCAAGCGTTGTTTTATATGCAACATATCGTGGACAGGCACGCCCTCGGTGATGCAAATAATGAGTGGCACCTCCGCGTCGATTGCTTCCATAATCGCTGCCTTGGCATGAGCTGCTGGCACAAAAATGACGGAAATATCGATAGGCCGCTGCGCCTGAATCTCGTGAATCGTCCGGAAGACAGGCACGCCGTGTACTTCTGTAACCGATTGGTTGGGCGATGTGCCACCAACGATATGTGTACCACTCGCCAACATACGCTCGGTGTGGAATGAGCCGTTTTTGCCCGTTATGCCCTGGACGATAACATGCTTACCACGAAAGATATCAGGGGTCATCATACAGCTTCCTCCAGGATCTGAGAGAGATTATCATAGAGTGGAATGTGCTCTCGGGCAAGGAGCGCCTTGGCTTCGGCTTCGCGGTTACCTGTTAGGCGGACAGCCAGTGGTGGGAGGTCAGGTAGCTGCTGCTTGGCATTGATGATGGCCGCCGCTACATCATCGCAGCGCACAATACCACCAAAGATATTGATAATGATAAGCGCCACGGCAGGGAAACGGGCAATCTGCTCGAAGCTAGCCAGGATCTTCTCTGGAGTTGCCGTGCCGCCAATGTCAAGAAAATTAGCTGGCTGCACGCCGCGGGCAGTCACCGCATCGACGGTGGCCATTGCCAAACCTGCGCCGTTGGCAATCGTCGCAACCGTCCCATTATGGTCGAGCGTGACGAAATTATGATCTTCTAGGACTGCTTCGTGCCACTGTGGGTGGCGAAACAGCGCCGCATCGTCAATCGTCATCTTTGCATCACCAGCGATGAGCTGGCCATCTGTCGTCACAACGAGTGGGTTAATCTCAAGTAATAGACAATCGTTGTTAATAAAGCAACGCAAACAATTCGCCACCATATCCTCAAGCGCAAAGGCTTGCTCTGGTAGCGACAAATACTCCGCTAGTGCTTCGGCTACAGTATGAACTGTTTGCGGCGTAATGGCCTGGCGAAAGAACGCCACACGATCGTGTTCTTCCACATCAATACCACCGCTGGTGTGGGCCAGTAGCTCGATGGATGAGTGCTCGCGGTTGATGGTGAGTGAAAAGTAACACTCGCGGGCGATGGAGAGGACTTCCTCGGCAAGGAGCTTCGTGGGGGTGTAGCCACCGATATCGAGAGCAAAGAGACGCTGAATGGTTGGCGTAACAGCGGATTGCTCGCGGACAATCACCACACCACCTGCCTTGCCGCGGCCACCGATCGGAACTTGTGATTTGAGGACGATAGGGACGGTGGGCACCACTGTTGCAGATTCTATAACATCGCTCTGCGGTACTGCCACACCAGCCTCGGCCAAGCATTGCTTGGCTTGGTATTCAAGAAGACGCATAGGTATTATTGTACGCATAGATGGCGAATATGCAAAATTATGGCGGATATAACAGGGGTGATACGACGCAGGATAATTGTGCACTAGTAGAGTATGGTATGCTACTTTCACATGATAACTTGTACAAGAAAATATTTGGCGGCCAGTAACCTAGCAGGCGGAAAAGCACTATATAGAATCTGGCCGGAACATTTTCGGTATAATTATCATGCAAAAGCCAGTTTTTACAATTCACCTCTTTGGCGCTAGTCTTATCCTCTTGTTAACTAGAAAATAGAGTATTACTGAAGAAGAGAGGAGTAATCAGCGAGTATTTTGAGATTTGCATGGTTCATCCTGTGACAGAACAACTAAGCTGAGTTATTTGCCGGTAAAAAACTTCCGGAATTTGAGTAGGCCTGTCTGGTTGGGTAGTGGCCCGTTGTGGATAATACTACGGATATAATCGACCGACACCTTGCGCTGCCGCTGGATGGCAAACCGCTGGCGATAGGCCGCTGGCTGGCGGATAACAGAGGCGAGCATACCACGCAGTGCTGGCCAACCATTGCCATGGCGCAGGGCACTTAAGAATATCAGCCAGTAGGTGAGGCAAAAACGCGCACCAATCGACCAAAACAGCCGCCCCGGCACATCCTTGATAAAAATAAGAGGCAAGTTCTTAAAGGTATTGTATACCGCGAGCCCCGGGACTTTGCTGCTGCTGGCACCAACCTTGTGGTATGCAACGGCGTGTGGTGTGAAGCGCACCGTCCAGCCTGCTAGCTGCGTGCGAAAGCTGAGGTCGACATCTTCGTAGTACATGAAGAATGCTTCGTCAAAAAAATCAACAGTGTCGAACAGTGCCGTGCGATACACTGCTCCACCACCCGTTGCACCAAACACTGCTCCGGCCTCTGTTGGCGCGTGGCTAATTGGCTCATCACGGTGGCGCGGGCCAGGCAAACCCCAGGTGGTGTAGAAGTCGCCCGAGCTATCGATGGTTGTCCCATCGCGGCGCGCCAGTAGCCCAGTGGCAATGCCACAGTCTGGATGAGCCCGCAGCTCGTCCACTAGGGCTTGGCACCAGTGTGTGTTGGCTACTGCGTCGGGGTTAAGCACGCCAACAAAGCGGAATTGCTGTTCTTTGGCATAGCGCAGGCCTGTGTTGATACCACCGGCGAAGCCGAGATTGCGCTGGTTCTCAATGATGACGAGACTGAGCGCAGGATGTTTAGCTTGATATGAGCGGAAGCGTGCCACCGAGTCATCATGCGAGTCGTTATCGACCACAATAATGGTCGGCACTAGCGTCTGCTGCGCCAACGAATCGATGCATTCTAAGGCATCATCGGCGCCGTTCCAGTTAAGAACTATGATTGCAAGATTGTTTTTTACCACGGTCATATTATATAATGGCCAGAGAAACTATGAAAGTAACAAATCTTTTGCAACGAAAAAACCGCATCTTGCTGCGCGAGCTGGTCGTAACGGACTTCAAGTTGCGCTACCAGGGTTCGGTGCTGGGCTATTTGTGGTCAATCCTCAAACCGATATTTTTGTTTATTATTTTGTATATCGTGTTCGATAAATTCCTCGGCCTTGGTAAGCAAGTCGAGCACTATCCGGTGTATCTTTTAGTAGGAATTGTGCTATGGAACTTCTTTAGTGAGGCGACGGTGCAAGGGCTACAGTCGATCGTCTCGCGCGGCGACCTTATTCGCAAGATCAACTTTCCCAAGTACATTATCGTTATCTCAGGCACGATCTCGGCCTTTATCAACCTTGCCATCAACATGGTAGTGATTTTAGGTTTTTGTTTGGTTAATGGCGTACAGTGGTCGCTTGAGGGATTGTTGGTTATTCCACTTATCCTCGAGCTCTATGTACTTTCCTTGGCAGTGGCATTTTTCCTTGCGACGATCAATGTGAAATACCGCGATATTGGCTACCTATGGGAGATCTTTATGCAGGCTGCCTTCTATGCCACGCCGGTTATTTATCCTTTGCAGATGGTAATGGAGCGCATGCCAGCTGCTGCGCCATATCTTATGCTCAACCCAGCCGCCCAGATCATCCAAGACGTCCGCCAAGTGCTCGTAACACCCCAGACTATCCAGCTCTACGATCTTGTTTCTTTCCCGTGGGTACTCATTCCATTTATTTCGATTATCATTATCATTCTGTTGGCGGTGTTTTATTTCCGGCGCAACCAGCAGTATTTTGCGGAGAGTATCTAGATGGCGCAACCAATCGTTGTTATCAATAACCTCACCAAGTCCTTCAAGATCCCGCTGGAGGCAAGCTCGGGCATCAAGCAAAAGCTCATTAATATTCTTAAGGGGCGCAAAGGGTATCGGGTTTTTACGCCACTTAAGGATATCGACTTTACCATCAACGAGGGTGATTTCTTTGGTATTGTTGGGCGCAATGGCTCAGGCAAGAGTACATTACTCAAGACAATCGCTGGTATCTACACCCCCAATAGCGGGAGTGTCGAGGTGGGTGGCTCGCTGGTGCCGTTTATCGAGCTGGGTGTTGGCTTTAACCCAGAGCTCACTGGCCGCGAGAATGTCTTTCTCAATGGTGCACTGCTCGGCTTTAGCCACGACGAGATGGAGGCAATGTATGATAAAATTGTTGATTTTGCCGAGCTGGGCGACTTTATGGAGGAGCGGCTCAAGAATTATTCTAGTGGGATGCAGGTACGCCTGGCTTTCTCCATTGCCATCCGTGCCCATGCCGATATCTTACTGCTAGACGAAGTCTTGGCGGTAGGAGATGAAGCCTTCCAAAAGAAATGCTACGCTTATTTCGATAAGCTTAAGCGCGAAAAGCGCACTGTTATCCTCGTCACGCACGATATGTCGGCGGTGGAGCGCTTTTGCAACAAGGCAGTATTTATCGAGGATGGGAAGGTGAAGATGATCGGCAAGCCATACCGCATTGCCGCCGCCTATAGTCGGAGCAATATTAAGAGCTACAACGAGTCAGAAGGGCTAGACGAGCAAATATCAGATGACTTTGATATTACACTGCGCGGCAGTGATGGTAACGAACAGACGGTGTATGAGTATAACGAAACTATGACGGTGGAGTTAGAGTGGCAGCAAACAGGGGTCAAGCACGTTGGTGTCGCAATTTTCCGCGAGAATGGTGAGTATGTCTATGGTCCCAACACCTATCAAGAAAAAGTGAAGATTGCTGACAAGAATCGCGCGACCTACACTGTGCAGCTCAACCTCAACGAGGGGAGTTATTTCATCAAGGCTGGCTTGATGGGGGCGGACGACACGAAGACGATCGCCTTTACTGAGGAGGGGCCGCACTTCTCGGTGCAACGTGATTATGATCATGGCCGGTGGGGTGGTGTTACCAAGCTCAAGCATACCTGGAAATAGGGAGAAATGTCGTATATATTACATCGTTTGACGCACCTTATCAAAGCCAATCGCCATCTCCACCGCGCGGTACGTTACCTTTTAACGCCGTATCGAGTCTATCTTGATGCTCGCCAGCGTCGCATCTACGATGCATGGCAGCGTCAGCACACCGAGCAGCCACCAGCGCTTAGTTCGCTTGCTCAGCAGCCGCGTATCTCCATCATCGTACCAACGTATAATACGCCGATTCCATTCTTGCGAGAGATGGTACAGTCGGTGGTGGCTCAGTCGTACCCACGTTGGGAGCTCATCCTCGTTGATGACGCCTCGACTAACGAGACTACCCGTCAGGCGATTCGTGACCTAGCCGAGGACACACCACAGCTCAAACCATTCTTTTTGGACAAAAACCGCCACATTGCCGGTGCAACCAACTACGGCATCGCGCAGGCTACGGGCGAGTACATTGCGCTGCTCGACCATGATGATACTCTCCACCCCGACGCGCTTCTGTGGGTTGCGGCTGCGATCGACCGTACTGGCGCGCAGTTTGTCTACACCGATGAGACGAAGATGGACGAGCACGGGCAGCCCTACCAGCCATTTTTCAAGCCCGATTGGAACGAAGATTTTTTGCGTGCGGTGAATTACATCACGCACTTTGCCGTCATATCGCGCCAGTTACTCACAGAGGTTGGCGGTGAAGATGGAGCGTATAATGGCACGCAGGATTGGGAGCTGTTCTTGCGCCTGACGCGGGCTTTGCAGCCCGAGCAGATTGCTCATGTGCCGCAGATCCTCTACTATTGGCGTGTTCACCAAGCCTCTACAGCGAAAGACCTTGATGCTAAGCCTTACGTTATCGATGCACAGCGCCGCGCTCTCGAGGCGGACAGCGCCGCTCGCCAGGTGCAGACCCAGGTAGAGCGTGACCCGCAGTATGGCGCTCAGTGGCAGATGAGCTATGTTCTGGATCGACCATATAGCACTCACACTGTGCCATTCGATGAGTCGACCACTGTTGGTCGGTTGCTTGAGACAACCACTGCCGAGATGATATGCCTGACGCAGTATAATGCGCTGCCTGCTGCCACGCTGCAGCACCTCGCTGCCGATGCCGCTCGCCCAATGATTGGTGCAGTGGTGCCGCAAATTATTGATGAGCAGCAGGTGATTGCAAATTTGTCGTCGATTTTGCAACCATCGGTGGTGGATCTGCTTCAGCAGCTCAGTCGGCGTTCATTTACCAAACACATCTACTTGACAGCCCGCTATAATCTTGGTATTATCGACGCACCAACAGTGGTAGTGGCGCGCACCAAACTTACCGCCCTTGCACCAGATACACCGCTTACCAGTGCTCAGATAACTGCTGCACTCTGTGGTAAAGGATACAACACACTATATAACCCGCACGTAACGCCAGAGGAGGACGTATGATCGGTAAAGTACACAAAGCCGCCAAGAAAAGCATGAAGATTATCAAAGACGATGGAATGATTGGCTTTGGTAAGCGCGCCACGAAGTATGCCTATTATCGTAAATTCCCCGAGCGTAAACAGAAGTATTACAAGGATATCCTCTTTATCAACGGTTGCACCTTGCCACACCCTGAGCGCTACCGCGTGGCACACCAAATGGAGCAGTTGATGTCGCAGGGGCTAACGGTGGAGAGTGTGTTTTATGATCGACTCTCGCTGGATGACCTCAAGTATTATCGTGGCTTCGTCTTCTTCCGCTGCCCAGTGACAGAGACGGTGCGGGAGTTTATCAAGCAAGCAAAGTTCTTCAACAAGACCTGCTTCTTTGATATCGATGATCTTGTCATTGATCAAACGTACACCGACGGTATCAAATACGTCCAGCAGATGAACCAGGCCGATAAGCAGCTCTATGACGATGGGGTGAACCGCATGCGTGAGACACTTAAGCTCTGCGACCACGTTGTGACGACTACAACGCAACTGCGCGATGAGCTACAAAAGTACACCACCGGTGATGTACTGATTAACCGCAATGCTGCCTCTGATGAGATGATCAAGACGTCTAACATGGCGCTGGAAGATTTGGCTGAGGGGAAGATCGCCAAAGATGCAGACAAAATTATCATCGGGTACTTTAGTGGGAGTATTACGCACAATGAGGACTTTGAGCTGGTGATTCCAGACTTGATTCGGCTGTTTGATACGTATCCGCAGCTCCACCTCAAGATTGCTGGTATTCTTGATGTGCCGACGGCGCTCGAGCCGTATAAAGAGCGGGTGATGACGTCGGGCTTTGTCGATTGGCGGGAGTTGCCTAAGGTGATGGTGGACTGCGATATTATTCTTGCACCACTGGTCGATACGATCTTTAACCGGGCGAAGTCTGAGAACAAATGGCTCGAGGCCGGTCTCGTTAAGGTGCCGACGGTGGCGAGTCAGGTGGGGGCCTTTGCCGAGCAAGTGAAGGACGGCGAGACGGGTCTCTTGGTTGGTGCAGATAACGATTGGTACACAGCGCTCGATCGCCTTATTACCGACAAAGCACTACGCACCCAGCTGGGCGAGAATGCGCACAAGATTGCCACCAATGATTATTCGACGGTCTACACTGGCTACACGCTTGCATCGTTTATACGGAAGCGCTTAGCGCGCAATATTGGCTTTGTTTTGCCTTCAACGGATATCTCGGGTGGAGTGATCGTTGCCGTCAAACACGCTGACATTCTTCGCAAGGCGGGCTGGGATGTAACACTGATCGATTCAGTAAGTAAACATGCCCTTAAGCAAGCCAAAAAGACCTACCAATACCGCTCTGAATTGCCAGGCTTCAATGTTATTACAGCGCATAAGACGAAGATAGAGGCCTTCTTTGACACGCAAGTGGCGACACTGTGGTCGACGGTAGAGATTATCAAAAAGCACCCCAATGTACGCAATAGGCTCTACTTCGTCCAAAACTTCGAGACTGATTTTTATATCCCCGGCACGGGTGGGCCACGCTTCGCGGCGAACGCATCATACTGTGACCAGTCGGGTGTGCGCTACGTAACAATGTCGCTCTGGTGCCAGAAGTGGCTTAAAGATATGTTTGGCAAGGATGCGAAGTATGTCTCGAACGGCATCGATATCGAGTATTATCCATACCGCGAGCGTGATTTTGACAGTGGTCGCAAGATAAAAATCCTCGTTGAGGGCGATAGTAAGAGCGAGTATAAGAACACCGACGAAGCCTTCCGTATTATCAACCAACTCGACCCTGCGAAGTATGAAATTTCATACTTATCGTACCGCAAAGAGCCCAAGGACTGGTACCGCGTCGATACATTCTACAATCGCATTGCGCCCGAGAAGGTCGGCGAAGTATACGCTAGCTGTGACATTCTCATCAAAACGAGCATCCTCGAGAGCTTCTCCTACCCACCACTTGAGATGATGGCAACCGGTGGCCTCTCAGTGGTAGTGCCCAATGGCGGCAATGTGGAATACCTCAAGGATGGCGAAAACTGCCTCCTCTACCAACAGGGTGATATAGCGGCTGGTGTCGCAGCGGTAGAGCGCCTGGTGGCAGACAAAGCACTGCGTGACAAACTCATCGCTGGTGGCCGCCAAACCGCCAACGATTATCAATGGAAGAATATTGAAGAGAAAGTGGCAGCAATTTACAAATAAAGTTGTTGTCTTGTTATAATGTATGACACTCCTCCCACAGATATGGGAGGAGTGTTTTATATGTTGATCACTCACTCTTCTCGACGAGCTTAATCATCACTGCTTCGACCTGTGAGCCGGGTCGGTCGCCGGCAACCTCGCCGTTCTTTTTCCAGCCCTGCCAACCTACCCAGGAGAGGTGAGTGTTGTAATAAATATCGTAGCGAGTGGCGTCGATGGGGCTAAGGCTAAGCTTGAGAGCTTCGAGCGCTTTGCTCTGGCCAGTCGTACCACAAGGCTGCGATGATGAGAGCGTGACTGATGGGAGCCACTGGCCAGCAGTTTTTGCTTCGCACTGGATGGTGATGGGTGAACCATCGCGCAGCGATACGGCTTTGCCAAGACGGATTGCCTCGAGGTAGCGTGATTTGCCAGTGGTGCCAGCCATAATGGGGTATGACACATCGGGCATCCAGCCGATGTATCCTACATGGGCAGCGTAGCTCAGTTGGTAGAGATCGGGCACAGCAGTATTGGTTGGGTTATAAAAGGCACCGCCAGGCAAGCTGAGTGTATGCTTCGGCACAAGGCGCACCTCTAGTGCTTCGAGCTGCCGGTAAGCACCGGTCGAACCAGCTGGTTGGCCATTCTTAGCCCAACCCATCCAGCCGACGTATTGCGAGTAACCTCGGTACCAGATGTCGTATGCAGTGGCAAGTTTGCCGGTGAGTAAGAAGCGGACTGCCTCGATGGAGCGGAATTGCCCTGTGGTGCCGGATACGTCGCCCGCTTGTTTCCAATCTTGCCAACCGACGTAGCTGACATGTGATGAATATTGGATATTGCCTGGCAGGCCCGTTGTGTTGTGGAGCGATGCTTTGATGGCTTCGATACGGCGGCTCTGGCCAGTGGTACCGCTCATCATCTCATCGCGCACTTCTGGCTGCCAGCCCACCATGCCCACGTGTGAGCTGAGTGAGAGCTTGAGGGGTGATGGGTCGCCATGCGCCGCGATATTTTTATACGCTGCTCCGGATGATTCAGGCGCGGGTGTTCCTTTGCGCACCAACTTTATCTCAATCGCCTCGATAGCATTGTTAGCTCCGCCAGTCACACCAGCCACTTCACCATTCTTAGCCCAGCCCATCCAGCCAATGTAGCTCACGTGGGCGCGATAGTAGATGTCGTACGCCTGGGCCAGAGTACCAGTTGGCTGGATCTTGACGGCAGTGATTGGCCGGCCAAGCCCTGTTGTACCCGATTGCATACTGCCCTGCACAGAGGGCTGCCAACCGCGCTCGTTACTGTATGAGGTATAAGTTACCTCACCATCGATTGTGAGAGCTTGCATTGCCTTGCTTTGGCCAGTGACGCCTGTAATGCCACGATTATGAATCACCCCTGTCCAGCCGATGTAGCTGCTGTGCGATCGGAAACTGATGAGTGGTCGGCTATGCTGGGTCGAGCCAAACCAGTCGTTCCATACCCGCCAGAAGTTGCGATTGCCATAGGCGCTGCAATGATCGCCTAAACCATACATATTAGCCAGGGCTGCTTGATTGGGTTGGTAGGGTGTGTAGGTGTAGAGTGCCGCTGTGGCCTTGCTCTCGATATATACATCGCCAGCGCCGCAGCCTCGCTGCACCACATTCCACAGGATACGATTGGTCGCAAACGGCTTTTTGTACGACCACCACGGTTGTTGCATACTATCCAGATACCAGCGGATGAGTTGTGCTCCTGAGGCAACTTGCATCGAGAAGCCAGCATAGTTGCGATCGCAATTGGCACTGCCACCCGGGCCACTATCGGGGCAGTGTGAGCCCATGGCATAAGTGTATTGTTTCTGGAGTGGCCAAGTGTCAGAGGTGAGCGGGCCAGCCGACTCGGTGGCGATTTTCACCAGCAAGACTTTAGGGTTGAGATTGTTCTGCTTGGCAGCATCATAGATAATCTGCGCGGCACTGACTGCTCCAGCCGGGATCGCTCCACCAAAGTTATTGGCAGGGATGTAATTGCCCGGTGTGTATTTAGGCACTTCATAATAGTCCTTGAGGCAGACATATGGTGGCCCATGCCAACCTCGAGCGGCGGCATACTGTGCTCGGCTGATATCGCGCCGGCCGTGTTCGGCAGCAGGCTGCCGGCCATAGGTGTCGCATTGTGGGTTGAGGCTATTGAGAAACGCCTGAATATCTGCCACTGACATATCGTCGCTATTAGTAAAGAGCAAATCATCAACGATATTGCCCGCCCGCCAATCGGCTGCCGTCACTGCTTGGGCTGGGCGGGAGAGGATGGTTGCAGCAAATAAACTCACACATAAAACACCAGCAAGGATATATCGCCAATATGTCGAGAAGAGACGAGTAGTGGAGTATGATTGAGCCATCATCTAGCGAATCTCCTTATCAAGTGTCTTCGTGAGTGCCTTGCCACCAAGCGGCGTGACAGCGAGAGAGATATGCCACATACCTTTGGGTAATGATCGGGCGGGCACAGAGAAGCCAGCACAGGTGGAGTATTCTGGTTGGTAGATGATGGCAGCGTGCTGCTCGGAGCGCTGCTCGCTACTAGTGATCGTCAGCACGCACTGGCCAGAGGAAAAACCTTGTTCTCTCAGCTTAGTAGTCACAATGACCGTTTCGCCTGACTGCTCAGCAGAGAGCTCAATATGCTTCGCTGAGGTTGGGACTGGCGCGGGCTGAGCCTGGGTGGTGCGCTGCTGTGAGGTGTCTTTGGTAGTGTTCGTGTCGTGGTTTGTGTTGCTGTCTAAAAATGATTCTTTCGTGGCGGCATCGGTCTTGTGCTGTGTTTGTTTTTGGGCTGGCGTTGGCTCGTCTGACAGGGGTGGTAGCGAGGCGGGGCGCGTTGCGATATAGGCACCATAGCTGCCGGCGGTGATGAGCGCAATGCCAATACTAATGATGAGCGTGAGACGTTTTTTGGATAGAGTACGTAATAATTTCATAATGCTTGTGCTATTAGTGTTCCATGTCACTATAGCATAAGCGTCATGAAAGGGGAAGGTGGAAGATAGAATATCAAAAAATCCTTATATAATCCTATCTTCTCAATGGCATATCAGAACCTTACCAATTCTCGTATCGCTCTGTTTGTATCACCCTCTCATTCAAGACACCACAAAGAGTACTGCTTCTCTATAAACATCAACCCCCTAATGCTAGCACCGAAATTTTCTCTTATGCCACCGGTGGTACCGGTATCGGCGCGTGGTAAGCCCAGTAGGTGCCAAAGGTATAGTACAGCAAAATTGCCCCGCAGCCAAAGAATATAAGGGAGTGAAACACCTTAGCTGAGGCAGTGTTGAACCAAACATACTTGCGCAGCCACACCCCACAGGGGATGAGTAGCACGAGTAGTGCCGTAAAGTAACGCCCCTGCACTCCATCGGCGTAGTATGCACCAGCACCAAAGCGAATTGGTAGCAGCGCCCAGGCGGTATACATCGCGTATGAAACCGCCACAATAAAGACAGCAACAGTGGTGAGGTTGGCCACGGCTAATCGACCAGCAGCTGGCGCTAGTGCTTGTTCCTCAGCCTTATCACGCTTGATGAGTGCAAGAAAGACCAGTAGAAAGAGTGGAATCAAAACAAAGAGCGGCAGGTGATATTTGAAGCTTGAGAAGTCGCCCACACTACCACGTACTACGATATCGGTGTAGCCAATATTTGGATTGATATAGGTATTAAAGAGGATGCGGATAAACCTAAGTGGATTATGATGCAGCGGATTATCGGCTGCGCCAGATGAAAGGAGCGCACCATCATAGATCTTTTGCCAGATGAGTAGTGCCGCCAGCGATACAATGCCAGCGCCCGCGATCAGCGCCCACTTATGCAGGTTGAAGGGGAGCTTCTTGAAAAGTGATGGCAGCTTGGGCAGCTTGGTGTTTGGGATAAAGAGTCGACCTGGCAAAAACAGCAGCGGGAAGAGCAGCAGGCCATTAACCGCCTTGGTTAGTGCTAGTAGTGCCGCTATAGCCAAGAGGCCAGCAACTTGCCGGCGGCGGATCGGTGTTTCTTGGGTGTAGAGATTGAGTGTTATGGCGGTAATGAGGAATGTCGCCACGTTTGTCATCACATCGCTCGAGAGCGAAGCGGCGAGATGAACCATTAGTGGTAACAGCCCCACCACCACAAAAACCCACTTGCCAATCCGCACCCACTTGATAATGAAAAATACACTCAGCGCATAGAACAGCAAGTTGGCGATCCGCCCAAAGAGGATCGTCAGGCCCGTCGACCCATTGAAGAGATTAGCGATGAAAATACCAAGCGTTTGCGGCGCATGCATAATGGGTGCGTAGCCCACAGCACTGTTGCACTTGCTTGTTGTCTTGAGATCTGAGCGGTTGATGGGGTGCGAATAATCAGCGCTGATATTGCCATGATACACCGACGATGCCCGGCCATTAACATCCGCTGGGTAGGTGCAGCGCTTGGATTCTAAGCGACCGTCAGCCAGCGCATAGGCCCGCAAATAGTGCATATTCTCATCACTCACCGATAGCTGCGGCACAAAAAACGCCGACAATAAGCCAAACAACAAACACAGCGAAAGAAAGACTCGCTCTGGCCGTGCAATAAATGATTCGAATAATGCCCAATATTTCTTCATAACACGCCTGATTATAGAGCACAAATCACAACAGAGCAAATTATGGTCTAAATCGCGAGAAATAACCAACCAGTGGTATACTAAATAAGATTATGCAATCTAAAAATTATATCTGGAATTCCATCGGCTCCTTTTTGCAAAGCGCCATCTCGCCAGCGCTCCTGCTGCTTATTACGCGGCTTAATGGCATTGCTGACTCGGGGATTTTTTCCTTTGCGCTATCGCTCTCGGTAGTGTTTTGGGCGATTGGTTTGTGGGGTGGGCGTACTTATCAGGTGTCGGATGTGCGCAAAGAGTTTAGTAGTAGCAGCTATCTTGCCGTCAAACTCGTGACGTCGATCGTGATGATGGTGGGTGCGGTGCTGTTTTGCGTGGCAAATCACTATGATGTCGTTAAGTCGAGTATCATCATCGCGCTCGTACTCTTCAAGGCGCTGGAGGCAGTAGCCGATGCACTCTATGGTGTGCTGCAAATCCATCACAGGCTCTATGTTGTTGGCTATTCGCTTACTATTAAGGCAGTGGGTGGTTTTGGAGCATTTTTACTCGTCGATATGCTTGTGCACAGTGTGCTATGGGGGGTAATAGCAATTGTGATAGTCAATGCCCTTGTGCTTGTGTTGTACGATTGGCGACAGGTACAGCGGTATGAATCCATTCAGCTTCATATCGACCATCTCGTGCCTAAGCTGCGCCATGTTGGTATGATCATGCGGCGCTGCGCACCAGTGTTCCTTACCACATTTTTGACGATGTTTTCGCTTAATATTCCGCGCTATTTTCTCGATACATTCCACACGCACGAGATCGCTTATTTTGGTATTATGGCTATGCCTATTACCTTACTCTCGCTATTTATTACCTTCATTATTCAGCCCAATATTGTGCAGCTGTCAGAGCTCTATCATCAGCAAAAGCGCCCTGAGTTCCACGCTTTGGTGAGCAAAATTATCCTGATTGTCTTGGGTATTAGTGCGCTGACACTGATTGCAACCTGGCTAGTTGGGGCACCGCTTCTTACTCTCATTTTTAATGCACGCATTACTGATTATCGTACTGAGCTGCTCATCATGGTAGTGGGAGCGGTGGCTAATGCGCTGGTATCGATTTATATCAATATCCTCACCGTGCTGCGCGAATTTAAGGGGCAGTTCTATATACTCTTGCTGAGTAATATCGTACTCACAGTCGTGTCATATAGCGTGGTGCAGCACTATGCGATGCTGGGCAGCGTGCTGTGTTTTATGGTGGCAGGCATCATCCAAGCGGCGCTACTCGCGGCAGTTTATCGCCGACAACTGCGCTCTATGGCTGTGTAGTAGGAGTGGATAATTTCTACCTCCCCACACTCCCTCCGATGAAGTATTAAAAGTATTGAGTCTATGAGATACTGACCTCATATGCTGGGATAAAATCGATCATTACAATTGATTCAGTGTATTTTTTGTCTCACATCGACCATACGATTTCATATATTTCAAAAAGCTTACGCTAACTGTGCTATAATAGCGGAAACAAAGGAGGGTATATGAGCAAGGGGATTGTAATATTGGGTTGTAATGGCCAAGTGGGGCGGGCGCTCCAGGAGGTATATCCAAAGGCGACAGCGCTGGGCCACCAGCAGCTCGACATCGCTGATGAAGAGCAGGTGCTTGGGTATGATTGGTCGGGTGTGGATGTCATTATCAACGCGGCGGCGTTCGTCAATGCCGATGGGTCAGAAACGATTGAGGGCCGCACCAAAGCCTGGCAGGTCAATGCCGTTGGCCCGCGCAACCTCGTCAAGGTAGCACTGGAGCATGACATTACACTGGTGCACTACTCATCCGACTATGTCTTTGATGGGACTAACAAAAACCACGGTGAGGATGAGTCACTCTCACCACTGTCGGTCTATGGTGATGTCAAGGCAGCAGGGGATCTGCTGGTTAGCCTTGCACCACGTCATTATGTGCTACGTGTTTCGTGGGTGATTGGTGATGGGCACAACTTCCCACGGACGATGAAGCGCCTGGCTGACATGCGCATTAATCCCAAGGTTGTGGATGATCAATATGGTCGGCCAACCTTTGCATCGGAGATTGCGCGTGCCACCAAGCATTTGATAGACACCAAGGCTGAGTATGGTTTGTATCACGTTTCTAACTCCGGACCAATCAAGTCGTGGGCAGAGCTTGCCGAGGATATCTTCGAATATGCAGGGCACGATCGCGATAGGGTTGTAAAAGTGTCAACACAAGAGTATAGTAAAGACAAGATTCCGTTTGCACCTCGACCAATGTATAGTGATATGAATTTGTCGAAGTTGCACAACACCGGATTCATCAGTGAGAGCTACCAGCCATTACTGGAAAACTACGTAAAAAACATAGCAGCGGTGGAATAAAGGAGAGAGGCAGGCCATGCCCAGAGTCAAAAAGAAAATCTTAAACGTCTTGTATCAAAGTGACGATAACTATGCAGTTGTCAGTGCGATTTCGATCGCATCATTGCTTGAGAACAACAAGACGCTCGACGAGATTCATATTTTTTATTGTGGGTATAAGCTAAGCAAGCAAAGCAAAGACCGCCTTAAGAAGTTGGTTGAAAAATACCCCAATGCCTATTTGACATTCATCAATCCTAACGCGTACCACAAGAAATTGCAGAAGCTTGGCGTCAAGCCGTGGCATGGTGTGTATGTGACGTGGCTCAAGATGCTAGCACTAGCCGATCTTGAGATCAAAACCGATCGTGTGCTCTACCTCAACCCACACACGATCATCACCAGTTCGCTTGATGGCTTGCTGGAGCTTGATTTTGAGAAAAATATCATGGCACTGGCCTACGACACCCTCACCAATCAGCACAAAGCAACAATTGGCCTCCAGCCCACCGATGGTTACTATAACTGTGGTATCATGCTTATCAATCACAAAAAATGGCTCAAAGATGATGTATCGAGCCAAGTTGTCGAGCATCTGTCGAAGAAAAGTGACTACGTCATTGCCGATCAAGACCTCTGTAATGTTATGTTCCGCGGGCAGATCAAGACGCTCGATATCACCTATAATTTCTCTAGTGCGTTTTATGCGTATCGGCCGCAAGATCTGCTGCGCATTAATAATCTTAAGCAGCCGTATTTCTATAGTTACGACGAGATTATGACCAACTATTACAGTCCCAAGATTATTCACTCGCTCTATGGCATTCAGGGTAAACCGTGGGAAGTTGGCAACAAGCACCCCAACCGGCTGCTGTGGCAAAAGTATTTTGCACTCACTCCGTGGAAAAACACCGAGCTCCCACACGCTAAGAAAACACTGGTGTGGTATCTGTATGATGTCTTACCTCGCCCAATCTTTATGCAGCTATACATCATGGCAGTGGAGCGCAAATTTGCCGAGGTCGATAAAGAAAAAACCGAGACTACTGAAGCAAACGTGAGGTAGAGTATATAATGAAACAAACCGGCTCGAGGAAACTGAGCCGGTTTTTCGTGCAGCACAAAGGAGTAATATTTCTTGATATAGAAGAACTCAAATTTCTCACGCTCTTGTCGCATCTTTATCTTATTCAAGACGCACGCTCTTTTTAAACCCTTGCAACGTTTAGTCGGAGTGTTTTATAAAAATGAAAAATAGTTTACATCCATAATCTCATCTATAATGGGACAGGATTAGTTAACAGAGAAAATAAACGAATTACTGCTCATGAATATCATCTTCAAGTTTTACTATAATAGTAGTGCAAGAGTAAAGAGTTAATGATTTACTCACAAAAAAGCTCCTAATTTTATAGGACTTATAGCTATTCAAATTCCATTAACTACGACAACAACTGATGGATGCGCGATGTAATATGGAGTCGCGCTGCCCGAGCAGCTTTATGCCAGCCAACCGATGCGAAGCGCTGAGCATAGCTAGTATATACTGCATTTTCTTCTGCAAAGCGCACGCCATCCTTTGACTTTTCTTTGCTTGAGAGCGACTGGGCAAAGCGCCGGTATTGGAATGTCTCAGTCTGATCAAAAGCAAGCACTGCGCCATCAAGAATGAAATCAAACACCAAAACAAGATCCTCTAAAATAGTATATGTTGCATCAAAGGAATACCGCTTGAGCGTCGCTGTCTTCCAGACGATCGATGGGAAGTAGAGCCAGTCGCCATGACTCAGAGACGTTGCAAGTTTTTCGCCTGAGCAAAGCCCTGATTTACGAGGCTGCAAAAATCGCTTAACACGGTCAACCAGTGGGAGATATAGCTGACCCTTGTCATTAATCACTTGCACCCCTGGCTGATAAAAATCCGCCTCGCCAATTGTCTGCAATGCCACTGCTACGCACTCTGGCAAAAGCCGATCATCACACCCCACAATCATACAGTGCGGTGCCGTTACATACTGGACGGCAAAGTTGAAGTTGTTGGTAATGCCGAGGTTTTTCTTGTGTCGGATATAGGTGATGCGTGGGTCGGCGAGTTTTGTGTAATAATCGCGTGCTTCGGTCGATGGGTAGTGGTCATCAAGAATGGTCAGGTGCCAATCGTCGCTTGTCTGAGTCAAGACAGAGTCAACCGCTTCTTTGAGTAAGGCGAATTCGCCCCAGTAGGGGATGACGATATCGAGTGATTTATTTTTTGTCATGAGTCGAGAGTTTAATTGACAATTCTTGATGGAGGTCGCGCACGCGGCGTTCGTTTTGGTCGATCCGCTGGCGCTGCGTGTTGACGATGTAGAAGAGTAACACGATCGCTGTCGTCTGGACAATGTCAAACAAGCTCAACTCTGACGAATCAAACGGTGGGTGGCCAATCGAAATATTATACAGCGGGAAGCAGCTCAGCAGCACTGCCATCACCACCAGCCACATCACCACCTGGTGGCGTAAGCGAGTGACGGTGATTTTGTTTAGTTTGTATTGGGTGATGATGTTGACGAGCGCCAGGAGAATAATTGGCACATTGAGCAAGACAAGGGCAAAATATCTCATTCGAAGAGCTCCGTTAAGCGTTGTTTGAATAAGCGTTTGACGATATTGATAGCATTCCAGTTGTTTTGGCCTTTGGCACGGGAATAGTCGGTGTATATTGCCTTGATGGGGTATTCACCAATTGTCATCCCCGCTTGCTTGGCACGCCAGATCATCTCCGAGCAAAATTCATAACCAGTCGACTTCCAGTCTAAATTATCAATGGCCTGGCGCGAATAAATACGCAGGCCAGATTGTGAATCTGTCACATTAATGCCAAATAAGAGCTTAGTGATCAAACTCAAGCCTTTGTTACCGAGAACCTTCGTCTTAGACATGCCGGTGCTATCAATGAGACGACTGCCAATGAGTAAATCTGCCTGGCGCTCATCGATCTGCGTGATACCCGCCAACACATCCTCCGGCGCATGCTGACCATCGGCGTCCATCGTCGCAGCGATGTCATAGCCATGCTGCCGAGCGTACGATAGGCCAGTTAAAGTTGCGCCGCCTGCACCAGAGTTAAGGATATGATCGATCGTAATGGCACCACCTTTTTTGGCTTGGGTGAGCGTGTCATCCTTCGATCCATCATTTATCAGCACAACGTCGATCATATAGCCAGCTGCCTTAGCTTTGGCGAAGACTCGCTTGGATTGTTTGATCACGTCCTTGATGACCGTCGCTTCGTTATAGGCTGGGACGATCACACAGACTGTCTTGGTATTCGTTTTCATATTGGTATTATTATACTACGCCGAGAGGTAATTTCCGTAGCCTGATTTTTTTAGTGGTGCAGCAAGCTTGGCAAGCTGCTCGTCGGTGATCCAACCGTTGGTATGCGCAATCTTTTCAGGGCTGCCAACGACTTGGCCAGTACGGTTTTGCACAACACGTACAAAATCCTCGGCGTCGGTCAGGCTGCTAATTGTCCCAGTATCAAGCCACACATCGCCATTGTCCAGTGTCTGGACCTTTAGTTTGCCACGGCGCAAATACTCAGCATTTACAGAGGTAATTTCTAACTCGCCACGGTCGCTTGGCTGGACATTCTTCGCAATTTCTACCACATCATTGTCGTAGAAATAGAGCCCCACTACCGCAAAGTTCGACTTAGGTTGGGCGGGCTTTTCTTCGATCGATACCGCGTGGTTGTCATCATCAAAGGCTACGACGCCATACCGCTCTGGGTCAGATACTTTGTAAGCAAAGACCACACCACCGTCTGGGTCGGTGCAGGCACGCAGTGAGTCATCGAGCGCTGCGCCGTAGAATATGTTGTCACCCAAGACGAGTGCCACCTTGTCGTTACCAATAAATTCCTCACCAATGATAAACGCTTGCGCCAAGCCATCGGGGCTGGGCTGAATGGCATATTGCAGATTAATACCCCACTGCACACCATCACCAAGTAAACGCTGGAAGCCTGCTTGGTCGTCTGGCGTCGTGATGATGAGGATGTCGCGAATCCCTGCTTGCATCAGCGTGGTGAGAGGGTAATAGATCATTGGCTTGTCATAGATGGGCATCAGCTGTTTGCTAATTGCCTTAGTGATTGGCCACAGGCGTGAACCCGAACCACCTGCCAAAATAATACCTTTCATACGTAAAACTCCTTATGTTCTAACTATATACTTATCATACCAGATAAAGTAATAGTACCATAATACCGAAGATAATGGGAATATATAACAGTGTGCAAAGAGTTAGTCACTCTAGATAATACGCGAAGTCAAACAAAATTATTCACGTCGTGAGATGATAACCTAAAAGCTATGACAAATAGCCAAGGACTACTTTAATGAGTATTTAGAGTAACATATTCGCGTAGTGCCTCACGCCAGTCTTGGCTGATGAAGCCGGTCGCATGGAGTTTATCAAGGCTGAGGTCGCTATTGAGTGGTCGTGGTGCGACGCCAGGTTTATTAGCAAAATAGTCGGCGGTAGTCGTGTCTGTCACTGGTAAGTCATCACGCCCCGCCAAGGCAAAGATCTGCCGCGTGATATTTGCCCAGCTTGCCAGTGAGCCGCTATTTGTCACATTGTAGGTGCTGTATGGTGCCTTGTTCTCTACTAGGTGGTCAATCGCCCGAGCAATCTCTGGTGTGAAGCTCAGACGGCCAATTTGGTCTGCCACCACTGTTGGTGCGATATTTTTTGCGGCTAGACCAAGCATTGTTGTCACAAAGTTTTTACCATCGCCGATCACCCAGCTGGTGCGGATAATATAGTGCCGCGGTGTGGTGCTGGCAGCAATATCGCCCGCTGCCTTGGATGCACCATAGACACTTAGGGGGCTAAATGGTTCATCCTCGGTGTGCGGCGCTGTCTCGCCGTCAAAGACATAATCGCTCGACACATGAACTAAGGTGATGTCTCGCTCAGAGCAGATACGAGCAAGCTGTCCCACCGCTTGGGCATTAATGCGCCAGGCTGCTGCGCGGCCCTCCGATGTTTCTGCGCCGTCAACATTGGTGTAAGCGGCAGTGTTGATGATCGTCTTAACGCCAGACCAGTCGAAGTGTGCAATAGCTGCTGCGCTACAGAGGTCAAGCTCATTATGCCCGACCGCCCGAGCATCGGGGTATTGCTGTTGCATTGCCTTGGCCAATTGCCCGTTGGCACCAATGATGAGGGTAGAGGTGTGATCTGTCATTGCAAGATTCCTTTCGTCTTATAATTCCATTGGCTGTACGTCGCGCAGGAGAGGGTGCGCAGCATCTTTGTCAGAGATAATCGCTTGGTCTTTGCTGAGCGGCCACGCAATATCCAGCGCTGGGTCAAAGAGATTAACAAAGGTATACTGCGCATCTGGTGACCAATGGGCATCAACTAGGTAGGTATATGCCACATTATCATCTAGCGTTTGGTAGCCATTTGCTACACCCTTGGGTACAAATACCGCTGTGCCAGGATTAATTTCTACAGAGAATGTCTGGCCAAAGGTTGGGCCTTGGCGCACGTCGCACCACGCACCAAACACGCGGCCATTCGCGGTACTAATGAACTTATTCCAGGGCTCGGCGTGTAGCCCACGTGTTGCACCAGCTTTGTCATTAAAGCTAATATTGTTTTGTACAATGGTAAAGGCAGGTAGCCCCAGCGCTTCCATCTTCTCCTTTTGATAATTTTCTTTAAACCACCCACGGTTGTCACCATGGACAGGCAGCTTGATGACGAATAGCCCTGGAATTGGCGATTCAGTCACGGTAAGGTCGTTGTAGCTTGATGGGTCGAAATTCATGCGTTCTCCTTTCGCCATATATGATAATAATGGAGGCCAGCTAGTGTCTGGCAGTCGTTGATATCGCCTTGGGTAATAAGCCGGTCAATTTCCTCATGGGTGAAGAATCGCATATCGCTAAATACTTCATCCGACTGTTCTTTGTTGCCGCCAAAAGATAGGTCTTGTGCCAAACACACCGCCATTTTCTCTGTCATTAGGCCGTTGCATACATATGCTTCACCGAGCTTCTCCCACGACTGGGCAACGATGCCAGTCTCTTCCTCTAGCTCACGCTTGGAGGCGGTGAGCAGATCTTCACCATCACCACCGCCACCAGGCAATTCCCAGCCAAAACTCTGTGATGGATAACGGAAGCCGCGCACCAGGTAGATTCGCTCATGCTCGTCGACAGCGACGATCATGCACGAGTTTCGCGACTCCATATAGCCATATACCCCCAGGTTGCCTGCACGGTCGCGTGTTTGGTCTTCGTGGATGGTGATCCACGGGTTTTGGTAGGCGATCTTGCTGCTCACGCGAGTTTTGCTGGGGATATCGGGCATTGGCTTATTGTCCTTGCTTCGCGTAGGTTGCTTCTACAGCGGCTTTTTGGGCTTGCCACCAGTCGCGGTTGGTAGTGTACCACTCAATGGTTTGGCGTAGGCCGTTAGCCATGCCATCTTGGTCGGTATATTGTGGCTGCCAGCCGAGCTCGCGGCGCAGTTTGCTTGAGTCCATTGCGTAGCGCATGTCATGGCCGGGGCGATCATTGACGTGCTCATACCAATCCTTACCTTTGCCCATTAGCTCACAAATTAGCTCAATCACCATTTTGTTATTGACGTGGTCGTTGTCTGCACCAATAATGTAGGTGTCGCCCAGCGTGCCTTTTTCGAGAATCAAGTGCACTGCTGAGTTATGGTCGTCAACGTGAATCCAATCACGTACCTGCTCGCCAGTGCCATAGAGCTTTGGTTTGATGTCGCTCAGAATGTTAGTGATTTGCCGCGGGATAAATTTCTCGATGTGCTGGCGAGGGCCGTAGTTATTAGAGCAGTTGCTAATCGTCGCCTTCACGCCAAAGCTGCGAATCCAGGCGCGCACCAGCATATCGCTCGACGCCTTGGTGCTCGAGTAGGGGCTAGATGGGTTGTATGGCGTCTCCTCAGTAAAGCGGTTTGGATCGTCCAGTGCTAGATCGCCAAACACTTCATCGGTGCTAATGTGGTGGAGACGCTTGTCATGGTTGCGCACTGCTTGCAAAATAGTGTACGTGCCATACACGTTGGTGTCGAGGAAGGGCTTTGGGTCACGCAGCGAGTTGTCGTTGTGGCTCTCTGCCGCAAAGTGGACGACAATATCCGTCTCGGCAATCAAGCGATCCATCAGCTCAGCATCGCAAATATCACCCTGCACGAAGTTGATCTGCTCGCGCACCCCGTCGAGGTTGTGCGGGTTCGCAGCATACGTCATCTTATCGACGACAGTGATTTCATATTCCGGCTTGTGATGAACGGTATAATGCACGAAGTTCGAGCCAATGAACCCCGCACCACCGGTGATAAGCAATTTTGTCATAGCTGTATTATAGCGTGAAATAGGGGATGGTGTCGAGATATACAAGAGTAATGGTATAATATAGCAACAGAAGCTTTCTAACGATAAACAACAAGGAGATATAATAATGCGAGTAGTAATTGTCAGTGGTTATTTTAACCCGCTCCATGGCGGACATATCGATATGATCGAAGCAGCTGCCGCGATGGGTGACAAACTGATTGTTATTGTCAACAACGACAAGCAGCAGTTGCTGAAAAAAGGCAAAATTATCCTCAACGAAAGCAATCGTCTGCGTCTCATGCGCGCTCTCAAAGGTGTCGACCAAGTGATTCTATCGATCGACGAAGATCCAACGCAGATCAAGTCACTCGAGATGGTAGCTGGTCAGTACCCAGGCGACCAACTTATTTTTGCAAACGGTGGTGATCGTGACACCGAAAAGGCTATTCCTGAAGCAGAAGTGTGTAAAAAGTACAACATCGAAATGCGTTTTGACGCCGGCGAAGGCAAGCCAGATTCCTCAACTCGGATCAACCAGGCAACTGGTCAAGAATAGGAGGTGTCTAAACCGGACATTGCTATTTTTTGCAGTAACAAAACAGCCCAATATCTATGGGCTGTTTATTATTTCTAATAGATTAACTCTACAGGCAACAATAGTTTGTATACATTTATTACTCAGAGTTGAAAAAACACATAGCAAGAGGCCTATGCTTTGAACAATAAAATTATTGAATGAACAAATATCATACTCAATTTGAACACAGCACATATTATGTTCATTGCAAAATACCCCCTAGGGGTATTATCTAAACTTAACTCTTATACCCATTTGGGTTATGAGATTGCCAGCGCCAAGAGTCTTCACAGGCTTGCTCAATCGACAGCTCTGCCTGCCAACCAAGCTCTTGCTGTGCCTTGCTGCAGTCGGCATAGCAGGCTGCAATATCACCAGCGCGGCGTGGTTTTATCTCGTATGGAATGCCACGCTTGCACGCTTTGCCAAAGGCTCTAATGATTTCCAGGACGGAAGTGCCATGGCCAGTACCAAGGTTATAGGAGTGCTCGCCATGCTGCATGTGAGATAAAGCAGCCACATGCCCTTTAGCGAGGTCAACAACGTGAATGTAGTCGCGCACACCGGTACCATCAGGCGTGTCGTAGTCATCACCAAATACACCAACACTTTGCAATTTTCCAACCGCAACTTGTGCAACATAGGGCAAGAGATTATTAGGGATGCCATTTGGATCTTCGCCAATCATACCTGATATATGCGCACCAATCGGGTTGAAGTAGCGCAAGATGGTCGCTTGGAAGTTGGGGTGTGCCGTGCAATAGTCACGAATGATTTGCTCGATCATATATTTCGTCCAGCCGTATGGATTGGTAATACCGGTGCCAGTGCGTGATGATTCAGTGAGTGGCAATGACTCTGGTGTGCCATAGACCGTCGCAGAGCTTGAGAAAACAAGTCGATGCACCCCATGTTGTCGCATTGCAGCTAAGAGGGTGAGGGTTGAGCTAAGATTGCAGTCATAGTATTCGAGCGGTTTCTCAACCGACTCACCAACTGCCTTGAGCCCTGCAAAGTGAATCACAGCACTGATATCATGCTTAGTAAAAATCGCATCGAGTGCTGATCGGTCGCGCACATCTGCCTCGACAAATGGAATGGTTGTACCGGTAATTGTTTCGACACGTCGCAGGCTTTCGTGGCTTGCATTGGCAAGGTTGTCAATAACGACGACGCCAAATCCTGCCGCAATAAGCTCGATAATGGTGTGGCTGCCAATATATCCAGCGCCACCAGTGACTAAAATCGTTTCTCTACTCATACCACTTAGTATACCCCTTCGTCGAAAAAATGTCGAACATATCGTGTTATCTTCGTCTATAAGTATGCGTATATCCGCTTAATTATAGCTGAAGGTGGGTGCTACACTTGGTCTTGTATCTTGCCACTTTTTCTCTAGCTTTTTATACTTAAAGCGCTATTGATGTAAAAATAGCATCAGTTATTAACAGAGAAAAATCATTGTAATTTTTACATTTTCGCAAAATTGTTCAAAAATGAGAGTACACTAGAAGGCAAAGACCAAAGCGCCATAATACAAGAGGAAAGGAAAGTATCTATGTGTGGAATAGTTGGATATATCGGAACGCGGCCAGCGCAGGGTGTGCTGCTGACGGAGCTCAAGCGTCTTGAATATCGCGGATATGATAGTGCTGGTATCGTCACGCTTGATAAAGATACTGCGCCAACACTCCTCCGAACAAAGGGTAAGGTGGCTGCGCTGAATGAGCTAACAGCTCGCCACAAGACGACTGATACGGTGGGTATTGGGCACACTCGCTGGGCAACCCATGGTGCACCGAGTAAACGTAATGCCCACCCACATCAGGTGGGGCAGATCTACGTTGTACATAACGGCATTATCGAGAACTATCAGGCGCTCAAGACGATGCTTGCAGCGCATGAGTATGAATTTAAGAGTGATACTGACACCGAGGTATTGACAGCGCTCATCGACTATCTGCACAAGCAAGCACCAGACCTCTTGGCGGCAGTGCGAGGTGCGCTCAAAATGGTGGTAGGGACGTATGGTTTGGCAGTCGTCCAAGCGAATGACCATAATGAGATTATTGTGGCCCGCAAGGGTAGCCCACTCATTGTTGGGCTGGGCGATGGCGAAACGTACATTGCCAGTGATGCATCAGCCTTGGTGGGGTATACCAACCAAGTGGTCTATCTGCACGATGGCGAAGTAGGGCGCTGCACCCGCACTGGCCTCGAGCTCCAAACGACTGATTCACAAGTGGTCGATGTGCAAGTAGAGACACTAGAGATGGATTTGCAAGCTATTCAAAAACAGGGGTACGACCACTTTCTCCTCAAAGAAATATTTGAGCAGCCGACCAGCCTCGCGGCAACGCTGGCTGGGCGGGTGATTGCTGCGCAGCGCTATGCCAGACTAGGCGGCATAAGCCTGAGTGATGCTGCATTGCGACAGATCAAGCATGTGATGATTGTGGGTTGTGGCACGGCGTATTTTGCGGGGATGCAGGCTAGTTATTTTATTGAGCAACTGACTGATGATGTGACGGTGAGCGTGGAGATTGCTAGTGAGCTACGCTACCGAGCATATAACATCCCCGAGCACACCGTCGCGCTGATTGTGAGTCAGAGTGGCGAGACAGCCGATACATTGGCCTGCCTGACAGAACTCAAGCGACGGGGTGTGACGTGCCTTGGTGTCGTCAATGCAGTGGGGAGCACGATCGCCCGCGAAGTTGACAGTGGGGTATATGTACACGTGGGGGCAGAGATCAGTGTGGCCAGCACCAAGGCCTTTACTTCGCAAGTGGCCGCAATGACAATCTTTGGCCTGATGCTTGCAGCAGCCAAGGGAACAAACCCGCAACTGATAGGTGAGTTTATTAATGAGCTTGAGATGCTACCAGCCGAGATCGAAAAGACGCTGGCTAAGCAAGCTGATAGTGTCAAAAGTATCGCACATAATTATGCTCACTATAATCATGCGCTCTATATTGGTCGCGATACACTCTACCCAGCTGCACTTGAAGGCGCACTTAAGCTTAAGGAGGTAAGCTATATTCATGCTGAGGCTTATGCGGCAGGCGAGCTCAAGCATGGGCCAATTGCCCTGATCGACGATCATTTCTTCGAAGTGTGTTATTTGCAGGACAACTGGCTGTACGAAAAATCGCAGAGTAATTTGATCGAGATGAATGCGCGTGGTGCCCATGCGATTGTCATTACCGACACAGATAAACGCGTCCCTGCCGAGACAGTGGTGCGCGTTGCAACTAAGCTGCAGCACCTCACGCCAATTTTGTTTAATGTTATATCACAGCTTTTTGCTTACTATATGGCGGTGGAGCGGGAGCACGACGTCGACCAGCCGCGCAATCTTGCCAAGAGCGTGACGGTAGAGTAAGGTATAGGTAAAATCTCTCCTTTGCGCTACACTGATACTATGAGTAAACAACCCAAAATTGCCATTGTCTGCGACTTCTTGACAACAATGGGTGGTGCCGAGAATGTCGTGTTGGCCATGCACGAAGCTTTTCCGGATGCGCCGATCTATACCGCAATGTATAATGAGGACAAAATGCCAGCCTTTGCTGAGCTTGATGTTCGGCCGTCGTTTTTGCAAAAAATCCCACGCAAGGTGCGCACGTATTATAAGCTATTTCCAACACTGGCTGTAAAAGCGATGCGGCGACTTGATTTGCGTGAGTTTGATATCATCCTCACCAGTTCATACATGCACGGTCACCAAGTGAGGAAGACACGGCCTGGCCAGGTCATCATCAACTACTGCCACACACCACCACGATACTACTGGAGCCACTACGATGAATATCGGCGCGACCCAGGCTATGGCAATCTCAATCCGCTCATTCGCACACTCATGCCACTCATGGTGCCACACCAGCGCAAGCTAGACCTCCAAGCCGCTCGGCAAGTCGATGTTTTCTTGGCAAACTCTACCGAGACGCAACAGCGCATTAAGAAATATTACAATCGAAATAGTATAGTTATTCATCCACCGGTAGATATAAGCCGGTTTACGCCTGCTGCCAAGCGAGGTGATCATTATGTGACGATTGGTCGGCAGTTGCCATACAAGCGGTACGACTTGGCAGTCACAGCAGCAACGAAGCTTGGCAAGAAGCTGATCGTCTTTGGTAATGGCCCCGCACACAATAGGCTCGTTGATCTGGCTGGCCCAACGGTTGAGTTCCGTACCGATCGCTTCGGCGATGCGAGCGATGCCGAGTATGAGAAGGCCATTACAACAGCGCGTGGCTTTATCTATCCAGCAGAGGAAGACTTTGGGATTGTCAGTGTCGAAGCGCTAGCGGCTGGTGCGCCAGTGATTGGCCTAGCGCGTGGTGGCACAACGGATATTGTCACGTCGCCCGAAGTGGGTGTGCTATTCGACCGGCAGACGAGCATCAGCGTTGCTAAAGCAATTGAGCAGGCCGAGAAACGAACCTTTGACCCTGCAGTTTTGCGCCGCACTGCACAGCGTTTTGACAAGACGCTATTTCTGACTAAGCTACGCAAGGTAGTGCGTGACCAGATGATACAGTAGTACATTTGCGACTTAAAAAGAGGATACCTATCAAGGTTACTTTCTTACACGGGCCTCACAATGCATAGTGCCATGTGTTATTTTGCACCCGTCTTGCGTAGCACTACACCGATCGTCTTGAATAGAATCTTGATATCTAGCCAGAAGCTCCAGTTTTGGGCATAAAATAGCTCAAGCTCGATCCGCTCATCGAAGCTCAGGTTTGAGCGCCCAGATACCTGCCATAAGCCCGTCACCCCTGACTTCACGCTGTGCAAGAGTGCCGTACGGGCTGAACTAAACTTCACTTCTTGGGGTAGAATTGGCCGCGGCCCAACCAAGCTCAAATCACCACGAAAGACGTTGAAAATCTGGGGTAATTCGTCAAGTGATGTTGCCCGCAAAAAATTGCCAAAGCGAGTGATGCGTGGATCGTGTTCGACCTTGCGATTTTTTTCATACTCTTCAGCCAGGTCGTCGCGGCCCATTGCGCGGAACTCATCAGCTGCGTCTTGCTTGCCATATTGTGCGCCCATACTACGGAACTTGATGAGCTGGATTGGCTCGGAGTAGCGACTGAGGCGCTTTGAGATGTAAAATGCTGGCCCGGGGTTAAAGATCTTTTGCATAATGATAAGGAGTATAAAAAGCGGGGCAAGAGCAATGAGCAATATGCCAGAAATAATCGTGTCGAAAATCCGCTTTGCGATTTCCCCCCAGCCAATAAGTGGTGTTTGACTAACGGTAATCATTGGGTAGCCAAGAAAAACATCAATGGTGTTTTTGCCAGTATAAAACTCTGGCTCGCCAGGGATGAAGTTGTATTGGATATGGTTGACCTGTGCGGCACCAAGCACTTTTTGATTCTTTTCCTCATTTTCGTAGAGGTTGGTTTGGATGATGGTGTCGATCTTGAGCTCCTTGATCTGCGCAAGGGCAGGGTCAAGCGATGCAAAATGAACAACATCGAGCCCAGGTGGCACAAAGCGCTTGGGGCCAGCCATTGCCACAACACGAAAACCTGACTTGTAGGTAGTCGAGATCGACTCAGCGATGTCCCGCGTTGCCAGCGATGTCCCGATTACCATCACGCGGTTCACACCATGGTTGTACTGGAAGAGCCAACTCCGCGTCAGACGAAACAATTCGCGCACCGTGCCAATTGCTAAGAACGAACCAAGAAAGACATACATTGCTACCAAGCGGGCTGGAAAGATATACATTCGTGTGCCGTACTCCCAGCCAATTACGAGCAGAATACCCATGAATGTCCCAAGCAGCAGTCGCCCCCATTCGACGAGTCGCCGGCTATAGACGCTCGCACTATAGAGCCCAAGCGAGGCATAGAGAATAATCCACACTGGCGCAATGACGACAAAGCCAAGCAAGTAGTCGCTGGCATAGACAGTATGGAGCAAATCACGGTGATCGATTTGCGTGCGGACATAGTATGCGATGAAAAACACCGCCATCAGCACAACAAAATCGAGGCCGATGAGAATGAGACTATAAAATTTCGTATTTTTTGACGGCATAACAACTGTTACTATAACACTTTTTACCGAAAGTTTGCTACACTAGAAAGAGATGAAGCGGTTATTGCGAGAAAAAATACCGGCTTGGTTTTTGTGTACGATATTTTTCGGACTGGCTATCCATGCGCCGCTGACCGTATGGGTGGGTACTCATTGGCCAGATTATGCGCTCTTTGTCAAGGCATGGAAGGAAGTTTTACTTCTCATTGTTTTGCTTCTTGTTGTTATCGACGTGACGCTACGTCGACAGTGGCAGCGTTGGCTGAGTGATCGCATTATTCAGCTTGCGCTCGCCTTTGCACTGTGGCACGGCGTGGTGGCGCTGCTTGTGCCAACGTCTGGTTTGGCATTGCTATCAGGTTTGTTGATTGACCTGCGTTTTGTGGCGCTTGGTGTGGCAGTCTATGTGTTTGTGAGTAATTGTCCGCAGTATCGGCGCTGGTTGCTGCGTATGCTTGGTGCGGGTGCAGTCATCGTGATTGGCTTTGCAGCAGCGCAGCTTGTCCTGCCGCGTGATGTGTTGGTGCCGCTTGGCTACGGGCCGACGACGATCGAACCTTACCAAACAGTCGATTCCAACAGTGCCTATGTCCGCATTAATAGCACGCTGCGTGGGCCAAACCCACTTGGGGCGTATGCAAGTACTGTCCTGACGCTTATCGTGGCGTATAGCGCATTGCAATGGCGGCGTATCTCGCATATGCGGCGTTGGGTGCTTGGTGGTATGGCACTGCTAGCGGCACTTGCCGTGTGGCAGAGCTATTCGCGAAGTGCGCTGCTCGCGGTGGTGGTTGGCGTTGGCATTGTTGCAATTGTCAGGGCATGGCGGTCACAGGCATCTCGGCGTGTTGTGCTGTGGGGTGCTGGTGCAGTACTTGGCTGTGGGGTGATTGTTGGTAGTATTGGCTACGCTAGGGATCCACACTTTATTGATAATGTTATCTTGCATAACGACCCAACGCATGGCCCCGCTCAAACATCCGACAGCGACCGAATTACTTCATTGCAAGCTGGCCTAACGCGCGCTCTGCAGCAACCGCTTGGCACTGGCGTAGGAAGTACTGGCTCGGCATCACTTCTTGGTAATGGGCAGAGCTTAATCATTGAAAACCACTATTTGTTCGTTGCTCACGAAATTGGCTGGATTGGATTACTATTATTAGTTGCATTAACCACTGGTGTGCTGGTAAAATTATGGCATCGCCGGTCGTATTGGCTGGCTTTCGGTAGTTTTGCTGGCGGAATCGGCTTAACTGTGATAGGATTGTTCTTACCAGTTTTTGTTGACGACACTGTGTCGATGCTCTGGTGGGGGCTGGCAGCACTAGCGATAACGGAGGATGGATTATGACAAGCCCAACGCGAAAACAACGTGAATTATTGACATTTATAGACACATTTATCAAGAGTAATGGCTATGGCCCAAGCTACCGCGAAATTATGCGTGCCTTCGACTATAAGTCGGTCAGTACGGTAGCAGCGCATGTCAACGGTTTGATTGTCCGTGGATTTTTGGTCAAAAAGGATAACTCGGCGCGTAGCCTGCAAGTGGTACCGCCCACTCAGAATGCTGCGGATGTAGTGGTGGCACCAGTCGAGCAGGTGATTCGTGCAAAAATAAGCGCACTAGAGCAGCAGGACAATGCCGCTGATGATATTGCAGTTTTGCAGCGCGCACTAGAAATTTTGCAAAGCAACCAATCATCATAGATGATATAATATCTACATGATGTACACTCCTCCGCGCGCGCAGCGTCCGTACCCCCGACGCCGCAAGGCAACTATTGCCGAAAAACTTCGTTTTGCCGATTGGCGTGTGCCAGTGCTGCGTATTCGCTGGACACGGCGCAAAACATATATCACCATCGGTATTATTCTTGGGCTCAATGTGCTGTTCCAGCTGGTATATCCGAGTGATCGATTGCTGCCAAATGCGCGGATCGATGGTGTATCGCTTGGGTGGCAAACACTGCCAGAAGCCACAGACACGCTTAATCAAGCGTACCAAGGACACTCCGTGAAGCTAGTGGGTGATGGCACAACCATCGCTTCGCCGACGATTGAGCAACTTGCTATTACAGTAGACAACACCGACCGGCTTACGCAGGCGCAATATCCCTTGCTGTGGCGAATTATGCCATTATCGTCACTCTGGTGGCAGCCAGATGTGCCAAGCTCACCAAAATTGACGACCACAACGCGTACCGAGCAATATATCACTCAGACGATCATGCCAGTCTGCAAGCGTGCGCCGATCGATGCTAGTCTTAAGGTAGAGCACGGTAAACTGGTAGTGAATCAAGCGCGGCGTGGCGGTGAGTGCGAGCGTGGTGCGGTGTCGCACAGTATTGGTGCAATTAGCCCGCGCCTCATGCAGGGCACGACTGTTGAGATTCCAATGCGTGGCATTGCCCCAGCCATTACAACCGATGCAGCGAATGCACTCGAGCAAAAAATCACGAAAGTTATTGGCAAAGGTGTTGCGCTGAAGGTAAATGACGAGACGGTAACATTGCCAGCGAATGAAGTCATTCAGTGGGTTGTTGCTCAGCCAAAGGATAAGGCATTAGTGGCGAGTATTAGTGCATCACAGGCCTCCGGCTATCTCACAAAGCATGTCACGCCAAAGGTAAATATTGACCCAGGTACCACGAAAGTTGCCACATACGATCTCACTGAAACGTCACGAACAGACGGCAAACCAGGGCGCACGCTCGATATTGATGCAACTGCGCAGCAGCTCTCGGAGTTTATTAATCAAACACGCCCACAGCCAACCGCAGTAACGAAGACAGTGCCAGCCAAGGTAGAATATGATCGCAATTATAGCTCGACTGAAGACGGGCTCAACGCTCTTCTCAAGCACTATGCTGAGGATCATCCGGGGACGTATGGCATCTCATTCTTAGAGATTGATGGCAAGAAGCGCAATGCGAGCTACAATGGCAACAAGCAATTTGTCACTGCCAGTACATACAAACTATTTGTTGGCTATAGCGTGCTTCGGCGTGAGCAGCTGGCAGGCTGGCGTTGGGAGGACAACCAAGTCTGCTTCAACAAAATGATTAGCCAGAGCGACAACCCATGTGCAGAGAACTACCTCAAAGTTATTGGCTATGATGTTGTGACGAAGGATGCCAACGACATTGGCTTCAAAGACACGACCTTCGCCAAGTCTGGTGGGCCATACACCACAGCAAATGACCTTGCACGCTTTATGGTAATGCTTGATGCGGGGCAAAACTTTAGTAGTGCCAATCGCGACCGATTCCTCTCTGCGCTCAAGGCTAATGTGTACCGCAAGGGTATCCCTGCTGGTACGAATGGTACGGTGGCAAATAAGGTTGGGTTCTTGAATGGTCTCCTGCACGACGCAGCGATCGTCTATGGCTCAAACGGCAAATATGTGCTCGCCATCATGACAGATGGCAGTAGTTGGAACAATATTGCTGAGCTAACTAAGCGGATCGAACAATTCCGTAGCCAGCCATAGCATAAAATGCCTATTTTCCGGCGTGACTCTTGACGAACCACCCCTCCAACCGGTATACTTACAGAGTAATCCGGAGTAGCTCAGTGGTAGAGCGGGTCGCTGTTAACGATTAGGTCGCTGGTTCGAGCCCAGTCTCCGGAGCCACAATGCATAATAAAGACCGATGAAAATCGGTCTTATTTTATTAAAGCTTATATTGCCCTTGGGTCGCAAAATTCAAATACCGAGAGACTAACCCTAGTAGACAAGCGAGCTTACACTATAGTGTAAGCTCAACGACGACTGGGTAGTGGTCCGACGCCCGGTCTGATAGTGGTGTTTTGACAACATTGTATGAGGTTAATGCAGGCTGTAGATCCTTCGAGACAAAGATATAGTCAAGCCGGCTGGTTGGGTGATCGGGGTGTGGCGGCAGTGGTGTTGGAGCCGTCGGGGTTGCGTGTTGTTGTAAAGCAGCTGCTGTATCGACAAGGCTCGCCTGTGCCATAAAACGAGTGACATCATGAACAATTGTGCCATCACGAGTAAATTTGCGCGTCAGGTTTGCATCAAAAGAATCTACCATATCAGGCGGATATGTATCATAAAACGAGAGTGAATTGCAATCACCCATAACAACAGTATGAGTACTATTCTCACCAATATGGTTGATAAGCCGGTGCACCTCTTGCAGCCGGTCAGCTTCGCATCGTGGTGAGAGATGAAGGCTACCAATGGAGAAAACACGATTATCGACTTGAACGCGGCTTACTAAGAGTGATCGGCTACACGGGTAGAGCAATGTTGCATCCAGGATAGGATACCTGGATAGCAACGCTGTATGGTACCACGACCCATCGCCGCAGAGCGCAAGGTGAGTATAGGGCATAGCGGTTTGTTCTGAGACGTATGCAAGGCGTTTTCTTGTGTCGTTCTCGAAGCCATTTGCTTCGTTAAGCGTCAGGATATCTGGCTTTACTTCGTTGATAACTGCAATAACGTCATCGATCGTTGTCTCGGCACCATTGTAGATGTTGTATGTCATGAATGTTAATTTCATATAGGGAACTTCCTCTACTGATTAATTTAATCAATGATTTACAGCTTGGTATAACTGCTCGGCCTGCATCATTACCACGCGAGCGGTTGAAGGGCGGATACTCATAAAGATACGCCATGGATTATGGGCTGATGTTGCGTTAGCTCGTGGGAGAGCGAGTGGCTGCAAGCCGTGCTTGCCCGTTAGTGCGGCAATCCACGCCAGTGGTGTCTTGCCATAAAGCCCTTCTTCGCTCGCAGAGCCGTCCATGCGCCATGCAGCGTAGGTTTGAGTAATCGTGGTGGTATCGTCTGGCTGGAGAATATAGCGCTGGGCGTTGCTACGGGCAAGCATATCATTGGCATATGGCGGTGTATCCACACCAGGCGCAACGATAGCCGTAAAGACATCGAGTGGTGTGCCATCAGCCTCTGTTGCAGCCTTGATCATATGGAGAGCAGTGAGTACAGCATAATCTTGATCTGGTGATGAGGTTGTTGGGTCGATGGCGGTATTGGCATGGTAGAGTACATCACCACCGGTGTCGATGCCACAAATTGCATCAGCTCCCGTCTCGCGGATGAGAATCTGCAGGTCGTGAGTAATCTGCTCCGGCTCGATTGAATTAAGCAGATAAACTGGTGCGATTGTCTCGTCCTTAGCAATAATATCCTCGAGGAAGCGCCAGTCACCAACTTTGGTTGTTTCCTTCGTAATCTCTGCGAGTGCGTCACCAATCTGTCGGCCAGTATGAGCAAGCTGTTTGTTGCTATCGGCAGCGAAGTTGCGCACCGACACAATAGCTGTAGGCTGCACGGCATGGTGCTGCTGATGAAGCTTGCTTAGCATAGCAGCCTGGATACCATCCGAGCCACCACCCATCCCAAGGTAGATGATCCGCTTGCCGCGTAGCTTCTCAGAGTCAAACGCCGGGAGTGAATCAATAGCAAGCTCGGGTGTGTCCTGATATTCTGGTATAAGTGTCTCGCCGCTGTGATGAAAGCGCAGCTCAGCGTGGCGTGGATCGAGCGTGCCTTGGTTGGCAGCTTGGGCGATGGTGCTGAGGTCTGCCGTGACGACACCTGTCTCGCCTGCTTTGCGCGCTGCTTTGTCGGCAATGTGTACTTCTTGTAAGACGTGAGCAAAGTAGGTGAGTGCTGTGCTAAGGTTATGATGTTTCTCAAGCCCCTTCAGCAAGGCTGGGCCATAATAAGGCAAAGTAGCGCGCTGATGAATACCATCATTGCTGAGCTCTTGAGCGAGGATAGCTTGTACAGGGCCAGGTAGCGTATCTAGCGCATTGGTCAGTTGCTGATACTCCTCTGGTGTATCGTATCGTAACATACACGCAAGGCGCACCGTGTGGATGTATGCTTGGCTGTTGATGAGCTGCTCAATAGCATCGTTATCAAGGCCAAAGCGTTGTGCTCGCTTGGCGAGGTAATGGCTATAGCGCGCGTCGTCGGTTGAGAGGGTGCTGTCGGTTAAGACGTCGCAGGCTGCTGCCATTTGGTTGTACATAGGAGAAGTGAGGAGTAGAGAACTCTCAGCATTAACGTGGCCCAGCGCACCAGCAATATCAAACAGCGTGTGCATGATATAGAGCGAACGCACTGGCTCGGTGCTCTCCGCAAAGCTTGCCAGCGCTGCCGGTGGTGCTTCGGCTTGGATAAACTGGCCAAGATTGAGCTCTGTGTTGATGACATCGCGGATGATTGCCTGGTCTGCTTCGCTGAGCTGGTTGAATGTTGGCAATAGCTCTGCGCGCTTTGCAGCGTAATCTGGCCTAAGTAAGCGGCGCAACACTTCGTCGTGATCAACCGAATCAGCGGCGTCCTCGCCCATCACGGCACTCGCAAGCGTTTGGTTCTTGCCCAAATCGTGAATCAGCATAATATAGCGCATCACATTAGCACTGTGCTCGCCAGGCAAGTTGCTTGCAACCCACTGATGAAATTCTTCAAATTCTTCGCGCGTAAGACGATTGGTGTCGCTCTGGGCGGCGGTCAGTTTGTGATAATTTTCATCGCCGCCACAATACAGATAGTCCATAACATTGAGCGAGCAGACAGTTCGTTGATATTCTGCGCGCTGATTGGCTGCTTCGTCTGCTCCTTGTGACTCTGGTGAGGCTTTGATATCGTCGCCGATCAGCAGCTTCGCCTCAGGAAGCTGCAGGACATCAAGCCGCTGCTCGACATCGCGAATTTCAGAGAAGGGTATTTGGTGAGATAAAGGTGAACGTTCCATAGCATTAGTGTAGAGGATTACACAGTAAAATGGTAGCATGAGCGATTTACCGCAAGCTCTACTGCCTATATTGAGAATATGACTCCCCAGCGCTGAGGGGATGGCCAAATAGGTTCTTGACCGTGACAAATCTGTACCCTTGCTTTTGCAATGCATCGAGGATGCACGGCACGGCATCGACGCTGGTTTTGTGGATATCGTGCATGAGAATAATAGCACCAGGTGTGGCATTGGCAACGGCACGGCTGCAGACAATTGCTGCATCGTGATCGGCCCAATCACGTGTATCGATTGACCACATAATGGCTGGCATAGTAAGCTGCTGGAGCTGCGCACGCACCTTGTCATTCATGCCACCATATGGTGGACGGACCATTGTTGGTGTCACGCCAGTAGCTGCAGCAACGGCACTGTTTGTACTCTCAATCTCTTGGCGGATGACAGCTTCGTCGCGCTTGGGGAGGAGTGGATGATTCCACGTGTGGTTGCCTACTTGGTGTTTGCGTTGAACTGCTTGCTGGAGCGCGATACTATATGGTGCAACATTTCGCCCCACTACGAAGAAGGTTGCCTTGGCATGGTAACGATCAAGGTGCTCGAGCAGTGTCTGAGTATATGGCCCAGGCCCGTCGTCAAAGGTGAGTGCAATACAGCGATAACGCACGCAGTCGGTTGTTGATGATAATGCTGATGGTGGAATATCAAAAAGCTTCTTGGTGGTTGGGTTTTGGACAAAATGGCTAAGCTGCTTGATCGGCAATTTCAGGCTAATGACTCCATCTACGCCAACACCAAGCGAGCGTTTATCGAAGAGAAAGCCAATTGTTTTTCGGTCGTGTACTAAAAAGTTCGTGATAGATTCTGGAGTAATGACTCCCGCTACTTTTACTGGCTCTGCATGCGGGTAGCGCTGCTGCACCTGTTTACGCAGGGCGATGACGAGCTCATTTATTCCCACGATTGATGTATCAACGAGGGTAGACGATGTAATTGGCTGGCCGCTCATTTTATCGAATGTCCAGTAGTGAACCGTGTTGGTTGGTAGAGCGTGAGGTATAGTAGTACGGATAAACACAGCGAGAGAAATCGTCGTGTCATCTTGGTGAATAATACGATAGGTAATGGTATTGCTTCGAGCTGCTACATTAGTTGAAGGTGTTTGTTGAGATGGAATTGCACTATCGATGATTGTGGCAACCGTTTTGTCTATATTGGCAATACCTGTTTGTGGATAGGTGAGGATCGTTTGGTGTGATGCTGATTGGTTCCTGATGATGCGCGAGCGAATAGCATCATGGGAGGATAGCGTATAGGTGTGTGTTGTTGATGGTGGTATATGTGTGATGTGTGATGATTTTTGTGATTGTTGGCCATACCAAAGTGAGCAGATTAGTAGACTAGTAATAATAAGGCAGAGCCATGTATAAAGAAAGTCGCAAAGTTTTATAGGTGTTGTACTACTTTCAACACCTGAATAAACTTGAGCATCTGTCTCTTCTACCTTATAGAACATAGCTATATTGTAGCGCGAACCGAGGTAAGAACAAAATGGGATAAGCGGAGTCTGATACAAAAGACATTCTAAAATAGAATATGTACTACTCTATATTCATTGCAAAATACCCTATTGGTGTATTTTGCAATGAACTATTAATAAACATAATTCATAAAATAAGATAAATTGCTACATACCCTAATGGGGTAGAAGCCTGTTTCTAACAGATGATGATATAATATAAAAACAAGAGTAAATTACTTGAGTTAGATATAGTTAAGCGAAATTTTGAAACAACGCTACAGAAAGGAGAAAATATGCGACAGCTTTTTATTACACGTGGAATTCCTGGATCTGGTAAAAGCACCTTTTTGCAATCTGCTGGACTTGGCCCATATACACTATCTCCCGATACTCTACGTTTAGCGTATAGTAGCCCAGTGATGAATGATACAGGGCGCATCGTTATGCCATATCAGGATGATCGACGGGTGTGGCAGCAGCTGCACGAATTGCTTGATATGCGGATGACTCGTGGTGAGCTCATTGTGGTTGATGCAACACATACAACGAGCTCGTACTTTCAGCAGTATGTACAGCTTGCACAGAAGTATCGCTACAAGCTGTACATTATAGACTTTGCCGATGTGCCTCTTAGGGTCTGCCTAGAGCGCAACCGCCAGCGTGTACCGCACAAGATAGTCGATGATGCAGTTCTCGAGAAAATGCACGCTCGTCTCTCCACATGTGCCATACCAAAACAATACACTGTCATACAGCCAGCGGCAGTAAAAGAGCTTATCGCATCGTACCAGCAACCGATTAATTTGAGTCAGTATGAACATATTCATCACATTGGCGATATCCAAGGGTGCTATACACCACTGCGTGAATATTTCGAGCAGCACCCTTATACCGAGCACGATTATTATATCTTTACAGGTGATCTACTTGATCGTGGCACAGAGAATGCAGAAGTGTTGCAATATGTGTGTGATAGTTTTGTCGGCAGGCCGAATGTGGCGTTCATTGAGGGCAATCATGATGGCTACATTTGGCAATGGCTTACTCACCAGCCGATAAAAGCGCGAGAGTTTAATGGCCGAACTCGAGCACAGCTAGAGCGTGCCAATATAGATAAGCGTGCTGTCAGTCGCTTGATGAACTCCATGCAAGATTGCCTCTACTACACATGGCATGATAAGCGGGTATTTGTGAGTCATGCGGGAGTGAGTAATTTACCAGAGAATCCTCTGCTGCTTGCCAGTCAGCAGTATATTCGTGGTGTGGGGCGCTATGATCAAGTTGGTGCTATCGACGATGCTTTTGTTGCCCACACCCCTGATAGTGTCTATCAAGTGCATGGCCATCGCAACGCTCAGAATTATCCAGCGCAGTATAATCAGCGATGCTTTAATCTCGAGGGCAAAGTGGAGTTTGGTGGCACACTACGGGTTGTGCAGCTTGCCGAGAAGGGCTGGTCGGTCGTTGAGGTAAGCAACCAATCGGCTGAAGGCCTCCTCCATCCAGAAAACGCACCACTCATCCACAGCTTGCGCACTAATAAGCTGATTAGCGAGCGGTCACTGCCGGGCAATATTAGCTCATTTCACTTTAAACCAAAGGTGTTTTATGACAAAAAATGGACAGCGCAAACAGTGCGAGCTCGTGGATTGTTTATGAATACACTGACGAATGAGATTGTGATTCGTGCCTATGACAAATTCTTCAATATTGGTGAGCGACGAGAAACTGAATTTGCTGCGCTCAAAGATCAACTTGTCTTTCCAGTGCGCGCCTGGGTGAAGGAGAATGGTTATCTTGGCTTGGTAGGCTATGATGCGACACTGGGTGACCTCGTCTTTGCGTCGAAGACAACGACGGAGAGTGAATTTGCCGAGTGGTTTCGTCATCTGTTTTTGCAGCGTTATGGCAAACACGTCGATGAAATTCGCCAGTATCTTGCCGAGCATAATGTATGTTTGGTCTGTGAAGTAATGCTCCCGACAGAGGATCCACACATCATTGAGTATGTACAAGACCGGATTGTTTTGCTCGATATAGTGCATCGCCAGGCAAAATTTGCCGCTGTTGACCAAGTTGAGCGTGAGCGATTTGCGGCTATGCTTGGTATGGAAACCAAGCGGCTTGCGGCGACGCTCCAAACGTGGGAGGAGTTTGCGGCGTGGTATGAGCAAGTGCAGGGGCTTGACTATTTGTATGACGGTGTACCAATCGAGGGCTTTGTAATAGAGGATGCTCAGCACTGGCAGGTCAAAGCCAAACTCGATTATTATTCATTTTGGAAGCGGATGCGTGGTGTGCTTGATGGACTTAAGGCGGGGCGCAGGCCAAAGCGTGCCGCTTCCTACCCATATCCTGAGTACGCAGCGCGTGTCATTGCCTATATGCAGGGCATCCCTACTGACGTGTTGGCTCAGATGTCTATTATCGATGTTCGTCACCGCTGGCAGCGAGAACAAGAAAAAGAAAAAGCCGTATAGTCGTATTACCAACCCTACCCTTCGCGGTATAATAGAAGCATGAAAATGATTCGTTGGTTGGCGAAGCGGTGGCGTCGCATTGTGGTAGTGGCTGGGGTGCTCGTTGGGATGGCTGCACTTCGCCTTGTGTCGGCACAAACAGGGCAGTGGTCGCTACCTGATCGATTGCAAGACTGGATAACGCTGAGTTTGAGCGTGATGATCGAGGCACTGCCATTCGTCATACTGGGGATCTGCATTGCAATTATAGTGCAGGTGTGGCTGCCGGCTGAGCGCTTGCTTACCTATCTGCCGCAGCAGCCATTATTGCGTCGAGCTTGCTTGTCGCTCCTTGGTATTGCGCTGCCAGTCTGTGAGTGTGGTAATGTCCCCCTAGCGCGTGGCCTGTTAGCAAAAGGGCTCACGCCTAGTGAATCTCTCGTGTTTTTGCTTGCTGCACCAATCCTCAACCCAGTGACCATTATCACAACGCAGCAAGCATTCGCTGGGGATGCAACCATACTATGGGCGCGAGTGCTTGGTGGCTTTATTATTGCTAATCTTGTTGGCTGGGTCTATGCGCATCGCCCGGCGGAGGAGTTATTGACCAATACGTTTGTTGCTTCGTGCCAGGCAGATCATATGCAGCAGAGCAAGCGAGTAGCAAGCCTTGCGATATTTCGACGTGAGGTGCAGGCGATGCTGCCAGCCTTGGTGGTTGGTGCAGGGCTGGCGGGTCTTGTGCAAGTGTTGGTATCGCGCGAAGTGTTGGTGTCGCTGGGGAGCCAGCCAGTATGGTCGGTGATTGCAATGGTGGCATTGGCATTTATCGTCTCAATTTGCTCTAATGTTGATGCGTTCTTTGCTTTGGCATTTCGCCAGACCTTTATGACCGGAGCGCTTGTGAGCTTCTTGACCTTTGGCCCAATGATCGATATCAAGATGCTGAGCTTGCTGCGCACGACATATCGGCCAAGTGTGCTGCTTCAGGTGAGTGCACTCGTTGGACTGGCATCGATAACATTGGGATTGGTGGTGAATTATGCGTTTTAGGCTATTCTTGTCCCGAGTTGTACAGCAGCAAGGTATACTACTCCTTTTTGTCATTGCCGTGGCGACGCTGTGGTTAGCTGCGACTGGTCGTTTGACGCTCTATATTCATCAGCGGTATGTCGTCTTTACGACTGGTATGGCGGTAGTGGCTCTAGTGATGGCGAGTGTAAGTGTTATTACGCAATCACGTGTCCACCAGCAGACACACTTCACTTGGTGGCGTCGCGCTACCGCGTGTGTGATGGTGTGTATGGTCGCAGGCATGGCGCTACTTGTCCCACCGACAGCACTAACGACAACAACTGCCACGCAGCGTGGTATCAATAAAGGGGCGGTAACTCGGCTATCTACAGACAAGCTATCGCAAGCATCTATCTTTGCTCAGCGAGATTATTCGCACCTCACGATTAAAGAATGGGCAGGGTTACTCGCGCAAACGCATGACAGCGCATTTTATCGTGACAAGACGGTCAATTTGACGGGGTTCGTTACGCCAGATACAGCGGATTCGCAGATTTTTTATGTGTCTCGATTTGTCGTGACGTGTTGTGCGGTTGATGCGCAGGCGGTTGGCGTGCCAGTCTATGCACCTGGGTGGCGTGAGCGCTACCAGCCTAATAGTTGGGTAACGGTAACGGGTGACTTTGCCGCGCATCCACAGCAACATCGTCAGCAGCCGATTGTCATCATGCCGCGTTCGGTTACGTCAACCACCCAGCCAAAGGAGCCCTATGAATACTAAAAGCTGGCGGTGGGTGTGCCAGCGATGGCGATTTTTGCTTGTTACGATTGGATTATTAATTACACTGAGTGTGCTCACGGCCCTGAGCTATCAACAGGGCCCACGCTTGCGTCATGCAGTGCTGGCAGACGATCCGAATACAGGCTACCAGACAGTGCAATTGCAGTTTAATCAGCCAGTCAAGCCGGTTGAAGATCGTGCAATACGAATTTCGCCGCGCGCAGACTTTACTGTTATAACAAACAGCGCAACTGTGACGATTCAGTTCCGACATCGTTTGCGAAGTGACTCGCAGTATCACGTGGCGATTGATCAGCTAGCTAGCGCCTATACACAGCAGCTCGCAGCAGCCAGTTACCGCTTTGATACACCACCAGCACAGCTCTATTATATCAAGCACCGCGATGCTGCAGAGACAAAAGCAGAATTCTACGTCGCACAAGCGACGGATGCTATCGTGCAGATGAATCTGGCAACAAAGCATGAGAAGACACTTTACCAAGCGACGCGAATTATTGAATATGCAGTGGTGGGCTCTCGTATCGTTGTCCATACAATGAATGATGCAACAACCAGTGAATTGCATCAGGTTGATATAGAGACTGGTGCTGTATCACCGTTATCGTTGCCCGGTAAGGGTACAGTGTCTCGCCTGCGAGCGATGGATAACGGAACAGTAGGGTATCTCTTTGCAAAGGCGGACAGCAAAGAAAAGACCACTAATCTTATTGTGCATGATATTGCAGCGCAGCGCCACCACACTATCCTTGGCCTTAACAGGCAGCCTTTACTAGTGTATGATTGGCGCCCAGTATCACGTGGCGCAGCAGTTGTGGTGCGAACTCGTGGTGATGATGTACTGCTTATTGACCCGACTGGCAAGCATGCTATGCAGCCGCTTGGCCAGGCAGCAGTGCTTGGTGATGTATCATATGATGGCAAGAATATTATCATGATGAAAACGGGGGAGGGGTATTTTGCACTCAACCTAGAAAATAGCAAAAAATCACCCATTACTCACCAACAAGGAAACGACGTCATATCATTAGCTGCATTCTTACACACCCGCAGTGGCTATAGTATGGAGATAACAAGTGTTGATCAACAGCACATATTGCAGCGCCAAACAATACTCACCTATCCAGCCAAACGAGTGATTCATCAGACAACACCTCCGGCGTATACAACAAATATCACTGTATCGCCAAACGATCAGTACACCGCCATTGAGCAAAAAAGTACTGCTGATAGCTCCACCAAAACGCACATTATCGATAATAAAACTGGCCATATGGTGCACACACTCGATGGTAAGGCAGTGGTTTGGTTATAAAACAGATATTGTAAATCAAGCCTGAAGCTGCAGTGAACTTATATTGTGAGAGTAGAGGGCTACATTTGCGTCACAAAACCAAAATACCTAATTAGTGTTTGCACAATGTTCTGGTATACTATAAAAAATATAGCATGAAGGGAGATGATGCCAATGCGAATGCGCGACAGACGACCAAGTGACCGCCCGCGAGAGAAACTTGCGCGAGATGGAGCAGCTCGCCTGAGTGACCTCGAGCTCCTTATGGCAATTATCGGCAGTGGTAATGCGCAAGCTGACGTTGGCAAAATTGCGCGCTGTGTGCTTAAAGCCTTGCGCACACATGGAGGTGACCTAACTCATGAGGAGCTCTCTAAGATAACTGGCCTTGGTGCGGCTAAGGTGACAGTGATTCTCGCGAATTTTGAGCTTGCACGGCGCTATCTGCTCAAAAGTGACCAGCCTATCATCGATGAGCCGAGCAAGGCAGCAGAGCAGCTCGCCGATATTCGCGACAAACGGCAGGAGTATTTTGTCTGCCTAACGCTTGATGGAGCACATCGCTTGATTGCCAAACGCACAATTACCATTGGTACGCTAACTGCTAGCTTGGTGCACCCACGAGAAGTCTTTACAGATGCGATTGCCGACCGAGCGGCAGGGATCATTGTGGTGCATAATCACCCTAGTGGGCAGCTTATCGCAAGCCAGGCTGATCGAGAGACAACACAGCGCTTGGCCGAGGCGGGTAAGCTGCTTGGTATCCAGCTACTCGACCACCTTATCGTTACCAAACACGACTATATATCGATCATCAACGAAACATAAGGAATGACCTGTTAGCACTCTTGCAATTAGAGTGCTAATTGGCTATACTAAGACAGATATGGCGAAGCGAGATTATTATGAGGTGCTTGGTGTTGCCAAAAGCGCCAGCGATGATGACATCAAGCGGGCATTCCGCAAATTGGCAGTGAAGTACCACCCAGATAAAGCGGGTGGGAATGAAGAGAAATTCAAAGAAATTAATGAAGCGTATGAGGTCCTGAAGGACAAGCAAAAGCGCCAGCGGTATGACCAATTTGGCCATGCAGGCGTTGGTGGTGCCAGCGGTAGTGGTGGCGGTAACCCATTCGCTGGTTTTGGCGACTTTGGCCAGGGGCAGAATATCCACTTTGATTTTGGTGATGGTGGCCTGGGAGATATCTTTGGCCAGTTCTTTGGTGGCGCTGCTGGCGGCAGTGCAAGCCAAGGCCCATCACGCGGTCGTGATGTTGAGACGAGTGTGACGCTCGAGTTTGAAGAAGCGATCTTTGGTAAAGAAGTTGCCCTTGCACTAACGCTTGATGACGAATGCGAGCATTGTCACGGTAGTACCGTCGAACCCGGCTCAAGCCTTAAGAGCTGTCCAGATTGTAAAGGCACTGGCCAACGTGTGCGGACGATGAACACAATGTTTGGCCCCATTCAGCAGGCGGTAACGTGTGAGACGTGCCAAGGCCGGGGACAGATTCCTGAGAAGGCCTGTACAGTCTGCCAAGGTAGCGGTGTACAGCGCCGCGAGCAAACGATTACCGTCAAGATTCCCGCTGGTATCGATAATGGCTCGACGATTCGTCTCCGTGGTCGTGGCGAAGCTGTAGGTGGTGGCAGTAAGGGTGATCTCTATGTGCAGGTGCGGGTCAATCCACACAAGACGTTTAGCCGCGAAGGTGATGTAATCTTGAGTGAAGAGCATATTGGTATGGCAGATGCAGCGCTCGGTGCCGAGCTCGACGTTAAGACGGTCGATGGGACGATTACAATGAAGGTGCCAGCTGGTACGCAATCGGGCACCGACTTCAAGCTATCTGGCCATGGCGTGCCGCACATGCGAAGCGACAAGCGTGGTCCCCATATTGTGACAGTAGTGGTCGACACCCCAACTAAACTAAACCGCCGCCAGAAGGAAATCCTCCGCGAGTTTAATGACACATTAGGGCGGAAGGGGATATTTGGGTTGTAACTCCAGGTAGGTACTGGTGTAGAATTAAACTACTTGTGGTGAAGGGTTTGATTCTAACCTGTTTGCTGGGTGGTGTAACTTTGCTAGATCATTTCAAAATTCGATAATGGAAACGTGGCTTTGCTCACAGTGCTCTGCAAATATAAGAGAAAGAGTCTTGATTTATACGGTGGTTTATTGCTAAAATAGCCTCACTATGATGACGAGCCATACTCTCGAGGATAGACCACTTCCATCTCATGATATGCAGGCGAAAGAAGCTCGGCGTAGCCAGAATAGCTCCGTCGATATAGATCCTGAAGTGTTCCGAGGAAAGTACCAGGAGCTTGTCGAGCGATCACCGAAAGTCATTGAATCACTTGTTCCCGATCAAGAAAGCAAAGAAGCGGCAATTGACAGTCTAATTACAGGTAGTGCCACGTCTTTTCAACAAAAGTATCCAGTCATTGCGGAGTATTCCGACGAAGATTATACAACCATACAAGATACTACAGAAGCGCTGATATCTATGGCCGAGTCTATGTCAGAGCCAGAGAGGACAGTCTATCTCCAGGCGATTGAGGCTCGCAAGCAAGAGGCGAACTTGATAGTAGCGATGAGGGATTATAAAGCAGCAACAGACCCAATAGCAAGAGAAGCAGTAGCACAGCGTTTTATGGAGATAAATATTACGCTCTATGGTGAGCCAGATAAGACAACATATGAGTCATTACTCGGCGAAAAAATTGCCAACATCTTTCATAAAAAGCGTAGTCAAAGCGCTGAGATAATCTTTCAGGAGCTTCGGAATCTTCTTCCAGAAAATGTACTAGATGGTACACGTGTACAAGATCGATTTCGTCCATCTACTGAGACCATGAGATGGATGAACGAAGTTGTTCATGGATTGTATGATAATATGCTTCGACATGTTGATAGCTATGTAGAAGCGCATAAATCGGAGCTTCAAATAGAATCACACGATGAGACGGTTATAAAAATCCAGCCGACACACCTTCAAGATATCTTTCGGAATATCTTGACTGAGGAATTCCTTGCGTCATCCAAAGAGCCTGAAGAAAGTAGCCAGACAGGTGATATACAACAGGATGCACAAGCTGCGACAGACTGGGATAATACCGAGACGAGAAGTGCTGAGAAAGATACGGATTGGAAGATTGAGGTGACAGAGGCAAAATCAATCAATGTTGATCCAGACACAAGACATATCAGAATACCCCAAGACCGAGAAGCTATGTCTGTTAATGAAGTAAAACGACTAGTTGTGCACGAAATAGGTGTGCATGTCTTAACGCGAATGACTGGTGGTTCGACAAACCTTGAGCCGCTCGCACAGGGCTTAGCTGGTTTTAATGATACGCAAGAAGGGCTTGGGAAAGCAATGGAACACGCCCTTGAAGGAGAATATCAAGAAGCTGGTATAGATCACTATATTACTGCTGGGCTTGCCTATTTTGACAACAAGGACTTCAAAGATGCTTATGATGTGAAGTGGCGTCTCAAACTTCTCGAGAGCCTCAAGCCTGATCAAATACCAACACAAGCACAGATTGACAAAGCCAAGCAATGGGCAGCAAATACAACAATGCGTATCTACCGGGGTACTGATGACTTGCCACTATTTAAGGATCTCTGCTATTACAATGGGTCAAAAGAAGTATGGGAGTATCTAGAGAAAATTTGTGGTGATGATTTGCAGCTGAGTTTGTTGCTGGCTGGTAAAATTAATACCTCAAAGAAGCACCAGAGAGTCATACTTGAATCACATAGTACTTAAACTAAATACAAGCAATGAAAGTTCAATACGATAAAAGTTTAAAGATAGCAGGCGTTAGTATACAGCCATGGGCAAGAATTGGGCCTGAGCAGTGGTTTGATAATTACAAAATTGCTTCACTAGCTGGCTGGAATATGCGCAGTCAGAATGTAGAGCACATGAATAGTCTCGCTTATGTGCGCGATCAGTGCGAGAGACCTTATACAGGTGAACTAACTACACAGGCTCTTTTGCAAGACCCAATATTCCAAGATATGGTAATAACTCATTTGCCCGAGTATCATATTTTTACGTATAAACCTTTTGTAATTCCTGAGCGATTAAAACAAAGCAGTTTGCAATTTTTGCCTAGAAACGATATGTACGCGTTGGCTCAGAAGTTTGAGAATAAATCGTGGTTTCGGCGTATTTTTGCAGAGCGTCTTTGCAGCATTCCATCACATAAAATATACCCTTGGCGAGAAATGTTATCGGATGAGGAATATTTTTCTAATCTCTGTGATGGACGCAGTAAGATTGTTTTGCAAGATGCTGCACTTGGTGGAGGGAAGGGGTCGTTTATTGTCGATAGCTTCGAGTCGTTCTGTTCTGCAATAAATACAATGCAAAATAGCAATGGTTTGGTTGGTGAGGTAGTTGTATCAGACTATATTGCTGATGGCCGTGATTGGTCGGTGCAGGGCGTTGTAACGCGCTACGGGGTCTTCATAGGGCCAGTGCAGCGGCAGATTATTGCAGACCCGAATTTATCAAATACAAGCATTCCTGGTACTGAGAAGTTTTGCGGTATTGAAATATTAGCAGATGATCAACACACGTGGCAGAGTAGTCAGCTAACGAAAAATGCACGCGTTATAGGCCAGGAATTATACGATAGAGGATATCGTGGTATTTTTGGTGTTGATTCTTTGGTGACGGATGATACAGTGTATACTATCGAAGTTAATGCACGCATTACGGGCGCTACACCGCTTCTTACAATGAGCTATAATGCAAAGAAGCATATCCCCTTCTATCTTCTTCATATCTTAGAGTTAACGAATGCCAATTATATTATTGAGGATAATTCATACAGTAATGACTATAATGATTGCGCGCTAATGGTGCTTCATCAACGAGACAGTGAGACAGGCATCGCCGACAGTCCTCGGTCGGGATTATATAATGAAAAGATGCAAATCATAGGCGATATAATGTCATTCGATAGGTCTTCTTCTGCAAAACAGGTTTTTGTACAGGATTATACAAGGAGCGAGAGGTCTATTGCGCGAGGGTCTCGATTGGCGTCTATATTTACTAATTTTCGTGTTATGGATGAAGAGGGTGTGCTTATGAGAGAATCAAGAAATATTATTGATATAATTGAAAATAGTTCGAAGTAAATAAATGTATCGCTATGAATATGGAGCAAGAAAGCAAGAATAGTATCAAAAAAGCGGACCTGTCACGGTATGGCATTACTTCTCGATTACTAATGAAGGAGGCGCTCCGAAAAGGGTACCAGGTCACAACAGTTCCAGGTCGTTTAGCAATATCACATGTGGTGCGCTGTGAAAAAGACGGCAAAGAGCTTTACTTTTATAATCTTAATACTGCACTAAACCCTTCATATGCAGTTCAGGTGAATGAGGATAAGATCTGGACGAATAACATACTACACCAATCGCATATACAAATACCAGATACATATCCATTGAAAATAAATAGACCCGAAGACGTGGTAATTGACGATACACTTCGAAAAATGCTAGAGTCCCATGAGCGTCTTGTTGTCAAATCTGCTACAGCAAACTACAGTAATAATGTTCTTATTAACACTGGTGATGAAGAAGGTTTGCTTCGTGCAATACACCGTGTATATCAGAATAGTGGTGGACAACCTGATATAATTGTTCAGCAAATAGTTTTTGGGCAAGAATATCGCTTCTTAGTGTTAAATAAAAAAGTCATTGCAGTAGCATATCGTCGACCACCATATGTTGTTGGAGATGGAGTGTCAACAATACGAACCTTGATAAGTAAAAAAAATAATAATTGCTCAAAGCATGGCAACAGACACGCTAGTTTAGTAGCAAAAATAAACATTGAAGATGTGTCGAGACATAAAGGTATTCACTTTTTGCAATACGTTCCCGAGAAAGGTTCTGTTGTTGAGGTTTTAGATACATTGAATCTGAGCAGGGGAGGTGAAGCAGTTGATGTCACGAGTTATGTGTCTGATGAACTCAAAACTATAGCAATTCAAGCAGCATCAGCGTGTTTTCTTGGTATTGCTGGCATTGATATTGTAACGGATAACATTAGCGGCGATGGAAATGATAGCTATGTCGTAAGAGTGAAGGCATCTCCAGGGATACGAATGCACCAATTTCCAACAGAAGGCAAACCTCGGAATGTTGCACGAAAACTATTTCATGCTATTGAAAAAACGGCGCATCCTATCGGCAAAAAGATAGTCATGATTGGCCGAGTTGAAAAGGTTGCTTTGCCTGATTTTATTAATGAAAAATTTAAAGCTCGGATAGATACGGGGGCAACAGTCTCGTCTATATGGGCAAGTGATATTCGAGTTAATAAGACAGGCCTCTATTGCAAACTATTTGGTGAAGGATCCCTAGTGTATACTGGTGAGGAGTTGCATTTTTCTGAGTATTCCATGCGCTCTGTTCGGAGTTCGAATGGTTATGAGGAATTGCGGTATCAAGTTGTCATTAATGTAAGTTTGGCAGGAAGGCGAGTGAAAGCAAAAGTTACACTAGCAGACAGATCGGGGCAGATCTACCCAATGCTGATTGGAAGAAATATTTTGCGTAATAAATTCATCGTTCATGTTGCAGAGGGTGATATTGATAAGAAGGCTGAAAGTAGTAATCGTCAAGAACTACGCCAAAATGGACTACAATAGAGACACAGAGCTTATAATAAGCAAAATCGATAAAATAATAGTACGAGGTATGGAGTGAAAATCGCAATACTCAGCAACGGCAATGTGAACTACTCAACGCTTCGCCTCAAGGAAGAGGCGGAGAGGCGTGGACATAGTGTGAGAGTGATTAAATACCGCAAATGCTATGTGACGATTGATGAGAAGAACCCAACGGTGATGTATGATGGTGAAGCAATCGATCAGTATGATGCAATAATTCCGCGCATTGCAAGCTATATGACTCGCTATGGCACAGCAGTGGCGCGCCAGCTAGAAATGGCGTACCCACGCACGCTTTTTGTTAATCGCTCGATTGCGATTACCCGGGCGCGCGATAAACTGCGCTCGACACAGCTACTAGCCCGAGGTGGAGTAGCTATTCCCAAGACGGTGTTTAGCCGCAACTCAGCCGATATAGACGATCTCCTTAACGAACTTGGTGGCACACCAGTCATTATCAAGCTCGCTCGTGGTACTCATGGCAATGGTGTGGTGTTGGCGGAGACGAAGAAAGCGGCAAAGTCGGTACTCCAGGCGCTGTACCTCACCAATGAGGATGGGACAAATATCCTTTTGCAAGAATTTATTCGTGAATCGGCTGGAGTGGATATCCGCGCCTTTGTGGTGGGGAGTCGTGTAGTGGCGAGTATGAAGCGCCAGAGCCTAGATGATGACTTTCGCTCTAATCTCCATAAAGGGGGTGAGGGGACGCCGATCCGCTTGACGGATGCCGAGCGTCGCATGTGTTTGCGGGCAGCTAAGGCGATGGGCTTGACGGTGGCGGGTGTTGACTTTATGCGCTCGAGTCGTGGGCCGCTAGTGCTTGAGGTCAATGCGAGCCCAGGATTTGGGATAGAGAAAATTACGCGGCGCAATGTAGCCAAACCGATCATTGAATATATTGAGCGCAATGCCAAGCGGCAGCACAAGAAGGACCGCGTTGGGGCATAGCTATCCAAACGTATTGGCGTTTCTCATAACGCTTATGTTGAATCGATGTCATGGTATAATAGTGGTATGATGTTGCTTGGATTGCTTGTTGGCATGGCTGTAGTTTTGGCTGGTTTGGTATATGTAGCGAAGCGGCATTTTGGGCTACCAGTAATAGGCCTGGCGGTTGGTATGGTAATGACACAGCTGTGGGCGGCAGATGTCGTGCCGTATGCTGCTGGGGTTGGCATAGGCATTGACCGATCTGCTTTGCTTGCAGTGGTGACGATTGTGCTGACGGTGCTACCAGCTGTGGTGCTGGTGTGTTGCGGCTCGGTGGTGAGTCAGCGCTGGTGGCGCATTGGTGGCTCACTGATCTTTGGTGTTGTGGCAGTGTATGTACTGTTTGGTGCGCTGAGTAGTCTCGTACCACCAGTTGATGAGACAAGCAAGACGATTATGGCAGTGCTGGATGGGTCTCATGCAGTGGTTGTAACGATGGGGTTTGCATGTGCTCTTGTTGACACGCTCGTGGCTCGCACAAAGGGCGCAAAACCACACAAGAAAAAGTAGAGTAGAATTTTTACTATCTAAGCGTAGGTCTTAAGCTTGCAATTCATCCTGTCTGCTATATAAAACGACCCTCGAGCTGAGGGTCGTGATACAGCTATGTACATACGCAAACACTTACTGTGTATTTGTTCAAGCAGTATAATTACGTGGCGTTTGTTGCAACGTTTGTTACATCATCGAGTGTTTCAAGTGCGTCGATAATTTTGGTAAGCTTGCGGGCGATTTCGTCGTCCTCGATAGCAACGGTATTGTTAGGCACATACTGGAGCTCTGCATCTTCAACAGTCATACCAGCTGCGAGCAAAGCTTCGCGAACTTTAGCGAGCTCCTTTTTGTCGGTATAGACGGTGAGACCACCATCTTCTTCTACTGCGTCCTCAGCCCCAGCGTCTAGCACGGTGAGGAGCGCTTCTTCGCCACTGGCTGCCACGCGGATTACACCTTTGCGCGCAAACTGAAACATCACACTGCCGCTATCTGCCATGGTGCCACCATTCTTGGTGAGAGCAGTGCGGACCTCTGGGTAGGTGCGATTCTTGTTGTCGGTTGCTGTCTCGATAATGATGCCAACGCCACCTGGGCCGTAGCCCTCATAGACTGCCTCTTCGAGTGCGGCAGCATTTTTATCATTGATGCGATCAATTGCTCGCTGGATGTTACTATTAGGCATGTTAGCGGCTCGAGCTTTCTCGATGGCCAATGCGAGGCTTGAGTTGGTTGTTGGGTCGGTGCCACCACGGGCTGCAATGGCAATCATATTGCCAAGCTTGGTAAAGGCTGCGCCGCGCTTTGCGTCAACCACGGCCTTTTGGCGATGGGTCGTGGCCCATTTACTGTGTCCAGACATAAGTTCTCCTTGATTGTTCTATCTTTCACTCATTGTAGCATATTGGGTGATTATTATTCTACGAGCGAGGTGTCGCGTAGTGAGTAACCAGTTGCCCGCCAGAGCCACCAGCAGAGGCTAATGAGCCCACCATACCATAGTGTCACACCCCACCATGGCAGTGTAAAATCGAGCTGGGCCCATGGGAAGGCGGCACATTGCTGGACGACCCACAGCATGGCATCAAGCAACCATTGTGCTGGTGCGCCAAACACTGTCGCTGCTGCTGGCCACACAAGCGCTCCAACCCCAGCAATGCACGTGAGAAGCATCGCTAGCGGCACCCACGGCACAATGAGTAGATTGGCTGGCAGCGCCACGAGCGATAATTGCCCAAATGCTGCGAGGCTAATCGGTAATGTAGCAAGCTGTGCAGAGATTGTCTCACCCAAGACTTGGCGGCCGATTGATGGCTCTGCTGGGCCAAAGAAATAGCGCTGCAACAGCGGTGCGAGAATCATCACTCCAGCGAAGGACGTAAAGCTTAGCTGCCAGCCAATATCTCCCCAGACGTAGCTTGGGTTCCATAATACAGTAGCAGCGCTTGCAACGGCCAGCAGTGTGACAGGATGAAATGCGCGGCCATATGCCCACGCCCAAATGCTAAGCCCAGCCACAAGACCAGCGCGCGTCATGCTTGGGCTCAGCCCAGTAATAGCAACAAAGCCAAAGACGAGACTTGCACTGGTAAGCACCGCAAGATAGCGTGATACCTTGGCAAACAAGCGCCGAGCGAGACGGACGAGGATTGTGAGGTTATATCCACTCGCCACCACAATATGAGTGAGGCCCGTTGTGCGCATTGCTTCTTGGATATCGTGCGGCAGAGCACGCTTTTGGCCAAGGACATAGCCACTGCCAAGGCTGGCGGCTGGCTCGTGAATTGCGTGGCGAATATGCTCGGCAAACCAATCGCGCACTTGCAGAGCAACATCACCAGGTTGCGGCTGGACAATGCGTTCCACATGAGCACGCTGCATGACAGCAGCAAAGTTGCCAAAGCCAGGCTTGAGCTTGCCTCGCACAACCAGCCAATCACTACGGCGGACTGCAGGGTTGCCGTGCAGACTTACCCATACTGTGCCGGGCAGTGAGCGGCCATTGAGGCGGATAGCACTCAGCCTCACGACGAGTTGGTTGCGTTGATTTGTATCAGGGTCATCCTGCACCTGCCCAGTGATAGTCGCTACGTGCCCAAACGATGCCGCGTAGGAGCGTTGCTGCTGCTGATTGCTTCCACCACGCACTAGGCCGACCATAAGCCCAGCAATCAATATAATAATAAGACACCACCGCCGGCTTTGATGCAGTGCACAGGCAATACCGCCGCCAGCTACAACAAGCCACCACCACGCAGCGTACGGCCACCACTGGGCTAATGCTACTCCACCAACGATGCCGCCGCAGCACATCGTGAGCTGCCATGTTGGGTGAATTCGCCGTTGCCACCACGTCATTGGTTATCATTAAACCATTGCGTTGCTGCTGCGTCAATTTATTACGTCCAAATCGCGACCTTTCTGTCAATTTTATGTTGCTTGCCCTACTTTCTGTAGAGCCTCCTTTATCAAGGAGGCTAGAATTTTTATGTATTTGCTTTCTCGTGGTGAAATTATTGAATCTTTTGCGTTCAGCAAGAGATATGTATACATTTACCGAGTGAGGTTGCAAGGTAGAGTCTCTTACAGAGGAGAAAGGTGAATTTTGCTATAGATAGTAGAATTTTGGAAGACTGATGATGAATCCAGTGTGTGCTCCGCTTGACAGCCTACCACGACCAGTGCTATACTCGCAGAGTCTACGGGCCCATAGCTCAGCAGGTTAGAGCACCTGCCTTTTAAGCAGGGTGTCGTGAGTTCGAGCCTCACTGGGCCCTCCATTGATCAATTAGCAGGCGAGATAGCCTGTTTTTTGTTGTATCTGTTTGAAAGCCTAAAGATCCGCATTATAAAATCTTAATTCCTATTTCTCGCTATTATTGTGCGGTAGAGAACAAAATCCGACCACCGTACGAATTTGCGCAATCAACAAAAAAATATGCTTGTGCTTGACCAAGAGAGATGCTTTGCGCATAATCATGGCGAGGAGGAAAAACAAAATGCAAACTATGCGGAATTATGCCCGGCGAATCGTTGCATATGGGCTTGCCGTTACCATGATGATACCAGGAATAGCCGGAGCTTCTGCGCTTGGTGTTGATTCTTCCACTGCTTATTTCGCCACCCCAGTCGCCGCTATCGGCGATTTTTTATTTAGGCCTGTAGTGGCGCGTAATAATGTGGCTAGCGGTGAACCGACAGCCGTACAGCCTGTAGTACACCTTGCTGCCCATCCTGAATATGATGCACTGATGATCGGAGCACTCCACACAACAGACCGGCGCACGGTGAGTGCAGTTGAGTTGCATAACACTGCGCGCCAGTTTGCGCCGCTCAGCGATGTAGCACTTATCGTTAGTGTTGGTACAAACCACACCGACTACACGTGCCGCGTTAATCTACAGGGTTATGCACCGCCCCAGTCCTCGGTGCGCTACTATCATCCAGCAGTAGCCCCGGCGGATGGCGCGCAGCTCCAGGGCTGCCCGAGTGTACCAGATGGTGAGCAAGTCACGCGGTATGATGTAGCGCTGGAGCGATCAGGCACGACTATTGACAAAGCAAGTGCAGCCGTAGATGAGCTTGCAGGTGCACTCGTCTGGGAGCGTGTACGCTGGACGGCAGCGGCACGAACCGGGGTATTTGCTAAGGATTTTCGAGCACGAGCTGGCGAAGCCGAAGTAACTGCGTCGTACGAGACGCCAGGTGAGCCATCATTGCAAATTCTTGAGGTCTTGCCTCATCCACACACCTGCGACGCAGCACCAGATAATTGCCAAAAATACGTCAAAGTCAAGAATACTGGCGACCAGCCAATCGACCTTGCTGCCTATCGTTTGCGTAGTGGTACGCCCGGTAGCAATAGCACTGTGCGAAACACCTCGTCTCTTGCGGGGGTGATTGCACCAGGCCAGGTGCTGACGATTCGTGCTCAGGCAAATGGTGCGGAGCTTGCAATACTGCGCAGTGGTACACTGTGGTTTGAGGACCAGCATGGCTTGGTGAGTTTTTCGCCACATATTGATGCATATAGCGGTGCAGGACAGGCTGCGCACCAGGGCAAGTCTTGGGCATATAATTCGCAAACTGGCACATGGCAGTGGACAACGCCAAGCCCCGACCGAGCCGATAATATCATCGCTGATACGCCAGCCTCACCTCAGCAGCCATCGCAACCATCAGGCAAACCGTGTCCCGCTGGCCAAGAGCGCAACCCAGCAACAAATCGTTGTCGAAAAATCAACACCAACGAAAAACGATCAAAACAGACAGCTGGTAATGCAAAGGCAGCGCGCACCGCCTCTCATGCTCAAAAGTTAACTATTTGCAAACCAGGCCAGGAGCGCAACCCCGCAACGGGCCGTTGCCGCACAGTATCTGCCACTGGCCAGCAATTAGCTGTATGCAAGGCGGGGCAATATCGCAATCCTGCCACAGGGCGCTGCCGAGCGCTCGCTGGCGGTAAGGCGTCAGCTGCGATATGCAAAGCCGGGTACTATCGCAACCCCGCGACTGGTCGCTGCAAAAAACTTGGCGCAGCAAATAGTCGCCAGCTGACGCCCTGCAAGCCAGGCTGGGAGCGTAATCCATCGACCAATCGCTGCCGTAAATCGACGAGCAAGAATAGCAAAGCACCAGCTGCAGGCTACGCTGTTGAGCCGAGTAGTAATAATGGACAGACAGAGATTGTCTGGTGGATGATTGGTGGGGTAGCCGTTGTGGCGGTGGGCTATGCTGGCTGGGAGTGGCGCAGTGAGATTGGCCAGTGGCTACGCCGAATGGTGCGCAAAGGTTAGAGTCTCATTAGTTATACCAGTTGTATATAGCAGAAGCTCTCAGATTCAGCTATACTAGCATCATGCGGATCATTGGTATAGACCCGGGCACTGGTATCCTTGGCTTTGGCGTGATTGATGCTCATGGTGGTGCAACGCGACTCGTCACAGCTGGTGTTATTACGACGCCACCACATACGCCAACACCGGAGCGCCTTGGTGAGATATTTGATGGACTCACCAGTATTATTGCAGAGACGCAGCCCACAATGATGGCGATCGAGAAGCTCTTTTTTGCCCGCAATATTACCACTGCCATGAGTGTGGCTGAAGCGCGCGGAGTGGCGCTACTGACTGGCCAACGGGCAGGCTTGCGGATTGAGGAATATACGCCGCTCCAGATCAAGCAGACAATCACTGGCTACGGCAAAGCCGATAAGAAGCAAGTGCAAGAGATGGTGCGACTCCAACTGGGCCTGCAGACAGTACCCAAGCCAGATGACTGTGCAGATGCCCTTGCAGCAGCGATTATGGCAGCATTTATGACGCGGCAGAGCTAGTGAGCTGTTGCTAGGCGCAGCTACACTGACAAAGTCAGAAATTAGATTATAAAAAGGCTGACGCTTGTGCTCTATCAGAGATGAAGAAGAGAAAAGCGCTAAGATTGGTGTTTTCAGCACATTGCGCCAGAACGATGGTATAATTAAACTATGCAACTACCGCGAGGAAGACAACAACCAGCCCGAATGGGCAGATATGCCAACTTTGGAGAAGTTCGCCAGTCGAAACCACCGCGCCGAAGACGCGAGCATAAACATTTCTTGTGGTTTTGGAATATGAGCAAAAAGAAGAAGGCGATGGTGATTCTGACGCCGTTTTTGCTGTTCTTGCTCATTGTGCCGATTTTGACATACCTGTATTATGCGCGTGATATTTCTGATCAAGAGCGGCTGATGAACCGTAACAACACTGGCATTGTCCTCAATGATGTCAACAACAAGCCACTCTACAGTGTGGGGCGAGCCCAGCATCGCAATATGGTGAAGCTGGCTGACATCTCTGACAGCATGAAGAATGCGCTGCTAGCTAGTGAGGATAAAGACTTCTATAAGCACCCTGGGTTTAGTCTAATCGGTATCTTCCGGGCAGCCTTCCAGCGCCATGGTGGTGGCTCGACCATCACGCAGCAGCTCGCCAAGAACACTGTTCTCACAAGCGAGCAGACCTTTATGCGTAAATACCAGGAGCTGTTCGTAGCGCTCGCGATCGAGCAGAATTATACCAAGGACCAAATCCTTGAGATGTATCTCAACTCTGTGTATTATGGCGAAGACTCATTTGGTATTGAGGAGGCAGCCAAGGTTTACTTTGGTAAAGCACCAAAGGACCTCACGTTGGCTGAGAGCGCTATGCTTGTTGGTGTGCTGCCAGCACCAACCGCTTACTCGCCAATCAGTGGTAGTCCAGAATTGGCCAAACAGCGCCAAAAGACAGTGCTGGGCCGCATGGTAGAGGTGGGTGCTATCACCAGTGAGCAAAAAGACGCAGCGTATGCGCAGCAGCTCTCATATGCATCGACGGCAAATACCGTTAAGTCGATTGCGCCACACTTTGCGCAGATGGTGATAAACCAACTCAAACAGAAACTATACAGTGCGGAAGATAAAAATGCGTATGATAAGTTAATGCGCTCGGGCTACCAGGTAAAAACAACACTCAATATGGACACGCAGCAGATGCTAATCGATAACGTTTCCAAACAGATTCCATACCTTAATAACCGTGGTGGTACGAATGCAAGCGGTGTTGTGATAGACGTCAAGACAGGTCGGGTGCGCGCACTAGTAGGTAGTGCCGACTACAACAACCCACAGTGGGGTAATGTCAATATGGCCACAACGCCGCGCCAGCCAGGCAGTAGCTTCAAGCCGATCTACTATGCTGGGGCACTAGCCGAGGGGGTTATTACACCAGCGACAATTTTCCAAGATAAGCCAACGGACTTTGGCGGTGGCTACCAGCCGCTCAATGCCGACAAACGTTGGCACGGGAGTGTGACGACGCGTCGAGCAATTAGCTGGTCGCTCAATATCCCGAGCGTGGAGATCATGAAGAAGTTTGGTATTAGTAAGTCGGTTCAAACGGCTAACAATCTTGGTATCTCGTCGATTACTCAAGCGACAGGTGAGAAGAATGGTTTGTCTCTCGCACTTGGCTCGGGTGAGGCATCACTAACGCAAATGACTAATGCCTACGCAGCATTTGGTAATCAAGGGCAGCAATTTGAGCTGGGGCTCATCGAGCAGGTTAATGACAAATACAACAAGAAAGTTAGCTGGCCCAACGCAACGAGCAAGCGGGCAATTAGCGAGGGTGGTGCCTACTTGATCTCAAATATTTTGTCCGATAATTCGGCACGAGCGAGCGTGTTTGGCTCAACCCTCACGGTGCCTGGCCACACTGCGGCTGTCAAGACAGGAACGACGAATGATAATAAAGATGCGTGGACGATTGGCTATAACCCAGAGTATGCCGTTGGCGTTTGGGTTGGTAATAATGACAATACACCAATGAAAAATGGTGGCTCAGACATGGCAGGGCCAATCTGGCGCAACACAATGACGAAACTCTTAGCAGGTCAGTCGAATACCCAATTCCCTGTGCCAAGTGGTGTTGTGCAGCGCTCGGTCTGTACGAGCGACGGTGGCCTGGCTACTACTGAGAATGCCAAGGGGACGTACAAAGAATACTTCCTGACTGGCGCATTGCCAACTAAGCAGTGTAATGTTGTGCGCACCAAGATCGAAGTTTGTAACCTCAGTGATAAAAAGATGGAGTCTATCTACGAAGATGACTTCGACAGCACGAAGTACTCGAAGAACAGTTCAGACTGCTCCACGACGAAACAGCAAATCCGTGTCTGTGACGTTGAGCAAAAGCGCATCATTACCATCGACGAAAAAGACTTTGACAGTAGTCGTTACTCAAAGAACATTGCAAGCTGCCGGTCGTCAAGTAGTAGAGGGAGCTCTGGCAGTACAAGCGACGACAGCGATAATAGCTCGACCATCAACGGTAATACTCGCCGCCGCAATAATACCGGCAACAGTGGTAACACCGGTGGTACGAGTGGTGATAGTTCTGGTACCGGTGGTACGAGCGATGATGATAGCTCTGGGCAGAATAGTCAGAATAATACTGGTGGCAATAACAACAACTTCTTCAGGACTAACTTCTAGTACTTCGAGGAGGCGCGGATGATTGCTCATATTGCTGGCCAAGTTGACGAGAAGTTTGCGGGTAGTGTCATCATTGATGTGCAGGGGGTTGGCTATGAGATAGCGGTTGCAGCGCATGATTATGATGCGATGCAACTTGGTGAGACAGTCAAGCTCTATACATACCACCATATCCGAGAGCAAGCTCAGGAGCTGTTTGGCTTTTCGTCACGGGCGGCCAAGAAACTGTTTGAGCTGCTCATCACTGTGCAGGGTGTGGGCCCGAAGGCGGCGCTGGCTATCCTCAGCCTTGGTGAGGCTGAGCAGGTGCGTAATGCCTTAGCCAATGCCGATGCGGCCTTTATCCAAAAAGCCAGTGGGGTGGGTAAAAAGACTGCCGAGCGTGTGGTGGTAGACCTGCGAGATAAGGTGGGTGTGCCAACGTACTATGCTGCTCACGACGCGCCTGTGCAGGCAGAGCTTGATACAAACGACGAAGCACTCGAAGCGTTGGTTGCGCTAGGCTATACTTTGGCAGATGCCACCAAAGCACTTGCTCATGTCGATACGAGTTTACCGACGGCGCAGCGAGTGACGATGGCTTTGAAGCAGTAAGCCGTGTTGATTAGCATTGTAAATTGTCAAAACTCTTAGTGATGAAGAGGTATTTCTTGTGCTAAACAAGTAAAACGTTATTTTCTTGGGCTAATATTTCCTTTGTAATTCCTTTTGGGAAATCAATCGTCTTTCTTAAGACACCAATCTCCGAGTGCTAGAACCAAACCTCGTTATTATGCAAGGGAATCACACTCTACCGAAAAAAATAGTGAGAAGTGTAATAGTTGCTGAGGATTTGGCGTAATATCAGCAACTTGACATACTGACAACAGTGGAATACGATAGTAGCTATTATGAATAGCACCCCTTTATTGTCAGCTACAGTACAGCGTGCTCGTCAGGCTTATCCATCGCTACCGTACCATAATACGCAACATATGGATGATGTGGTGCAAATGACAAAAGAACTGATACGCCTTATACCTCAATATACATTCTCCGCTTATCAGCAGAAGCTTCTCGTTATAGCGGCAGCCTGGCATGATGCAGGCTACGACCATGCCGCAGCCAAAGAATACTGGTGTAAAGAAGCATACTCGGTTGCATTGTTTGCACAAGACAGCCAAAGAGAAGGGCTTGAGCTAGATAGCGAGGCCTATGCCTTTGTGGAGCGGGCAATTCTTGGCACGATTGTCGTACCGCCACTGCAGCGCAGCACCCTTGAGGCTAAGTTACTTCATCTGGCCGATATTGGGTTTCTCTTTGCAGATTGGCAGACATTTTGGCGGGGGAGTATGAATTATCGGGTAGAGGAGCAACCAGATACTCCATGGGTAGAGTTTTTGCAGAGGCAGCAGCGTTTCTTTGCAATATGTTTAGCAGAGATGCAGACAGATGGTTTGCTGCTAGGTATTGCTCCAGCTGTTATTGACCAGTATTGCGCAGCACTGCAACGGCATATTGAGCAATTTGCGCGTATGCCAGAGCCAGTAGATCATACTGCAAAATAATATTTCATGTAGTAGCAACAATGCAAAAAATATGAGATACTAGCACATAGTGTGAAAAATCCTGAGCAGAAAAATTCAGAGCAACCGGACGTGCAACACGTGTCTCGCCTAAGAGAAATGGCAAGTGTGGGGCTGACGGCCCTGCGCTATGGTGGCGTAGAATATATTGCACGGCAGGCCCGTGATGGTAAGCCGATTGGCCTTGCGCTTGCAGCTTTTATGGTGGCTGATGTTGCTGATGGGCAAGTTCTTGACGATACGCCACTGCGCCGTGTGACTGACGGCGTGGTGGATACAGCCGCTGTGGTGCGTGTGATGTATGAGCTAGGCAAGCGCTACCCTGAGGCGCGAGTGGGGATTGCTGCCGTTGCCCTTGGACAGGCAGCAACTGGCGCAGCCAATGCTTACCACCTGGCAAAAACTGGTGAGGTAACCAAGGGTGGTCGCTACAAACGAGCCGCTAATATCGCTACGGCGACGCTTGCCATTGTAGCGGCACATGGTAATCCAGGGCGGACGCGCCTCGCAGGCTGTATAGCGGCTGGCGTTGTTGCAGCCACAACAGTGCCGCACCTGCGTGGAATTGGCAAGCCGACTGGCAAAAAAGTTCGTCGGTTATAATACCCACAGCTGAGGTGTATAGGCACCTCTGTTGACAACTGATAGATTTATCCATATAATAGGACATCTATGTTTGATAAATTCCCTAACTCTCAGGTTGATAGTGCACATGAATCGATTAGCCAGTCAAAGGAGCATTATACAAAAGCCTTTGAAGGGTCGGTAGTTCGAGCTAGTAAGCGCTATCCTGAGCTACCTTACCACCACCCTGGGCACATGAAAGATGTGATGGAGGCAGTTGGCGAGCTTGTAGAGCTTTTGCCTGATGATAGCTATCCGCGTGTGATCACTCCATGGCAAAAAGACCTCCTTGCCCTAGCGGCGGCCTGGCATGATGCTGGTTTTGACGATGATAAGGCTCGGGTATATCCGACGAAGGAAGAGTATGCGATAGCACTCATGAAGGAAGATCTCAAGAGCAATGAGATTCATCTGACTAGTAGCGACATTGCTTTTCTTGATCGGGCTATTAGGGGGACAATTATGGTACCCTCACTCCAGCAGCGTGATACACCCGAGGCGAAGCTCCTCCATCACGCTGATATGGCCTATATGACAGCTGATTGGGAGACATTCTGGCGCGGTGCTGAAGCATTCCATCACGAGGAACACCCGGACATGTCGTGGGAGGACTTCCAGAAGTTTGAGGCAGATTTCTTGCCAAAATATAAGGAGTCATTGAGTAATGACTTTCAATCACTTGGTATTGCTGAGGACGAAATCCAAAAACGATTGGATACCCTTGAATCTCACCTTAAGCGCATTATGGAAATGAACAACCCGTGGACTAAGCGACAGAATAATCAGTAATGACAAGCAGTATCTTCTCCTCTACAATAGAGCAAGAGAAGGAGGTGATAAAAATGAAAAACTGTGACATTTGCCCACTTGTGGCGGAGCAAACAACTGATAACCCGGCGGTGGTCTTACAAACCAGCCGATGGAATGCGGTGCTTGATCGCAACCAACTATATCTTGGCAAAGGGTTTGTGACGCTACGCGAGCATAAGTCATCACTTAGCGAGCTCGATGAGACCGATTGGCGCGAACTCCACGAAGTGATCCGCAGCATGGAGCACGCAATGACCCAAGCCTTTGGTGCAGACGTGTGTAACTGGGAATGCTTGATGAACAATGCCGTCAAGGCTGGGCAGTCGACCCATGTGCACTGGCACCTCTACCCGCGCTATGCTAACGGTACACACTTTGCGGGGGAGGAATTCCCTGATCCAAAGTGGCCACGACATCTAGAGAGTGGTGAGCACCGCGTGAGTGAGGAGCTGTTTGGCAAGATTGTCCTTGCGGTGCAAGAGAACTTACCACAGTCTTAAGACAACCAGCGGAAGTAATACAAGATACTTTATCTATCTTCGTAAAAGAGCTGCATAGATAATTCATCATGCATCACCAATGCTATAATAAACCTATGGCGATAGAACGAATTGTTGATACCAGTAGCCACGCGGATGATAGCGAGGAGCAGCGCATTGAGGTGACGCTGCGGCCACAGCGCTTTGCGGAGTATGTGGGGCAGGAACGGCTGAAGAAGAATTTGCAATTGGCAATTGCGGCGGCCAAGAAGCGTGGTGAGCCGATCGATCATGTCTTGCTCTATGGCCCACCTGGCCTTGGCAAGACGACGATGGCGGCGGTGATTGCCAACGAGATGGGAGCTGGCTTGCGAGTCACCAGTGGCCCGGCAATTGAGAAAGCGGGCGACTTAGCATCGATCTTGACCAACCTCAACGATGGCGATGTGTTGTTTATTGATGAGATCCACCGCTTGGGGCGAGCTGTAGAAGAGATTTTATACTCGGCGATGGAGGACTTCAAGCTCGATATCGTCATTGGCAAAGGGCCAGCGGCCCGCAGTGTCCGGCTCGACCTACCGCGCTTTACAGTGATTGGCGCGACGACACGGACGGGGAGCCTTGCAGCGCCACTGCGCGACCGATTTGGGCATATCTATCGTTTGGAGTTTTACACTCCAGAGGAGATTGCGCAGATTATCACGCGGGCAGCGACTATCCTCGAGACGCGCATCAAGCCAGAGGCGTCGCGATTACTCTCCACGAGGGCGCGCCTCACACCGCGGATTGCTAATCGCTTGCTCAAGCGGGTGCGCGACTATGCGGACGTGAATGGTGATGGTATTATTGATGTAACAACGACAACGCAGGCGCTGACTCTGCTGGAAGTTGATGAGCTTGGCCTCGACCCAGCCGATCGTAACCTGCTGCTCTCGATGCTCGATACCTATGGCGATAGCCCGGTTGGCCTGACGACAATTGCTGCTCTGACGGGTGATGAGACAACGACGATCGAAGACTTCTATGAGCCATATCTCCTGCAGATTGGTTTTATTGAGCGGACGCCGCGAGGCCGGCGGGTGACACCACGGGCACGACAGCATCTTGGCCGCGCAATGGAGTAAGAGGCATGAGGTGATGAGTCCAAGATATGCTACAATATACCCATGAATTCACAACGATTGCAACGCAATGATCCACCACGGCCCGTCGCCTATGATGTCGATGGTAACCCACTCTATGCCGAGCCGCCCACGGCACCACGCGCGAGCAGCACACTCTATGATGTGAGCGGCAAAGAAGGCGCCCCCCACTACCATGCGCCGCGTCCAGAAGCGAACCTGCCACGGATGTCATCAGAGGTGCGCCGCCGCCATGATGAATCAGTCATGGCCTTCCCGAATCTCAACCTGAGTGAGCAAGAATACATCATTAGTGTGGTGCGTCGCCACCCAATTGGCATGCTGCCAGCGATTGTTATGTCAACCTTGATGACAAGCATTGTCTTAGCACTGATGTTTAATTACGACTATATTTTTGACCTCCTCCACCTGCCAGCTTCTGCCTCGGGGTCATTTATGTTGCTGTGTATGGCGCTCATCTTGGCCTTTGTTCTTGGTGGCTATGTGTCGGTCTGGGTTTATACGCGCAATATGTTTTATCTAACAAATGAGAGTGTTATCCAGGAGATTCAGACGAGTATCTTCTCACACACTGAGCAAACGGTCAGCCTGATGAATATTGAAGATGCCAGCTACAACCAGCGTGGTGTCCTCCAAGCAATGTTTAATTATGGCTCCATCCGCCTCAGTACGGAGGGCGACGAAACAACCTATCGCTTCTCATTCGTAGCTAACCCCAAGCAAGAAATTGCAACGCTCAATAATGCGGTGGAGGACTTTAAGAACGGCCGGCCAGTGGCAAATGACTAATACTAGCAGACGTTGATGATAAAAACACCGAGCAGACAAAGCTCGGTGTTTTTTGCATACCTATATACAGACTTAGGTATTATTGCGGTTGGTCTTGGTGTAGTCTGCCTCACGCTCTAAGTTGGCGGTGAGTTTGTAGCCTTTGCACTGGTTGTCGGTGGTGCAGTCGGTGCCGCTGTAATGGTAGCTAGACTGGGCGCTGCCAAGCTTGTGGCCATTTGGATCGGTAAAGAGCGATGGGTCAACTGAACGTAGCGTCTTGCTATCAATCGTGTTGGGGTAGTGGTTATTCTTCTCAAAATATACTTCTTCCAGGCTATAGTACATTGCGTTAATGGCAGTTTTGCGCTGATTGTCACGCTGCGTCGCTTCGGTCGCGATTTTCTCGCTGAAAAAGAGCCAGCTGCCCGTTGCAAGCAGAGCGATCACAACGATGAGCTCGATGACGGTAAATCCTTTACGTGCCTTCATGGTGTTATTATAGCATGTCTATCACGAAAAAATCTCCTTAGATAGGTCTGTTGCTGCTTAGCACTCCATATTGATCAGTTAGTGAGAAGTTGGAGGTTATAAAAAATAAATCAGTGATAGTCAAGGTGTTATTTTATTACTGCAAATCAATCTCCACGCGGACAATGGCAATAGATTCTGGTATAATAAATTCTTGAAGGAGAGGGGACGTATGACCAAACAATCGAATACGACACAAACCACAGACGACGGCAAGCTCAAAGCGCTTGGCCTCGCGATGGATCAGATTACAAAACAATTTGGCGATGGTGCCATTATGAAGCTTGGTGAATTCCACCAGGCGGATGTAGCGGTGATTCCGTCTGGCTCACTGAGCCTCGATCTTGCGCTGGGCGGCGGCTATCCTAAGGGGCGCATTATCGAGATTTATGGGCCAGAGAGTAGCGGTAAGACGACACTCACGTTGCATGCCATTGCAGAGATTCAGAAGCAGGGTGGCACAGCGGCCTTTGTTGACGCTGAGCATGCACTCGACCCGAGCTATGCCAAGAAGCTTGGCGTCGATACAGACAACCTTTTGGTGTCGCAGCCAGATAATGGTGAGCAAGCGTTGGAGATTACGGAGACGCTGGTGCGGTCGAACGCCGTTGATCTCATCGTGGTGGACTCGGTGGCAGCGTTGACGCCGCAAGCAGAAATTGACGGCGACATGGGTGATTCACACATGGGTCTCCAGGCTCGCTTGATGAGCCAAGCACTGCGCAAGCTAACGGGGATTATCAACAAGAGCAAAGCAACCGTCATTTTCATCAACCAGATCCGCATGAAGATTGGCGTGATGTTTGGCAACCCCGAGACAACGACTGGTGGTAATGCGCTGAAGTTCTATGCCTCGCAACGGGTGGACATCCGCCGCATCGGGCAGATCAAAGTGGGTGATGATATTCGTGGTAACCGCACCAAGGTAAAGGTGGTAAAGAACAAGATTGCGCCGCCCTTCCGCGTTGCTGAGTTTGACATCATGTATAATGAAGGCATTTCTAAGACTGGCGACATCTTGGATTTGGCGGCTACGCACGGCATTGTCGAAAAATCTGGTGCCTTCTACAAATATAACGGCGAGACCATCGGTCAGGGTCGCGACAAAACTAAATTGTATCTGAAAGAAAACCCTGAAGTCCTGGCAGAAATTGACCAGAAGGTACGTGACAAAGTAAAAGAAGTAGAAAACTAATGCGCGCAGCAGATACTGCATATCCAGTCGAAAAACATATGGCGTCAGTCAGTCTGGTCTTTGATGATGAGCAAAACGCGTATCTTCGCGAGTTGTCAGAAACAATGAACCTTGACTTTGGTGAGTTTATCCCACACGTGACATTGATTAACGTGGCTGAGCGGGATATGCCACGTCTCAAAGCAGCCGCTGCGGCGCTACCCGTCCTCGATAAGTTGGTGCTTGATGGAGTTAATTTCCTGCCAGATAAAGCGGGCAACTGTGTTTGGGTGGAGCTGCGCACGCAGAAAACTGCATGGATGGTTGAGGCGCGCCAGCAATTACTCGCGGCACTGGATGGTATTCATCCGGGGCTGGATGTCGATGGCTTCCGCCCGCACATCACGCTTGGTTGCGTCGAGGCCGGTACGCTTGACGACGTTAATACGAGCGCTATTCCAGGGCAACTACCGGTCATCACCGAGCCGCGTGCTGCTGCTTGCTACAACGGCGTGCATGGCAAGGTGGTCGAGGTAGTCGAGTAGCCTCTGCCAGTAGCGAGCTCACTGTTTTCGCGTTATAATATTTTTATGAAAATCACTGACATCTCTCTTCAGGCGCGCAACAATAATCGAGTGAATGTCAGTATTGATGGCGTATACAGCTTCAGTTTGGACATCGCTCAGGTGACTGACTTAAATCTTAAGGTCGGCCGTGAATTGAGTGATGGGGAGTTGGAAGAGCTGCAAGAAGAGAGCCAATTTGGCAAGCTGTATATGCGAGCACTTGCATATTGCTTGCGGCGACCACATTCAGTTAAGGAAGTCAGGGATTATCTATGGCGAAAAACCCAGCCAGCGCTTCGTAAGAAACAAACGGGTATTGATAATCCTGTGGTCTATTCAGAGCGGGTGGCGTCGCGAGTGCTGAGTAAGCTCCAGCAGAAAGCATATGTTAATGACGAAGCGTTTGCGCGGTGGTGGGTGGAAAATCGTCAGCTCAGCAAAGGCGTAAGTCGGCGTAAATTGACGGCTGAGCTGACTCGCCTAGTGCAGCACATGCGAAAAGTAGTAACTGATATAAAGAACAACACACAGGAGTAAGTGATGCATAATGATCTATGGCAGAGTTATCGCCCAAATGGAGTGCCAAAACAGGGCGAAGGCCTTGCCCGCAAAGATGTGACCAAGGATACTATTGTCGCGGCAGCGCATGTTTGGTTGTGGCGGCGTAACAGTGATGGTGGGTGTGATGTGCTGCTCCAGCGCCGGGCTGATCAGGTCAAAAACTGGCCAGGCTATTGGGATATTTCGGCAGCAGGGCACGTGAGCCTTGGCGAAACACCGCTCGATGCGGCGCTGCGTGAGGCTCAAGAAGAGATTGGTATAACGCTTGATGTGTCTCGAGTGAAGTTTATTGGAAGTTTGCCAAAGCGCAAATCAGCGTATAGCGAGTTTCACTTTATTTACACTTATGAATATCACGATGAGCCACTCGATATGGTTGATGGTGAAGCGGTGGCACTGCGCTGGGTGCCGTACGACACATTCCGTCAGATGATCGAGCAGCCAGAAGATGCGATGCTTGTGCCGCATCGGCCACTCTATTTTGCACTGTTGATGGAAGAACTAGGACGAATATCGCGCGAGTCATAAAATAGGGGTAGAGACCAAAGACCAAGGCAACGAGTTGCACCAGAGGAGTAAAAATAAAGCATGGATATCGAAAACCACTACAGAGATAACACCCGATTTACTCGCGCGATCATCCTCCATGGACGACCAGACCATGACGAGTACTACAATATCCAGGGTGACAGCCCAAGCAACTCACATTGGCTGCCTTGGCTCCAGCAACAACTCTTGATACGTGGGATACTGACGCAAACACCCGAGATGCCTCGCCCATACGAACCACGCTACGAGGTGTGGCGCCAAGAGTTTGCTTATCTGCCGGTAGATGAGCGTACGCTGCTAGTGGGCCATAGCTGTGGTGGTGGTTTTTTGCTTCGTTGGTTGAGTGAGGGAAATTGCCGTGTTGGCCGGGTCGTACTGGTGGCACCGTGGCTGGATGTTGAGGGAGAGGCAGGAGATTTCTTTCGCTTTGCACTCGACCGCCAGATAGACCGCAAAGCAGTGCACGGCATTGATGTACTCTACTCTACCAACGACTACCCACACCTGCAAAGCTCCACAGCAAAGCTCCGCCGCGAGCTACCCCAGCTGCGCTACCATCGATTTGTCGACCATGGTCACTTCACCTTCAGTGCAATGCAGACGCGAGCGTTTCCAGAGCTGGTAGAGATTTGCTTAAGAGAGGAGAATAATAAATGAAAATTGTAATGATTCATGGTAACGGAGGCGGTGTTGGTGATGATGTGTGGAAGCCTTGGCTCAAGGCAGAGCTAGAGGCTCGAGGTCATATGGTCTTGAGCCCGACTTTTCCTGATAATTATGAAGCAAAAGCTTCAGTCTGGCTGCCGTACCTCCGTGACGAGCTTAATGTGGACGAAGACGTTGTTTTAATTGGGCATAGCTCGGGGGCGGTTGCAGCGATGCGATATGCAGAGAAGTATCGGGTTCGGGGTAGTTTTCTGATTGGTGCTTGCTACACCGATCTCGGTGATCCAAATGAAAGGGTCTCTGGATATTATGATACACCATGGCAGTGGGAGAAGATTCGCAGCAATCAACAGTTCATCGTATTGTTTGCATCGTCCGATGATCCATGGATACCAATCCATCAGCCACGTCATATAGCGCAAAGTCTCCAATGTGAATACCATGAGTATACTGACAAAAGGCACTTCATCCCTCACGAGAGCGCAAATGAGAATGAGTGGAAGAAGTTCCCAGAACTCCTCCAAATCATCACAAACCATATCGCAGATGAGTCACTATAATAGATTTTAAGTGATCATTGAATTTGTATATTTTCACGATCGAGTGACATAGCACGCTGCACTCAGTATAATAAATATATGCCAACAGAAAAAACCTACACCATCACTGCGCTTACTGCACAGGTGCGGAGCGCCGATCGGGTGAATGTATTTATCGACGGCACGTATGATTTTAGCCTTGATGTGGCGCAGGTGGTAGATTGTGGTGTGAAGGTTGGGCGGGTGCTGACTGAAGCCGAGCTGGCTGAGCTGCGCCGTGAGGGGGAGTTTGGTAAGCTCTACGCGCGGGCGCTCGAATACACCCTGATGCGGCCGCACAGTGTGCGTGAAATCCGTGACTATCTCCAGCGCAAAACACTGCCACGCAAATATAAACAACGCAAAACTGGCACGCTGGTTGAGAAGCCTGGTGCTTCGCCGGCGGTGGCGCAACGGGTGTTTGCGCGCCTTGAGGAGCGTGGTCATATCGATGATGAGGCATTTGCCCAGTGGTGGGTGGAAAATCGCCACCAAAGTAAGGGTGCGTCGCGTCGCAAGCTAGACGCAGAGCTACGTGCCAAGGGTGTTGCACCGGAGGTGATAAACCAAGCATTAGCGCAGTCGAGGCGGACTGATGAAGACGAGCTAGCTAAGGTGATTGCCAAAAAACGCCCCCGCTACCCAGACGAGCAAAAGCTTATCGCGTATCTTTTGCGCCAAGGCTTTGCCTATGATGATATCCGAGCCGCTTTGGCGGGTGATGAATACTGATTGTGTTAGCGACGCTCGTCGCTCTTGATTGACTCTCGGGCTTGCGATGGCTTACGGAAGGGGTTAACGTATTCGCCACTACTCATGGCTGGTTGGGTAGCCTTTTGCTCGGGCTTTTTGGTCTCAGCCTGCGACTGGACAATGATAGCGTCGTTGTTGATCTCGATAATTTGTGACCGATGAATAACCAGCTCAGCATCATTGAGGCGGTGAAGCCACGAGCGCCGGACGATGAGTTGCTGGATGACAAAATTACCCGTCTCGATCGTATAGTCGCTAATCTTACCGAGGCGTCGCCCGCGCTTGTCTTGGACAGTCATGCCCAAGAGGTGAAACTTGAGCTCGTAGAGGCGCTGGATCTTGATGACGTCGGTGGGGGTGATGAGTTCGTCGACGGAGTCGATGATCATGCCGAGTTCACTCATCTCACGCACATCAGCGAGGCGGAGCAGCATGGTTGTGTCGTTAGCGAATGAGCCATCCACAGTGTAGGCAACGATGGCTAGAGTGGCTGGATCGACAAGCGGCTGCGCGAGGCTGCCAACTTTACCGCCCATTTGTAAGCTCATGACAGGATAGTTGGCGAGTGCAGATCCGAGCAGTATCATATGTGTAGTATAGCATTGCGCCGCAAAAAGCTCCACTGCGGCTGCGCAAAATGTTACTCGACAAATGGGTTACGCGAGCTAATCGGCAGTTGGCTGGCGCTTTGGTCTGACTCGCTGGCGGTTTTGAGTTGCTCGATTTTTTTGATGGTCGCTTGGTCGATACTATTAGTGGGCTGGGGTGGTGCAGCCTCTGACGCTTTGGAGATGGTGGCATTAAGCAAGAAGGTAATAACGGCTAAGCCGCCGAAGGCGATAATGACAAAGAGAATGATGTGGTAGCGGTGAAGAAATTTACTACTGGCGCGCCCAAGCGCGGCGAGTGAGAGATCGCTGTTCATGATCGGAGATATACCTCGATGGTTAATGTGTTGCTAGTAATACTATCGGGTGGCTGGCCCTGAGCGGTGCTGCGCGAGAGGTCAACATTGGCTATGCGCATCTTTGTCAGGCTTTGCTCGACGAGATACATGAAGGTGAGAAGTTTGCGATACTCGACGGGATTCTTGACGGTGACAGAGGCGGTAGTCGCTTTGAGTCCGGCAATAGCAGGCAGGGATGTGCCCGTCTTGTTACTACTCGATGAGCTACTTGACGAACTGCTCGATGAGCCGCCCTTGGCATTGTCATCAGCAAAGGTGATGTCTGAGATAGTAATGCCAGCTTTGCGGGCAAAGTCGTTGAGGTCGTTGATGATCTGATCTTGGTATTGGTAGCTTTTACTTTCGGCGGCGATCTTGGAGGCGCGCTCGACGGCATGATGCTGCGTTTTGAGCATTTTCTCGGTCTGGGAGAGCTCTTGCAGCTCAGACTCACTGGCGGCAGCTTGCGAGGCGACAGTGCTGGCATCGGCCGCAAAGCCATCAAGCCAGTTGTAGGCCAGGGCAAAGCCACCAGCCCCAATTGCAGTAATAACCACAAGCGACACCGCAAGGATGATGCGGAGATTTGTCGCCGTTAGGGTAATTTTTTTGCTCATTATTGGCCGATTCCTTTCTTGAATGTGACACTGTAGGTTGAGGTGTAGGGGTAGCTGCCAGCGTCTTTGTCTTGCAGGGTGATGGATTGGAAGCTGACGCTGGAGAAGATGGCGGAGTCGTTGAGGCGGTTGCGTAGAGCAATAGCATCGTTGTAGCCTTTGGCGCGGATACTCAGCGTGGTGGGGGTACCAAAGGTGGTTGGGTCGATGTTGAGCTGCTCAATAATGACGTTGGGTGGGAGGCGATCGGCAATGAGCTTGATGAGGCGGGTGTACGATACCTGTTGGTCGAGGATGGCTTTGGCTGTGGTGAGGTTGGCCTTGAACTCAGTAGCTTCACGCTTGACGGTGGCGTATTCGGCAGTTTTGTTGTGGTTGCGCTCTACGGCGGCTTGGTTGCGGCCACGCTCGGTTGCGATGAAGAAGTACACACCGCCGATTTCAGCCAAAACGATAAAGACTAAGACAAAGAGCAGCACGACATAGCGGCGCAGTAAGGTGTTGGTGCGGCTCGCAGCGAGTTGCTTTTTATACGCTGGTGGCAATAGATTGATCATTTCCAAATCTCCCCACTACTGAGGCTGGCCAAGCCTGCAACACTGATATACCGCGGCCGAAACTGCTTTTGGGGCTGCTGGAGTTTGCCAAAGTCGAGCTTTTGCCATGGATTAACGACGCGCACTGGCATGACGAGGTCGTTGGTGAAGAAGTCGCCCATACCCGGCACATTGCTACCACCACCGACAATGACGATTTGCTCGATCTTACGTTCATCACCAATCCGGTCGTTATAATAGCGGATCACCTTACGAATCTCGGTGCTGATGCGTTTGAGGCTTGGTTTGAGCGCCTCGGTGATGCCAGCTTGGCGTGGCCCAGGCGAGAGGCCATTGAGCACTTTGAGCTGGTGAGCATTCTCGAGTGTGATGTTGAGATGCTTCGAGATATCGATAGTGAAGGTATTGCCGCCAATTGCCACTCCACCAGTGAGGCGGACGGCGCTTTTATCCAGCACAGCGATGTCGGTACTCGCTGGGCCAATATCGACGACAAGCGTGAGAAGGTTGCCAGCATCAGCGCTGTCGAGCACGCGCGCAATAGCGTTGATATTGGGCTCGACGACCACCGGCACGATCCCCACCGCCTCGGCTGCTTGCAAACAGGCGTCGACCAGCTGCTTGGGCACGGCAGACATCACAACGTTGAGTTGATCCTTTGTGTGCTCGATCACTTCATAATCAACATAGAGCGAATCAAGCGGCAAGGGGATGTACTGGTCTACCTCCACCTGGATAGCGCCATCGAGGTGCGCTGCTTCTTTGGCTGGGATCATGAAAGTGCGCGAGTAGGTGCGGCTAGTCGGCACACCAATCACTACGTGATCGCTACCAAGGTTGCCAATCAGATGTTCGTTGATGAGCGAGCTGAGGCGCTCAGCCAGGTAAGAGTCATCAGGGTTGTCGAGCGACGTCTGGACTTCCTTGGGGTCGAGGTCAAGCGAACCATAGCCTAGCACGAGCCAGCGCTTGGGGTCGATCGACATGATTTTGATGCCTGTTTGGCTAATGTCGAGACCGATGATTGGTTTGTCGCGATAAAATAACTTTGCCATGATACGTTCGTTTCCGTCATTATAGCATAAGCGATATGATAAACGCTAGCGTTTTGAGGAGGATTGTAACGAACTGGAGTACTGTTGTTTGTGCTGTGATAGCAGCAGGGAGGGCAGACTGTTGCGAAGCTGATAGGGTCTATCTTGGAGAAAGGGATTGCTTTTTATCGTGGTTGTCTGAATGCGGTGAAAATATCTGTTCGCTGGCCAATAGTAGAGCACGCTAGCAGATGTGTGACATGAAACACTGACGGAGAATAGGGAATCCAGCCTTACTTAATCTGATTTGCCATATTCGAGATTGGTAACATCACCGAGGCGGCAATGAGCCCGACCATGCCGCCCATGATGACGATCATGACGGGCTCAATGATGGAGCTGATGCCATCGATCGCGACGTCCACTTCCTCCTCATAATAATCCGCCACCTTTACAAGCACGGTGTCGGTCTGGCCGGTCTCTTCGCCAACAGAGAGCATTTGCGCCACGATGGGTGGGAAGAGTGGATTTTTTTCGATGATACTCGAGAGGTTGCGCCCATTTTTGACTTGCTCGGCAGCATCATTGAGGGCATTTTCGTAGACTTTGTTGCCCACCGCTCGGGCAGTCACGCGGAGGGACTCAAGCACTGCTACCCCCGACCCCATCAACGCCGAGAATGTGCGAGCAAAGCGGGCAACGGCGATCTTGGTAATGATATCGTTGATTTTTGGTATCTTGAGAATGATGGTGTGGAGCCAAAGTTTGCCTGCTGGTGTCTTGATATAGCGGCGGAAGAAGTATATCCCTGCACCGAGCGCAGCAATGATGAAGATTCCATATTGGATGATAAACGCGCTCAGTCCGAGCATAAACTCGGTAATGGCGGGCAGCTTGGCGTCCGGTCCGCCGAGGCCGCGCACAATGCTGCCGATTTGTGGAATAACAAAGACCATCAAGCCAAAAAAGGCGGCAATAGTGATAACAATGAGCACGGTAGGATATGTCATGGCGCTTTTGATTTTTTTGCGCATACTGGCGTTTTTTTCTTGTTGCATGGCCAGGCGCTTGAGGATATCATCGAGAATACCAGCCGCCTCACCCGCGCGCACCATATTGATAAAAACGGTGTTGAAGGTTTCTGGATGCTTTTCAAGTGCGTCGGCGAGTGCCATACCGCCCTCGACATCGCGTAGCAGATCACCTGTCACCATTTGGAGGGCTTTACTACTGGTGTGGTCGTGCAGCGAACCCATGGCGCGCAGCAGCGGCACACCAGCCGACACCATGGCACTGAGCTGGCGGGTAAACATCACCAAGTCCTCACTCTTGACCTTGTTGCCACCAAAGAGAGTAAAGCTGGCGCGCTTTGGCTTGACCTCCTCAGCACTAATCGGTCGCAGGCCTTGGCGGCTCAGGCTGGCTAAGGCACTGGCACGATCAGGGGCGTCGATCGTCCCATTAATGGAGTCGTTTTTGTTCGTGATGGCGATGTAGCGAAATTGTGGCATGTTATTCCTTTGTGACGCGGAGCACTTCTTCTACAGTGGTGTTGCCGCGGATTGCTTTTATTAATCCATCGGTGAGCATGGTGGTCATCCCCTCGGCGACGGCTTGGTCTTGGATTTCGTTGCTGGTATTGCCGCCGATGATCATTTTCTGGATTTCGCGCGAAGTGCCGAGGACTTCGTAGATACCTACCCGGCCTTTGAAGCCAGTGTGATTACACTCATCGCAGCCATTTGGGTTTGGCTGCCAGAGGGCGGCGATGGTCGTATCCGTCGTGCCCCAGGGTGTCTCACCACCGACCTTTTGGACAATGGCTTGAGCCTCGAGCTGATGAATGTAATAGAAATTTTGGCCTGGTGCAAGGTGAAAGAGGCGGACGATTTCTGCGACTTCTGTTTGGTTGGGTACATAGCTTTGGCGGCAATTCATACAGAGGCGGCGCACCAGGCGCTGGCCCACTACAGCCTTAACGGTACTAGCGATGAGGAAGGGCTCGATCCCCATATCCAGCAGGCGTGGCAAGCAGGTGGCGGCGTTATTGGTGTGGAGCGTACTAAATACCAAGTGGCCGGTTAGGGCAGCTTGGACGCCAAGATTAGCTGTTTCGCCGTCGCGGATCTCACCCACCATAATAATGTTTGGGTCTTGGCGCAGCAAGGCACGCAGGCCACTGGCAAAGGTCATGCCAGCTTTGCTATTGGTTTGGGTTTGGTTGACGCCAGGGATTTTATACTCCACCGGATCTTCAATGGTTGAGATATTGACCTCAGGTGTATTAAGCATCGACAGGACGGAGAAGAGCGAGGTAGACTTGCCACTCCCGGTCGGGCCCGTCACGAGGATCATCCCATTGGGCTCGGTCAGTGCTTGGTTAATAACAGCCAGCGAATGACCCCAGTAGCCGAGCTGTTCGAGCGTTACTGCTTGGTTTGATTCGTCGAGGATACGCATCACTACCTTCTCGCCATCAGCGATGGGTAGCGTGCTGACACGCAGGGCATATTGCTTGCCTGCGACTTTGATCTTAAAGCGACCGTCTTGCGGTACGCGGCGTTCGTCTATCTTAAGGTTGGAGAGGATCTTAATGCGGCTTATGAGCGCACCGAGCACATTCTTGGGTAGGCGGTTTACTTCCTTAAGGACGCCATCAATCCGGTAGCGCACCTGCACGAATTGCTCGCGTGGCTCGATGTGGATATCGCTGGCGTTGCTGCGGATGGCATATTCCAGTAACAGGTTAACCGTCTGGGCGATTGGAGAATCCTCCGCTACCTCTGCTTCCGTCACCTTTTGGTTCGAGCCATCATCCTCGCGCTGGATGTCGATCACTTCCTTGAGCTCCTGCGTCACATCGCCGCGGTATCCCTCAAGACACTCCAAGATATTGCTGCGCGGTGCAATGTAGATGCGAGTATTGGTGCCAATTTCCTTCTCGATAAAGTTAACGGCTTGCACATCGTCTGGGTCGTCCATCGCCAAGTGGATGAGCCCATCAGGGTCGATCTTGAAGATGACAGCATTATACTGGCGCGCGATTCGCTCAGGGATGCGCATGAGGATATCAGAAGGGATATCGCGCGGATCGGGCTCGATGTAGGGGATGTCGGCGTAGGTGGCATAGAGCTTGGTGAGGGTACGCTCATCGATGAGGTTGTTTTGCAAGACGATATCTTGCAGGCGCAAATTAGATGACGCAGCCTCACTCACCAGTGGTTGGAGTTGCTGGCTGGTCGCAGCGCCACTGCGCTCGAGGAGTTTGACGATAGTAGAATCAGATATATGCATAGTACTTACGCTTAATTGTAGCTCATTATGCTTATGCTGGCTAGAGGATAGCGCAATATTCGTACCAACGGAGGTGAGACTGTGCTATACTAGAGCTAGTATGCGTGTTATCTGTCAATCACTTGCTGATACGTTGCAGCTTGGGCAGCGCCTCGGCCAGGCGTTGCGTGGTGGTGAGGTGATTGTGCTAGTAGGGGATATTGGCGCAGGCAAGACGACCTTCGTCAAAGGAATCGCGCGCGGCCTTGCCATTACCGATGATATCCAGAGCCCAACCTTTACGATTAGTCGGTTGTATCATGGGCGCGATGATATCCAGCTTGCGCATTATGATTTTTATCGTTTGGGCGATGCAGGGGTGATGCAGCTTGAGCTGGCAGAGGCGATTGCTGAGCCTCGCACAGTGACTATCATCGAGTGGGCTCAGGCTGTAGCGGATGTCGTCCCACCCGATCACCTAACGATCACGATTACTGCACAGAGTGAAACCGCTCGCCAGCTCGATATTGAGGCGGGTGGTGTAGTGTCTGCGCAGCTTCTCCAGGAGGTATCGGCATGATTATTTTGTGGAATAGTGCAGGGATGGTGGTGGAGCTAACACTGGTAGATGACGCTGGTGCTCAGACGAGCTATGAGTGGCCAGCTGGCCGCACTCTGGCGCGTGATATGCTGGCATATCTGCGCGATCGCTTGGCCGAGCATGGCAAGACACTAGCGGATGTCACTGGCATTGGGGTGTTGCCCGGGCCAGGGAGCTTTACGGGGCTGCGGATTGGCCTGACGGTGCTCAATACACTTGCGCACGAGCAGCATATCCCGATCGTTGGTGCAATGGGTGATGATTGGCGCGCTGCCTGCCTTGAGCGGCTGGCGCACGGCGAGGATGATAGCATTGTCTTGCCTCAGTACGGTGCGGCTGCACACATCACGCAGCCAAAGAAGTAGCTAGTGTAAAGCATAAGGGTAATAAATTGCTACCTCTGTAAATAAACAGACATCGATATTGCCAGTTGCGCAAATTAGCCAAAACGCGATACAATATACTAGTCTGTAGATAGTTTTAATGTTTGATAACACCGGTGTGGGCTGACGCAAGTCTGATGTAATAAGAACAACACATATCCGGAGAAAGGAATACCATGATAGAAGTACTCTTCGCGGCGATTGGCGTGGCGCTTGGTTTTGGTGGCAAGTACGCCTACGATCGCCAGCAAACCGCCAATGGCCAGCGGACAATCGACAAAGAATTGGCTCAAGCCAAGCAGCAAGCGGGAGACATCGTCCTCAAGGCCAAGGACGAGGCGCTGCGGATCGAGAACGAGCGCCGCCGCGCCATGCAAAAGACAGAGAATCGCTTGCTCGAGCGCGAAGCAAGCCTCGACCGCAAACTCGATGAGCTCGACCGCCGGAGCGAGAAGCTCCGTAAGAGTGAGACAGAGGTCGATGAGCTGAAGAATGAGATCCGTGAGATTCGGGGCCGGCAGCAGGCCAAGCTCGAGAAAATCGCTGGCCTCACCAAGCAAGATGCCGCCAGCAAGCTGATGCACATGACTGAGCGCGACATTCGCCAAGACCTGACTGGCTTGGTTGATAAATTACAGCGCGAAGCAATGGATGATGCCGAGGAGAAGGCTCAGATGATCCTCGTGACAGCGATGGAGCGTATGAGCAGCGAAGTGACGGCCGAGCGCACGGTGACCGCCATCAAGCTGCCCGACGACGACATGAAGGGTCGCATCATCGGCAAAGAAGGGCGCAATATCCAGGCTCTGCAGCGAGCCACCGGTGTTGATATCTTGGTGGACGACACGCCAGGGATGATCGTCCTCAGTAGCTTCGACCCAGTGCGTCGCCAAGTAGCACGCCTGAGCCTCGAGATGCTGATGAAGGACGGGCGGATCCACCCTGGTCGTATCGAAGAGGTCGTGGCCAAGGCAAACAAGCAGATCGACAAAGAAGTCGTGCGGGCTGGTGAAGACGCGGCGCGTGAGATTGGCGTGGCTGGTATTCCAAAGGAGCTGCTCCACCTTGTGGGTGAGCTGAAGTTCCGGACGAGCTATGGCCAAAACGTCTTGAAGCACAGCACCGAGATGGCGCAGATTGCCGGGCTAATCGCGGCAGAGATTGGGGCAGATGTGCGTACCGTGAAGATCGCCACGCTACTCCACGACATGGGCAAGGCGGTGACGCACAAGATGGAAGGCAAGCACCACCACATTGGGGCGGAGCTGGCCCGCAAGGCAGGTTTGAGTGAGGCAATTTGCCATGCTATTGAAGCTCACCACGATGATATCGAAGCCACGACCCCCGAAGCTATCGTCGTTCGGGTGTGTGATGCAGCCAGTGCTGCTCGGCCTGGTGCGCGCAACATGAGTGCCGAGAACTTCGTCGAGCGTATGCGCGACCTCGAGAATGTAGCCACTAGCTTCCGCGGCATCGACAAAGCCTATGCAATTAGTGCTGGGCGCGAAGTACGCGTCATTGTTCGGCCAGAAGTAGTGGATGATCTGAGTGCTATCAAGCTCGCGCGAGATATTGCTACCAAGATTGAGAGTACCATGCAATACCCAGGTACAATCAAGGTCAATGTGATCCGCGAGACACGGGCGATCGAGTTCGCCAAATAGGGGCGTATTTATCTCCTGTAAACGATAAACCGGTCAAGCAAATTGGCCGGTTTTTTGTTTTGTAGATGTATCGTATGGGATAAGAATGCCCACATGTCCGAGCGAGCAATAAACCCTTGTCTGCAGTATTGCATGCTTGATGAGCCTTTCTCGCCGAAAGAGCTAATGTGTTCCAGTATCCAAGCTCACAGTATCAATGTAGCAGATGCTTTCATGTGTTCCTTAAGGTAAATGGCAGGAGCATGAGTAAGTGCTCAGGTGAGAGTTCTAGATGTAAGCCCAATACCACGAAAGGATTGATATGAGCAAAACTGCGTTTTACGGTGGGGACGAAGCGAGTAGGATGTAACACTAAGCGATTACTACGCTACAGTAAACAGTAAAAAAGAGGAGACTGTAACGTTTGAGATAGGTAAAACACCAAGGCTTACGATGCAGCCTCGCCTTGCTTCTCGGCAACGATAACGACTCGGCCAGTCTTGGCACCGCCTAAGTCGCAGCTGTAGAGCGTCAGGCGGGCGTCTTCTGTCGGGGCTTCGATCTCAACACTGGTTGGCTTGACATCAAATTTCTTGGTTATTTTGTAGTTGTAGCGTTTGCCTTGGTAGTCGGCAAGGATCTGGTCGCCTAGAGCGAGCTTGTCGATATGAAAGAATGGTGATTTTTCTACTGTACCGCCAGGCGTTGGCTGGATACTAAAGCGGTGGGCTGCCACGACGAAGTTACCACCCTTCTCGGGGTTGCCATGGTCGGGGTAGCGCCACCACGCACCACGATCGAGGGCGAGTTTGCCATTGGTGCCGTACGGGATATTAACGCCGATCTTGGGGATAATAATACGATTATCTTTGGCTTCAGGCTTGGCGAGTGTTGCTACAGTGATTGGCTTGGTGAAGTGCGGTGCAATGATCGGTGAAGTAGTGAGCAGGAGTAGATACCCTCCCACTAACAAAAAGAGGACTGCGATAGTACCGAATATCCAGTTTGGTATCGAAATGCGTGGCATGCGCATACGCGAACGACGCGGCGCAGATGGCTGCCGCTTTGCTTTATTCATTGCTAGCATAATAACTCCTCATCTCTGTCTATTATACGGCACGATGGGCAGCACGCCAATAGCATGACCATCATGGTATCAACGAGCATAGTGTGTAATCCTACTAGAGAGTGGGATGGATGGATAAAGATATCTAAGGCTAAATGCTAAATTTCTCAGATTTCTTCACCCACAGGTCTACTTGATGTGTATGGAAGCTAATTATAATCTGGCAGTAGGGGTAAGTGCGGGGTGTTGTCTCTTGTAGCGATCTGAAGCAATGAGCAATGAGTGAATAACCAGACACTGAAGAGATGATCCTGGAGATGCATTCTAAAAAAGCCACCCACCCCAAGCGAGGGTGGGTAGCATAAAAGTAGTGCCGTGTGGTGGGCCAGGCTATTATTGCTGAAATGGCTGTGCGAGCGCGAGGCTCTCGTCTGCCTCGGCAATGCGGAGTAGCTCATTGTACTTCGCTACGCGGTCGGTGCGCGAGAGCGAGCCGGTCTTGATTTGTCCACAGCCCAGGCCAACGGCTAAGTGGCTGATCGTGGTGTCCTCTGTCTCGCCAGAGCGGTGGCTCATCACGGTGCGCCAGCCAGCGTTTTGGGCAAGTTGCACGGCCTGGATCGTCTCGCTGAGAGAACCGATTTGGTTGGGCTTGACGAGGAGTGCATTGGCCGCGTCTTGGTCAATCGCTTGTTGGATGAGTCTTGTGTTGGTGACGAGTAGGTCATCGCCCACCAGCTGGATGCGGTCGCCAAGGCGTTGGCGGAGCTGCTGCCAGCCTTCCCAGTCGCCCTCGGCCAGGCCATCTTCGATGCTGACGATTGGGAATTCGTCGACAAGGGCAGCCAGCCAGTCGATCATCTCGCTACTGGTCAGGCTCTTGCCCTCGCACTTCAACTCATAACGACTGTCATGGTAGAACTCACTCGAGGCAGCATCCATCGCAAAGACGACGTCTGTGCCAACGGTGTAGCCAGCATTGGTGATCGCTTCGCTCAGCAAGGCGAGTGGCTCGCGGTTGCCCTGGCGGACGCGTGGCGCATAGCCACCTTCGTCGCCAACAGTGGTGGGGTAGTCGTGTGCTTTGAGGACTTTGGCAAGAGCGTGGAAGATTTCGGTGCCCATGCGGAGGGTGTCTGCAAAGGTTGTCGCACCCTTGCAGATGATCATAAACTCTTGGATATCAGTCGCAAAAGCAGCGTGTGCACCACCGTTGAGGACATTCATCATTGGTAGGGGAAGGCTTGGTGTGCTGCCCGTCTGCTCGGCAATGTAGCGCCAGAGTGGTTGCTGCTTGGCATTGGCGACGGCCTTGGCGGTGGCAAGGCTAACGCTGAGAACAGCATTAGCGCCGAGCTTAGACTTATTATCCGTCCCATCAAGAGCAAGCATTGCATTATCAATCGCCTGCTGGTCGCTCGCATCGTGGCCTACCAATGCCGGAGCAATGATATCGTTGACGTGGGCAACTGCCTGGCTCACCCCTTTGCCAGTCCACTGATTGCCACCATCGCGTAGCTCCAGTGCTTCGCCCGCACCGGTACTTGCTCCGCTCGGGACAGCCGCTCGGCCCAGCGTGCCATCAGCAAGGATGACGTCCGCTTCGACGGTGGGGTTGCCGCGGCTGTCTAAGATTTGTCGTGCTTTTATGGTTTGGATAGAGTAGTTGTTCATGTCTTCTAGTATATCATTGAATGGAAGGTGATCACTATTACAGCAAGACTACTGTTAGAATCATATGAACCAAATACGATAATTTTCATGCCAGACAAGGATATTGACAAAAGGTCATTTTGTAGATTCAAGCATTGTATTTGTCAGCACACATGGTACAATATAATTACGGCAACGGTTAATGAAGCGGAGGGTTGCAGCAACCCTGTGTTCTTCGTTTCGCACCTACACAGTAAGGAGGGCTATTCCCATGACATTCAAAAAGGTAGGTATCCTTAGCGTATTGGCAGTTGGCTCAATGGCGGCGGGATCTTTGCTGTTTAATACAGCACCAGCGTCGGCAGAGAGTTTCGGGCCGACCGCCAATGACAACGGTACGTCCGTTGTCCAATACTACGATGGGACGAAACTGTTTTGCGTTTCTGATGCAAACTACCCCGATGGCACACCTGGCACGACAGCCTTTACAGTGGCGCCAACCCAAGGCAACGGCCCGAGCTATGGCCAAATTCTTGGCGCAGGCGAGACCGGCTGTGTCAGCCTTGAGGCGGCACCAGAGGGAGCAGCATATCGCTACTGGCTGTTGTCTCGTACTGACGGATCAGTATACCAAGGCGATTTCGTTCGCTAAATAACTACTCACTGAAACACCCGATATACCCAAAAACGAAAATGAAAACCCCGTTGTCGCAGCCCCCTCTCGGGGGCTTTTTGAATCTTGAGCGATTACACAGTTCTTGCGTTACTACTCTTAGTAGGTAAGTGTATGGCACTCACGCCAATAGTGCCGTATAATGGAGACATGACAGGAACACTTATCATCAGCCGGCACGGCGAAAGCGAATGGAATCTACAAGGCAAATGGACAGGCTGGACAGATGTAAGCCTCACCGAGAAGGGCAAAAGCGATACACGTCAGCTTGGTGAGTTCTTGCGTGGTCGCACCATCGATGCAGTGTATACCTCGGCGCTCAAACGAACACATGAGACACTTGATGCGTTGATGGAAGGTGCAGACAACCCAATCCGCTCAAGTGATGCTGCGGTGGTGCACGCGTCTGAGCTTAACGAGCGTGACTATGGTGACCTAACGGGCAAGAACAAGTGGGAAGTCAAAGAGGAGATTGGCGAGAAGGCCTTTAATGGTATTCGGCGCGGCTGGGATTACCCTGTACCCGGTGGTGAGACACTGAAGGATGTGTATGAGCGCACGATCCCGTATTTTGAGACAGAGATCTTGCCACGACTCCAGGCGGGCGAGACGGTATTGATTGTGGCGCACGGCAACACGATTCGCGCGCTTATGAAGTACCTCGACCGAATCCCCGAGGAAGATATGGGTACAGTGGAGATGCCCTTTGGCCAGTTGCTTGTTTACACGTTTGAGTCCGATACAGTATATCCTACTGCGTGTGATGTGCTTAAAGCAGATATTGTACCACCCAAAGCGTAATAGTATCAGTAGTCTACGTTTCCGTGATGCGCCAGCTATATGCTGGTTGGTGATTGTTTACTATAGTTTCTTAGATAAATATCGCAGGCGACCTTGTGCTTGTGGGGTGAGTATATTGGTTTTGATAGCAAGACAGTAGACAAGCCGCCATATTGTGTGGTATGATGGCAAAGTCTTGTATCGCGGGGTGTGGCGCAGCTTGGTAGCGCGCACCGTTCGGGACGGTGAGGTCGCTGGTTCAAATCCAGTCACCCCGACCATATTTTGCCCTGGCAAAGAGTGGTCGCCCGTGTGATATAAAGCGTATCGGGGTGTGGCGCAGTTGATAGCGCGCGCGGTTTGGGACCGCGAGGTCGCTGGTTTGAGTCCAGTCACCCCGACCATATTTGTAAGCAATTGTGATCTGGCTTGCGTAGTCAGATTATTTTTTGATAGGTACACAATACTTAGTGCGAACAAGAGCACCGTGAAGAGAAGACTGGGATGAGCGAGGATGACGTGCTCGTTTTTGCGGCTAGAATCCTTAAATATGGTTACCCTGCCACAGAATACAGAACGCGGCACCCCGATACAGTTACCCCAGCTGAGATAGCGGCAATGGATCCGTATGAATTTTCAGATTTTGCAACTGCACAAAGTGTGATTGATGATTTTCGCGCTATTCCTCCCGCTCATCGAAGGACCGATTAATCTAAGTCCCTTGTCATCTGCTTTGCTAAGGATGAACTTTATAACTATAACAACAAATGGGTTGCCAGCAACCATTGCCGGTTAATTAAAAAACAGTGGTAAAATTGCACACCATAGCATCAGTTTGTGCTGTCGTGTATAATGACTAGTAATTATGGTAGCGCAGTCTTCTCAGCCAGCAAAGTCGAAGGAGCAGCCCAAGCAGCCACAGCCGCGGCGGTTTGCGCTTTTGGTGACGCATTGCTGCGCGTCGATGGGGTATCTCTTTTGCTTGCTGCTATGGGTGTGGTGTGCCATGCAATTGCTTTACCCATATATCACGCGAGATAAGGCGCTTTGGGTTATACCGGAGCCGCACGACCAGCCAGAGATCACGCTTCCACAGGGTATGCCCTCAGGAGCGGACTTGCCGCAGCCAATAGCGATTGCACTCGTTGCGATCATTACCATTGTTATGATTGGGTGCGGTCTCTATATGCTAGTCATGTTACCGCGCAATATTGCCAAAACAGGCGAGCGCGTAGTAAAAAAGACAACGAAGGCAGTTGCGCCCCTAGCCACAAAATCTCACCAGCCAGTGAGCAAGAAGCAGCGTACCATCATCAACGCACGCATTGCGGCAGGTATTAAGGCGCTAGCTTGTGTAGTGCCAGTAGTTATCCTAATGATCTGGCCCGGTGCGGCACCGCTATCACAGCATGTGGTGCGGATCGTTGCAGTGCTTTGCGCTGGCGTTGCCTCCTTGAGTTTTTTGCTTCAGTATGCGCTAGCACGGATGCTTGGTGTGCCTGATACGCTCCTCAAGTAGTTATTATATTCTTCTGACATAACAATACCTCTGCCAAGAGCAGAGGTATTGTGAGGATGAGTGCTATCCTTGCGGTGGGAAGGGATCCTTCTTGGGTGGGACGGTATCGGCATCGCGATACTGGGCGCTACCGTCGGCGCGCTGGATCCTGAGCTCGCCACCACCGTGCTGGCGCATATAGCGCCTGGTTTGGTCGATGACCTCCTCCTGGGTGGTGCCCACAAAGTGGACGCGGCCAGTGCCGTCGGCGACTGCTTGGTAGCCTTTGAGTTTGTTACCGCTAATCGTAAAATTTTGTGCCATGGAGTACTCCTCGTGCGGCTTTAACGATATTGGTATGCAAGGTGCCAACCCTGCCTCTTTCTAGCCTAATACAAGATTGCTTATTAGGCAAATTGATACTTTAGGGAGTAATGAGTTGAAGTGAGTTTAAAGCGGAGAAATAATTGTTTGATACATCACAGGTGAGGTTGATGGTGATACACGAGTACTTTTGAGCTGGCAAAAGTATAGTGTATAGCGTTGGTGGCTCATAATTATGGATAAAATTGCTATGACATATATGCGATATAGCCAAAGTGTGCTATAAATATAAGCATAAGAGTATTTCGGAGGGGAAATAATGAAACGATGGGGATTGAGCGTCGTGCTGCTGTGCGGTGCACTCTATGGGCTCGCGATAGCTCCGCCAGTGCGGGCGAATACGTCGCTGTGTGGTACAAATGATCAGCTGTTCAGAGCGGTGCGTCGGCCACTAGCGACTGACTCAGCACCAGCAGCTCACGCGATGGCATGGCTTAAACAGATGATGGAGCCAAAGCGTAACCTGGGCGATGGCAGTACTATCACACCAGCACAGGCCTATGGCTTTGACCACCAAGCAAAGGTGAGCGGGCGCTTCTCGCTTGCGCGCTCACGACAGACCGAAAGTGCGACACCGCTCACGGTCCCTCATGTTGCGCACGCTGCCGAAGGCTACCGTGGCACAGTAAAAGGAACAGCACCAACTGGGGCTAATCCACGTGAAGTGCGGGCGTATCTCTACAGTGATACTGAGTATGAGCAGGCAGCTGTTGTACCAGCAGTAGTGCAGCCGGATGGCATATGGACGCTTGATCTCTCACCCGTTAATCCGGCGTTTGCGGGGTCATGGCACTTCCGGTTATACGACAAAGTGACGGGGCAGCAGATTGGTGAGAGCTGGCCGCGACCTGTGACGTATAAGAATCTGGAGGTGCAGCTCTACGCGGTATCTGATAAAGAATACCTCCAAGCCACGCAGCCAGCTCAGGCAGATAATACTTTTAGCTTTGATGTAGTGGGCAAGGGGCACAAGCTGATTCGCCTCTATGATACAGCAACTAAAACTATCATTGCCGAGTATTTCAAGCCAGAGCTAGTGGGGCTCATTCGCTCGTATGAGTATGCACCGGGCCAAGACGGCTATGGTACGCCACGTGAGTCGTACAGCTATGTGTATGATCAGTCGCTGGCGCTACTTGTGGCGATTGGTGCGGACGATCGGGCAATGGCAGATAAACTCGTGCATGGCCTAAGCGCAATCCAAGTCAAGGCCGGTGAGCAGAAGGGGGCCTTCCCGGCGAGTGTACACCAGCTTGATTATACAGGGATCCAGCAGCCGATTTATTATACTGGCGGTATCGCCTTTGTGCAGTATGCGCTCATCCGCTATATGGAAAAGTATGGTGACCAGCAAGGGGTGCGCCAGATGATTCTCGATACATTCCGTTGGCTTGAGACAATGAAGACGACGACTGGCGATGCTGCCGGGTTATTCCGTGGCGGAGTACGGATTGACAATGGTGTTAAGAAGGATATTGCGTGGCATGCCACCGAGCACAACACTGACATGTGGCATGTATACGAACGAGCAGCTCGCGTGCTGGGCGATAAGCAGTACGCCCAGAAGGCGGATGAAATTGCCAAAGCAACGGTGGCAAAACTATGGAATACCTCTGAAGGGCGGTTTAATCAAGGATACAACGACAGCAGCAAGGCACTTGATACAACAAGCTGGGGTGCGATCTTTCTCAATGCGATTGGCGAATACGACAAAGCTAAGCAAGCACTCGCTCATACTGCCATCTACAAAACAACCGATGGTGCGGCAAAAGGCTACACGCCGTATCTGACAGGTAATTACGTGCCAACCGTATGGTTTGAAGGGACGTATGGCGTAGCGCAGGCGCATACTATCGCTGGGGACACGGCCACGGCGCGGGCAATCTTGGCAGATACTTACCCAGCGCAGCGGCCCAATGGTGCATGGCAGTACGCATCTAAGGCCGATCTGCCAAATGAACTAACTAATGCAAACTCAGTGGCATCGACAGCGTGGTATGTGTTGGCGGCTAGCTACCCAGAGGCGATTTGGTCGGAGTGCCGCGCGGCACTGGCGACAAATCCGCTCGATCCAAATAAACCCAACCAGCCCACTCAGCTAGCCAAGCCAAGCCAATTCCACGGCCTCTTAGCCGACACCGGCATATCGCTCTGGCAATTTGTTCTTGTGACAGCGGTGTTGCTTGCTAGTGGGATGCTACTAGCGCGCTATGTGCGACGCGCATAACAGTTACTACTTTAACCCCCGAAAAGTGCTTGATTTGACGTTATCATACATCTTGTTGTCTTGAAGGAATTTCTTCATCGCTTTTACATCATCAGGCTGTCCAGCTAAGAGATACTGAGCTTTCTTGCCGTACGTATCTATCGACTTTTTAAAGCGTTCTTGACTCAGGGAAAGACTGGCATTGGTTTCATAGGTGACATTGGCTGTTTTATTTGCTAATTCCGAGAGCTCTTTGTCAAACACCGTTACTCCCTTGTCTAAATGGTAGAGAACAATAGGGCGTTTACCGGCCCACTGCCTGACAATTGGTCGCATTGCTGAGATACCGACATCAGATGCGAAGCAAACCAGCGGCTCGTTGCCGTCTGTAACTGACAAAGAAGATTCCAGCCAACTCATCTTGATCTGGCTACCTGCTGGTAGGCTCGTCAAAGCTTTTTTATAAGGACTACCGCTATTGTGGGTTAGGATAATAATTTCATTATCCTCAGGACTAGAGGCGATACTCAGCCAACGACTTGTTTGTTCGCCCGTATGATCATTCTTTTCACCGCCAGATGCCGTACTGGGTAGCGTAATCTTGGCATAGGAGCCTGCCTTCCACGTCATATTATTAGGCTTTGCTAGGCGAATGACATGAAGGTCGCCGCGAGGGTTTTCGATGGATGTGACCGATAACGTTTGGCCCCTCCCTAAGTAGGCGATGACACCCCAAGCGATAAGGCCTGTAGCCGAAAGAATAGATATAACGATGATTACCATTTTTCTACTCCTTTTCATGATGTAAAATACCTTTCACAAAGGTCGTAGCAAGCAGCTCCAGCGTCCTACTAATACCTGGAAAATCATCTTCAGTGATATGTATATCCATGTAGTAAAACAAATTATAAACCTGTAAAATATCCTGAATCTTTTCCTCTGAATATCCTTCCGCCACCATGCGACCAGTAAAGGTCTCGACTAAAAACTGATGAAAGGTATTGGTGGCTTTGCCTTTACCTGAAGAATAATAGCTGCGCAGCGTACGAGAAATGGCTGGATTATGCCATTCCGCCAGAATCTTATTGGACGAAACAAGGCTACGTGACTGTTCAAAAATCTGTCTCACAAGTTTGACCAAATCTTGCTGCCAATCGATGTCATCCATCATCGCTTGGCGAACGCGGTCATTCTCCTCAACGTACACATCCAGAAAGATAGCTTCCTTGCCGTCGTAGTAGTTGTAAAAAGAACCAACTGCTACGCCAGCACGTTTTGCAATTTCTGAGATCCCGGCCTCCTTATAGCCCTTTTTTGAAAAGACATCATAGGCGGCTGTTTTTAATGCTTGCTTCTTGTCCAATGCTCGTAACCTCCTTCGTTAGAATGCTCTGAATGAATAAATTTTTATATTCATTCATAGTATATTAAAACAATAACGAGTCTGTCAATAGAGAGATTTTCTTGATTATCTTTTGCTTGGCAGCTCGATTGATGATCTTACCTCATTAAACGCCCTGTGGCCTGGATTGAGTGTGATTCAGTAAAGATCGACACCTGAACTAACGAGAGTGCGTCATTGGCTCTGTATCTTATCAACCAGCTTCGTCAGCTTCACACCACCGTACATCCAGTGGTCGGCGCCGCGGTATGCACCGGAGTTGTTGACTTCGCCGCGCTGGGTGTAGATCAGGCGGGTGAGGGCAGACAGGCGCCAGGTTTTGCCGCCGTAGGATGCTTCGCGTGGGCCGGCCACAATGGCGGTGATGGCTGGGTCTTTGATGAAGTGGATGCTCGCGCCCTTGTCGATACCCTTTTTGTAAAAGCTAAAGCGCTGGTCTTGCTGATGCGCGGTGGTAACGGCCTCGAACGAGTCGGCCTTGCTGGTGGATTGAGCTGGCTTGGGGTAAATTTGCGTGCCATCAAGGGCGAGCAGCAGCCGCTGGATAAGATATTCATCGAGCGCAAAGAACTCGCTCCGGCCAATGCGGTGCTTGCTAAAGACTTCGTGCAGGAGCTGCTCCTTTTTATGGTAATTATCTACCTCAATGGCGACCAGCCGCTGCAACCCAGTGATATTAGAATAGCCGTTGGACTCGAGATACTGCATACGTGCCTCAAAGCGGTCGGTGCTGGTCTTACCAATCTTGACCAAGCCCTCAATGGCACTGGTCATAACATAAATCACTCCGCGCGGCTCGGACATGGTTTTATTGTAGCAGACTAGTCGCCGTATAACCACTCGCTCACGCCACCGTGGTGCGAGCAAGCACCGCGGCCGGTAGCGCTCGACTCCCAACCGTCTCGGCAGATAGCACCTGTGCGGTATGAGGCATGATGTTTGGGCTCTGAAACTGACTGTGGTACTGGCTTGGGTGTACGGACAACAATACGAGTGACTGGTTGTGTGATGACTGTCGTTTTATTCTCATAGCCAGGTTTGCTTGGTTTGCAGATTTGCTTGGTGCCAGGTTTGCCTTGCTGTTTGATAGTATCGGTGTGCCCATAGGCACCCGATTCACCTTCGTAGTGCGTCTCGAATGGGATTTCTTCAGTTGAGCAGTCTGTGTAGGTGACAGACCGTTCGGTGGGCGGGGCACTAATGGAGTGATGTTGCACAGAAGTAGCGCCTGCCGATGCAAGTACACCAGTAACAAAGCAAATACCGGCAATAATACCAACAGCCTTTTTAGTGATGTTTGTGGTAGATTTCATAATGCAGTCCTTTTATGATGAGATTGACCTTATTAGTATAATACGCTTATGTTTATTTTCAATAGACAAATAACAAATAAAGTACTTAGAAGATATAATAGATAAAAAGGTATAATAGAAGCGGTATGAAAATCTCTATTTACCTCAAACCCAACTCCCGCCACCGCGAAGAAGTCGTAGTGGGTAGCGACGGCGTGTATATCATCTACACTAAAGCGCCGGCGATTGAGGGACGGGCGAATGCGGCGGCCATTAAGCTGCTAGCTAAATATTTTGGCGTGCCGCAGTCGGGGGTAAAGCTAGTGCGAGGTGCGACGTCGAAGCACAAGGTGTTTAATATCGATAGCGCAGTTCAATAAAATACATATCTGATTGGGCACAGAGTACCCAACAAAAAATGACAATATAGCTTTTGTAAACAGTACATCGCCAAGAATTCTAGTGCGCATAATGTATACAAGAAAAGTGAGACGTTATAAAACGCTGGAACGTAAGTTGCCGAATAGCTGCTTCTTTCTTCTGCAAGAACCTGCCTTGTCTTACCTCATTGGATAAAGCGATGACAACACCATAATTAATCCGGTAGGTTTTTATTACGGTGCATTAATCTGCTTTTGCAATGCCGACGTGTATAAGCATAAGAAAGAAGGGTAAGACACTCAAAGAATCTTAATACTCAGGTGTATATTCCTACGGATAATTGGCACCTGGTACAGTCTTGCCGAGCAGTGTCTGCACGGTGACGAAGCGATAGCCTTGCTGCTTGAGCGTGCTGAGGATGCAGGGCACGGCATTGACAGAGGTGGGATGGATGTCGTGCATGAGGATGATAGCGCCTGGCCGCGCACCAGCAACGGCACGGTTGCAGACGATGGTGCTATTGCGATCGGCCCAGTCGCGCGTATCGACCGACCACAAGATAGAGGCCATACCGCGCTGGCGTAGCTGCTCGAGGACGACGCTATTCACTGCGCCATATGGTGGACGCATGATGGTGGGCGCGGTGCCTGTTGCTTGAGTAATAGCACTGTTGGTGCGGTCGAGTTCGCTGCCGATTGCTTCGGCGCTATACTGCGGCAGCACCGGATGGCTCCACGAGTGATTCCCGAGCTGGTGTCCACTGGTGTGGATACGGCGCACGACGTCAGCACGGGCTGCGACTTTGCTGCCAATCATGAAGAATGTGCCTTTTGCGCCGTATTGGTCTAGGGTATCAAGCAGCTCGTTGGTATATGGTCCAGGCCCGTCGTCGAAGGTGAGGGCGATGCAGGCTTGAGCGCAGGACGCAGAGGGCGCTGGTGCGGCTGGTGCAGGGGTAGTAATTGGCTTGGGCTGCGGCTTGGGCAGGGCAGGAATGGTGGCAATTTGCCGCGCCTGGGTGGTTTGCAATGCAGCGAGGATACTGGTGAAGGGGAGAGAGATCGTCATTGTGCCATACGATGACGGCACGAGTGCAGCTTGGCTAAACGGCCAGGCAAGTGTATTGTCATTGGTGATAATGAAGTTGGTGAGTGCGTCCTCTGTGACCATTTCGCCAAGATCGACGGCTGGCTGCTGGCGCTCGGCAATTGTTGCCGCAACGGAGCGCTGCGCAGCATCAATGACGGTGCGGAGGTGTGCGGTATTGCCATCAACGAGATCGCGTAGGGTGATAGCCGCGCCTGTCTGCTTGTTGAATGTCCAAAATCGGGTAAAGCTAGCGGGGTGAGCACCGTGGGTGTCTTGGTTGGCCTGGATAATAACAGATAGGGCAGCATTGGTATTGTGGGTAATTTGGTAGCTGATTGCCTCGGTCATTGGCCGGTGGAAGGTGCGGCCAGCTGCTACGCTTTGGCGAAACTCATGATCGAGCTGGTCGATGGCGCTCGCGATAGTAGTGTCGATCGTGTTATTGCCTGTCAGTGGATATTCGAGCGAAGCTTTTTCTTTAGCAGAGGTGCGGCTGACCAGCTTCGAGCGGATGCCTTGGTAGTGCGAATCGACGAAGGAGTATTTCTCGTCTGTTTTGTCGGTTGTGCGCGTGGCTGGTGAGGTAGGCTGTTGTGTAGTAGGTCGCGTCATATGGACGATAATAAGGGTAATAACAAGGCCGCATAATGCACAGGCAAGTAGCGCAAGCAAGATAATCATGCGCCGACGCGCGTGCGCACAGCGCTGTTGGTGCCGCTGCAAGCGTGATGTTGGCGAGGGAGAAGGATGCTCCATAACGCTAGTATAGCAAAATAATGAGCATAAGCGCCATAGATATGATGATTATGCTCACACCTATTGCACCAGCGCAGCCTATGGTATAATTTAGGCAGAATATGGGACCACAACAGCCGCGATTCAATAGTTTTCCTGAGCAGCCTCGGGCAAACAACCAGAATATCTACCGTTCGCCAGCGCCTCAGGCGCATGAGCGGCTTCCTGCGCTCATGCCCGAGCGTCGGAGCGAGCAACAGCCCGCTGACACGCATGAAATGATGCCGATGGTCTCGCAGAGCCTCACGCTGCCAGCTCTGCCTACCACGGTTATTGCTGCGCCACAGCCCGACCCGGATACAACCGTCACGGCTGCTCCTGCAACTGCTGCAGACGAAGATCTGATCGAGAAAGATTGGGTTATCAAGCTCAAGCAGATCATTAAGGACACTCAAGACGACCCCTATCAGCGCGAGCAGCAGGTCAGTGCTCTGCAGCGCGACTATATCTACAAACGCTATGGGCGCAAAATTGGCGCAACGGAGAACTAGATGAATACCGTCACCACTTTCATTATTGTTTTTGGCTCGGCTGGCCTTATTCTTATCATCTTGTTTGTTGCCTTCATCGTTTATCGCAACAGTATGCGCGAGGCCAAGAACTACGAGCGTGGCCTCAAGATGGTGCCGATTCTCATCCACTTGCCGCCCGCTAGTGACGATATCGACGGCGGTGGGCGCGACAAGCGTGATCTCACAGAAGAGGTTCTATCGCAGGCCCAAGTGATGTACAACATCATTGCGAGCACTAGCACCAAGGGCTTTATGAGCCGGATCTATGGGCAGCGCCATGTGTCATTTGAGATTGTAGCGCGTGAGGGTTTGGTGTATTACTATGCAGTGGTGCCAACAGTGCTGACGGACACAGTGCGCCAGGCAATTGCTGCAGCCTACCCATCGGCACGATTAGAGGAGGTGTCGGAGCACTCGGTATTTAGCAAGGTGGGCAAGGCGAGTGGAACAATTGGTGGTGAGTTTACCCTCCGTAAAGAATTTATTTATCCCATCTCCACCTATATGGAATCTAAGCGTGATGCGTCGCGGGCGCTGCTTAATGCAGTGTCTTCGGCTGGGCGCGAGGATGGGGTAGGGATCCAATTTTTGATCCGCCCGGCGTATGAGAAGTGGACAAAGCGCTCTATCTCGGCTGCTGAGCAGATTGTCAAGAACAAGGGTGAGAAAAAGAGTGGTGGTGGCAGTGGCCTCTCGGCGCGTGACGTCATGCAGGCACTATGGAAGCCGCCCGAGGCAAGCGACAAGAAGGAATTCCAAGCCGAGAAGCCGCTCAGTGCGGTGGAGCAGGCGAAGGTTGATGCTATCCAAGAAAAGATTCGCTACCCTGGTTATGAGGTAATGATCCGCGTGGTGGTGTCGTCCAACACGGCGGCGCGCTCACAGGTGCTGCTCAAGAATATTGTGGCGGCGTTTGCACTGTTTGATTCGCCGAGCTTCAATGGCTTTAAGTTTAACCTGACCAAGAATGTCGATGAGCTTGCAACAGCCTTCATCTTCCGATTCTTCCCGCAGGCAAATAACCGCGATATTCTCAACTCGGTGGAGCTTGCCACCCTCTTCCATTTGCCAGACCAAAATAGCATCCCTACCTCGCAAGTCAAGCGCCAGATGAGCAAGCAAGTCGATGGCCCAACAGAGGTGATGGAGACGGGGCTGTTGCTCGGTTACAATGAGTTCCGCGGCGTGCGCAAGCCGATTCGTCTGGCCGATAAAGACCGTCGGCGGCACATCCACATCATTGGTCAGACCGGTGTGGGTAAGTCGGTCTTGCAAGAGAACTTGGCCTACCAGGATATGCTGGCGGGGCGAGGCTTTGCTTTGGTTGATCCGCACGGTGACTTAGCTGAGGCATTGCTTGCCAAGGTACCACGCGATCGGGTAGAGGATATTGTCTACTTCGACCCAGGTGATATGAGCAACCCGATCGGCCTTAATATGTTTGAGTTCGACCATCCCGACCAAAAGGACTTCTTGGTGCAGGAGGCGATCAATATGCTGTATGGCTTGTACGACCCAGGCCACACTGGTATCGTTGGGCCGCGTTTGGAGCACATCTTCCGTAACTGTGCGTTGCTGCTGATGGCCGACCCTGCAGGCGGGACGTTTGTCGACGTGCCAAAGCTGCTGGTGGATGAGCAATTCCGCAATGCCAAGCTTAAGTATGTGACAGACCGGCAGGTGCTCGACTTTTGGACGAAAGAGTTCCCGGCCTCGCAGCGCTCTAATGAAGCCGGTGATTTGATTAGCTGGGTGATCTCTAAGTTTGGCCCATTCATCAGCAACGATGCAATGCGCAACATCATTGGCCAGACCAAGAGTGGCTTTAACTTCCCCGAGATCATGAATAACAACAAGATTTTGCTTGTTAACCTCTCCAAAGGTAAGATGGGTGATCTTAACTCGAAGCTGCTTGGTATCATCTTTGTCATGAAGTTTCAGGCGGCCGCGATGGCTCGAGCCAATATCCCCGAGCACGAGCGCAAGGACTTCACACTCTACGTTGACGAGTTCCAGAACTTCGCCACCGATAGCTTCGAGACGATCCTCAGTGAGGCACGTAAGTATCGCTTGAGTTTGGTGCTGGCCAACCAGTTTATGACGCAGCTCAAGGAAGAACTGCGCGAGGCTATTCTTGGTAACGTCGGTACAACCATTACCGGCCGAATTGGTACGACCGATGCCGAGATCATGGTCAAGCGCTACACGCCTGTCTTTACTGCTGAGGACTTGACCAAGCTGCCAAACTTCGAGTCCGTCTGCGTGGCGCAGATTAATGGTACACCATCGGCACCATTTAGCATGGCGTGGATTCCGCCAATGGGCGAGCCAAACCAGCAATTGAGCGGTGCTCTCAAGAAACTCTCGGCCGCGAAGTATGGCCGGCCGCGCGACCAAGTTGAGCGCGATATAGCTGCCCGCATTAGTGTGCAGCAGCCCAGCCAGTCAGCAGCCGGAGCAGGGCGCCCAGGGGGTGGAGCTGGAGCTGGCGGTGGGTCGTCCTTCCTCGATGAATGGCTTGCAAAGCGTAAGCAGATGAATGCAAAGAAACCGCAATCGGCGGCAGCACCATTGAGCGCGCCAGCCTCACGGCCCGGTAGCCCAGCCGCTCGACCAACTCGGCCACAAACCACACCAGCTTCCTCAGCTCAGCCATTGCGTGCCCAGCCAGCCATGCCGCCAGCTTCTTCATCCTCTCAAGCACCACGGCCACAGCCAGCTAGCGCTCCTCGCACTATGCCAAATCCAAGCGTGTCATCTCCATCGTCGGCTGCTCAGCCTACTCCACCACCGTCGCCAGCGGTGCAGGATGCGCTTGATAGAGCGCGCCATGCTGCGCGGCCCAATATTCTTGGTGGTCAGCCGGCCGAGGCGCGTGCCCAATCTATTCCATCAGTTACACCATCGTCTGCTCCCGAGCCACCTATGCCATCACCAGAAGAGCTAGAGCGCGAAGCCTTGCGCCGCCAGGGTACTCTCAACACGCATGGCGACCTGAGCGGTGAACCGCAAGAAGTGTCGATTAAGCTGCATTGATAAGCACTTAATACAGGTGATACAGAACACAAGCGGCAAGTACGATATTTTCGACGTTCGTTACCATGTGTATTATACTAAGTCTATGAAAACCCACTACACCTTACTGGAACTGAGCCAAGGTTGGCGGTATGTCGGCGACGATTGGGAACTGGATTCTGACAACACAACATGCCGAAACAAGCTCACGTCTGCGACGACAACGTTCGGTGCTGACGACGTGTGCCCCTGGTGTATTGAACTTGGAGTAGAACGGACACTTCCACGTGATGCGGGCATACCTACTCCTTACCCTATAGAAGGCGGTCGTTACGTACTTACTGTATGTTCACCCTCGTTCGTTGATGATCCACGGGGTAAGTGGTATTTTGAAGATGACGATGAAGCAAAGCCTCTGATTATGAATACGCTTGACTACGACGTCATCACTGAGTTTGTTGAAACAAAATTAAAGGAGTATACGTTCACATCCACACCTGACGATCCGTATGGAGACGATGTCGAATTTCGTAATGTCACAAAGCACTGGCTTTATGATGCTGACTGGGACGATTACCACTAATAGATTTTCGCTATTTTCATTCGTATGTAGTGATAATAGCTGAGGGATTTGAGAGGAGTGATACTATGTTGTCCGTTTGCTTTGGGGCTGAGTGTTTAGCTAACAGTAACACTGGCTGTAGGTCGTAGGAAGTGTCGATTAAGTTATGTTAGGTCTATTCAACTAAGACATCAACATGATATACAATAAGTTAGTTAAATATTTTACACAGGTTATGGAGCAAATATGTCGACACAAGTAGCGGGAAATATCAATCAGTACATCAAACTGGTCGGACAGAGCGGAGAGGCAATCAAGGCGGAAGTGCAACACATTGTCGACACCTCAGGCTGCACTCTAAGTATACGAGAAGTCGACGAAGACTTCCTCGGCTACGGTTCAACTGAGTCATATTGGTCGCTACATGCTGCAGGACTAGAATTTCACTGGAAGAATGATCTACTGAGTGCTGCTACACTATTCACTCAAGAACAGCTGTTCGGCAAATATAGTCCATATTCCCAGCCTCTATTTGACAATTTTTCCAACACTGCCACGCGAGATGAGATTATTCAGCATCTTGGCAAGCCTGCGAGAGAAGGGAAATGGAAACAGTCTTGGATTCGCTACAATAATCCAAATGGCACTTGGATTAACTTTGAGTTCGACGGCACACTGCATTTGCGCATGGTGATGGTTTGCATGCCTGTCGGCTAGCCGATTCAGTTCTCTTCTTCCAAGGTGCCGAGTAGGTTCTCAAGGTCTCCGTTACTAAGTCAATAGTGGTATCGTTCACTCACGGCATATACAGCCACCGTCGTTCAGGTACTTCTCTCTAGTCCGAGCGACTCCTTTAGAACATTGACATTTGATCAATAGAGCACTATTCATATGCGAAGCACAAGTCCTAAGCGGTTGAATCATGTGGCTGAGCGAGCAGAGCTCTACAGAGGTAAGCTACACATTGCGCCGACCGAGCATCATTATGCGCACAAAGTCGAAGGCGAGGCCGCAGAGCCAGCCGAGGGCGAAGGCAGCAATGGATTCGGCACCGGAGAGTGGGTAGCCATTGAAGCGGGCGATGAGGTAGATGGCTAGGGTGAGTACGAAGGCGGCAATAGCACCGGAGAGCAGCGCGTTGGGCCGGGCAACGGTGTTGCCAGTGACTTCGCTTGCTTTCTCGATGGCTGGGTTGTGGATGACTTTGCTAAAGGCGCGGCTCGAGGGCGAGAGCTGGGATTGGACAGCTGCCATGGTTTTATCGAAGCGTTCTTGTTGAGCGGCTGGGCTGGTTTGGCGTTGGCGCTCGGCGCGCTGCTGCTCGCGGGTTTCGCGCTGGCGGCGCTCGGCTTCGGCAGTGGCTCGTTCTTGCTCGGCAGCTTGCTCGTAGACTTGCTCGGCTTCGTGGCGAGCGGCCCGAAGGGTTTCGTGTCGCTGACGCGTTTCGCCCTGGAGGCTGGGGTGCTCTAACTGGCGGTGTTCGCCAGATTGGCGCAGGGCGGTTAGCTGCTCGGCGCGTGATTGCTCGATGGTTTGCTCGGTGCGGCGCTCAGATTGGCGCTTGGTGGTAAATCGTTCTGCCATTGGTTTCTCCTTGGTTAGATTGTTCCGGCATTAAAGTTGCGGCGTACGAGGCGGATCTCGGTGCTGAGCTGGCGCGAGCGGGCGTAGAAGAAGACTACCACTGCAAGGACGATGCCGGCAAAGATGATATTCTCGCTGCTACCAGTGTGGGGCAGTTCCGTCACGACTTGCTCGACGACGCGCTTCTCGGCGGGGCAGTCTACCTTAGTGCTGAGTGTGTTGCCAAAGGTGTTATCGATGCGGCAATCGTAGGAGGTTGCGTTGCTGGTGCCAGTACCCATCGAAGGAATCTGGTCTTTGAGTTGGACGGTAAATTGCCGCTCTTGGCTCTCGCCTGGCTTGATCTCCACAGCTGGCCAGCTGAGGATGGTTGCATCGATGCTGGCGCTTTGGTTGGTGTCTTTGGCGAGTGTGCCGCCGCCAGCGTCAACGACCGTAGCATATTGGAGGACATCACCGAGGTTGTCGCTAAAGGTGAATTTCTCGGCGTTGAGGCCTTTGTTGGTGACGCTAAGCTTGTAGGTAATGCGGTCGTGGGTTTTGGCGGTGACGGTGGTCGTCTCAGCACTGTTTTGGGTGAGGTTGTGGCCACTCTTGGTCTGGACAAATTTAGCAGCGCAGGTCTTGTCCTCTAACCAGAGGGTGCTATTGCCTGGGCAGGGCTGGCAGCGGGCGTCATCTTTGAGCAAGGTAGGATTGACCGGGCAGCGGGCGGGTGCAGCGATGACGAAGGTCTTAGCGCAGGCTTCGCTGGTGCGATCACCCAGAGAGGTCTTGACAGTGAGAACGACGCGGTACGAGCCAGGTGTTTTCTCGCTGTAGCTGACGGTGGGTGTGCTACTCTCGAGTGTTTTGGCGAGCTTACCATCGCGGTAGACTTGGAAGACATAACCAGTAATGGTAGCGCCATGCTGGGCAGATGCCGCAGCGGTGAATTGGTAGGTGGTATCATTCTTGTTGATAGCAAGGCCACTACAGCTTGCCACTGGCGTTGGCTTGATGACGGATGGCGGCGTGCTACAGTTTGGATAGGTACCGACCTGGCCGGGTGGGCAGACAGGTGCTGGTGGCACTGTCTGGGTAATGAGGTTACCACAGTTGAGCATAATGGCGAACCAACCAAACTTTGCTGAGTGGCCAACGAATGCCCGGTAGGTGAAGTTCCCCCACAAGCGGTGCGGCCGGTAGTAGAAGTTGCGCATCCCACCTTGCGCTGCCTTAACAGAATACACACCCTCGCCCTGAGCGGCACTAAAGTGCGGTGTCATTCCCCACGAGTAGGTGCTCTCGGTGCTGCGCCGGGTCTCCAGGCGAGTTGTCGCCTGCTGCAATTCGGCACGGGTAATGCCGATGGTGCTGTAGAGGTCGCGGATGTTATTGGTGTTGGCATCGTAGTGCGCCATGAGCTGCGAGCCATTGCTAATCCCGCCGTAGATCATATCGCTTGGGTCGGCGGCGTTAGCCGATTCTGGTGGTGCAAGCAGTGTAAAAGACTGCACGACGAGCGCCAGCGCAGTGAAGATCAGCCCCAAGCGACGCGTTGCTTCTTCTTTGCGCAAACGCTTCGCATAGAAGCTCAGCTGGCCGACGATCGCCGGGCTGAGCGATAAGTTTGATACGAGTTTCCGAAACATGATGTACCCCCATAGACCATCGATGTTAGCTAAATGTTCTATGTATATTCTAGCAATGTGTTGCACGAAATGCAATTGTTTATTGGTTGTGCTTACTGATATATGATGCAGAACCTGTGATACAGCTCGTATTATTTGACAATAAGCCCCAATTTAGAGAATAATATGGAATATGGTTCGCTCTGCTCGCTCACACCATCCCGACGACTTCGCGCTCGATATTGCGCATGATGAGCTAGATCTCTTTCGCTGGTTTTTGCTGGTGTATCTGCTGGGTAAGCCGATTCAATCACCGGTGGCGGTGCAGACCTGGCGTCTCTTGGTGGAGCACCAGCTTGATACGCCGTGGGCGCTGCTTGCAGTGGAGCGCAGACGCCTCGTGCGGCTGCTAGACGAAGGTAAATACACACGCTACGACGAGAAAACAGCGACAGCCCTGCGGCTGTGTGCGCAGCAGCTGATCGACCAGTATGATGGCTCGCTGATGCTGCTGATAGAGAGTAGCTCGGGCGAAGCGGAGTGCGCCAAACGCCTGCAAAAATTCTACGGCGTCGGGCCAAAGACGGCAGAGATTTTCCTGCGCGGCGTGGCTGAGTTGTTTGCCCAACGTGTGGAATAAGCGGTTGTCGGATAATAAAAATAAAGGAATAATAAATGTTCGATACATTTCGGAAAATAGGACAGAGCGGAGCGCAGTGGAGTCAGCAGCACTGGCGGGGTTTGACAGTAATTGTAGTGATTGTAATGGGGCTGTGGCTTAATAATACGAGTCTCTTTATGCCAAGGCAGCACCCACGGATACTCGCTCACCGAGGCTTGGCACAGACCTTTGACTACAGCAAGGTTGGCAATGACACCAACACTGCAGCCATTATGGATAAACCCGAGCACCCCTATCTTGAGAATACAATCCCGTCAATGCGCGCTGCCTTTGATCATGGTGCGGATGTGGTAGAACTTGACCTCAAGCTCACGAAAGATAAGCAACTCGCGGTATTTCATGATGCAACGCTGGAATACCGCACAGAGGCCAAGGGCGAGATTGGCAATTACACTATGGCTGAACTTAAGCAGCTTGACATTGGTTATGGCTACACGGCGGATGGTGGCAAAACTTTTCCATTCCGTGGCAAAGGGGTGGGCTTGATGCCAACACTGGATGAGGTGTTGGCAGCCTTTCCGCACAAAGATCTTCTTTTGCATGTTAAGGATGGCAACCACCAGACATACGAAGTGCTGTGGGGAAAGCTCCGAGCAATGGATCCAGAACGCTTCAAGCAGATGACGGTCTACGGCAATGACGATGGCATTGCTTGGCTGCGCCAACAAAGCGCTACGCTGCGTCTCTGTTCCAAGGCAATGATGAAGGCCGGATTGCTGCGTTACTTGGCGGTTGGCTGGACGGGTTATGTGCCGCACGAGCTGCACAATATGGAGCTGCACATTCCGCGGCGCTATACACCACTGCTATGGGGCTGGCCAGGTAAGTTTGTCGACCGGATGGCGGCGGTAAACACGCGAGTAATGTTGGTCGAAGGCGATGGACAGTGGTCAGCTGGGTTTGATACAGCGGAGAGCGTGACGCAGATACCGCCACAGTTTGGCGGGTATGTCTGGACGAACCGGATTGATCGGGTGCAGCCAGTGCTCGCGCGGCGGCGCTGAGTTTTATACACTTGAGTGAAATGAGGTAGGATAGGTGACAGACGCGCGCGTCTTGTTCTTGAGTAGTATACTAAACGAATCATTATTGTAATTCATTTACATTAGGTGTAATCTATGCGATAATGTTGACGAAGGAGAAGTAAAATGCACACACAATTTGATGCACTGATTATTGGTTTTGGTAAGGCGGGCAAGACGCTGGCGGTAGCACTCGCTGGGGCGGGCCAGCGGGTAGCGCTGGTGGAGCAATCGCCACAGATGTATGGTGGCACGTGCATCAATATCGCGTGTATTCCTACCAAGACGCTCGTGAGTGCGGCAGCAGCTGGCCGGTCGATCGACGAAGCGTTTGCCCGCAAAACAGCGGTCGTGACGAAGCTCAATAGCAAGAACTACCATATGCTGGCGGACAACCCAGGTGTGATGGTTATTGATGGCGTTGCATCGTTTGTTGACGCGCACACGGTGAGTGTCCAGGCGGGTGAGGAGCGCATTGAGCTGCAGGCAGATCGGTTATTCATTAATACCGGTGCAGTGCCGGTGATGCCAGCGATTGCTGGCCTTGAGCAATCGGCCCATGTCTATACCAGTACGGAGGCGCTTAACCAGCAGCTTAAGCCACAGCGGCTGGCAGTGATTGGTGCTGGGCCAATTGGTCTCGAGTTCGCCTCGACTTATGCAGCTCTTGGCGTGGAGGTCACGCTCTACCATCGCCGAGCGCAGCTGCTTCCGCACGAAGAGCCATCTGTTGCGCAGGCAGTGGCCCAGGCTTTGGAGGAGCAGGGTATAACACTCGTGCTTGCATCAGATATACAGCAGGTGCGCGACACAGACCGCGGCGTTGCGGTAATGAATGGCACAGATGAGCAAGTGTATGACGCTGTGCTTGTGGCGGCTGGTCGCCGGCCTAATACCAGTCAGCTTGGCCTCGCTGCCGCTGGGGTTGAGACTGATGAGCGCGGTGCGATTATCGTTAATGACCAATTGCAGACCACTCAGCCGCACATTTGGGCGCTCGGCGATGTCAATGGCGGGCCACAGTATACCTATGTGTCACTCGACGACTTTCGCATTGTAAAGAGCCAGCTCCTTGGTGATGGTAGTTATACGCGGGCGCAGCGTGCAGTATTGCCTCATGTGATATTTATGCAGACACCACTGGCGCGCGTTGGCCTAACCGAAGTAGCAGCCCGCGCGCAGTATGGCGATGATGTGAAGGTTAAAGAGTTGCCGGCTATGGCCGTGCCGCGCATGCATGTTGATAATAAAACAACGGGGTTACTCAAAGCAGTGGTCCAGCCATCGACAGGCCATATTCTTGGCGTAACGCTCTTTTGCCAGCAGGCACCAGAGGTGATTAATACTATCAAGACAGCAATGGATGCTGGTTTGCCCTATACTACGCTGCGCGACCAGATATTTACTCACCCAACGGTGAGTGAGGCGTTGAATGATTTATTTGCCATCTAGGAATAGCAAGTTGTTTCGCTATCTATAATAAAAGTCTCCCCGTGTATGGGGAGGCTTTGTAACTACTAGAGTGGTTGTTATATAAAATCAGCAATATCATCGCCGCGCGCCAGTGCGATAGTGTCTTCTATATCTAGCTGGTCTAGGTTGTCGTGCGTGCCTGGGCCGGCTGCTTGTGTTTGCAGGTAACCGTCAACAAACGCATCAATATCCGCTAGGGATGGAGCAAGTGTTAACGTTTCGCGATCGAACATATTGTTTACGTCACTCAGGCGATCGATGGTGGCATCGTGGCTGTAGCGGATATCGGTGTAGGTTTCGGTATCCAGGTGGCGGATTGCACCGCACCGCGCGAATCAAGCGCAAAATTCTTAGCCTGGGCGTCGCCATGAATAAAGCCATGGTTGTGGAGCTCTGCCATAGCACGGCCCGCTACCTGGTACATAGCCCGGCGAGTTTCTGCTGGGGTGTTGGGGTTCCACAGGTAGTTATCGAGCGTGTTAACGTTATGCTCGTAGCGGCTTAACACGCCAACGCGCTGCGCTCCCCCGGCGGTATTCTCTGCACGAATAAAGCCAAGCGGTGTATAGACTTTGTGCTCACCAAAGCGCTCATTTACGGCCTTGGCTGCTAAGAACTCGCGACTAGCTGTAATGGGGTGTATGTACTTAACAGCTACAAGTTCGGTAGTGGTGCCAGCTTCTAACTGTGCCATGTGGAGCTGGCCAAAAGCAACCTTGGTGCGGCTATGCTGGCGGCCGCGCTCCAGGCCGGGTACCTGGTTGAGGCTGTAGTTGTGTAAATTCTGGCTATTCACTGTGGCGGCAATACCAGACAACTCTGGCGGTAACAAGAGCAAATCACCTGTTGTAAGACTACCAAGCTTACGGATGAGTCGTTCATTACGAAAATCGCGTTTTGCGGCTGTTTCGCTGGTGGGAATATATTTCTTTTTAAGGTAGTCAACGGTGTTGATTTGTTGAATGGGATCACCATCGATAATTAAGGTGGGTGCTATCTTCTCACTCATATCTGTATATTTACCATAAAAATAATGGATAGTCAATATATGCGTACAAATCTCCCTACCTTTGCAACATCCCAGCAGGTGTCCGTAGCTGTATGCCTAAGTGTATGCGCTATTTATTGCTCGCCAATCTTACGATGAGAGAATGCGTTGTGTGTTGGAGACCCTGGAGGGACAGAAGCGGCTTGATGATCTTCTCGAATTTCTCACACAGGAAGATGAAAAAGAGCGGCGTTCTTGGGAGCAGCAAGATCAAGGCGAATAACAACCTTATAGCCCATCAAGTAGTAAAACTTCCGTAGCTATGGGAATGACAACTACGCTGCCCGAAACTCATACACAAACGCACCTGTCCTTTGTGAGAGGCAGATGATGTCTAGGTCGGGTGAGCTGTGTTTGTCTGGGAGTGTTTGGCCAAGATAATGGAAGCGAATAATACACGAGCTATCTGGTGTAGCGGCCGAGCTCAGCAGAGCACGTGCGTGGCCAGACACCTGCTCTGAAGAATCAAGCGGCAATGTGCGCCCAAGCTGCGAATATGCCATCCACCCCGTGCAGCCAAATTTGCAATCGCGAAATGGCTGGCTGGCGAGCAGACGCTGCCGTGCGGCGTGGTCGGTAATAGCGCCAATGACGATGCCACCTGGCCCATCAATATTGATAAACTCACCGCGGCTTAGGGCAATGTCGAGCGACTGTGTGGCCTCGCTCTTGACTCGTTGTGATAGTTCCTTCGTCGCATTCGTCCAGAGTGGCTCGGGTCGTACTGCGTGCAGGGTAGCGCTTATGCCAACGCCCGCCATGATGAGGAGAATAATCACCACAAGCGGCAGCCACATATGGCGGAGAAGGGTGAGAAAGGTGGCGAGTGTATTGCGCATGTATTTCATGTATTTAGTATATATCAGGCACTGGATGCTTGCAATGAGGGCAAAACGATGTAATAGTTAAGGATATATTGTCGCGCTGCGTGTGTTATTTTGTGCCAGCAAGGTAGATTTCTTGTACCTGGGCATCGCTTAGAGCGGTGGTGTGGACAGCCCCAAACTGCATCATGCCAGTAAAGAATGTGTTTGTGCTGTTAATAGGTGTGTCATCGCCATTACGCCACTCGCTAAAGCGCCCACAGCCAAACTTCCAGTAGCCGCGGAAGTTTTGGGCCTGCGTGACACTCGGGTCGTGAGCAACCAGTGCGCCATCGGCATAGAGCCGCATACCTTGTGGTGAGAGTGAGGCGGCGACGTGGTGCCACTTGCCATCGGCATAGTTTTTGCCAGCTGGTGAGAAGATTGAGCGCGTGGCATTGGGCCACACCGCAAAGGCAATGCGCCCTTGCTTGTCGAGAAAGAGGACACGGTCTAAGCTTGGGTCAGCGCCATTGTCCGGTGTGCTAGTAAAGCCAGCAATGCGCCCATTATCTGCCCCATATTTGCTGGTATTGAACCAGACAGAGAGGGTGAAGGTAGTGGGGTTGTCGATGGCTGTGGGGTAGGCGAGACAGGTGTCTTTGAAGAGGGTGCTGCGCACACGGTCGCGGCGGCAGGCGTATGATTGTGAACCATGAGCGGCTGCCGTGCGAGTGAGCCAAGCGCCCTTATTGTCATTACCAGATAGGTCGCGCTCGGTAGTGCCAGTATCGAAGAATGTCATGCCGTAGATGAAGAGCGCCTGCGAGGGGGCAGTGAGCTTGGTGGCATCAGTACAGTTGTAGAGCACTGGGCGGGCGGTATTGGTATTGTTGTTGATTGTACCAGAAAATGCTCCGCTCGTTAGATAAAAATTATGAAAGATAATGAAGCATATCCCTAGCAGTGTAATAATTGCTGCGACGATGACAGAAGTGATGGGCAATGGCTGCGGTGCGCTATCGGCTGCGACAGACCGAGATAGCTGGCGGAGGCCATAGAGCATCAGCCCAAAGGGGATAAGGCAAATGAGCATAATACACAGGATAACCCATACCGTGTAATGAATCGTTGGCATGAAAAAATACTGCCCATGGCTATTTTGTACCGAGACGGTGATGGTGGCATCTTGGCCGGGGTAGAGCACTGTACCGACTGCGTCGATTGGAAAGACGCCAGTGTTGACGATGTGCATAAGGGCACCTTTGTCTGAGGGGAGAACGCTGAGCACACTAAAGTTAATCCATGGATGAAACCACAGCGACACAGCGCAGAGCACTAGTGTCATGCCAATAATCCGATAATACCAGCGCCACGTTGGGCGAGTCCGGCGGGTGGCTAGATGGATGATGAGCCAGCCGATTACCACCCATGGCGCCATCAGCCATACCCAGCCAAGCCATGGGTTGATGAAAATTGCTTTGCCAATGATGGCGCTGTGCTCGATGGGGAGCGGATCAGCCGCGTGGTTGAGGTCGCCCTTGGTGAGGATACGCTGATTGGTGATGGACTGAATCCGATGAGTATACGTCCGGCCGTGGCGCCGGAAGGTGATGATATCGCCGGGGTGGTAGCTGCTAGCTGGCTGGGCAATGACGAGCGAGCCAACTGGTGCGGCAGTGGCCATGCTCGGTGTTGTGACAAAAAAGATACGCATGCCGAGGGCTATCATCACGGCAACGAAGCCTCCAAGACAGAGGCTTAGGATAGTGATGATAATCATTCGTTGCCGCGGCATGCGCATCGTCCTACTCCAGAGGAATTACGCGCCAAATGTCCACGTCAGTGGTTGCGAGACCTGCAAACCTTGGTAGGTTGGGCCGGCACTGGCGTCGAGCGACACCTCAAAGGTGATCGGCACACTCTCGCCAGCGTCAATGGTTGCTTTGCTGAGCTTGGCGAGCAGGTCGATTGCACCGCCTGTTTGCAGTTGTGCGGCAGTACCCGTAAAGAGCGTGCTGCTACCTGACTTGATGGCTACCTTAACCTTGTTGCAGAGGTCAGTTGCATTACCCGCGAGAGAAGCACCAGGTACTTTGGACTGGCTACATGTGCCAGGGTTAAGGCTAAAGGATGTTGCGGCCACGCTACCAGTGTTTTGCAGAGTAATGTTGGTTGTTTTGGCCGGGCCACCAGCAACGAGTGCGGTATCGGCGCCACCATATTTGTTAATGGTAGAGCAGGTGGCAGAGTTGGTCGCCGCGCCGGCACCATCCGTGCTGTTGCAGGTGTAGGTGCCCGACGTCTCCTTCATGGTGAGTGTACCGGTTGAGGCGCTGTTGACGGTGTTTTGGATGCTTGCTGCAAAGCCCGCGAAGGTTGGCGTGAAGGTGAAGGCGACGAGTAGTGCACCGACAATCCCCGTTGAGATAAGGCCAATCCGCTTCTTGCCCTGGCCAGCTTGAGTTGCAATCATAAAAATCCCCCTTATGGTTATATTAACTATAAGTGTACCAAAAGCATGAGCGTTATACAAGGCAGTAGGTCGCTGATTGTTGTGCGTATAGTGTGATAGCTAAATTTATAAATTATCAGATGTCAGTGGCGGCTTTACTAGTTTGCTCATCTCTCCTTCGGGGTGACAGAAAGATCGATTTGGTATTTTCTATAGATTGGTCTCTTCCATTGGCGCCAAAAGCCTAATGAAGTAGATAGTAGATTTTTCCTCGACATATGGCAGAGCAGCGAGAGAAAGGTTGTTGCAAGAAATATTGCTTGTACAAACATATCATGTCTGTACCTCTGTTTTGCTATGGTGGCTCGTGCGAGAGAAGCGGCTGCAACACTGTTATATCGCCAGCCTACCTGCCCAGCTTCCCACAAACCTGCTATAATAGAATATGAGTAGAAAGTAAAGAGGCGCTATCGGGCAGGGTAGCGCGAGCGGAGGTCGGAGCGATATGGCAATCAGTCAGGCGAAACTAATTCAGGCAGCGCGGCGAGTCTTTGCCCAGGACGGCTACAAGGCGGCATCGATTGTGGAGATTGCTCAGGTGGCGGGCATTGCGGTGGGTGGTGTGTATTTACTCTATCCGTCTAAGCTGGAGCTCTTCCTTGCGGTCTATCGTGCGGAGGACGAGAAGACGAAGAACCGGATTGTTGGACGGATCGATTGGTCGCAGCCGCAGGCAGCCTTCGCGGCTTATCTACGTGCCACGACGCAAGCCATGCGGCGTAATAAAATCCTCGCTGAGTGGCAGAGTGATGTGCCTGGCGAGCAGGTGCGCCAAGCTTACCAAGACGAGGCGAAGCAAGCAGGGGCGGGTCATAGCCTGGCACTGCGTGGTGAGTTCTTTGCCGAGCAGGTGCAGCAGTGGCGGCGCGATGGCAGACTGCGGCCAGGCGCGACCGACCAGATAATCAGCGAACTCTTTACGGCAGTGGCAGCGATTGACGCACTGGAGGGTATCGCCCCAAAGACGATGAAGTTTATGGTTGATGCGGTGCTTGAGCAGCTGTTTGTCAGTGAATAGTCGTCGCCATACGTCGCTATAAAATAATGAACGATGCAGAACGCAGAAGCGAACCTGTCGTATTATTTGCAATTATTACCGCTTCATCGTATACTTATCACTAGTATGTTGCAATATCTTCGTTCGAGTGAGGCAGATCAGACGATTACGCCGCGTGATACGCTGCGGGTTGGCTCGTGGCTGCGCTGCGAGAAGCCCAGCAGCGAGGAGATCGACAAGCTTCTAGCACTTGGTATGGACGAAAATATCATTAAAGATGCGCTGGACCCACACGAGGTACCACGGGTTGATTTTGAGGATGAGTGGACCTATTTGATTGCCCGCTTGCCTGATACGGACGATGACTTTAACGACTTTACGACGCCGATATTATTTGGTATTCACAAAAACTACGTAGTGACGCTCTCGCGTGATAGCCTGGGTCGGCTCTGGCAGCCTTTTGTTGACAAGACGCGGATGAATACGGCACGGCGGATTGAGCTCGTGGTGGCAATGATCGAGGCGGTGTCGCTGCAGTACCAGCGGCGAGTGGCAACGATCAACCGACAGATGCGAGCAGCAACGGACGACCTCCATACGCTGCGGGCGCGCGATATCGTGACGCTGACCGAGTATGAGCGCAAGCTCAACGACTATCTCAATGCATTGGTGCCAATGAATTGGGCGATTGAGCGCTTGATGGCAAACCGCAGTCTCCGCCTCAAAGAGGATGATAAGGATGATGTGGAGGATATCTCGATTGATTTGGAGCAGGTGATTGCCCGTTGTAAGTCGCTTCTGCGCACCATCACTAATGTGCGTGATAGCTACCGCGCCGTGATGGACACACGCCTGAATGAGACGATCCGCTTACTAACGGTGATCACGGTGGCACTGACCATTCCAACGATGATCGCTGGGCTTTATGGTATGAATGTACCGGTGCCAGGCGCGACCGACCCAACGATGTTTTGGAAGATTACCGCCGTGAGTGTGATAGCTGCCATGGCAACCGGGTATTATTTCTTGCGCCGGCGGTAGGGGCTAGTGCACCCCACCCGCCTTGAGTAATGTCTTGAGTCCGTGCTCGCCGCCACCAAAGCCGCTGGTGGTGTAGTCGTTGACGATCATATAGGGCAGGCCAGTGACGCCGAGCTTGAGAGCGCGGCTGGTGTTTGTGGCGATGTCGTCTTTGTGTTTCTCGTTTGTCACGCAGTCGCGGAAGGTCTCGACGTTGAGCCCAGTAGCTTCGGCCGATGCTTCAAAATAGCTGACGGGGAGAAGCGGAATTTCTTTGGGCACGGCAACGCCTTTGACGCCAATACCTTTGTCAAAGTAGTCAGCTTTGATGCGGGGCACAATGTGGTGCGTGTATTCCCAATATTTATGCTGGTCGGCCGCGCAAAATGCTGCTTCGGCGCCACGCTCGGTGTTGGGTACGATATCTTTGAGAACGGCAACAATCCGGTGCTCGTAGCGCAGCTTGCCCGACTTAATGTACTGCTGGAAGTCTGCAGTGTTCGTGGCGGCCTCAACCTGCGCACAAAATGAGCAGAAGTAGTCGGTGTAGTCGACAAAGACATTGGGCGCAGTGTGGCTGCCCTGCGACATCGCGCTCTGCCAGGGCTCACCTTTGCCAATGTGCTTGTTGGGTGGGCGGTTGATGAGATTGTAGGCGAAGAGGCTGATGATTGTGATAACGACAATCCCAAGCATGATATGGATCAAGCTAACCCCTGTTTGTTTTGACTGCATGATGCTCCTCCTGCTGAGCTAATGTTATGTAGATGGCGGCAATCTGGCCCGATCGATAGAGCGAAAAGAGGCTGAGCCCAAGGGCGATGATAAGCACAATGGTGCTGGCAACCGTCGCGGCCGAAGCGGCGGCTGCTCCCGAGAAAAACACTGCCACGATGGGGAGAATGAGCGATGTACCACAGGGCACGCAGCCCAGGCCAATTGCCGCCGCGACGGAAGCAATACCGCTGAGGCCGAGCTGCTGCGTGGTTTGCTGGTTGCGCTTGTTGTGCTGAGCGGTGAAGATAATAAGCGCGAGCGATATTCCTTGTAATATCGAGACAAGCACAAGTAACGTACCTGTCAGCGATGTTGCCGCCTGCCGAGCAATCTCTATAAACATCGTCCCAATGACGCCAAGTTTATCAATAAGTGGCAAGCGAGACACAAGCAGCGCACCATAGAACCCACCGTTGGTTAAGAGAAAAATCAACCAGGCAAAGCCCAGTGCACCAACTAGCGCCCCTGCCGCATAGCGTGGTTGGCGCAGCACCTGACCAATGCCGCTCAGGGCGGTGAGGGTGGCGTGGCGTAGCGAAGCAAGGTGATGTTTCATCAGTGTCTCTATTATACCACTGAGCGCTGTAAACCTCTGTGTTCATCCCATTGATGGTTACTCTATGACGCCGTAGCCGAGTAGACCAGTATAGTTGCGCTGCCGATTGGCAAAGACACGTATCTTGTTATTCTCGTTGCCACCAACAGTGGTGAGCATGCCGTCATCATTGCGCAGGACAATGTGCGTATGGTCGCCAAAGACGGGCGAAGCGCGGTAGATTGCTACGTCGCCAGGGCGGGGCTGGTAGCCGCTATCGGCTGACTTAAAGCGGCCAGTAGACTCGTAATACTCACGCAGCGTGAAGGTGCCTGGGATGCGCCAGCTACCAGTGTGTGGGTTCTTGAGCGGCGCACCAGCCTGCTGCATCGTCCAGCTGACGAAGTCAGCGCACCATGCTTCGTGCGCTCCTTGGCTATATTTCGTACCAGCGGGCTGAGCGGCAAACTCTGCCTGGGCAAGCTGGACAATCTTGCGGCGAGTAGGGCTGAGGGCCTGCGTGTTGACCTCAGGAAACTGAGCGAGCCCTGGTGAACGATCGAGCGTGGCCACATGCGACGTGCCCTGGAGTTTGTAAAGGATCTTACGCCAGCCAATCGCTGTGCCAACAATGCCGCCAATAACGAGAAGGAGGGCAAGGCAGATGGTGATAATGGTTGCTCGGTGGCTAAGAGGGGATAATCGTTTCATACGTATAGTATACACCGCATGGTGATGAGATGCTTGTTGGGTAGTTGCTGTTTGGTGCCAGTAAAGGTGTTTCGGGCTGTGAGTGAGGATTTATTTTGTTTAATAGCCGCACACCATAGCGGCGAAATTGCCAAGTGTCTTGCCGACATCTCTCCACCGACGACACCGAAACAGGTCGTGTGCAGTAACGAGCAGCGCTGCACCAATGATAATAAGCAACGCAGCTAAGGTATACCCTGCGAGAGATGACTGACTGATGAATAGCTGCAGCGCATAGTAGCCTGCCGCAAGTGCGAGACCAAAGATGATGAGACTGAGGAGTTTGAAGAGGTAATGCATGATGGTTTGATTATGATACGATAGCAAAAATATGTCAACGACAGATGCAGCATTTGACATGATAATAGTATCGCTCTATAGTTATGCATATGTTTCAACCACCTCGCCCCCTCCTATATAACACAGCACCACCAACAAGCCAGCAGCTCAAAGAACTCCTCAAGGAGTATGTTCAGCACTATCGCGAGCTGCTATGTACGCCTGATACCATGAAGCAATTACTCAGGCCACATTCGTATAGCGATGCAGAGGCAGATGAGGTTGTGGATGCTGTCGTTGACATTGTCAATATGTGGGGATATTACTTCTACCAGCCAACTGGCAAGACAGCTGCAAATCAGGAGAAAAAGCGTTTTGCGCAGCAGCTATTGCACGATATTCGCGCAATGGCTGACGAGATTCCTGATCTTGCGAAGGTTATGCCTGAGATTGAAGAGATGGTCTGGCAAAAGCTTGATTTAGAAGTGAACCAGCAATCAGCTGAATCCCTTGTGGCTGAGGCTGGTGATATCGACCGAAAAGAATTGTTTGATAGGTTGGTGACACACTATGTACGACTCAATGAGTATTATGATAGTGAGGGAGAAGCAACCGCTGAGCAGAAGGAGCAACTGGATGACATTGTGCAGCATATGCGCACTATTATCGATGAGAATATTGCTGCAAAACGTAAGATGTTTGCTAATCGCTATTGGTCAGTAGCAGCTGAGACTTTGTATAAAGCGCTTTTTCTCACTAGCCGTCTGTATCATATCAGTGGTGCTGATGAGGACTTTGAGCGGGTTTTGAATCTTGCTAGCCTATATCGCACAGCGATGTATAGTACGCTCGGTGGGTCTGTACCAGCCCTACCAAGCCTTGATGATGCAGATATCGTACCACTCTCGCAGGCAGAGCTTAAGCGTGACAGAAAGGCGAGTACCTATATCTATGATGTTGAGTTTGTTGTTCTCTCACTGGTAGAGGACTGTCTGAGAGACGGCCAGCCTGACAAGGCACGCCAGATTGAGCGCTACCTCATTAATCCGTATATGCGTGCTGTTGCGGATACGTACTATGTTCTTAATCACGAAGATCCAACCGGCAAGAGACAAAAGCGCGCTGCGGCATACGTTATCGAAAGAGAGGACATAGCCTACGTAAAACATGGTGATGAGGATATCGATGATGAGATAGTCATCAATGAGCTTGACAGTGGACGTATTGCTTTTGATGAGGAGATACGCCGTCGCTATATTGCATATGTACGGCAGTCAGCAGCTACTGGCAAAAATAATCATGTGATACTTGCCCTCGGAGCACTACAGCAATGTTGTGAGTACACCAATAGGGATCGTACTGCTATCTGCCAAGTTGTCTGGGAAAAATTACGGAGTACGCTTCGTCCTACAGAATGGCGGCACCCAGTCATTATTAGTGCTGAACAGTCTGAATGTCTCTATCTTTTATGGAGATACGATGATGCAGATAAAGTGGATAATTGGCTTAGGCAGCTATACATGAATGATCCTAGCTACAATATAGTTAAATTCTGTCTCTTACGGTTTGCGTTTGATCCAAAGGTATTTGCAACACTGGAAGATATTATTATGAAAGACACAACAGGTCACCTCCAGCCGAAACTTAGTAGGACACTCAGGGATCTTCGATTCTATCTTTGTCGCGCGATAGAAGATGCGTTTCAGTGTGAAAAGCAGATAAAAGAATAGAGAACTGTACTGCAATAATAAAGAGCCTGAACTAGTACTATAGGAACGTTCTTAGTAAAGTGATTTTGAAAGACTGCTACACTGCGTCTTTCGCTTTCTTCTCCTCTATGCTATAATCCAGCCCAACGGATGGTTGGTTGGCTTATAACAAATACAGTGCTCTGGGAGTGATTCAAGCAGAGGCCCGTTTGGGCGTGGGGCTCGTAGCATAAGAAAGGAGTTTTATGACTCAAACCAAACCAATCATAACGGTGGATGGCTTGACTAAAGCCTATGCCGGCACGCCAGTGGTGGATGGGATATCCTTCACAGTTAAGACGGGCGAGATTTTTGGCTTGCTGGGGCCCAACGGCGCTGGTAAGACCACAACGCTGGAGATGCTGGAGGCGCTGCGGCCGATTGACGCTGGCCGGGCCACCATTGACGGCATTGATGTGGCTAAGCAGCCCAAGCAGATTAAGCAGATCATCGGCATCCAGCTGCAGTCGACCACCTTTTACGATAAGCTGACTCTGCGCGAGCAGCTACGTATGTTTGCCAGCCTCTACGGCCGGCGGGTTGATGCTGATGCTTTGCTCGCGAAGGTACAGCTCAGTGCCAAGGCCGGCAGCTATGTCGAGCAGCTGAGCGGTGGGCAAAAGCAGCGCTTTGCGATTGCCGCCACGCTGGTGAATCAGCCCAAGGTACTCTTTTTGGATGAGCCGACCACGGGCCTAGACCCGCAAGCGCGGCGCAACCTGTGGGAGTTGATCAAAACCATCCGCGATGAAGGCATTACCATTGTGCTGACTACCCACTACATGGACGAGGCCGAGCTGCTGTGCGACCGCCTGGCGATTATGGATGCGGGCAAAATTATCACCATTGATACGCCGCAGCACCTTATCGAGCAGCTGCTGGCCCGTGGCTTTACTAAGCAGCAAACGGTCGAGCGCGCCAACCTCGAAGATGTATTTATTGATTTAACCGGCAAGGCCATTCGGGAGTAGATGATGCGAGTCAAGACATATTGGATTGGTGTATATGGGCAGGTGCGCGCCCTACAAAAGCGCTTTATGCGCGATGGCACGTCGCTGTTTTTTACCTTTTTGTTTCCGCTCATCTTTTTGCTGGTGTTTGGCGCGATTTTTAATAACCAAACCACCAGCTTTGATGTGGCGATTATTAACCACTCGCAGAGCGAATTTGCCAAGCAGTTTGTGGAGCAAGCCAAGGCAAACAAAGATACGACGCTCAAGATAAAGGACGTCAAGGATATGCAGGAAGCGCGCGAGAAGCTAAAGCACTCGGAGCTGAGTGGCATCATCGAGCTGCCAGCTGATTTTGGCGAAGTAAAACCCGCTCAAGCCCGTCCAAGCGGCACCTTGCGTGTGCTCTACGCCAAGGGCTCGGAGCAGTCTGGCAATACGCTAACGGCCATTATGGGGCAGATTATTGATGGTATTAATAAGGGTATGGGCCAGCCCGAGCCACCACTGAAGGTCGCGGGCCAAGCGGTGGGCGATGAGCAGCTCAAGACCTTTGACTATACCTTTACCGGCCTACTGGCCTTTAGCTTGCTGAGCATGGGGATCTTTGGCCTGGCCAACCAAATGCCAACGGAGAAGCAAAAGGGTTCCTACCGGCGCCTGCGGGCATCGCCCTTTACGGCTGGGCAGCTGATTTTGGCGATGGGCATCCACTACACGATTGTATCGCTGCTGAGTGCTGCTACGATGCTAGTGGTGGGGATGAGTGTCTTCCACTTCAACATGCGTGGTGACTGGCTGCTGGCTGTGCCGTTTATTACCCTGGCAGCGCTGCTGATGGTGGGCTTTGGCCTGCTGATTGGCGGCTGGGCCAAGAACGAGAACCAGTCGGCACCGCTGGGCAACATGGTAGCCTTCCCGATGATGTTCCTTTCTGGCACCTTCTTCCCGTCCTATATGTTCCCGGAGTGGCTGCGCACGCTGAGCCAATTTATCCCCATGACACCTGTGACCGATGGCCTGCGCCTCATTATGACCGAGCATGCCAGCCTGGCAGAGGTGCTGCCATACGCTGGTGCTGTTGGCCTATGGATACTGGTGGTGTACGTAGCGGCGATAAAGTTGTTCCGATGGGAATAACGAGATAACGAAAAGAGGAGGGGGATGCGCCGAAGCACGCAGGTGATAATAACAGGGGTGGTTATTGTTGTAACCATTAGCCTGGTTGGCGCGGCGTAGTATCTTCAGCAGCATCGCCCCCAGCCTGCAAGGCAGACAGACGCTGTGAGGTTTCAGGCAGAATATCCACGGGTTGCAGCGGATAACCGCTTTGTCTACGCACGTGATGTTGCTGTGCTGGATATGCTAGAGCATGGCACGGGCGTGGTGTTTCTTGGCTACCCGCAGTGCCCGTGGTGCCAGCGGCTGAGCGAGCATGTCGACCAAGCGGCTCGTGCTGAGGGTATTGCTACGATTCACTATCTCAACATTCGTCAGGCGCGTGCTAGCAGGAACGAGACATACCAAAAGCTGGTGGCGCGTCTTGCGCCTTACCTCAGCAAGGATGAGAACGGCCAACCGCGGATTTTTGTGCCTGATGTGACGATCGTAAAGCGCGGGTCGATCGTGTGGCGCTATAAGGAAGAGCCAACTGGCGATAGCGCTATCACCCCCGATCGGTATTGGACTGCAGAGCGGGCTCAGCGGGCGGTTGCGCAGCTGCGGCGTGCGATGCAGACAATGAAGCACTAGACTGGGCGCTATGCAGATAACAAAGCGGAAATACTGCTGCTATGACAGAGGAGGTAATATGACGTATCAATTTATTCAAGATGCTTACCAAGCACGGCGTGGTGGGTCGTCGCGAGTGCTTGATGTGTACTGCGAAGGCTGCGCCAAGCACGTGACGTTTTACCAAAAGGATGGCCCAGGTTCGCTGCGGCGCATGTATGTCGACCGTTTTATCGATATGACTCCAGCTGGTGATGAGCTGCGCTGCCCGCACTGCCAGCGCGTCCTTGGCATTCTCATCACGTATGCCAAGGAAAATCGCCTGGCTTATCGGCTTTTTGTCGATGCGGTGACGAAGCGGATTGTACCGCGTCGGCAGGTAGGGTGATATAACTATACCTACGCCCAGTTGTTGGCTAGTTTGCATACTTGCTACAATATAAAAAGAATTGCAAGCTAGAGAAAGGGGCATTCTATGAGCGACTATACACCAGATTTTCGTGCTTACCCAGTCGACCAGGCAATTGATATTATTCGAGCGATTGCCGAGCATCGATGGCCCATGACCGTCGAAGAGGCTTTCTCACTGCGAGACCAGTTCGGCTGGACGCCCGCTCCCGACGATGGAAGATTTTTCGTTACTCCCGTCAGCAACGGAGAAGAAGACGGAACAATAAGTATCGACCGAGAGAACAGAGTTTACATATCGGGAATCCGGTTCAAATTAACTTCTCAGCTTCCTAAAGATGCAGATCCTAACACTCAGTCAGAAATGCGCTCGATATATTCAAGGTACGTCGAAGCTCTCACTACGCAATACGGCACAGGCGAAGCCAGATCCAGCAGTGACGTAGACGGTGTTTTGTGGCACCTGCCGTCACGTGTGAGCGTCGACATCGGGGTCACTCATCGATCTATTTCTGTCGTAATTGAATCGCCAGCGATGACTGATCTTACTGAAGCTGAAGAGAAGTATTTCGCTCAGTAAACAACCCCAACTACATAACATCGAGAGCGTCGAGCACTGTCTGTGGGATAATCATTCTCTACTGTCTAATCATCCGCATGCTTAGTGGTGAGGGTGCGCTGAGGCAGGAAGAGGGCAACAAGGAAGCCGGTGGCCATAAGTGCGGCGCTGATGATGAAAATCTGGTGCAAGGAGTCGCTAAAGGCGTTGAGAATGCGCCTCGTGTAGTCGTCTTGCTGCTGGCTTAGCTGCTGCTGAGCACGCGCGCGAGCTGGAGCAGGTAGCTGGGCCATGCCTTTGGCTGCACCCTGGCTGATGGCGTCGCGCTGGCTGTTGATGCGCAGCAGAGTATCGGCATTGAGCTCGCCATCGAGCTGCCGAGCGGCTTGTGGCGCGCGGCGCAGCGTCTGGATGTAGGGAATCTGATTGACATCGCCAAGGCTGTGCAAAATGCCACTAGTGAGCACGCCCGCAAAGATAGCCGTCCCCACCGTCGAGCCAAGCCCGCGAAAGAGCTGCACACTCGAGGTAGCAGCGCCAAGATCCTGCTGGCGGAATTCATTTTGCACGGCGAGAGTAAGAATAGGCATACACATCCCCATACCAAAGCCAGCGAGTGCCATGATGATCGCCTCGTGCCAGTAGGGTGAGGTAGGCTGGAGCGTGATAAGCGAGAGAATGCTTGCTGCGGTGATGGCGCAGCCGATGACGATATAGCGCTTGTATACACCCGTCCGGCTAATGAGCTGGCCCACGCCAATAGAGCTGAGCATCATCCCGCCCACCATTGGCAAGAGCATCAGGCCAGCCTGCGAGGCAGTCGCACCAAAGACTTGCTGATTAAACTGCGTGAGGTAGAGGATCGCCCCCAGAAAGGCGGCACCAAAGAGCAAGCTAATGAGCATAATCAGGCGGTAGGTGGGGTTGCGGAAGAAGCGGAGAGGGAGGATGGGCTGGGCGGCTTTGCGCTCAAGCCAGAGGAAGATACCACCTGCAAGGGCGGCAATAGTCAGCAGTACGCCCTTGATGAGAGTAAGACTCATGCCACGGTCGATGACGCTCTTAAAGACCATCTCCGTATTGTCTACTGCCAAGACAAGTGCCGCGAGGGCAATGGTGATGAAAAGAGCGCCGAGGTAGTCTGGCTTGTGCTTTCTGTCGTGCTTGATTTGTGGGCAATAGCGGATGATGAGAGCGGTGGCGATGATGCCAATTGGCACATTGATAAAGAACGTCCAGCGCCAGTTGGTTGTGGCGCCAAAGATAGTCGCACCATCGGTCAGCCAGCCACCAAGCAATGGCCCCGCTACCGAGCTCATACCAAAGGTCGCACCGATGAGCCCTTGCCAGCGGCCACGCTCCTTGGGAGTGAAGAGGTCACCCACAATTGTAAAGGCGTTGGCAGTGATAATCCCGCCACCAATCCCTTGCAGCGCACGCCACGCAATAAGCCATTCCACGGTTGGTGCGACACCGCTGAGCAATGAGCCAATGGTAAAAATTGCCACGCCACTGAGCAAAAGTGGCTTGCGGCCATACATGTCGCTTAGCTTACCGGCTAGCGGCACTGTCACAGTGGTGGTGAGCATATAGGCAGTAACGATAAAGCCAAGAGAGGAGAAGCTGTTGAATTCCTTGACGATTGCGCCGAGTGCCGTCGCCACGATGGTTTGGTCGAGCGCTACGAGAAAGAGGGCGCTCATCACAGCAAGCATGACGATGAGTTTGTGACGTTGAGGGAGATGATGGAGCATATAATTCCTTGGTTTAGTGATTTGCTATTTCCAGTGTGAAGCAGAGCAATGACAAGCTTACGTTTGATGTTGAGAGAACCACTGGCCAAATATGCTATGATACGCCGAATAGAACTGTTTGTCAATTTTATGTCAAGGAGCTTAGGCACTGCACTGGTTGATTGCGAGCGATGAGCTGCGCCAGATCAACTTCGGCAAGGAAGTGAGGTAAAATTGGGTACTGCTGCGGGGTAATAAAGCCGCACTCGGCAACCTCTGCTAAGCCGTGCGTTGTAGCGGCAAGGTCAATTAACTGGTAGTCGTGCCAGTTGGTGATGTGGAACAAGAACTCAAGCTGTTCGCGTGGCTCGCCAGCTGCTGGCGCTGCGATAGCAAACTGCTGGACGAAGAGCAGCCGGCCAATTACTGGATCGACGCCAGTTTCTTCGATTATCTCTCGCCGTAGGCCGTCCATCACACTCTCGCCCAGCTCCAGTCCACCGCCTGGTGTACACCAAAAATCTCGGCCATCGCCAGTGCGCGCTGTCAAGCGCTGGCAAAAAAGCTCGCCCCTGTCGTTGATGATAATTCCACGTACGTTGATGTGTCTGTGCATGGTGCCTCCGTTATAGAACCGTTGATTGATAATGAATGATAGACAGCCAGTTAGATAATTATTTCTAGTATAGCAGCAGTGAGATAGGTATTGTAAGAAGCGTGTGGTATTAACAACACAAGCGATAGCACAAAATGACAGTATGTTATATAATACTCGTATGGCCAAGCCGCATTACAATCATTGTGAGATACTGACAGCACCTCAGGATTATCGCCCATTGCCTAACCTATCAGCAGCGGTGCGACATGATGGTAAATATAATCGGCCTGATTCTCGTTTTTCGTCTGACCCGCTGCTGCGGGTTACTGATGATTTATCGTCAATAGCGTATGCAGTACCCGAAAGAGATCTTGCGCGTGGCGGTTCGTCGCGTCATGGAGCATTTGTTGCCCATGTGCGCTATGCTGAGCAGAAACGCGATATGCCCGAAACACTTGTTGTCAAACCTTCTACGGTGCCAACGGCTCTTGGCGAGTTAGCTATGACGCAGTACCTAGAGCGTGAGGGTCTTGCGCCGTTCTCAGTAGACGGGCTGGTAGTTGATGGCGCACCGGAAGGCGCAGCTGCACAGGATCGTAGCCGTGTGGCTTTGCTATTGTCGCGATATCAGCCAGAAGTAGTGGGCTTTGATAGTCTTGCGTGGCATGAGATGAGTATGGATGATGTAGCGCTGTATGCCACCGAGGCAGCGACCGCATTGGCTGCATTACATAGAGTGGCAGTTGCGCATGGTGATGGCTATTTGCGTAATGTTGTGCGTGTCTCGGGTCAGCCAGCTCGTATGATTGATTTTGAACATGCGGTTAGTTTCTCAGACGTTGTTGATCAAGCTGATAGAGGAGATGAAGCAGCGCAGCGCCACATAGCCGATATGATGTCGCGTGACCTCTGTGGTATGGTTACTGATGTCGCGCAGCAGGTGCAGTTGACACGTAGTACATGGCTTGATCCTGCATTGAATGCATACTACGAGCAACTTGCGGTGCGGGGGCATGATCAGCTCGTTACTGCTGCATCGACTGTTATGACGGCAGCGCGTCGTACCGTAGCCTACTTAGCCCACCTCTCTTGATTTTCCCATTAGCACTCGCTATACTAGAGTGCTAGAAGCGCCTTGATTGATACCGGGCGCGGTGATAAGTATAAGAAAGGGGTAACCAATGAGTTCACCAATCAAGCCAATGGCGCATTTCGTCGTGGCGGTTAAGGAGAAAAAGCCAGAGAAGACTGCCAGCGGGATCTTTTTGCCCGAGTCGGCTCAGGAGAAGTCGGAAGCTGCCAAGGTGATTGCTGTTGGATCGGCAGTAGAAGATGTCGCAGTCGACGCGCGGGTGGTTTACAAGAACTACGCAGCTACCACCATTAAGCTCGACAAAGAAGAGTATTTGATTATCAAGGACGAGGATATCCTCGCGACAGTAGAATAGGAGAACCAGTCTATGGCAAAAAAAGTATTTTATGATGAAGATGCGCGCCGCCGGATTTTGGGTGGGGCAGAGATTCTCTACAACGCAGTGAAGACAACGATGGGGCCAAAGGGCCGTAATGTCGTCATTGGCAAAAGCTACGGTGGCCCAAGCGTCACGCACGATGGTGTAACGGTGGCCAAGGGTATCGACATCGAGGATGTTGATGACGAAACACTGGGTTTTAAGGTAGGAGCAGAACTTATCAAGCAAGCCGCCAACAAAATGAACGATGTGGCTGGTGATGGCACAACTACCGTGACGGTTTTGACCTACCACATCCTCAGTGAGGCAAACAAGCTAATTGCTGCTGGTCACAACCCAATGCTGCTTCGCAAGGGTCTGGAGCGGGCTGCGGCAGAGGTAACAGCGGCTTTGAGTGAGCAGGCAGAAGACATTCGCAATGATGAAACACGCGTCGCAGAGGTAGCAACTATCTCGGCGGGTGATGACGCAATTGGCCGGCTAATTGCTGATGTGATGGAGAAGATCGGGCCTAATGGTGTGGTGACGGTCGAGGAAGGCCGCGGCCTTGAGCTAGAGAGCGAAGTGGTCGAAGGCTTTACTGTCCAGCGCGGCTTCGTCAGCCCGTACATGGCAACAGACACGAAGCGCATGGAAGCGGTATACGATAAGCCAGCTATTGTTATTACCGACAAGAAGATTTCTTCGGCGCAAGAGTTCGTTCCACTGCTTGAGATGATTGCTCAGAGTGGGAAGAAAGATCTCGTCTTGATTGCTGACGATGTGGATGGCGAAGCGCTTGGCTTGCTCGTGCTTAACCGCCTCAAGGGTGCCTTTAACACCCTAGCTATTAAAGCGCCGAGCGATAAGGATGTCCTCTACGATATTGCTGCTCTGGTGGGTGCAAAAGTTATTACCGAAGACACCGGCATGAGCTTTGATACGGTTGGCCCCGATGTAGTGGGTTCGGCTCGCAAGGTGATTGCCACTAAGGATTTGACAACGATCGTCGAAGGGGCTGGTGCGAAGACGGCAGTCGATGCCCGGATTGACCAGATTGCCGTTGAAATTGCCAACGCCTCGAGCGACTATACCAAGAACAATCTCGTTAAGCGCCAAGCTGCCCTGACTGGCCAAGTGGCGGTGATTAAGGTAGGTGGGGCAACTGAGACCGAGATCGAAGAGAAGAAATACCGCGTTGATGATGCAGTGGCTGCTGTTAAGGCTGCTCTGGCTGAGGGTGTTGTGCCTGGTGGCGGGGTGACACTGGTCAACCTCGCGACAAGCTACACTCACGCTGGTGATGCCGATGCGTCAGTGACTGCCGGTGAGGATTTGCTTATCCACGCGCTCGAGCAACCATTCCGCATTTTGCTGACCAACTCTGGTCTCAATGCTGATGAGTGGCTGCCACAGGTGAAGGCAGCGCAGCCTGGCTTTGGTATTAACGTCAACACACCGGGTGAGCTGATCGATCTCAAAGCAGCTGGCGTGGTTGACCCCGTTCGCGTTACCAAGGAAGCACTCCAGAATGCTGCCTCCATCGCTGGCACCGCAATGACGATGGGTGCGCTTGTCGTCGACCTGCCTGAGAAGGAAGCGGCAAGCCCAGCTGGCATGCCTGGCATGGGCGGCGGTATGGGTATGTACTAAGCCTCGTCCTGCCTTGTTTTGCAAAAACCCACCGTATCTGTGGTGGGTTTTTATGTGGGAAAGAATCGGTTGACATATACCCCCAGGGGGTATACCATAGGAGTATGAGTAAAGATATTACCAGACGAGCACTACACCGTATCAAAATTATGAAGGGCCAGCTGGAGGGGTTAGAAAAGCGTGTGGCTGATGATGCCTACTGCATGGACATCATCATCCAGAGTTTGTCGATCCAGAAGTCGCTAGCGTCGCTGAACAAGCTGATGGTTAAGCAACATCTTGAGATGCATGTGGCTGAGATGTTGGCGTCAAGCGATACGAAGCAGCGCGATAAGGCACTCAAAGAGCTCGACCAGCTCTATGACTTGACGAACATCCGCTAGCAGCAAGCGGATATAAGAATGGAAAGGATAATGCGGTGCGCAGCACCCGAGGAGTTTGTTATGGATAAAAAACAGTCACGGCACCATCATATGACTCATGGTGGTCATACTCACCATGAGGCGCATGGACAGGGTAGCCATTGCGGGCATGATGCGGCCCAGTTTCGGCAGCGGTTTTGGCTATCGCTGCTGATAACGATCAGTGTGCTGGTGTGTTCACCACTACTTCAGCAGTGGCTCGGCTATACACTACCTGAGGTCGTGAGCCGGTATGTGCCGGCCATAAGCGGGACGATATTGCTGTGGTATGGTGGCCGAGTTTTTATTCGGGCGGGGTGGCAGGAGCTACGCCAGCGCCAGCCCGGTATGATGCTGCTGATTGCTCTGGCGATCAGTGTGGCGTATGGCTACAGCCTGCTGGTGACCAGTGGCGTGGTAGCGGGGATGGATTTTTGGTGGGAGCTCGCGTCGCTCATTACCATTATGCTTCTCGGGCACTGGCTTGAAATGGCAGCGATTAAGCGGGCAACGGATGCCGCTCATACCTTAGCACAGCTCTTGCCTGAGACGGCAGAGGTTGTGACGGAGCAATCGATTGATACAGTGCCGCTTGATCATCTGGCTGTGGGGATGACCGTGCTGGTGCGCCCGGGTGGGCGTGTGCCAGTGGATGGCCAGGTGATATCTGGCACGTCACAGGTGGATGAGTCGATGCTCACGGGCGAGTCGCGCCCTGTTGCTAAGCAGCCAGGGAGTCTTGTGACGGCAGGCACGATCAATGGCACTGGTGCGCTTCATGTTACGACTCAGCGCATTGGTGATGATACAACGTTGTCGCATATTATGGAGCTGGTGCGCCAGGCTGAGCAGCGTCGGTCGCGAACGCAGGTGCTGGCGGATCGGGCGGCGGGCTATCTTTTCTATGCAGCGCTTGCTACTGCGCTGGTGACGGGTGTTGGCTGGGCGCTGGCTGGTGCATCGCTGGGTGAAGTGCTGCAGCGAGTGGTAACGGTGCTGGTGGTGGCGTGCCCGCATGCCTTGGGCTTGGCGGTGCCGCTGGTTGTATCGATCTCGACTGGGCTTGCGGCCCAGCGCGGTATTGTGGTGCGTGATCGCCGCGCTTTTGAAGCCGCGCGGCAAGTCGATGTGGTGCTATTTGACAAAACGGGTACACTGACGACTGGCCACCTGGCAGTAGTTGCAGTCCATGGTGGAGATGACGCGGCTATTCTGGGATTAGCGGCGGCGGCTGAGCATGAAGCAGAGCACCCGATTGCAGCAGCGATTCGCCGCGCGGCAGCCGATCGCCATGTTGCGATACCTGCTGTGCGTGACCTCCAGACGGTGCCGGGTTATGGCGTGCAGGCTGTGGTTGATGGCGTGCCGACGTTAGTTGGCAATGCGGCCTTTATGCAGCAGCATCAGATTGATCGAGACGAGATAACGACGGACCATACGGTGGTTTATGTTGCCCAGGCTGGGCATGTGTGTGGTGTGATTGAGCTTGGTGATGCGCCGCGCCCTGGTGCGGCAGCGGCAGTCGCAGCGCTCCAACGCCGCGGTATAACAGTTGCTATGGTAACAGGAGATGGTGTGAGGCCAGCCAATGCGATTGCTCGCCTCGTTGGTATCACTGAGGTTCACGCTGAGGTAACACCAGCTAAGAAGGCGGCGATTGTCATGGCGTACCAGCAGCAGGGGAAGCGGGTGTGTTTTGTTGGTGATGGCGTGAATGATGCACCAGCGCTTGCCCAGGCCGAGAGTGGTGTCGCGATTGGGACGGGGACTGATGTTGCTGCAGCGTCTGCTGGGATTATGTTGGTTGGTGATGATCCGCAGGCGGTTGTCCGGCTGATCACGCTGGCCCAGGCGACGTACCGCAAAATGGTACAAAACCTCTGCTGGGGAGCGGGCTATAATGTGCTGATGCTTCCACTCGCAGCTGGGGTGCTTGCACCAGTCGGGGTGGTTATTTCGCCTGCAATTGGCGCAGTGGTGATGTCACTTTCGACGATTATTGTCGCAGCAAATGCACAACTCCTGCGCCGCACGGTAGTGTAAGTTGCTAGCCTCGTTATTGACAGATCTGAGCTATCTATGTCATACTAGCGCGCAGTATGCTTTCATTCTTAGGGAATTTCACCGCGTCGTTTCGGGTGGCGCTTGTGATGTGGCCATTTGCTGCACTTGTGTTAACATTGCCACTGTTGTTGGTACATTATATCCGCTTTCGCCGGGTGGCATTTGGCCGGGTAGTCATGACGTATTTGGTGGTGCTCTATGGCTTGGCGTTGGCTGCCTTTACACTCTACCCAATGCCAGATAATGCGGCGCGCTTTTGTGGGAGTCACCATATCCAGCCGCAATTAGTGCCACTGGCGTCGATTTTTGATATCTCGCATGAGGGGCTACGGGCAGTGCTGCAGGTCGTAATGAATGTCATATTTTTTGTGCCACTGGGGGCGTTTTTGCGGGCGATGTATCGGGTGCGCTGGTGGACGGTGGTGGCGATTGGCCTTATGACGTCGGTAGTGATTGAACTGACGCAGCTCACGGGGGTGTTTGGCGTGTATCCGTGTAGCTATCGGCTGTTTGATGTCGATGACTTGCTGCTCAATACGAGCGGGGCACTGCTGGGCTTTTGGCTAGGTTGGCTATTGCCAAATCTTCGCGATACGGAGCGTGGAGCAACGATGATTCGCCAGCCTGGCCTTGTGCGGCGTATCGTTGCCTTTGTCGTTGATATGACTGGAGTGGCGATTGGCTCAACAATTGTGATGGTAGCGCTCACGCTTCTCAATGTGTTGCACTCACGGCAGTGGACTGAACAGATGCAGATGCTGACGCAAATTATTCCGTATGGCTTTATTGCGCTCGTGCATGCCATCCTCCCGCTGATGGCGCAGGGGCGGACGCTTGGTGGCTGGCTGACGGGTATTTCGCTCGATGATCGGCCGCGAGGGTGGTTCCACCGCGTGGTATTCTATGCGGTGCGGCTGCTCTATATTGCGGTGCTGTCGATGGTGCATCTGCCGTTTGTGTCATTAATGACGCTGCTTGTCACGATCGTGCTATGGCGTCGGTATAAGCAGCTGCCTTATGTAGTGCTTGATAGGTACTGGCCAACGCGTCACACGCTAACCACTGATGACAAGTAATCTATACCACCTCACACTTTACGTATTCTGGCAAACGATATAGACTAGAAGGAGACAGGTAGCAGAAGCAAGGAGGCGATATGCGGACGGCAATGGTGAAAAGTGTGCTCAGTGTCATGATGATAGCAGTCGGATGCCAGCTGATGGCTTCAGTGCCAGCTCAGGCTGCGGAGCGGAGGACAATCTCGGTCTATGTCAGTGACGAGAATCTCCCAAAGGTGACTGACGACCATCTGAAGATGATCGATCGGCTCATTGTTCATTTTGGGCGTATTGCAGCCGATGGGCGCGTGACACTTGATACACTGCCACACCTCAAGCAGGCAGCTACGTTGCAGCGGATTCGGGCGGTTAATCCGCGTATCTCCCTTATTCTCTCAATTGGTGGTGGTAATGATGCTGTGCGAAGTGAGTTCGATGCGATGGTGCGCCAAGCAAGTACCCGGCAGGCCTTTGTGAGCTCTGTTAAGGAGGCGCTGCAGGCTCATCAGTTAGATGGGGTGGATATCGACTGGGAATTTCCAAAGGGGAGTCAGCAGGCCGACCTGATTGCCCTCTTGCGTGAACTGCGCGCGGCAACGACCACCAGCGGGCGCCAGCCGACTATTTCGATGACGGGTGCACCAGCCAAGTGGTATGCTGAGCAAAATAGGTTTGCTGAGTACCAGCAGTACCTTGATCAGATTGCGATCATGACGTATGACATGCGGGGGTTTGGCCCGTTTAAATCGCACACTGGGCACCATGCAGGGCTTTATACCGCGCCGGATGACCCGCTCGACCAGAGTGCCAACTCGGCGGTGCAGCACTATCAAGCTCACGGTGCGCCAACAAACAAATTAATGATCGGGGCGGCGTGGTATAGCCGGCGGTTTAGCTCTGTTGCTGAGGTGAATCATGGATTACACCAGCCCGTTGGCGATGCTCAAAAGGCTGGCGAGTACCACACCACGTATGACCGGCTCGAGCGAGAGTATATTAATAAGAATGGCTACACTCGCTACTGGGACGACGCAAGCAAAGCGCCGTATCTCTACAATGCCGCGCGGCGTGAGTTTATTAGCTATGACGATGCGGAGTCGATGAAGTACAAGGCAGAGTATGTCCAGCAGCACAACCTGCAAGGGATTATTGTGTGGCGTTATCTCTCCGACTCGCAAAGTAATGATGCGTTGCTGCGGCAGCTCGACCACACGTTGCATGGCAGCGCTGCGCCATTGTCGACTCAGTCGCAGCTCAGTCAGCCGCAAAGCACCATACTGCCACCGAAGGTTATGCATGTCTCACGGGCCGAACAGCCACAACTAAGCCAGCCACCGCACGAGGGAGCATTGGCAGCTACTGGTGATAATGTCCCGCTGCTATACCACGGTGGCGCGACGTTGGTTATGTTAGGCGTGCTTGGTGCGGCAGTGTATGCTTGGCGCCGTCGGCATATAAAAAGGTATTGACAATAAATAGTTTAGGCAGTAAACTATTCATTGTATGAAGGTAGAAGCAAAGTCAGGTGCACAGCCGCAGCGCCAAGTATGTATTGAGAACATCACGAGCTACTTATTTCAGCTCAAGCAGCGCCTGGCACGCGCTCAGCGCCAGACGGATCAGCAGTTTGGTTTGGCGCCTGTTCACTGGCATGTGCTGGGCCTATTGCATAGTGGGGCAATCGAGACGATGGGTGATGTGGCCGCAAAGCTGTGCGTCTCCAAGGGTGCGGCGACGCAGATTCTTGACGTGCTGGTGGCAAAACAGCTCGTCCAGCGCACGCCAGACCAGCACGATCGACGGGTGGTGCGCCTGCAGTTGACTGCGCAAAGCCAGCAGATAACCGATCACTTCCAGCAGTATATGGCGGAGACTGTTGCCGATCTTTTTGCAGTGCTGAGCGATGCCGAGCTGGCGCAGCTCGACCAGCTTATTGATAAAGTGGTTCAGTCACAGAAGGCGGAGCGAGCATGAAGTATATTTGGCGACTACTCTGGGGCTATTGGTGGCAGCTCGGGCTGCTGGTTGCTGCAACGTATGGCTCGGTGATGGCAACGCTCAGTTTGCCAGACTTTATGGCGGCGATTATTAATAATGGTATCGTTGGCACTGATATGGCTGTTATATGGCATAATGGCTGGCAGATGATTGCCGTGACGCTGGCTGGTGCAGTGGGGACGATTGTCTCAGTTTTCTTTGCGACGCGGATTGCGACTGGTCTCAGTCAGCAGCTGCGCGACCAGATGTTTACTCGGGTGGAGGATTATGCCGTGGCGGACTTTAACCGTTTCTCGACAGCATCGCTGATTACGCGTTCGACGAATGACATCCAGCAGATCCAATCGACGGCGATTATGCTGCTGCGCATTGCCTTGATGGCACCGATTATGGCCGTGGCTGGCCTGCAAAAGGCGCTGGCTAATGCACCGAGCCTGAGCTGGATTATTGCTCTGGCGGTTGCTGTGCTTTTGGTGGTCATTATTGGCTTGTTTATTGCGGCGATGCCTCGCTTTCAGCGGCTGCAGAGCGTGGTGGACACGCTGAACTTAGTCGCCCGCGAAAACTTGACGGGCCTGCGCGTCGTGCGCGCTTTTCATACCGAGGCAGTCGAAGAAGCAAAATTTGATACTGTCAACCACGAGCTCACCAGACTCAACCTGGTGGTCAATCGTCTGATGATGGTGATGGAGCCAGTGATGATGTTAATAATGAATCTTGCGAGTGTGGCGGTAGTGTGGTATGGTGCGCTGGCAATTGGTGATGGGCGCCTCGCGATTGGCAATATGATGGCCTTTTTGCAATATGCTTTGCAGGTGATTATGTCGTTCTTGATGATCTCGATGGTGTTTATTATGGCACCGCGCGCAGCTGTGTCGGTGCGCCGGGTAGCAGAGGTGCTCGATACCGAGTCGTCGATTACTGACCCGACTAAGCCTCAGCCACTTGCGCCAGGTGGTACGGGGCGGATTGAATTTCGTGATGTTACCTTTGCCTACCCAGGGGCAGATGAGCCAGTGCTCAGTAACATTAGCTTTGTGGCGGAGCCTGGCCAGACGACGGCGTTTATTGGCAGTACGGGCTCGGGTAAGTCAACATTGGTCAATCTGATTCCGCGGTTTTATGATGTGTCGGCCGGGCAGATTTTGCTTGATGGGGTGGACATTCGTCACCTCAGGCTGACTGACTTAGCCAGCCAGATTGGCTATGTCCCACAAAAGGGTGTGCTGTTTCGGGGGAGTATTGCCAGTAATATTGCCTATGGTGCGCCTGAGGCAGATAAGGCGGCGATTGCTCATGCGGCAGAGGTGGCTCAGGCGAGCGACTTTATTGCTCAGCTTGATGATGGCATGGCAAGCGAAGTCGCGCAAGGCGGCACCAATGTCTCGGGTGGGCAGCGCCAGCGCCTCGCGATCGCCCGGGCGTTGGCCGCGCAGCCCCAGGTGTATATCTTTGACGATTCGTTCTCAGCGCTTGATGCGCGGACGGATGCCGCGCTGCGCCGCCGCCTCACGCAGGAGGTGGCGGGCAAGACGGTGCTGATTGTTGGGCAGCGGATTAATACGATCGCCCAGGCGGATAACATTATTGTGCTAGATGAAGGGAAGATCGTTGGCCAAGGGCGGCACCAGGAGCTCATGCAGACCTGTGCAGTATACCAAGAGATTGCTGCGTCGCAACTCAGTGAGCGCGAGTTGGCCGCGTTCGAGCGGCCTGCTCCGCTTGGCACTGCTGCGCAAGGAGGGGCGTTATGAGTCGGCCCTCGTCTACACGGCCGCGCTCGGCAGGAGTGCGCCGCGGCCCAATGGGTGGGCCAGTCGCTGGCGGCGGGACAGAGCGCGCCAAGGACTTCCGCTCGACGGTGCGCACGCTGCTGCAGTATCTGCGCGCCTTTCGTTGGCAATTGGTCTTAGTTGTTGGCTTCACGATAATGAGCACGCTATTTGCAATTGTTAGTCCCAAGCTGCTTGGCAATGCGACCAACCAGATTGTCGATGACTACACGCGCCTGCGTACATATGATGCTATCCACGAGAAGCTTCCTGCTGGCGTGACGATCCCTGCGGGTATGACAGGTGAGCAATTTATGGCATCGCCCCAGGGCAAGCAGTTGGCCGAGGCGCTACCTGCCTCGGCTCGCGAAGTCGCCAAGACGCTCGATCTCGGCACGCGCCCCACCTTCCATTACGATGCGATCTTGCAGATTGTCCTCTGGCTCGTGGGGCTCTATACGATCAGTGCGCTGTTTCGTTATGGACAGGCCTGGCTGATGACGAATATTACCCAGAAGCTCACATACCAGCTGCGTCGTGACATCTCAGAGAAGATCAATCGTTTGCCGCTGCGCTACTTCGACACACAAACCCATGGCGAAGTCCTTAGCCGCATTACTAACGATGTCGATACGGTGAGCCAAACGCTTACCCAAAGCCTGTCGCAAATGATGAGTGCGGTGGTGATGCTAGTGGGGATCCTCGCGATGATGCTGTCGATTAGTTGGCTGCTGACTGTGGTGGCGCTCTTGGTTGTGCCGCTGTCGATGGGGCTGATCGTTGTGATTACCAAGCGCTCACAAACGCAGTTCATCCGCCAGCAAGATGAGCTAGGCGAGCTCAATGGCCATATTGAAGAGATGTATGCTGGCCACCAGGTGATGCGCGCCTTTCGTGGGCAGGAGCGGTCGCTGAAGACTTTTCGGCAGATTAACCAGCGGCTTTTCTCGAGCGCCTGGCAGTCGCAGTTTCTCTCTGGCTTGATGTATCCAGTGATGAATGTAGTGGGCAATATTGGCTATGTTGGTGTGGCGGTGCTTGGTGGCTGGCTGGCAATCGAGGGGCGGATCAAGATTGGCGATATTCAAGCCTTTATTCAGTATATGCAGCAGTTCAATCAGCCAATTGCCCAAACGGCGAATATTGCCAATGTGCTGCAATCGACAGCGGCTGCAGCTGAGCGGGTCTTTGAGTTTCTCAAAGAGCCGGCCGAAGCGCCCGACCCGGTACCTGCCACCACACTGCCAGTGGTGCGTGGTGAGGTGGAGTTTCGCGACGTTGTCTTTGGCTATAATGCAAAGACGCCGGTTATTAAGCATCTCTCAGCTCATATTCGCCCTGGCCAGCGGGTAGCAATTGTTGGGCCAACCGGTGCGGGCAAGACGACGCTGGTTAATCTACTAATGCGATTTTATGATATTGACAGTGGTCAAATCCTGATCGATGGGGTGGATATTGCCCAGATGACGCGCAGCAGTGTGCGGCAGCTCTTTGGCATGGTGCTGCAAGATACGTGGCTTTTCCATGGGACGATCCGCGACAACCTGCGCTATGGCAACCCCAAGGCGAGCGAGGCCGAACTGCTGGCGGTGGCGCGTGAGGCGCATGTCGACCATTTTGTCCGGTCTCTGCCTGGTGGCTACGACATGGTGCTCGACGAAGCCGCGACTAATATATCGCAAGGGGAGAAACAGTTGCTGACGATTGCCCGCGCCATGCTCGCCAAGACGCCGATGCTTATCTTAGACGAAGCGACCAGCTCGGTCGATACCCGCACTGAGGTGCTCATCCAGCAGGCGATGGATAGGCTGATGCAGCACAAGACAAGCTTTGTCATTGCGCACCGCCTCAGCACGATCCGCGACGCCGACCTCATCCTTGTGGTAAAGGATGGCAACATCATCGAGCAGGGCACGCACGATGAGCTGCTCGCCCAGAGTGGCTTTTATGCGGAATTGTACCAGACCCAGTTTGCGGAAGACGTCGATAAACCGACAAAGTAAGATGTCTAGAGCTAACTACGTTTGGGTCGCTTGATGCGGGCAAGCAGGACAGCCCAATCGCCATCAGTTCTTTCGAGGACTTCAAGAATTGTATAATGACCGGTGTTTAATTTCTCATTAAGTTTTGGCAGACCTCGACCATCTGCATCATCGCGTGTACGGTTAATTTGACGGATAACTAATTCCTCGACCTCGTAGATGACGCGACTTTTGTGCCACGATATCACTGCAATCACAGCAGAGATGATTGATATGATCAAAGAGAATAGTGCGATACCATCAGACAGAGGCATAGTTATTACCGTAAATCAAATATATCCAACGCGCCAAACTTCCCTGTTAGCATACTGCGCTCGATGATGTGCGAGGCGATTGCTTTGGAGAATTTCTTGGGGCGTGTTTTGGCGGGGAGGTCGAGCACGGTATTGAGCGCGTAGACAAAGAATTGATAGCGATGTGTCCCAAAGGCAGGGTGTGGGCCACCCCAGCCTGGTTTGCCCCAGGTAGTGGTGCCTTCGATCGCGCCGTGAGGGAGGTAGTCGCTGCCAATTTCTGTGGTGGTAGGTGGAAGATTCCAGACAATCCAGTGGTAGAAGCCGCCAATGAAGGGTGCGTCGGGGCTATAGCACACCACAGCGAGGCTCTGCGTACCATCAGGGATGTCGCTGATGGCAAGAGGTGGTCGCTGGTTGCCGCCAAAGCGCGAATAAATCTTTGGCATCTTGGCGTTGTTGTTGAAGGCGGGGCTGGTGACTTTCATGTCTATAGTATACCGTATACTGGTCATGCTCGCCAGAATAATTTCGATCAAATGGCATACAAATGGGATGCGTATAAGAGAAGAAGCCAAAATAAGCCGGGTAATGGCATCATAGGCAATTATCTGCTATAGTGGGCCAATAATGATTACCGACCAACTTCTCCGCACTCACCCAATCATCTCCGACCAAGTGGATGAGCGTGAGCTGCGGGTTTTGCTGCGTGAGCTCGAGCGGCTTCTAGAAGCTGGTTACCAGGGGTCGGTTGTTGAATTTGGCTGCTATGTGGGGACGACGAGTTTGTTTATTCGGCGCTTGCTTGATGCGTATCAGCACGCGGGAGCCTTTCACGTTTATGATTCGTTTGCTGGTTTGCCAGAGAAGACGGCGCAGGATGCGAGCGCAGCTGGTGAGCAGTTTGTCGCAGGGGAGCTTGCTGCAACGCGCAAGGGGTTTCTCCAGCAGTTCAAGAAAGCCGGGCTGCGCCCACCAGTGGTGCACAAGGCGTGGTTTGCCGAGCTTACCCCGCAGGATGTGCCCGAGGATATTATGTTTGCCTTTCTCGATGGCGACTATTACCAGTCGATTATGGACTCACTCCGGCTCGTGACGCCGAAGCTGACTCCTGATGCAGTGCTGGTGGTGGATGATTATGCCAATGAGGCGCTGCCTGGTGCGGCTCGGGCGGCCGATGTGTGGCTGCAGGCGCACCCTGGATTTCGCTGCCGGGTGGAGGCGAGCTTGGCGGTTATGACCGCAATAAAATAACCAACGGCTGGTATGCAGTTGGTAGAGTGACGATGGTATCAAGATAGGGGTGTCGTCTCCGCAGAACCACGGTGACGCCACCCCGTATCTAAATAGTAGCGGAATTATTTACTGATGTCAATAATCTTCTTTGACTTTGGAATAATAATCAGCCGTTTGGCTCGCTTGATATCATGAAATTCTTTCTTAAGTCGGGCAATATTAACCGCATCGGTTATTTTTGATCGACGAAGGTCAAAGATAATGTACTCAGATTGATGAATCGCAACCTTAAATGCGCGTTTGATAGTGTGTGGACTTCGGCCGATTGGACATTTCATCTCCCACCGCTTGTTGAGCATGATGATGTCTGGTGTATGGACTCCTTTTCGTTGATCGGGTGGAATGATTGTAATATCATAGCCTTGTTGTGTAAGATAGACAACAGTTGCATTTTCGTGGTGATGAAGAATAACTCCGTTTGTTGTGATAGACCCCTGCCTCATACAAGACCATGATAGACTATTATGGTAATAATAGCAAAAATAAGCTTTTGTGATTCATCATTCAGTTTCATATTCGTGACACCTGTTATCCATTGCACTTACCTCAGAACATGCTACAATGAAAGCATCAACTATAAGCCACACAGGGGGAAAAGGTGGACGATCCAATTCATATTACATCAGAGATTGGCCGGTTGAAGACAGTGCTCTTGCATCGGCCGGGTGAGGAGCTCGAGCATCTCACGCCAGAACATTTGCAGCGCCTATTGTTCGACGATATTCCGTATCTCAAGGTTGCGCAGGAGGAGCATGATCGCTTTGCGGAGCTGCTCCGCTCGCGTGGGGTCGAAGTGTTGTACTTAGATGAACTTGCCGCCGAGGCACTCGCTGACGAAGCGGTGCGGCGGCAATTTGTTGTTGAGATGCTGGTAGCATCGAAGCAAGACAACCAACGTGCATCGCGGACACTGGCCGAGTATCTGCTTGGTATGGAGCCACGCCAGATGGTGCGCAAGCTGATGGCAGGTGTGCGCAAAGATGAGATTAGCCTGCCGCCCGAGCAGCAGCAACTCCACACGATGGTCGCGCATGAGCAATATCCATTCTATCTCGACCCAATGCCCAACCTCTACTTTACGCGCGACCCAGCAGCAGCAATTGGCCAAGGTTTGACGATCAACAAGATGCACTGGCCAGCTCGGCGGCGCGAATCGCTCTTTATGCGCTATATTATCGATTTCCATCCACGCTTTGCTGGCAAGAACGTACCGGTTTGGTATGATCGCAGCCAACCATTCTCGATTGAGGGCGGTGATGAGTTGGTGCTTAATAACCACACAATGGCCATCGGTATTAGTGAGCGCACCTCGCCAGAGGCGATTGAGCTGATGGCGACGAAGCTCTTTGCTGGGTCGGACTTTGACACGGTGATTGCCCTTGAGATCCCCAAGAGTCACGCCTTTATGCATCTGGATACCGTCTTTACGATGATTGACCACGACAAATTTACCATCCATCCAGAGATTCGAGGCTTTGAGGGGCGGATGAATATCTTCGTCTTGCATAAGGCAGACGGGCAGGCCTACCCAACTATTACCAAAGAACATAATCTTGAGCAGGTGCTCAGCCAAGCTCTTGGCGTGCCGTCGATTACCTTGATCGAATGCGGTGGCGGTGACGATATCGCTGCAGCGCGCGAGCAATGGAATGATGGTAGCAATACCTTGGCGATTGCTCCTGGGGTGGTGGTCACCTACGACCGCAACTACGTCACCAACCAAAAACTGCGTGAGGCAGGCGTCGAAGTGCTGGAGATTACTGGCTCGGAGCTTGGCCGGGGCCGTGGCGGGCCACGCTGCATGAGTATGCCACTAATACGAGAGGATGTGTAAATGAACCTACCAACCAATCTAAAAAACCGCTCATTCCTAGCCCTCAAGGACTTCTCGTCAGAGGAAATCCGGCAGATGCTCGACGTGGCGCACGAGCTCAAGAAGCTCAAGCGCGAGGGTGTGCCGCACCGCTTACACGAGGGTAAGCAAGTTGCCCTCTTGTTTGAGAAGAATTCGACCCGTACACGCTGCGCCTTTACAGTAGCGGCCAATGACCTTGGTGTTGCGCCGGAGTTTCTCGGCAAGGATGACATCCAGCTGGGCAAAAAGGAGTCGGTTGAGGACACTGCAAAGGTGCTGGGCCGGATGTTTGATGGGATTGAGTTCCGCGGCTTTAAGCACTCGACAGTGGAAGACTTGGCCAAGCACGCTGGCGTACCAGTGTGGAATGGTTTGACCGACCAGTTCCACCCCACGCAGATTTTGGCCGACTTCATGACACTCGAGGAGCATGTTGGGCCGCTGGCTGGCACGAAGCTGGTCTTTGTCGGTGATGGGCGCAATAATATGGCCAATAGCTTGATGATTGGCTCGGCCAAGATGGGTGTTGACTTCCGCATCTTAGCGCCAGCTGAGCTGCACCCGAGCAGTGAGCTGGTTGATCTCGCTCGGGCAATTGCTGCCGAGACTGGTGCGCAGATTACCGTGACGGATGATCGCGCCGCGGCTCTGGAGGGAGCTGACGCGATCTATACCGACGTGTGGGTGTCGATGGGCGAGGAAGCACAGTTCGCCGAGCGGATTGCCTTGCTTAAGCCATATCAGGTGAATCGTGCCATGCTTGATGAAACGCACAATCCACACGTCAAGTTCTTGCACTGCTTGCCGGCCTTCCACGATCTCAATACCGAGACGGGGCTGAAGATCTACCAAGACTACGGCCTTGAGAGTATGGAAGTGACGGATGAGGTGTTCCGGAGCGAGCACAGTGTGGTCTTCGACGAAGCGGAGAACCGCATGCACACGATTAAGGCAGTGATGGCACTGACGTTGTAACAACTAACTGAGGCATAGGGGGCCTCACATATGACAACACAACAAACACAACACGAGAGCAAGCTGGGGTGGCGATCACTCACCGGGCTTGTCATCGGCAGCATGATTGGGGCTGGTATCTTCAATCTTGTCCGTAATACCGCAGAGTCGGCGGGGCCACTGGCGACGATTATCGCATGGCTCGTCACCGGGGTGGGGATGGTCTTCCTCGTCCTGAGTTTTCGCAACCTTGCTGAGAAGCGGCCCGACCTTGACGCCGGTATCTATAGCTATGCCGAAGCAGGGTTTGGCAAATATGTCGGGTTCAACTCGGCTTGGGGGTACTGGATCTCGGCCTGGATTGGCAACATCGCCTATGCGGTAACGGCCTTTTCGGCGCTCGGCTATTTCTTCCCGCAGCTGTTTGCTGATGGCCAAAACTGGGCTTCGGCGATTGGTATGTCGATCCTGCTCTGGGGCGTGCACTGCCTGATTCTCAGAGGTGTGCGCACGGCGAGTGCAGTGAACTTGCTCATTACGATTGCCAAGATTGTCCCGCTGATGGTCTTCCTTGTGGCGATTATTGCTGCCTTTAAGCTTAATATCTTCTCGAAGGATCTCTGGGGCTTGGCTGGCAGTAATTTCAGTCTTGGGTCGGTGCTCAGCCAGGTGCAGAGCATGATGATCGTTACCGTCTGGGTGTTCATTGGTATCGAGGGTGCGGTTGTGTTCTCTGGCCGAGCTAAGCAGCGCAGCGACGTCGTCAAGGCGACCTTCATTGGCTTTGCGGCTGTGCTTGCGCTCTATGTCTTGATGACCGTCCTGGCCTTCGGCGTGGCAACACAGCCGGAGCTGGCTGGTCTCAAAGACCCAGCGATGGCGCTCTTGCTTGAGAAGGTGGTTGGGCCGTGGGGTGCCTGGCTGGTCAATATTGGCTTGATCATTGCGGTGCTCGGTGGCTGGCTGGCTTGGACGATGTTTGCGGCTGAGCTGCCCTACCAAGCGGCAAAGGTTGGCACTTTTCCGACGTTTTTTGCCAAAGAGAACAAGGTTGGCGTGCCAAAGAACTCACTGCTGGTGACCAACGCTTTGGTGCAGTTCTTTATCCTGACGATACCGCTGACGAGTGGCTCGGTGTATAACATTGGTATTGCGATTGCGACATCGGCAATTTTGGTGCCTTATGCCTTGACGGCCTTTTACCAGCTGAAGTACTCGGCTTTCGAGAAGCCAGAGACGAAGGGCCGGGCAGCCAATATCTTGATTGGTGTGATGGCTAGTGTCTATAGCGTCTGGCTGGTCTATGCCGCGGGAGTGGAAAACTTACTGGTGACGGTGTTCTTGTATGTGCCGGGTATTGTGGTCTATGGCCTGATGCGCAAGCAGCAAGGCAAGAAGCCATTTACGACGCTTGAGTGGCTGCTTGTCGCAGCACTACTGGTGGCGCTGGCCTATGCGCTATTCCAGCTGCTGACTGGCGGGCTGGATAAGACACTTGGTATTACGATGCCAAAGCTGTTTAACTAACAAGTAATCATGCGGTGCGCCGAGAAAGGCGCACCGCATCGATAATAAGAGAAAGGAGTGTGATGTTTCGCTACGCAATTACCCGTCGGCCAAGCCGTAGCTTGATCAACGGCATTAGCCAAACACCCGAGAAGGGTAAGCCAGACTATGAGCGGGCAATGCAGCAGTACGATCAGTACGTTGCGTTGCTCCGCCAGTGCGGCCTTGAGGTGACGGTCTTGGAGCCCAATGAGGAGTATCCGGATAGCGTCTTCATCGAGGATAATGCGCTATGTACGCCGCATGGGGTGGCGATTTTGTCGCGGCCTGGGGCGGAGAGCCGGCGCGGTGAGGCGAGTTTGCCCGATTTGCGCCAGGCGCTGAGCCAGCATTATGATATTATCGAGCAGGTCGAAGCACCCGGTACCGTCGACCCTGGTGATATTATGATGGTGGGCGACCACTACTACATTGGCCTGAGCCACCGCACAAACCAAGCGGCGGCCGAGCAGATCACCGCTATCCTTGAGCGCTACGGCATGACGGCCGAGACGGTTGAGGTGACAGGGATTCTGCACCTCAAGGATGATGTGGTCTACTTGGACAATAACAACCTGATCGTTGCTAAGGCCTATGAGCACCACCCAGCCTTTGCAGGATTTAACAAGCTGGTGGTGGATGACGATGAGTACTATGCGGTGAATAGCTTGTGGGTTAATGGCACGGTGATTGTGCCACAGGGCTTTCCCAAGATCGAGCAGCAGATCCGTGACTGTGGCTACCACGTAGAACTAATCGATACCAGTGAATTTGAAAAGATAACCGGCAGTTTGACCTGCATGTCGTTGAGGTTTTAGGATGAGTACAATTGTGATTGCATTGGGTGGTAACGCCCTCCAAAAACAAGGTGAAGCAAGTGCGGCTGCGCAGCAGCGAGTGGCGAGTGAGACGGCGGCTCAGCTAGTGCCGCTGATTGCGGCTGGGCATCGGCTTGTGATCGTCCACGGCAATGGGCCACAGGTGGGGAATATTGTGCTCCATGAGGAGGCGATTAATACTCCTGAGGTGCCAACGATGCCGCTTGATACGTGCGGCGCAATGAGCCAAGGAGAGATTGGCTACTGGCTACAGCAGGCGCTGACGAATGAGTTTGTCCGCCGCGGTATGCCAAACCACGCGGTGACGATGGTGACGCAGACGGTGGTTGATGCGGATGACCCGGCGTTTGCAAACCCTACGAAGCCAATCGGGGTCTTTTATGCCTCCGAGGCTGAGGCGCAGCAATCGGCGGCGGGGCGTGATTTCGTCTTTAAAGAAGATGCGGGGCGAGGCTGGCGCCGCGTTGTGCCATCACCTCGGCCGCAGCGCGTGGTGGAAGAAGGCGCGGTGCGTGCCTTGCTTGACGCTGGCTTGACTGTTGTGACAGCGGGCGGCGGCGGCATTCCGGTGGTTGAGAATGAAGCGCATGGTATGGCCGGCGTCGAGGCGGTGATTGATAAGGACTTTACCGCTGCGGTGGTGGCTGATGCGATTGATGCTGAAGCCTTGGTGATCCTCACTGCCGTCGATAACGCGATGGTCGACTATGGTACGCCGCAGGCCCGTGCGATTGGCCGGACGACCAGCCAGGAGATGCACGCCTATGCCGAGCAGGGGCAGTTTGCGTCGGGTAGTATGCTACCGAAGGTGCAGGCCGCGCTCAATTTCGTCGCAAAGCCTGGTCGGCGCGCCATTATTGCCAACCTAGAGCACGCCGCTGCCGCTGTGGCCGGTGAGCAAGGGACGATTATTGTGTCGTAGAAGTGTCGCAAAGGAAAAAATAATGAGACACTGGCATAGAGAAGCCAGTGTCTCATTTCGTTGACCCACTTACTCACGTGTGGCGCTTGTGCTAGGCGGCTTGAGAGGGCTGTTCTAAATGATCGAGGTCGATACTGCGTGTCACTTGGCGTGAGCCCTCGGATCGAACTATCCGGAATTTCCGGATAGTTGCCTCACGCTCCAGTTCACCAGAGGAGAAGATATTCCCGAGGTGCTCGCTGATGGTGCGCACATCGACATCGAACAGTTCGGCCATCAGGTGCTGCGTTAGCCGGGTTAAAGACGTATCAAGACGACGGATGTAACGATCTGTACCTGGTATGAACAAGATAAAGAGAGACTATATACACTATCACGGGAAAAGACTGGCAAGATTCCAACTCGTGAAGATATATGACAAGAGAGAATATGTAAAGCTATCCTAAAAGTAAGTGAAAGGCGTTTTTAGAGCAGTAATGGGAAACGTGGTGTCAGATTATGGCGAAGTGTAAAAAACATCATGTAAGGCGTAAAATTGTAGTATGAGAAAAATCATTGTATGTATGATAAAATGATAATGATGTTGTAATAAGCTCAGTTATAAAGAGAGAATATAAATGCGAATTCAATTTACCGTAACCGATGAAGAACTGAAAACTTTAACCAAAAAGGCAATAGAGGGTAATTACCCAAGTGTGAGTGAATATTGTAAGTGCAGCAGTCTACAAGAAAATACAAGCTATGTCACACTGTATACTACCTTACTCAATACAATAAGCTCCTTGCCGAAGGGAAAAGAGTTTGTTTTAAGGGAATTAATCGCAACACCGCCGGCTTTGATAGGCAGATGGTTTTATGAAAATGTCAATAATGGACTTGTAAAGAATGTAGAACACATCGGAAAAGCTGAAGGTGGAATAGAAAAATATAAGAGAATATGATGTTGATTTCAAATAGCTTATAGTGCGTATCAGATTGGAAAAGATATTGAGATAATTGTGGAGGTGCATTTCATGACAGAAGAAAATAAAGAGATTGTGGTAATAGATGAAACGACAATTAAAAGTAAGATTCACTATATAAGAAATCAAAAGGTTATGCTTGATTTTGAACTTGCTGAAATTTATGGATATGAAACAAGAGCGTTTAATCAACAGGTAAAAAGAAATAATGAAAAATTTGATGAAGATTTTATGTTCCAATTGACTGATGAGGAAGTGGACGAACTTTCAAGATCACAAAATGTGACCTTGAACAAAGGAACAGGCAGAGGAAGCAATATAAAGTACAATCCCTACGCCTTTACGGAGCAGGGTATTTATATGCTTATGACTGTATTAAGGGGAGAACTGGCAGTTAAACAGAGCAAGGCTTTAATACGCTTGTTTAAGCAGATGAAAGACTTTATGATTGAAAATCAAGATTTTATCGGCTCAAAAGAATTAGTCCAAATAGCTATACAGACTAATAAGAACACACATGATATAGCAAAGATAAATGATACGATAAACACCTTAGCAACAAAAGAGGATTTGAAAAAAGTGATGGATAATTTTATAGATCCGGATACCTATAAACACTTCCTCTTGATGAATGGAGATAAGATAGAAGCTGATGTTGCCTATACTAAGCTATATAAGTCTGCCAAGAAAAGCATTTATGTCATAGATAACTATATAGGCTTAAAAACATTAGAACTGCTAAGAGCTGCCAAAGATAGTGTTGAAGTCGTTATATTTAGCGATAATGTAAGACATAAAGATATGCTTACAAAAAATATTCTCCATGATTTTATAAGAGATTATCCTACCATCAATGTAAAAATGAAGATTGCAGGTAAAAAGTATCACGATCGGTATATTGCGATAGACTATGGGACAGAACACGAAGCCTTTTATCTTTGTGGAGCATCATCGAAAGATGCCGGAAATAAAATATCAAGTATTACCAAGATAGAAGAGTCATCAAAGGATATGTATCATACGATGTTTGGTGGAGTGTTACGCAATAAGAATTTGAAAATTTAACTATGTCAATAACAGATGAGACAGTTATATAAGCTTTACGCAGGGCGGTAGAAGTAAAAATCTAACGTCTTTTTATGTGCAACAAATGAAAGAGAAACTAGATAAACGAAAAAGGATACCAGGATACTGTTGCGGGAATTTCGAAATATAAAGTCGGATCAAAAAGATAGTTTTGATTAAAAGATCCTTGATGAATAGTAACAGGATTAGCGCGCTTATGTGGACGTGAGTTCCAGAGTTGTTGTTGACAATGGTACCAGAAGGCATATAATTCTAGGCAGACACAGGCTAATGCTGTGTCACTCTAATCTCCAGCGGGTGGTTTTTAAGTCACACAGCGGGAGATTTTGTTTTAGAGTGATTATCGCGGCTTTCTGTCAAAGACTTTGCGGTTTGTGCTGTTGGCTTTCAAATAGTCAATGCGGCTACTTCGCCTACCCGACACAGAGTACTGGCTGATACATCACAGTCACAAGAACTCTACTGTTAGCCTCCTGGGTTCTTGCGTACTTTAATGTACGTTCAGCGAGACGGCGTGTCGAGAAGGCCTGGAAGAAAAGAAACGGCGGAGAGTCGAATGAACTCACCTCTTAGGTGCAGGGAATTGCTACACTCCCGTCGACTCAACGTAAATTCTAGTTAGGCTAGCGAATCGGAATCGCACATTAAGACGAACACGCCGGCGGTGCTCATCGCTGACGCTGTAATAGCGAACAAGAGAGCGCGCATAACCGGGAATCCGCCCATTGAGTCATGGCCAGCAATGAGGCCAACGCAAAAAAAGTATGGTATACCCAAGGCTAACGTGAGGGTGCATGCTTTCTTTTTACTCATGGTTTCCTCCATTCCCAGGAGTGTAGCACTTATTATTGTATAACATTCAGCGAGATATACCTAAGGTTCCTCGCTGACCTATGCTTTTTATACTCTCTGTTATGCGATATCAGAAAGATTGAGCGTGTCAGGGTCATTTTGCTCTATAAGCTTACTGTAATAGGGAACAGACAAAAAAGTCTGTAACCTCTTAGAGTGAGGGCTGTGGTAGATGATGTAGCTTGGTGAAGAGTTTATGCGTTACACTAACCCGCGAATAGCTAAGGATAGTATGATACCGAGTGGATGGTGAGCTAAAATAACTGAGTGCCCAGTACTTTATTTCTCAAACTACTTGACATTTCAGTATACCTTGTATAGCATAGTACCAGGCAATAACAATAATATAGTCAGGAGTATCGAATGAGGAGAATCGATATAATCAAGCGAGCAGGGCGCAACCTACGCCAAGCCAAGGCTCGCACAGCACTAACAGCACTGGCGATGTCGGTGGGAGCATTTACCATTGGTCTGGCGCTGATGCTAGGCAATGGCGGCCGGGCTTTCTTAACCTCGGTGATTGATAGTGCCGGTAGTGCCTCAACGGTGTATGTGACGCACGCCCGTGACGAAAAGAAATTACCTGAATATGGCAAAAATAAGGCGGTGAATGAGAGCGGCACCCTCGTGCTGAACGATGACGATATAGCCAAGCTCAGCAAGCTTGATCACGTCAAGACGGTGCGGCCGTACGCGAATGTAACCCAAGTGGTGCGCTATGTAGAGAGCCCGGCCAACCACAAGCGGCTGATTGCCTCGATTAACGTCAAAAATGAAGGCAAAACATCGAAGATTGTGGCCGGTGAGTTGACGAAAACTGATGACGGCACCGACCTCGTGTCTGGCCAAGCCATCCTTGCCAAGGAATATCTGGCCGACTTTGGCTTTGCCTCGGCTCAGGATGCAATCGGCAAGACGGTGACGCTCCATGCTAAGGGGCCGGGCGGGACGCATGATGTGCAGCTGACTATTGTGGCGGTCGAAACAGCCGGTATGACATCAATTGGCTACCAGCCTGGCGTGACAATTGCCACCGACGATGCATTGCTCATCAACCAAAAGACTAAAGCCCCAGGCACACCCAACCAGTACCCAAGCGCGGTAATACGGGCGGACAGCGATGAAAACGCTGCTGCCGTCAAAGACGCAGTCGTCAAGCTGGGTGGTGGTGACTACCAAGCCCAGACCTTTAGCGAGGCCAAAGAGGGTATGCTCAGCATCATTAACGGGGCGCAATATGCTCTGCTCGCCTTTGGTGCCCTTGCCTTGCTGGCCAGTATGTTTGGGATTATTAACACCATGTACATCTCGGTGTTGGAGCGGACGCAGCAGATTGGCCTGATGAAGGCGTTGGGGATGCGTAGCCGCGATGTTGGTAAGTTATTCCGCTACGAGGCTGCCCTGATTGGCGTCATCGGTGGTGCGATTGGTGCGGGCGGGGCTAGCCTACTGAGCTTGCTCAACCCCTGGATCGTTGAGAAGCTCAAGTTTGAGGAGGGTATGCAGCTGCTTCTGCCGGAAGCCTGGCAGATGGTTGCCCTGGTGGCACTACTAGCTATCCTCGGCATTATTGCGAGCTACCTCCCCAGCCGCAAAGCAACCAAGCTTGACCCAATCGAGGCACTAAGGACAGAATAGAATAAGGAGAAGGACATGATTGAATTACGGCATATTACCAAAACCTATGGCAAAAAGCACAACCAATTTACGGCACTCAATGACATTAACCTGACCATCCCTGGGGGCGCCAGCGTCGCCATCCTCGGCAAATCTGGCTCGGGTAAGTCCACCCTGATGCACGCTATCTCTGGCCTGGACCGGCCGCAAACGGGGCAGGTGGTGATCGGCGGGCGAGATATCCTGCAGATGAAGCCGCGACAGGTTGATGCCTTTCGGGCACGGACGATTAGCTTCATTTTCCAGAGTTTCTTTGTCGAGGGCAACGACAGCGTGGTGAGCAATGTGATGCTACCACTAGAGATCGCTGGCGTGCCGCGGGCGCAGCGTAGTGCCAAGGTGAACCAGGCGCTGGAGGCAGTCGGCCTGGCTAGCAAAAAGCACAACAAGGCCAAGGATCTATCCGGCGGGCAGAAGCAACGCCTGGCGATTGCCCGAGCAATCGTGGGTGAGCCGAAGATCCTGTTTGCTGATGAGCCAACTGGTAACCTGGATAGCGAGACGGGTACCCAGATCGAGGAGCTGCTCTTTCGCCAGCAGCGCGAGCACGGCACAACGCTCATCATCGTAACGCACGATGCGGATCTGGCTAAGCAATGTGATTACCAAGTGGTGATCAAAGACGGGCGTGTCACACGCCATAACATCCCAGGGGGGCACTGATGAATGCAACTGACTATGCCGAGGCGCTGACGACGCAGCTGCGCAAAGGCTTCTTATCGTACTGCGTGCTGGTGGTGTGTGCCAAGGAGCCACGCTATACCAGCGAGATCATCCAGCAGCTCCGTCAGGCTGACCTGATGGTGGTGGAGGGAACGATCTACCCATTACTGAGTCGCTTGCAAAAGGACGGGCTCTTGCAACACGAATGGAAAGAAAGTGAGCAAGGGCCACCACGCAAATACTATACGGCCACACCATTTGGTGCAGAGGTAACCAAGCAGCTCAAACACAATATTGCGGCACTAAGTAGTACAATAGAGAAGTTGTAAGGAGGATATGCAATGAAGGAAATTACCAATATCCACCTCGCCAAGACACCGTTTCGTGTTGAGGTGGAGGCGAAGCACGCGCTGGGAGAGTATCTGGCGTCGATTCAGCAGCGGATGCATGCCGAGCCAGAAGCAATGCGCGAGATCGAAGCGCGGATGGTTGAGCTGCTGGCCGAGCGCGGTGTGACGCGCGATGGTGTGGTGACTACTGAGGATGTCACAGCACTGCGCGGTCAGATGGGCGAACCTCGGGAGTTTGCCAGTGAAGCCGAGGCAGGAGATGACGATGCTGCGCTGCGAGATGCAGCTGAGGCAGCTCTCGCGGATGGGGCACCCAAGCAGCTGATGCGCGATACAGATCATGCGTTGATCGGTGGGGTGTGTGCTGGGGTAGCGGCATACTTTGGAATTAGCCCGCTGTGGATTCGTCTGCTGGCGATTGTCTCACCTTTTATGACGTTTGGGACGGCGCTGCTGATCTATATCGTGATGTGGCTTTCTATTCCACCAGCAGTGACTGCGTCGGATAAGCTGCGCATGGCGGGCAAGCCAGTGACGTTTGATAGCTTAAAAAAAGCCGCTGCCGAGCCTGCCGGCGGTAGCCAAGCGGCTCAGACCGCAGCGAAGGTGCTGCGCATTATGATTGGCTGTGGCGTCTTGCTGATGGCGCTGGGCGCACTTGTCGCACTGATGGTCGGTGGCGTAATGAGTGCGACTATGGTCTCAAACATGGGCGACTTTGCTGCGCAGAGCTGGCTGTGGCTGGCGTATGGTTGTGCAGTGCTCGGCGGCGTGGCTCTGACTGCTTTGCTCTCACTCGGTGCATGGAGTATCTTTGCCTGGCGGCTGAAGCGGCCAGTTGGCATCGCGATGCTAGCGATGCTCCTCGTTGGGGCGGTTGCTATCTCTGGCCTAGCGGTTGGTGGCATGAATGCGGGGATGAGCCTCGACCGCCAGATGCGCGACGTGCAGCGCACCAAGGTGGTTGACGTGGCCGATGCCACCACGGTGCGTGTCGATGGGACAACTCGGGCGAGCTATGGCGGCTATGCCGAGAAGCCACGCGTTGAGGTAGATTACTTGCAGATGAAAGGTGTCAAAGAGCCGACAACAAAAATTACCAAGGAAGGCAACCGAGCTATTGTGATGGTGCAGCACGATGCTTGCCGCGACCGGCACGACTTCTTCTCAACGTGTACCTACTCACCCAAGGATTATGTGAGCGTCCGGGTCTATGGGCCATCGCCGCAGACGATGGAGGTGAACCATCGCCCTGACATGGTGACCGATCGGCCATAGGCTAGGGGTGGCTAGTGTCAATGCCAAAGACCCGCTTGCATGGCGGGTTTTTGCATTTTTTGCTTGCGGGGAGGCGGAGCGTGAGAGATGGGCCATGTCTTGGTCGGTATGGCGATTTATCTCACCTTTGCTATACTAGAGGTATGAGTCAGTCGTCGTCTCCCCAGGTTTTGAGCCCATCGGCGCTTGCGATGGTAGCGCAGCGATGTAAGGTGGCACGTGATCAGGTGCGGGTGGTGCCGATTGAGGGCGCGTCAACCGGGTGTCGACGAGCTGTTGCACTGGCTGGGACGCAGTCGGTGTTTGTCAAGGAAGCTGATCCAGAAGCTTCGAACCACGCTGCACTGGCAGCGGCCCTGAGCAAAGATGATGCAGTTATTCGGGCGCTGCAGCAGGCCGGTTCGCCTCTGGTGACGGAGTTTGTTCAGTATGATGATGAGCGGGTGATTATGCTCAGCCAGGCGTATATTGCCAAGGATGGCTGGCAGTGGCAGCCGCCTGATGTAGCGGATACGCCGGCGAGCCAGCGCTATATAGCGGCGGTGCTGCGCGCGATTGCTCAGCTTGAGCAGACCGAGCTGCCTGCGGCGGCAGCTGAGACGCTTGGGCTGCATGCTACGGCGTTTGACCGAGTGGTGCAATGCCAGGGGCTTATGCTACTGCGTGATGATGCGACGCGGCGTGAAGAGCTCCAGCAGACGTACCGCTCCTGGGCTGAGCAAGCCAGTAAGCCAGTGATTCGTCGGCGCTACGAGCAGTTTTGCGCTGTGCTTGATAATACTGAGCGCTTAGCTGATCTCACGGCGCTGGCTCAGCAGGTGGCCGACCAGCCGTGTGATCGCTTGAGCCACGGTGATGTACGGAGTGAGACGATTGCCTACCATGCCGCTCAGGATGCGGTGAAGCTGATCGATTGGCAGTGGGCAGCTTATGTGCCCAAGCGGTGGAGTGCAACTGAGTTCTTGCTCGACATGGCGCGCCGCGGCTACGATGTGCAGGCCTGGCAGGCTGAGCTGAATCGGCCGCTGCTTGCTGGCCTAGTGGGATATTATGCCGTATGCAGCGCTCAGCCTGCTCCTGAGGCAGCGCAAGCAGTGCGGCGGCTCCAGGCGTATATGGCGGCTACGGCGTATGATATGCTGGGCTATGAGTAGCTGACTGGTTGATGGATGCTGAGTTGGTTGCGACGAAAGTACTTATACGCGTCTAATTTTAGAGTAGCGCATTAACATGCGTCAAACACATGTAATTCTCCAGAAGATAGCAGATGAATGTTTTTTCTACAGCAGGTGTATAACACCAGTTTTATGCAATAATGCATCATTGATATGAGCGTAAAACTACCTTGAAGGTGTGTTTCTTACCAACACGCAAAATGTCATCGTTAGCAAGTGGTGTATCTTCGCTGGAAATTTTGGAGTCATTGATCTTCACGGCATTTTGCTTGATGAGCCGTCTGGCCTCGCCGCGACTTTTTGTGATGCCCAGGCGGACGATGATGTCGATAATTGACTCATGGGCATCTACCTGAATGACATCAATATCCTTGGCAAGATTCTTCTGACTCACCTCAGAGACCCATTGCTGCTCAGCATCAACGGCGGCGCTCGCTCCGTGGTACATTGACACTATCTCTCGGGCAAGATCCTTTTTGACATCACGTGGGTTTTCTCCATCGTTGAGTCGATTTTTAATTACAGCAATCTCACTCATAGGCAGGCGCGTACAATCCACAAAACACTGGTAAATACCCGCATCCGCCAGCTGCATGATTTTAAAGAACATATCTTTGGCATTCAGATCGAGACCCACACCGGTGCCAAGGCTTTTGCTCATTAATTTTTCGCCAGTTTCTGGGTTTTCGAGCAGTGTGGTTGTCATGACAAACTTTTCTTTCTGCTTGTAGCGCTTGAGCAATGTACGGCCAGCCAGCATATTGAATGTTTGGTCGGTGCCACCAATCTCCACATCAACATCCATTGCTACAGAATCGTAACCCTGCATCAGCGGATAGAAGAACTCATGGACGAAGAGTGGCTTCTCGGCAGCGACTCGCTTTTTGAATGCATCGCGCTCTAGCATCTGCTGCACGGTAAAGTTGGAGGCAAGCTCCACAGAATCTTCAAATGTTAGCTTGGAGAGCCACTCCGAATTGAACTGGAATTCTATCGGGTTGTCGATATCGCTAAAGTCTAGAATCTTGCCAATTTGTGTCTTAAATGTCTGCAGGTTCTCCAGCACTTGTTCGCGTGTTAGCTGCACACGCATCGAAGTTTTATCGCTCGGATCACCGATCATGGCGGTAAAGTCGCCAATTAGCACAATAATCCGGTGGCCAAGAGCGTGGAACCGTTCGAGTATCAGATAATTTGTTGAGTGCCCAAGATGAACATAGTTCGCAGTTGGGTCAATACCAAGATAGAATGTGAGGCGGCGGCCACTTTGTAGCTCCTTTTTGAGACTATCTTTGCTCGGAAGAATTTCGGCAACTGAGCGAGATAGCGCCTCATCAATCAAGTGTTCGTCGGTAATAACGTGGTGCGCTTGAGTATTCATGTATAGTATTTTACTACATACGAGAAGAGATAAAAACTAACACGTCTGAGCTCACTTGTCGTGTGCCGCTGGAGTCCTATGATGTACGGTGTATCACAATTTGAAAGGGAACTGTGAGTGTGCAAATGTCTTGTTTATACATGGATGTATGACATCGCTTGTACTACTTATGCTACGGTTGATGGTAGTGCTAGGTCTGAAGATACACTACAATAATACTATGAATCAAGAATGGAACGTTATAAGTCAAAAGAAGTTAGTCGACTCACCGTGGTACAAGCTCAATATTGAAACCGTCAGGCTCCCGTCAGGCAAAGTCCTCGATGATTATTACGTGCGAGAGGGTATGAACGCCGTTTTGATCGTTCCACGCACTCATGAAGGCAAATTTTTACTGGTGCGTCAGTATAAACATGGAGCGCAGCAAAGTGTTATAGAATTTCCTGCGGGTAAGATTGATGCGGGTGAATCTGCTTTAATTGCTGCAAAAAGGGAATTACATGAAGAGACTGGAGGCACCTCCAGTCTTTTTGTAGAGGGACCTACATTTTTCGAGGACCCTACGAATAGTCGTGTCAAGATAGCGATCGTCTTTGCTGATAATGTCACTATAAAGCATAGGCAACATCTTGATGATACTGAGGATATTGAAGTAATACAGCTAACACCTGACGGGCTACGAACTATGCTCATGAACAATGAGCTATCTGTAGCAGCATCCGTAGCGGCAGGTTGGATAGCGTTAGAGAGGAGATGGTAACATGAATACATACGAGTCTGGGACAATAACTCGAGTTTCGACTAAGGGTAGCTTGTCTGAAGGTGTAAAATTTTGATAACGGATGGTTCTTCGGTATTTATGCTGAGTCTGGTGTTCTCGAAAATACTCTTGCCTCGTAAAGCGTGGATGTAGATTCGTGATGCCTAAAATAAAGTTGACGTACTTGCGACATCGTGCTAGTTTAGTTCTAGAGAGGGCTATGATATACCATAATTCTCAGAGAGGTTTTTGCCTAGATAGATCAATAATGTAATGGGAGCACATTATGACAAGGACGGTAGATGACGCAACACTTGATTTAATCACAAGCCTTCTCTTTCGGAAATGGACATTGCCAATTCTTCAATCACTTGGCACGACGACAAAACGCTACTCAACCTTATCTCGTATGTTGCCAAAGATAACGCAGAAAGTGCTAACGGAGCGCCTCAAGCAGCTAGAACGCGGTGGCATAGTCCAGCGTGTGTTGCACTCGACTAATCCGCCACAAGTTGAATATCGGCTAACAGAGATGGGGATTAAACTATTAGGTGTTGCTAATGATATTGAGTGTTATTTTCATGATCACAGCGAAGCGATTTGTCGGTCGCAAAAAATGTATGATCGACGACAGAAGATGCTCGCGTGTTAGTCTTTGGATAACCGTTGGTGCTGCAATACATTAAGTAATTCGCGATGGCGGAGTGCTACTTGCTGCTGTCTGTGTTTGTTTCGTCGGAGAAGTCGAAAGGGAATAAAGAATGCACCAAAGAGTCCAATCATAATGTATATATCAATAGCCGTGCGCTAGTAATCAGGATGCTGGCGCTCAGTATAAGGCACACTTTTTGTAACGAAGGTGTCGTTCCCATAGCGTGTTAACTCCCACAGATGTTGTGCTGCGCCGACAAAAGAGAATGGTGCTTGCGATACCACTATCTTCTGAAGGGAGCGGTTTTATTGTACTTACGCTGCTCAATAATGCTGCAAGAATAACACAAAACATGATCCAATATAGTGGAATAATTGAACAATTATGTGATGCATCTATTGACAGATAACCTCTGATATCGTGCTGCACTATCAAGAAACTAACGCACACAGAGTATGGTACCTTCCCTAAAAGTACCGTCTTGTCACCTGTTGTATTGCTTGCTACCGTAAAACATGACAGAAACACACAAGATAGTTTTATTTCTGTCAAGGGAGGTAATTATGACACAAAAAAGTAGTTATTGCATTGCAGCTGGGGTTGCTGTAGGAGCATCAATTATGATAGGTGGTGCTGTGTATGCAGCACCGGTCGGGGTGAGTAATATCGAGAATTTCATTAGAAATATTATCCAGGTCGTGGCGGGATTAGCTGGCTTAATTGCGACTGGATTTTTTGTTATTGGTGGCCTCACGTATATTACGAGCTCGGGTAATCCAGAGCAGCTTGATCGGGCAAAGCGCACTATCACCTGGTCGGCGGTTGGCTTGGTAGTTGTTATTGCCGCGTATGTCTTGACTAACCTTGTTACATCGTTGGCACATCAGTCGTTTGGAGGCTAGAGAGATGAGCGGTACTAGTTTATTCTTCTTTGCTGATACGGCGAGTGCGCTCAAGACAGTGCGTGACTTTGTAGCGCCAGCAATGCATATCCTTACTGCTGTCGCCTCACTGATATGCGTGTTGTTTATTGTGTATGCTGGCTATCAATATATGATGAGCCGCGGCAAGCCAGACCAGCTGGAGCACGCAAAAGAGCTCGTCAAGAAAGCAATCCTTGGGCTCGTGCTTGTGCTTGCAGCAACGACACTGGTCGCTGTCCTGACACAGGCGTATGGTTCACCGCAGGCTGCTGAGCATGCAACATTGCCTCACCTTGAGACTGTACAAACAAAGTCGCAGCAAAATGGGCTACTTGAGACAGTTATCGCAATGATAACAGGACTATGCTCAACCATTCTTAATACGCTCGCTGCACCAGTGCTGCATGCGCTTGAGTTTTTTACCACGACAACACCGCTGATGGCAACAAATAAGAGTGTCTTTAATCTGTGGCTTGTCATGACAGGCATTGCCAATAGTCTATTAGTTCTTGTTCTTGGCTTACTTGGACTCCAGATAATGAGCGCGCAAAGCTTTGGGTTGGAAGAGGTTGATACGAAGCAGATATTGCCACAAGTTGGATTGATTTTCTTGCTCATGAATAGCTCAATCTTCCTTATTGATAGCGTGATTAGCTTATCGAATGTCCTTATAACGGCGATTGGACAGGTATCTGGCGTAACACCAGTTTGGCGCACGTTAACTGGTATCATAGAGAAGACTGCTGGCCAGGGCATTGCAGCGCTCTGTATTATGATCGTTTTTGTTGTTTGTGCAGTCGTGCTCCTTATTTATTACGTCATGCGACTTGTGACGCTCTACATTGGTACGGTCCTATCGCCATTAGTGAGTTTGCTCTGGCTCGTGCCAGGGTTTCGTGATTTTGCTGAAACTGCTCTCAAAACATACTTGACAACGATATTCGTTATTTTTATTCATGTTGTTATTTTGCAGTTAGCCTCGTCGCTGCTAGTCGGCCTTGCTCAGGCACCACAAGGGAGCGGTGTCTTAATGGCAGTTGTCACTGGAATTGCGACAATTGTGATGTTGCTCAAAGTGCAAGGAGTGATGCTGCAATTGAGCTATGTCGGTATGGGTGCTCGCTCGATGAAGCAGCTTGGCGGACAGTTTATCAATGGTATCAACTATGTGGCTGGGCCTCATTCAATGCTTGCGCAGCGAACAATGGCGCGGGTGAGGCAGAAAACCTTTATGGCGAAGACGCGGATACGTACTGCATTACGACCAAAGATGACACAAGCAACTGTACCATCAATAAAAGCACAACCAGTCCATCAGTCACTTCGCACACCACCATCTATGCGCACGACGAAACGAGTGCAGCGTGATACGCCATCGCATCAGCGTGTATCGCCACAAGAAAAAGGGAGAAAATGATGAGGGTATCAGTTGTCCCAGCTCAAGTTACCACGGTAGAGGATCGAATCATCGGTTGTCTTGGTTTTATGCAAATCCTTATTTTAGTGAGTGCCATATTATGTGGGGCTGGGGTGTTTGTCGTGTTGCCGCCAATGATGGGTGAAGCGTGGTATAAATATGGCATCATAGCAGCTGTGTTGACGGTTGGTAGTATATTGTCGATACGGGTCAGGGGAGTCATTCTCGCTCACTGGGTGAGTATAATTGTTCGCTATAACCAGCGTCCAATGTATTATGTTGCAGATAAAAATACGACGGCGTATCGCCAAAGAGATAAAGACAAAGATAAAGATGACCAAGCACATATATCAGCACACGCATCACCTCGTACAGTGAGTCGCCATCAGCCAGTTCATCTTGATGCGTCGGCGAGAGCCAAAGCTCGTGCTGTAATTGATGACCCCGCGGCTCACATACGCATAGCAACTGATACAAAAGGAGGCGTTCATGTTCGGATTACACAAGTCAACTAAGAAAGCGAGTGCTCGTCAGCAAATTGCAATACAGGGTGTGCAGGATGGAGTGCTGGAATTACCGGGCAGACGATATCGAATGATTGTATCGGTATCGGCCGTAAACTTTGAGCTGCGGAGTGAGGAAGAACAAGATGTGATTATTGATACATATGAGAGTTTTCTCAACTCGATCAGCTGGCCAATTCAGATCCTCGTACGGACCCGCAAGATCACAATGAATGCCTATCTTGCTGAATTGCATGCGCAGCAGCAGGCTGAGACAGTACCAATGTATCAAGAACAATTGCAACGCTACCAAGCATTCATCCGTTCTCTGATTGCGAATAACACCATTATGACACGTCGCTTTTATATCGTTATTCCATATCAGCCAACTGAGAAGGTAGATGACTCGTTTATTCGTGAGCAACTCCTGCCTCGAGCTGATATCCTTGCAAAAGGCATGGCGCGCCTGGGTATGCGAGCATATCCGCTTGATAGTTTGGCAGTGCTTGAATTATTTTATAGCTTTTATAGCCCGATACAGGCAAAAACGCAGCCACTGACTGAGCAAGCGCTTCGTATGATTCATCAGACGCTTGTGCAAAAGGAGAAGATATCATGACGAAGCATTTTACAAAACTGGTTGGTTGGCTCCAAGCACAGGTGCAGCTCCAACCAAAGAAGCGTCCTGCGCAGCAACACGAACGAGACATTCTCTTTGGTGAACAAGATATGATTGATGTCACAATGTATGCTGGATTACAAGAACAGGCTGACTATGTATGTGTTGATGGTGTTTATATGCGCACGCTTGCAATTGTTGGCTATCCATTCGTTGCCAGCTCAGGCTGGATGGATAGCCTGATAACGTTTCATCATGATAGCGATATGAGCTACCACCTCCACGAGGTTAATGCGCATGTCGCCTTACCGAAGCTGCAGCGCAAGATTACCGAGCTTGAGTCAATGCGTCGAGCAATGGTGCGCGATGGCAAAATTGTTGGTTCCGAAATTAGTGATCCGCTTGAGTCGGCAATTGAACTACGCGATAAAATTCAGCGCGGGCAAGAGAAATTATTTCAGCTTGCGGTGTATGTGTGTGTCCGGGCCGACAGTAAAGCGGAACTGGACAAAACAACACGGCTTCTCGAAGCAAATCTATCAGCGCAGCTGTTTTATGCAAAAGTGACTCGCTACCAACAGCTTGAAGCGCTGCAGGCTATTATGCCTCGTGGTGATGACCAGCTGGCGCAAAGACGGAACCTCGATAGCTCAAGCGCAGCTCTGACATTTCCGTTTATGTCGTCAGAATTAGTCCATGAGACGGGTATTTTGTGTGGAGTGAATGCGTCAAATAACTCGCTGGTCATTGTTGATCGATTCTGTTTGCCGAATGCAAATTCGATTACGTTTGCTCAATCTGGTGCAGGTAAAAGCTACACGACGAAGGTGGAAATTATTCGCCAGTTGATGCAGGGGACGCGAGTAATTGTGATTGACCCTGAGCGAGAATACCAGCGATTGACGGAGTCATGTCATGGCACATATATAAAGCTATCGACACGAAGTAAGCAAAAGATCAATCCATTTGATACGGCAACAACTTATCGCGACACCGACGGTAGTGCAGAGCATATGCAAGATGTGATGGAGATTATTAGTCTGATGGTTGAGGGTTTATCAGCTCGCGAAAAAGCAGCGGTTGATAAGGCACTTGTTGGAATTTATAAAAAGGCAAAGCAGCAACCGCCACTGCTTGCAGACCTCTATGCAGAGCTGCGCAAGCGCCGCCAAACAAAACTATGCGAGAAGCTTGAGAAGTATATCTCTGGTTCGCTGGCCCATGTATTTAATGAACCCACGAATGTTACCCTTGATAACCGCTTAGTAGTGTTTGACATCAAGGATATGCCAGAAAATCTTCGTCAGATCATGATGCTGATCATTGCTCATTTTGTTAATCACCGTGTGATGGCGCACCCTGCAAAGCATTTGCTGGTGATTGATGAAGGCTGGCTTCTGCTACAACATGAAGAGTCAGCACGATTTGTCGCTGGACTGGTGCGGCGTGCTCGCAAATATTACCTAGGCGTCTCGATAATTTCGCAGCAAGCGAACGACTTTCTCCATAATGAATACGGGCGTGCTATTGCGTCGCAAAGTGCAATGCGGATCTTGATGCGCCAAGATACAACAACAATCAAGGGCGTGGTTGATGAGTTTGGATTGAGTGAATATGAGCATAGCTTTTTATTGACGTGTGAGCGAGGTGATGCACTGCTGATTGCCGATCAACAACATGTTGCTGTCAGAATTGTCGCAGCTGAGCATGAGCACCCGTGTATTACAACTGACCCGGCAGAGGTATATGGCACATGATTGATGTGATTATGCAGGTACTTCGTTTTGGTGTTGGCTTTCGAGTGCGGCGGTTGATTCTCCTCAGTATCGTGACGATTGCAGTGCTATTTCTTCTGCCAATCATCAGCGTACTTTCTTTGGGCGCGCCAACAGTATCTTTTCTTGCGCATACACCAAGCGCACATGCAGCCGAAAAACAGGGTTTTTATCGTGGCGAGGCAATGCCAGATAACACCTATGCATGGGGTAACTGTACCTGGTGGGCGTATGCAATGCGCAAGTGGGCTGGCAGCCCCATCCCAACAACATGGGGCAATGCTAACACCTGGGATGATTATGCGAGGCGCGATGGGTATGTTGTTGATCAGACGCCAGCAGTTGGTGCAGTCTACCAAACGGATGAGGGCGGCTATGGTCACGTTGCTTACGTCATTCACGTCGATGATGGAACAGGTGAATGGACAATTTCTGAGATGAATGCACCAACGCTGAATGTTGTCTCCCGGCGCACGTTCCCAAAAGATGCAGCCCAATCTGCTCATTTTATTCATACTAAGACAGGAGCATCATCATGGACGCCACAGCTTCCATTGCACATGACATCGTATGGTATGCCACGCTAGGTGTTTGTGCACTCATCGGGGGAGGAGTGGTGTGGTGTCTTGTTATCATCCTGTGGTATATCAACAACCGCCGCTATCTGATGCGTCGATCGCTTGTGTGGCTCGAAATAACGCCACCAGCCACAGCAACAAAAACACCGGAAGCAGTTGAACAATTCTTTACTGTCATTCATGGATTTACAGCAGCACGGCCATATAGTGAGCGTATAATGCGCCGCGTATCAGTACTGAGTTGTGAGATTGTTGCGACGCGTCAGGGTGGTGTTCGCTATCTTGTGCAGGTTGAGCGTGCAAAAATGCAAGCCCTGCAGAAAGCTATCATGACGCATCTCCCTGAAGCAAAAGTGCGCGAGATCACGCGAAATATCACGAAGCCAACGCTGGTGGTTGAATTTCGCGAGACTGGCCACTATACGCTACCACTAACACTTCTCACAACATCCCAACAAAGAGACCCACTGAGCTACGTGATTCATGCAATGACTGGTCTGAGCGACGAGGAGGAGATTACCTTTCAGCTTGTTTTCTCGCCAACTCAGGTACGTGGAGCGGAGCGAGCGGCAGAGAGACTGATTCATAATGAAAATATTCTGCAGGACAATTATCGCGACAGGTTGAGTGGTGGAGGGAAGCTAATGGCGCTGCTTAAAATGATAACTGGTATAAGTGCAAGTATAGTGAGCGATATCACAAGCCATCTTACAACGAGCCATCACCATACGGTGCAACGCTCCCAGCCGCGCGTTGATCGTGATCGGCCATGGACACGTGGTACCTTTGAGCTTGCAATGATGCAAAGTATTTACCAGAAAGTTACCAAGCCACTCTTTCGTGCCAATGTGCGTATCTTAGTGACAAGCCCTGATGCAAAACGCCATGCCGAAGTGTTGAAAACCGCTATGGCTGGCTATAGTGCGCCACCACATCAGCTGCTTAAAGCAACATACAACATACCTATTCTGGCAACAATACGGCGGTATAATGCAGTCAACCGATTACCCTCATTTATGCCGTGGAACACGCTCACACTTGCTTCAACCGAGCTGGCAAGCCTCTACCACTTTGTGTTGCATGACAGTATTCAGGTAGACAACCGTATCGTATCATTGAGCCACACATTGCCAGCACCAATTTCTCTCAAAGACCATCCAGATTTTTCGGTTGTAATTGGCCTCAATCGTCATCATGGCATTGAGACGCTAATTGGTCTTACCGAGGCGGAACGTGCTCGTCACCAGTATATCGTTGGAGGAACAGGTAGTGGCAAGACAACCATGTTGCAATATCAGATTGTGCAGGATATGGAACAAGGTAATGGGCTTGCAATTATTGATCCGCATGGCGATATGGCAGAAACGATGCTGCGCTATGTTCCACCAAAACGCATAAAGGATGTTGTCTACGTTAACCCAGATGATCTGGACTATCCACTTGGTCTTAACCTTCTCGAGATACCACCAGGACTCGAGGGGACTGCCTTGCTTCGAGAAAAGGATCTCATTACTGAGTCAGTTGTTTCGGTGTTTCGCAAGCTTTTTAGCGATGATGACGCCGGAGGTCATCGTATCGAATATGTCTTGCGTAATGCAGTGCAGACCGCACTCACGCAGAAGGATGCAACACTCTTTACCGTGTTTGATCTGCTGAATAATACTCAGTATCGACGACGTGTCATCAAGACGCTTACAAATAAGGATTTAGCTAGCTTTTGGGAGCAAGAATTTGGTAAAGCTGGTGGTATGCAAAAGGTAAAGATGACAGCGGGGATTACAGCAAAAATTGGTCGTTTCTTATTCTCCGCTTCAGCTAAGAGTATTCTTGAGCAACCGAAGTCGACGATAGATTTTGATGATATTATCAACTCTGGCAAAGTTCTCATATGCAATATTTCGAAAGGACGACTCGGTGAAGATACTGCGGAGCTCTTTGGTGTGACGATTCTTGCAAAACTCCAATTGGCGAGCTTGCGCCGAGCACGTATGCCACAAGTGCAGCGTCGACCGTTTTATATTTATGTTGATGAATTTCAGAATTTTGCTACCACGTCTTTTGTGCAGATGCTATCAGAAAGTCGCAAATACGGTGTTTTTATGATTATGGCAGAACAATCGACCGCACAACAACGCGACCAACAGACGGTAAATATTATCCTTGCAAATGTCGGTACGATCATTTGCTTTCGAACTGGCAGTCCACAAGATGAGCAGCGCCTGCTACCGCTGTTTCGACCCTTTATTGAGGCAGGGGAGATTAGTTGTTTGCCAGCCCATCAGTACTATGCTTGCCTTGCAGCAGTGCACGCCCAGGAGCCCCTTTCTGGTGAGACGCTACTACTAACAAGCTCTGGGAGTGATGCGGTGCAGCAGGCAGTGATTGCTCATTCACGCCAACAATATGCAGGAGAACGAGCAGACGATAGAAAGGATATCAACACACCACCAAAGCGCCACGATACAGAGCTTCGGCCATCGAGTGAGCATGGTAAAACAGAAGAAAAACTGATGATTGAGGTGATTGATAAGGAATGAGGAGTGGAATAGAGACTGTTCGTCATGTGGCATCTGGATGATATAACGCTTAAAAGGGAAAATTATAAGTTCTACATTCGTGCTAGAATAGTCACAGAGTAGAAAGTGGGGGGGTGAGGGTAGAAAATATGCGCAAGAAGAAACTAAGTGACAACGGTACACTAAGCCTTCGCACCATCATCTTCCGTGGTGTCCTCTATGTCATCATTATTCCAACAACTATTATGCTTCTCCTCGTTAGTGGATTTTATCTTAAGTTAGATATCGAGGCTGGCCAAGCTCAAGCGACAATGAAGACGTACTTACGTAACAAGTATAAAGAAGAATTTGTTGTCGAGAAACCAATACGAAACGGAAGTGGGTTCGCGGTGCGGGGGTGGTTTGAGGCGGTAGCTTATCCTGTGGCGAACAAAAAACTTCTCTTTAAGGTGATGATGTCACTTTCAGACTCATGGGATGATTATGTAGATACACTATGGGGCATGCAAGAAATGGCAAGAATAAAACCGATGGTCGATAAAATAATAGCTGGATCGTACGCGTCTACTGTGGATATAGCAACGGGCGAAATTGGCAATGCTATTACAGACACTAAGGCTTTGCCATTATTTCAAGAGGTGGCGCATAAGCATAGCCAAAGTATACTCTATAAGCTAGAAGTAACTGCGCAAAACGATGCTTCTTCGTTGGTACACTATGAGCGAGTCAAGCAGTTGTTGCAGATTATTAAAGATATTCCTGCTAAGACTAAACTGATATACCGATGGTACGAAAATGGTACTAAACACGTCATAGTGCTCTTAGAAGATGAAATAGCAAAAATACTTCACGAAAACCAAGATATTCGTATATATGATAAAGAAATAGTTAAGGAGAAAAAATGAATTTGAAAACTGAACAGTATCTTGCATTGTCATCGCTTGTTTATCAAGTAACACCAAATAGTTTGTTAGATGATGCGTCAAAACAAACTCTTGAAGAGATTGTCTCTCACTTGATCGCAAGAACTGACTTGCTTGAACTTAAATCTCCTCTCCTCATGGCGCTTCATCAATTAAACAACTTTCAGAAGAGGAACAAACTGAAAGTCCTATATTAACGTAAGAATAGTCACAGAGTAGAAAGTAGGGGAAGGGTAGAAAACATGCGCAAGAAAAAACCAGACGAGAATAATAGGCTAAGCTTCCGCACCATCCTCTTCCGTGGTATCCTCCGCGTTATCATTATTCCGACATGCGTCATACTTCTATTAACTGGTACATTAATTGGTATATTTCATATTAAGTATCTTGTAGAGGCTCATCAAGCTCAGGCTGAAATGCGCGCCTATCTAGAGAAAAAATATCATCAGCACTTTATTATCAAGAACTATCGAATTGAAGGAGGAGGATTTGCAAGAAGGGGCGGCAAAGTTGCAGATGCACATAGAGAGGGTAGCTCTTATACCTTTCGTGTTTTAGAGAAAGATCACCGGCTCTACCGCGATAACTACCTCTCGGCACTCTACAGTGAGCAGGAAGAAAAAGATCTTACCGAGATGGTTAAAAAATTGTCTATACCTGCAGTAAAATATATGCCAGATATTACAATTGCTCCTGATGTAGCTGATGGGATACAGGGTACGCCAGCTTTTGCTGAGATGTTGCAAAAGTATGGAGACCATATTATATATGAAGTATCTATTGTTGTAGTAGGGGATCAGGTAAAAGAAGAAGATGTCCAAAACGTAAGAAGACTCATGGAGTATGCCCAATCAAAAAACCCGAGAAGTTATGCTGTGAGATATGTTGTAAATAGCAGAACTGAAGATGCACGATATATTTGTCAGGAGTATGGAGGTATAAGCGAGAAAACGGCGCAAGAAACTTCTAAGGATTGCTTTAAAAAGAGTAAGGGAAGGATATAGTCAATAAATCTTTAAAAGAAATCATGAAGGAAGTACCTAAAAACCAATCGCCTTGAGCGTAAACCTCTCTCATACCTTGACAGCTCATCAAAGCTACAACTTGCAGAATAAGAAGAATAACTCAATAGTTCTGCATTTGTGCTATAATAGTCGCGTAGCCAAAAAAATAGGGGTTGTTGGGAGAAGAGAATATGTCCAAGAAGGAACTAAATAATAACACCAAACTAAGCTTCCGTACTATTCTTCTCCGTGGTATCCTCTACGTCATCATCATTCCAACAGCTGTTATGTTTCTTCTTGTTGGTGGATTCTATCTCAAATTATATGCTGAAGCTAGTCAAGCTCAAGCAGCAATGAAAACTTATTTACAAAACAAATATAATGAGGAATTCATCGTTGAGAAACCAGAGCGGAAGAGCAGTGGCCTCGGCGTAGAGGGAGTACTAGCCGCCAATGCTTACCCTATACGGAATCCTCATATACGATTTTCTGTAAACACCTCATCGAATGGCAATCAAGATAACTATCCAGGTGTAATATGGTCCCGCTCTCAGAATGATAAGCTAATAAAGGATCATATCATAAATAACTCGTGGGCGCAGACCGACATCACTGTCAGTCTTACAGGTAATACAGCACAGTCGCTGAGCGGTACACCTAAGACATACGAAGAAGCGATAGCATCTTATGGAAAAGACATACACTACATAATAAGCGTTAATCGTAATACAAATCAATTGGCTGTCGATAACCGGGATCGGTACTATCTCATAAGCCTTATTAGATATATCAATCAGCAAAAAGTTGGCTACCGTATCATACATTACGGCATACATGATACGAAGATGGACGCAGACATAGTGTGCAATATACAGGTAGAAGGTACGCGTCTATTAGATGAAAAACAAGCCAATGAATGCTTTAGAAAGGAAGGGGTGTCAGATGAACGCTATTAACACAAATCAGCTATTAAAGGCTGAGCAATATCTAGCCTTAAGCTCGCTTGTATATTTTGAAGGGATAAGGCAATATAAAGGTGAAACAATTTCGGCTATACAGAATAAGGCTAGTAGTAAAGAGATAAACTTTTCTGCTCTTGAACTTAAATCCCTCTCCTCCCTCGCATCCTGGCACCTCATCAACGCGACAACTTGCAAAATAAGCAGAATAACTCAATAGTTCTGCGTTTGTGCTATAATAGTCGCGTAGCCAAAAATAGGGATCCTGAGAGCAGAAGATATGCACAAGCAAAAACCAAACGATAACACCAAACTAAGCTTCCGCACCATCCTCTTCCGTGGTGTTCTCTACATGATTATCATTCCGACAGTTATCATGTTGGTAATATTTGGTATATTTTATACAAAATCTACCATTGCTGATCATATTGCTCAATCACATATGCAGTCATACCTCAAACGTAAGTATGGTCAAGAATTTATAGTAGAGAATTATCGAATCGAGGGAGCTGGCCTTGGGGTAGATGGTGTTGCTAAGGCTGATGCGTACGCTAAAAGTGACCACGCAATTCGATTTATGGTGAAGGGTTTTCCGGGGGACAGTCCATACAGTAATAACTATTGGGATGGATATCCTGATACGATATGGGCAAAACACCTCAAAAAGGATGTTGATCCTATGATAAAAAACGTATTTGGTGCCGACACATCGCTCGCATCGATAGAAGTCTACAGTATACCTGCAGTGAACCAAAGGATAGGAAAAGAAATACCATTGTATCGTGATGCCTTCCAGCGATTTGGTAAAGATATACATGTCGCTGTACGTATAAAGAGTAGGGTTGTTCATAATGATGTAGCCGCACAGATATACCAGATAATCATCAAGCTGCGAGAGTTCGGTGTGTCGCTATCCATTAATTATGAGAACCCCACAATATATGTTGCATTAGTCGAAGAAACAAGTATACGTGATATACACTCACCGCAGGATGTAGGGAAATATATAGAAATGAAGGAGAAAAAGCTATGAGAATAGAACAGTACTTGGCATTAAGCATATTATCTTACAGTAAATCCCTAAGTAGTTTTGCCTCTAGCAGCGAGAAGCCACCATTGAGGCGCTCATAAAACAGGGAAAAATTGACAATTATTGCCATAGCGATGGATCTATTTCTCTCGAACTTAAACCCCTCTCCTCCCTCGCATCCTGGCACCTCATCAACACTACAACCACTTCATCTGGTATGTCGGCTATTGCTGTGCAAGATCCAGCTACCAAGGATATTGTCTTTGCCTACCGCGGGACAGATATTGATAAGAATATCTGGGAGGCGATGAAAGATATTGAGTCGGACCTTGCGATTGCATCGAGTGGGAATGTTTTTGTACAGAATGGGCTGAACCAATTCCACGACGCCTACACCTTCTACACCGAGACGATCAAGAAAGTTGGTGGCGGTGCCCATGTAGGCACCAAGAGCTTCACTGGCCATTCACTCGGTGGTGGACTAGCGCAGTATATGGCGTATAAAACTGGTGGTGCATATAAGACAGTCACCTTCGACGCGGTAGGGATTGGCCAAGTGCTGAAGAATGTCAACCCGCGGGACTATGATACCTCAGTAACGGACTACACCAATGAGCACGATATCATTGGTATGTATGGCGTGCAGCTGGGCCGCACAGTGTACATTAAGGATATGAACAGTGATGAGCTTCGTAAGAAGGACCGTGACTATGTGGCAATATTGCAGTATGTGCAGGGTGCCATTGCTGTGGCGGCACGCAATGGCGAGCATGCCTCAGCTATGGGATGGATGGCAGCTGCAAGCGTAGCATCGCTCGGGTATGTAGCGAATCGTACTAGCCAAGAGCTCGCTTTCGATGCACATCGCCCAAGTAGTTTATTAACTGATGATGGTACGCTAGCAGCCACTGTACCACAGGGAGACTCCATCACGAGTACATTGGCTGGTGCACTTCGTACGACACTGGAAGTATATACCGGTATTGCCAATGGTGTTTATTTTATCGTTGTTGAGATTCCAAGTGCTACAGCTGAAGAGCTTGTGCGAATAACGCTCTCTGTCGCTGAAGGCGGTAAGAAGATCATTGTCGATGTAGCGCAGGTGATTCGCGATCAGGTGGATATCTTTACCTCTGGTGTATATGAAACAAGTCGGATTATGGGTGAGCAAGCCGATGCCTTTGCTCGTGTGCTGATGACACAACTTGCTGTGGCTGCGCAATGGACAACTTCGCTCCGTCTCGACATTGCCGTGCTGAGTGCACTGAGTGGTGCAGCTAGAATAACGCGCGATACACTTGCTGCTATAGTAGAGACGCCTGATGCAATGGCGCGTTGGCTGCAGATAGTCTTTGGTGCAAGTGCACATGTCGTTGGTACAGCAGCAGACGATTCTATTGATGGTTATGATCACGTCCCTGATTATGGCGTGACGAAGCGTGCGGTCTATGTCGAGGGCCGAGAAGGGAATGATTATGTAACAGGAACGAATTCTGATGATACATTGATGGGTGATGCAGGGAATGACACCATCATGGGCAAAGGTGGTAATGATATGATTTTTGGCGGCGATGGTGATGACTCTCTATATGGTGATGGTGGTAGTGATACAATTTTTGGCGGTGCTGGCGATGACAACCTTAATGGTTCAGAAGGTGATTCTAATAAGCTCTATGGTGGCGCAGGTGATGATGGAATAAATGGTTCCGGGTTGATTGTTGGTGGCGCAGGTGATGACCGGATCAACTCTCAATTTAGGGACGATACATATATCTATAACCGCGGCGATGGCAATGATACGATTAGCGACTTTGGTGGCGTTGACACTGTACGGTTTGGTGCGGGTATCGTGCCAAGCGATGTAACAGCACGCTATGAGAGTCGCCCGTATGGCACGCCAGGCAATGACTATGATCTTGTCTTAGATATAAAGAGCTCTGGTAGTATTCGCATCAAAGACTATTATGGCTCGAGTGACTGGACAGGGCGGAACCGTCCTGTACCAGGTCATCGTGTCGAGCGCTTTGTCTTTGCAGATGGCACCGTGTGGGATGAGCAGGCAATTCGCACCATGACACATAAATTACAAGGCACAGCTGACGATGATTCTATTGATGCCTTTGATGATGATGGTATCACGGTACATAGTGGGGCTGGTAATGACACTGTGCAGGGCGCCGGACAAGACACTAATACACTCTATGGCGATGATGGTGACGACAATCTCATTGGTGGTGAGAAAGATGATGTACTGGTTGGTGGGCAGGGTAATGATGTGATGTATGGTGCAGGCGGCGACGATACCTATACCTTCAAGCGAGGGGATGGCATTGACACGATAGGTGATAATGGCGGCATTGACACACTGCAGTTTGGCGAAGGCATTAATCCGCGTGATGTGACTGTTCGACGTATCCATCTTTCATCATATGAGAGTCTCGAGCTTGCTATCACGGGTACAGGTGATAAAATCATTATCCAAGGATATTTTGGCTCGTACTCATACGACGGACTGCATGAGAGCACAAGCCAGCAGATCGAGAAAGTGGTTTTTGCTGATGGCACGGTATGGACACCGAAGATGATTGCACAAATGCTCGCAGAGCACACGAGTGAATAGTGTATAACTTCTGTCTTGGTTCCATATACCCCGTTGTATTAGGTTTATTGCCTTTATACTAATAGGCTAGATAGTTTGGGCTACTTTCTCAATATTGGTGCTTAGGTAAAATACTAGCTTTCATAACTTCCTAGAGGAAGAATAAGACAGCGAGAAGTAATAAATGGGCTGATACGAGCACGTCGCTTCTGCAGGAGTCTCTTTAAGCTAGCTTTCATCTCTCTCCTGCACAATACCATACATGAAAACAGCAACCATCACCCAATCAGCCGCAGCGGTAGAGACGCCTGCTGCGCCGGTGCTGCGGGCGCTTAATCCGCGAACGCTCAGCATCGATATTGTGCTGCCGGTGCTTAATGAGGCGCATGTCATTGCGCGCTCGGTGAGCACGTTGCACGCGTATTTATCACAGCATGTGCCGCATCGCTGGCGCATTATTATTGCCGACAATGGTAGCACGGACGGCACAGCAGAGGCGGCACGCCAATTGGCGCTGCGTTACTCCGAGGTGCAGCTCATCCAGCTTGCCGAGAAAGGCCGTGGCCGGGCTCTCAAGCAAGCGTGGCTACAGAGCTCGGCCGATATTCTGGCCTATATGGATATCGACCTCTCTACCAATTTAGACAGCTTCGTGCCAATGATCACCCCACTGATTATGGGTGAGGCAGCTGTGGCGACGGGCTCGCGCCTAATGAAGCAGTCGCGCACAACCCGCGGCTTCAAGCGCGACACTATCTCGCGCTGTTACAACTGGATTATTCGCCGGACGATGAAGACAAAATTTGTCGATGCCCAGTGCGGTTTCAAGGCGATTCGGCGCGATGCGGCACGCAAGATTCTGCCTCGCATTAAGGATACTGGTTGGTTCTTCGACACTGAGCTGCTTGTCAAGGCAGAATACGCTGGCTATACCATCCACGAGGAGCCAGTTGAGTGGGTTGAAGACACCGACTCGCGCGTTCATATCATCAAGACCGCAACAGATGACCTCAAGGGCCTTTCGCGGGTGCGGCGCGAATATGGCAAGACGGGCTTTGGTGAGCTAGCAGCTGTGGCTGGACTTTTGCTACTAACGAGTGTGCTCTACCTCTGGAACTTAACCATCAATGGCATGGCCAATAGCTATTATGCTGCCGCTGCTCAGGCAGCGAGTACCGACTGGACGGCCTGGCTGTTTGGCAGCCTTGATGCCGCGAACTTTGTTAGTGTCGATAAGCCGCCTATCAGTATGATGATCATGGGGCTGAGTGGTCGGCTCTTTGGTTTCTCGTCGTGGAGTATGCTCATGCCGCACGCGCTTGCCGGAGTCGCGACAGTTATGCTTGTCTATGCAGCGGTCAGGCGGTGGTATGGTGCCAAGGCAGGGCTCATCGCTGGTGCGGTGATGGCGCTGACGCCAGCAGCTGTCTTGATGTTTCGCTTTAATAACCCCGATAGTTTCTTGACGCTCTTCTTGACAGCCAGTGCCTACGCCTTCCTCCGCGCCTTTGAAAATAAGAAACCAGTGCTGTGGCTGAGCCTTGCAGGGCTCTTTACGGGCCTGGCCTTTAATACAAAGATGCTGCAGGGGTTACTGGTGCTACCAGTGATGGCACTGCTCTATCTAGTGTGCGCCCGGCCAAAGCTCGTGACGCGCCTCTGGCATCTTGGCGTGGCTGGCGTGGTAACGGCTGTCTCGACCTTTTGGTGGAGCGTGCTTGTGTGGCTTACTCCGGCGGCTCATCGCCCGTGGGTGGGCAGTACCAATGACAATAACATTTGGAGTTTAATCTTTGGCTACAATGGCTTTGGGCGCTTACTGGGTAGTGGTGGTGGCCCTGGTAAAGCGCTAGGTGGTGGGGCAGCGCAGATGGGCCAAGCGGCAGCAACCACAACCCAATCTGCCGCGCAGCCAGCTGGCCATACTGCGGCGCAGGCAGCATCCATGACGCCACCAACTGGCGGTGGTATGGGCGGTCACGGTGGAGGCCCAGGAGGTGTTGGTTTTGGTGGCGAGACAGGGGTGCTGCGTATCTTTAACGAAAGTTTCGGCCCTAATATTGCCTGGTTGCTTGTGGTAGCCGTGATCGGTGGTGGGCTCGTGCTGTGGCTGCTGCGCCGCGCACCACGGCACAACAAAGAGCGTGTTGGTGTGCTGCTGTGGTTGGGCTGGCTGCTCATTCATATCATTATCTTTAGTATGACGAGTGGGACGATTCATCCATACTACGTCGTGGCGATGGCACCGAGTGTTGCTGCCCTGGTAGGGATTGGTGTGCCGTATCTGTGGCAAGCTTACACACGGCGCACGAAGCTGTCCTGGCTTGTGCCACTGACAATACTGCTTACGACGATTATTGGTGTCATTATGCTTGGCTATAGCAATACCTGGCCGTGGCTTACCTGGCTTGTCATTATCACTGGTGGAGTAGCGGCTGTGATGACGCTTGTGCCACTAGTAACACTTCCTCGGTGGTATGTGCGGACGGCTCTTGCTATGGCTGTGCTGGCTGGTATGGCTGCACCAGTAGCCTTTAGCTTGAGCACAATAGCGACAGCGCATAGTGGAAGCATTCCTACAGCGGGTCCGGGTGCGACGGCAATGAGCGGCACGAATAACGAATCAGCCCAGGCAGAAGCCGCTCTTGTCTCGTACCTTGTGGCGCACCAGCAGAATGCAACATGGCTTGCGGCAGTCAATAGCGCCAATGAGTCGGCACCAATCCAGCTCTCCACAGGCAAGGCGGTGATGGCAGTCGGTGGCTTTAACGGCAGCGATAGCACACTCACGCTCGAGCAGTTCAAACAACTGGTACGTCAGGGCAGTGTGCGCTACTACGTAGTGAGTCAGCATGGGCCAGGTGGGCATGGCGGGCAGCAATCGACGCAGACAGGAACGAATTCGTCGGCTACATCGACTGTACAATCCTCATCAGCCCAAACGCAAACCACCCATCATCATGGAGGGCCAGGCGGTAACTCTGCTATCGCTACCTGGGCGGCGAGTGCTGGCATCAAGGTTGACTACGGTGGCACGCAATATACCGTGTACGATCTCTCGCAGGCAGTTTAGACCATATCGTAACAGAGATAGAGAGCCAGCCTTTGGGTCTGGCTCTCTATTATTTCTGTTATCTCAACTAACGCAAAGCCTACTTATGGCGCATTGCTAGGCCAGCGCGAAGCGTCTCATGGTAAAACGGCAGCAGCGGCAAAGCATCGATCTCGGTGAGTGGATACCACGTCGCTGCGCTATTTTCGGCATTAAGTCGAGGTGTTATGCGCTGCGCACATTCAACGAGCACCGGATACACATACCACTGGCGGCTATGCGCTGCGTCAATCTGCATCAGGGGTTGCTGCGCCACCATGATAGTCGTATCTCGCGGGTCAATGCCTAGTTCCTCGGCCAGTTCTTGCCCGGCCAGTACCGTAATGCTCGTATCGGTCCGGTCGATGAAGCCAGAGACGCCATTGAGCATACGCGGTTGCTCCACCTCTTGCTGGCTACGCCGCGCTAGTAAAATCTCATCACCGTAGCATACCACGCAGTTGAAGACAAAGCAGATAGGTTGGCCAGTGTAGTCGATCCTTCCATCGGGCAGGCGTGGATAGTCTTTGGTTTGGTAGGCAATCATCGCAAGCGGATTCATATGATTAGTATAGCATAAGAGGAATGAACAGGGGTAGAAAACACAGTATGCAAGCTATAATATATTGTGATGTTTCACCTCTAATTCTCTAGGTGCAGCGTAATGAAGTAAAAAATCGAATTTTTAAGACTGCCCTAAGCCGCGTCGTGCATACTACAGATACAACCATAAACAAGGAGTACACGACAATGGCACAGCAACCAACTCTCACCACAGACGAAGCGCTTGTTTTGCAGCAGATCAACGAGCATGGCGAAGATGATGTGATTGGCCTAGAGCAGAGCCTGCGCATGAGCCGCCCAAAGCTAATGGCACAACTCACTCACCTCAAGAACAAAGGGCTTATTACGGTCAAGATGAGGACTGGTGATTGGTGGATCACCGTCAGCCGCCGCGGCCAACAGATGATGCGCCGCCTATGGCCCGAAGCAGCACTGGGGTACTAGCTCGCAATACGAAGGATAAGCATCGCCACTATGACGCTAAAAAAGTGAGATAATGTGACTGACACAGCTTATGCAACATGTAATGATAAACTTGAACATTCTTGGGAAATATTCATTTTAGCACGCCATCGGGTATCTGAAAAGAGAAATTTAGGGCAGTGCAATAAAGATTTATAATGACGAATAACACGGTATAATAAGGATATGAAACTATTAGTCGTTGATGATGAGCGGCGCATTGCCGAGTCGATAAAACAGGGGTTAGAGCAAGAAGACTACGCCGTCGATGTCGCCTTTGATGGTGAGGATGGTTACAATGCTGCATGGGCCGATGAGTATGATGCGATTATTCTTGATGTAATGATGCCAGTGATGAATGGCTTCGAAGTAGTGCAGAAGCTTCGCAGCACGGGCAACCACACACCAGTGCTGATGCTCACCGCTAAGGACCAGACACAGGATATTGTGGCGGGGCTCGATCACGGCGCAGACGACTATTTGCCCAAACCCTTCTCCTTTGATGTATTAGCAGCTCGTGTGCGTGCTCTGCTGCGACGTCCTCAAGAGGCGCTCGGGACCGTATTGTGCGTGGCTGATATTGAGCTCGATACGGTCAAGCAGACCGTGACGCGAGCTGGCCAGCCCATCGCGCTCTCGGCCAAAGAATTTGCCATCTTCGAGCACCTCCTGCGCAACAAGAATCAAATCCTCAGCAAGAATAACATCATGACTCACGTTTGGGACTTCGATGCTGATATCTTGCCAAATAACGTCGAGGTTTTCATCAACTACCTCCGGGGTAAGCTCGAGAAGCCATTCCCAGATAGCCGCCCAATTATCGAGACAGTGCGGGGCTTTGGCTACATCATCAAGGACGACCCAGCATGAGGCAGCGCCAATGAGCTTTCGCACTACAACACTCCGGCTGGCTGGTACCTACCTTGCGATTATCATGGTAATGAGCCTCGGGTTTAGCCTGGTGTTTTATCAGACGTCGGCCGCGCAATTGGAGCGGCAGCGCCCACCGAGTGAGGCTGGCAGAGAGCAAGAATTTCATTTTACCGATCATACCGTCAATCGCTTCCTTGAGCGGCGAGCGACTGAGGCACGGCAAGAGCTGATCGCTCAGCTGGTGCTCGTGAATCTCACGGCGCTGGCAATTGGCAGTGTAGTGAGCTATCTTCTCGCGGAGCATACTCTGCGGCCGATCCGCGCCAACATGCACGCCCAGACGCAGTTCGTTAGTGATGCCAGTCATGAGCTGCGCACGCCGCTGACCGCGCTGCGCACTGCGAACGAAGTAGCGCTGCGCAACCCCAAGCTTACCTTGGCCGAGGCCCGCACCGTGATAGAGGCAAATGTTGCTGATGCGACGCGATTGCAAACGCTGGCCAATACAATGCTTGGCTTGCTTCGGCACGACCACTCGGCGGTGCAGCTGCAGCCAGTTGCTTTACAAACTGTGGTGAGCGAAGCGATGAACTTGGTGGTGGCACCTGCCCAAGCGAAGTCGATTGCCATTGACGATACCACGCCACCTTTGATGGTGCGGGCTCATCAGCAGCGTCTTGTTCAGCTCCTTACCATTTTGCTCGACAATGCCATCAAGTACAGCCCGGAGCATACCACCATCACCATCACCGCTGAGAGTACCAATCGCTGGACTAGGGTGCAGATCATCGACCAAGGCATCGGGATGGATACCGCCACGCAGCGTCAGATATTCCAGCGCTTCTACCGAGCCGACCAAGCTCGCACTGGTGGCCTAGGCCAGGGCTATGGCCTTGGGCTTGCGATTGCCCAGCAGATCATCACCGAACATGGCGGCAAAATTACTGTCGACAGTACGCCTGGTAGTGGCACGACCTTTACGGTGAGCTTGCGCCTTGCTGGCAGGCAGAGTACGTAGTAGATAACGTTCTGTAGAAATAAAGGGATGCTTGATAAATAAGCAAAGACGCGTCTCAAACTGGACTTGGACTAGCTGACAGCAAGAGTATATGGGTTGTATTACTTTTTGAGATCAGCTAAAAATTCTTCGGCAGAGTTAAACGGCTTACTCAAATTATTACCAGTTGCTAGCGATGGCTCAATTTCAGTAAGCAGTGCTTCGAGTTGCGGTGTCGTTAGCTCAGGGGTATACGGCTCAATATGGCGAGTTGCAACGATTTGCGTGAGGTAGCTGTTAATTAACGCGCTCAACGTTAGGCCAGCGCTTTTTGCAACTTCCTGGGTTTGGCGCTTGATATTTTCATCTAATTTTATACGCGTTGTCACCATACTCATACCACTGATTATGTACGAAGTAATATACTGCGTCAAGAACAGTGTTCTTTTCTTGTATCCTATTAGATAGCACACTCGAACGAAGCTTATGCAAAAAATAGTGTGAACTGAGCACGAGAAAAGCGCGCGGCAATGCGATGGGTCTGCAAGATTTCACTTTAAGCTTCTTTTAACGCCTGCTCCCTATACTCGAACCATAATAACGAAAGGAGTATGTATGAAAATAGAAGATGGCTTCGCAACGGAGAAGCGTAGTGTGTCACCGACATCCCCATCGTCTATGCAGTCTCAGGCCAAAGGCACGGCTAACTCTGGTTTGATCGCGGCGGTGATCGGCGGTGTGATCGTGGCGGCAACGCTCGGATTTCTTGGTGGCATGCAGGTCAATAGCCGCAGCACATCGAGCCAAAGTGGCCCTGGTGGCCATGGTATGATGGGTGGTCAAACCAGCCAGGGGAATATGTCGCCACCAGGCCAAACAGGGCAGTCGGCGGGCAGTGGTGCTCAGCCAGGCGCACCGTCAAATGGAGCAAATACCACCACACAAACCCAGCAAGGCACCACCCAACAGACTACGCAAGATACGACCAAGAATACCTAATACTGATAATAAAACCACCTCTGATATGAGGTGGTTTTTTGGCTTACTAGAGTAAAAATTATTGTGGCAAGGAGACACCCTTTTCTTTGAGGGCTGGCTCGATGACGAGCTTGCCAAAGGCATCAGCGTCGGCCCACACTTGGCGCGCATCTGAACTGCCTGAGGTGGTGAGCTTGCCATCCTTGACATATTGATTGGTTACATTCTTGCCATTGACAAGAATAGCTGGTGTGGCGCTAACAGCATTTTGAGCGCCAGCCAGGGATTTATCGAAGGCGATCTTTTTCTTAATCCGGGCACCTGAGCGGTCAGCCTCAGCGAGGTCGGTCTTAAAGCGGTTGACGTCGAGGCCAAGCCCCTGTGCAGTGGTGACGAAGTAGTTGGTACGTTCTGTGCCATCGAGTGACTGCCACGAATTTTGTTCGGTGTAGACTTTGTCGTGCATCTCCCAATATTTACCTTGGAAGCCAGCCGACTCAACTGCCGCTGCTGCCGCGAGTGCATTGGGGTGGATGGACGAGAGAGGGTTGTTGCGGAAGATGAGCTGCACGTGATCCTTGTATTTCTCGGTGACTGCCTTGAGGGCGGGTGAGGCCTGCGAACAGCCAGGGCACTGGAAGTCTCCATATTCGATGATTGTTACCTTGGGTGATTTGCTCCCGTGGGTGTGGTCGGCGATGTCGCCATTTTGGCTACTGGCGCTTTGTACCTGCAACGGGTCGACACCCGACAGATTGATCGACTCACCTTGGCGCGACAGCCACACGAGCCCACCTAAGATTGCGAGGCAGAGCACTGCAAAGATTAGCCATGATTTTTTTGTCATAAACGAAACATTCCTCCTTATTCTTGCATATTATATCGTGCTCGAGTGGCCGAATCAAGCTGACAGAGGTGCTGCGCGCGGCCAAAGCATTGAGCCGATCAGGGGAGTGCGCTACAATGATGGCATGGAAACGCTCATGATCATCATCTTTGCTATCTTTGTGATTGCCCTCATCCTGGCTGGCAGTGCATGGCCCGATATACCACCGGTGAGCCAATACGAGCTTGAGCGCCGTCGCCAGCAGAATAATCGCACAGCGATCCACCAGTTGCGGCGCATTGCTGTCTATGATGATCTCGTCTCGCTTCAGCGCTGCGTGGTGGCGCTATTGCTGGTGCTGATGGTGATGGCAAGCATTGGTGCATTTGACTTTGGTGGCGGTGTGCTGGTGGCGCTTGCGGTGGCACTGCTCCATGGCGGTGTGGGGCGGATTGGCTGGGTGCATGCGATTGCCCAGCGCCTCTATAATGCAGTTGAGCCGAGCTTCGTGAGCTTTGCCGGGCGGTTCCCGCGAGTGGTGCGCATTGTCCGTTCGTTTGTGCCGCCAGTAGAGACGAACCTTCGCCTGGGGTCGCGGGCTGAGCTTGAACATCTGGTGCGTCATGCTCGGCCATCAGTCTTGCCACCAGTCGAGCGTGAGCAAGCGCTGGGGAGCTTAACCTTTGCGCGTAAGACAGTCGAAACAGTCATGGTGCCGCGCAATGCTATCAAGACAGTTGAGCAAGATGCCATGGTGGGGCCGCTGTTACTCGATGAGTTGCATCGCACCGGGCATAGCCGCTTCCCAGTGGTGGATGGCGACATTGATCATATTATTGGCGTGCTACACACCCGCGACTTTATGTCGCTCAAGGAGGCAGTGTCGGCTCAGGTGCAAACGGTGATGGACCCAAACGTGTACTACATCGACGGGGCACAGTCGCTCGAGCAAGCCTTGGGTGCGTTTATTAAGACGCGCCAACAGGTTTTCATTGTCGTCAATACGTATCGTGAGACGGTGGGGATGGTGACGTTGGACGATTGCATCGAAGCTTTGCTTGGTCATGCTCCCGCAGCGGATGATGACGAGGTATATAGCCAGCCAGTAGCATTGCCCGAACCCACGCAGCCGCGTGCCCTCCCCATGGGCGAGCAGAATGATGCCTGAAATTGTGGTATAATCTAACAGATATGACACAACGAATACTTGCCAACCAAACGCCGGATTACACCGGCCAAACCATCACTGTGGCCGGCTGGGTGCATGCACGGCGCGACCATGGTGGCCTGATTTTCATCGACCTGCGCGACCATACTGGCCTGGTGCAGCTGGTCGTTAGCCCCGAGCAAACCGCCGCCTTTGCCCTGGCAGAGCATGCCCGCGACGAGTACGTTCTGCGCGCCCGCGGCGAGGTGCGCCAGCGTGGTGAGGGCCTGGCCAACCCCAATATTGCCAGCGGTAGCATTGAGCTTGTGGTAAATGAGCTAGAGGTGCTGAACAAAGCCGAGACACTGCCCATCCAGCCCTTTAGCGAGACTAACCAAGCGAATGAAGACCTGCGCTTTGCCTACCGCTACCTCGACCTGCGTCGCCCCAAGCTGCAAACAATGCTGCGCCGCCGCGCCGATATGTACCGCCGCATGCGCCAGTATATGGATGAGCGCGATTTTATCGAAATCCAAACGCCGATTTTGGCGAATTCCAGCCCCGAGGGTGCGCGCGACTTCCTCATCCCCAGCCGCTTGCAAGAGGGCAAATTCTACGCCCTGCCACAAGCACCGCAGCAGTTTAAGCAGCTGCTGATGGTTGGCGGTGTGCCGCGCTACTACCAGCTGGCTGCCTGCTTCCGCGACGAAGACCCGCGTGCCGACCGCCTGTATGGTGAGTTTTACCAGCTGGATCTCGAGATGAGCTTTGTGGAGGATGGCGAGCAGGTCCGCCAAATGATGGAACCACTGATGCAGCAGCTGGTGACGGACTTTGCTGGCAAAACACTGCTCGACCTGAGCAACCTCCCAGCTGGCGATGGCCGGCCTATCCCGCGCATCCCGTACCAAACCGCCATGGAAACCTACGGCAGCGACAAGCCAGACCTGCGCTTTGGCATGGAGCTGGTTGAGCTAACGGACGTGTTTGCCGACACCGAATTTGGCGTGTTCAAAAACGCTGAATGTATTAAGGCAATCTGCGTCACAAACGGTGCGTCGCTCAGCCGCAAGCAGATCGATGGCTTTACCCATATCGCCAAAGCCGAGGGTGCGGGCGGCCTGGCCTACATTACCTACCAAGACGGCACGGCCAAGAGCCCAATTGCTAAGTTCCTGACCGAAGAAGAGCTGGCCGCTATCCAGGCCAAAACAGGGGCCAAGGACGGCGACGCGGTCTTCTTTGGGGCTGATACGCGCCCAGTGGTCAATGCAGTGCTAGGGCGGCTGCGTAGTGAGTTTGCCGAGCACTTTGGCCTGAAGGATCCGCAGGCGGTGGCGCTGGCCTGGATTATCGATTTCCCATTCTACGAGTGGGATGAGCATGCCCGCAAGCTCGACTTTGGCCACAATCCCTTTAGCATGCCAAAGGGCGGGCTTAGCACGCTGCAAGCCGCCCAGTCGGACGAAGATAAGCTGGCCATCCTGGCCGACCAGTTCGATATGGTGATGAATGGCTACGAAATCTGCAGTGGCGGTGTGCGCAACCACAACCCGGCCGTGCTGTACGAAGTATTCGGGCTGCTGGGCTATAGCCGGCAGTACGTAGAAGAGAAGTTCGGCGCTATGCTGCGGGCCTTTACCTACGGCGCGCCGCCACACGCAGGCTGCGCCTTTGGTATTGACCGCATCCTGATGGAGCTAACCGGCGAGCACAACGTCCGCGAAACCCTCGCCTTCCCCAAAAACGGCAGCGGTGTCGACGTCATGATGGACTCACCCGCGCAGGTAGAACCTGGGCAGCTGAAGGAGCTGGGGTTGTCGTGACAGCCTACCTCGTCACTGGTGTTGCAGGCTCTGGCAAGACAACATTACGTAACATATTGCGCAGTCGAGGATACCAAACATACGATATCGACGAAGGCTTTGCAGGGTGGGTACACAAAGAGACGAATATCCCAGCGGCAGAAACCGATAAGCCAGTAGAGCCGCTTAATTTACATCATGAATGGCGAGTTATCAGTGGTAGGCTGGAGAATATTATACGGCAGTCTCATGGACTGACGGGTGTCTTTGGCTCGGCTCATGATTTGTATCAGTATGCATATTTGTTTGACGCTATTTTTCTCCTTGAGTATCCGAGCGAGGAAGTCTTGCGGCAGCGAATCGCTCAGCGTCCAGCCGGTAGCTACGGTCAGGAACCTGGCGAGCTAGAAAATATCATTCGCTATTGGCCAGTCTACGAAGATAACTTTCGGGAGATTGGCGCAACAACCATAGATTGCACACAGCCGAGTGACACAGTGTTGCAGACAATCCTCACACAAGTAGATTCACAAGCAAAGGATGCTCTATGAGCTGGGATCTCACCGCAATCAAAACAAAACGCCACATTCAGTCGGTTAGCGACCTGACGGAAGAAGACTGCGTGCCGCTCGAGCGTCAGCAGATGATTACCGAGCTCAAAAAGATTGCCAAAGCATGCGATGCGCAGTTAGACACGCGCGACCCGTCGTGGCTTGTTATGGAGAAGAAAGAGTGGCTGATCGAATTCAGCCTGGGCAAACAGCCTAGGGAGCAACTCATCACGATGGGGCTGCGCGTCCGGGGTACTAGGGAGCCAACGGAGGTATTTGCGTATCTTATCCAGCAGCTTGGTATGCGGCTGGTGGAATGGAGCACTGGCGAGTTCCTGGATCTATCAAAGCAGAGCAGCTTCGGGCACTGCCAGGAGTGGAGTGAGCGGGTGCTGCGAGACCTTACAAAGTCACGAAAATCATAAGTGTGTTGCGCGTGTAATAAGAATAAAATAGAGACTAGCTAGTTACGATAGCTCTATCGTTTCTATCCGCTGGTATTCCACCCCAACGTCTGCAGCCGCCGCTGTGCAAAGTGTATCAATCAATCCCTTGCCGGCGTCGCTCAAGATAGCGTCATGAACAGGGAAGGCGAGGCGCGGGGCGACGGCCTGCAAGAAGCTGCGTGCCTCGGAGAACTTGAGCCATGGTGCGGCTACAGGCAGGGCAAGGACGTCGATGGGACGCTGAGGCAAAGCGAAGGAATCGCCAGGGTAGTAGATGCGATTGTTGATGAGCACGGCAAGGTTGTGGAGGCGCGGAATGTCTGGGCTCACCACGGCGTGCTCACCGCCAAAGAACTCAAGCGTGAATGGCCCGATCTGGAGCGTATCACCAGGCACCGCGGCTATTGCATGGCAGACAGAGAGTGTGCCTTCTGGCAAAGATATCGTTGTACTATCCACAATAATATCATGAACACTTATAATCTCCGCCTCAGGAAATGCCTGTATAATACGCTTGATGAGCGCAGGGCTATAATGGTCGGGATGCGCATGGGTAATGAGGACTACCGCTACCTGCTGCGGCATAGCAAAATCGTCGGTGTATACACCCGGGTCGACGACCAAGCTCTGGCCGTCAATTGTAATAGTAAAGCAAGAGTGGGCGAATTTCGTTAGTGTTGTCATATATCTAGTATAGCGGAGAAGAGGGTGAAGCGATAGGTTGCTTCTTGCCGCGTGGTACTGGTTGAGAATATCTGACTGGTGTCAGTAACTAGAAGACTCCCTATAGTAAAGATACATATGTACGCTCAAAAATCGCTTCCCAGTGCGAGAGCTGAAAAGCATAACTATGGCGTAGTAGCAATTTCTGATATTTCACAGACAGAATAGTAGGCAGGAGGGAGATGGTTCTGAAAGCAAGCTAGGAAACCATTGTGCTATGGTAAGAAATGTGACATCATAGCTGTATGAATAAAACGATTCTCTTTGTACCGGGCTTCCAAGAAGGGTGCGCCGACCGTGATTACGATACACTGATGAACCGCTGGCGAGCAATGGGCTACGCGGTAGAATTTGTACCAATTCAATGGCATCGCACTATGCAAAAACAGTGGTTGCAGACGCTACATGAGCGGTATCGGCAGTATGATTCAGCTGAGACTATTCTGGCTGGTTTCTCATTTGGGGCGTGTATTGCATTCTTAGCGGCGTGTGAGCAAGCACCAAGTGAGCTGTGGCTCTTCTCGCTGTCGCCGTCATTTGCAGAGTGTGCAGAGTATTGGTCTAAGCGCGATTGGCGCGTGATCGGTAAGCGGCGGCTCGAATATGCCAAGCAGGTGAGCTTGGTAGCGGCTGCGCAGCGTATTACGTGCCCTGTGCAGATTTTCGTTGGCTCCGAGGAGTTTATTAAGTGGCCAGAGATGAAACTTGTCTTTGATACTGCTATGCAGCACATTCCCGCCGTCCATGGCACAGTGGTAAAAGGCGCTGGGCACGCGGTGGATGACCCGCGGTATGTGGCGGCGGTGTGTGACGCAATAGAGCGGTAGCCGATGGAGCTACGCTAGCCGTTTTTTGGCTAGCGTAGCGTGAGATTTAGCTTTATTGTATGTGCTTTGTCTCGACATCCTGCCAGTCGCTGTTGTGCCGGAGTTCGGCGTTGTCACCAGCGAAGACTGCTTTTGCTTCGGTGTTGTCGCTCAGCGTCCAGAGGAACCAGGCAGTCATGTAGGCATCGCCATATTCCAGCACGTCTTTGTGACCAACGGTCTTGCGCCGCGCGATGACGCTGGGTTTATCTGTACTCAGGGCACGGAAGTTCTGCTGCAGGTCGCCCAGTGGGCTAATGGCGAGGTTGTCGCTTGGGCCGGTGCCAGCCATCATGTAGGTGGCTGTCTTAAGCTTGCTGGTGTCGTAGTGCCAGTTGTTGCCGTTTGCGGTGCCATGGCCAACGGCGCTCGCAGTGTAGAGGGAGGTATAGCGGTTACTATTGCCGTATTTTGTGGCGGCATTGATAGCACCGGCTCCGCCTTGGGAATGCCCGGCAATGCCGATCTTGCTCGTATTGACAAATCCCTTGATAGGGCTGCTCTCGGCAGTGTTGAGTTCTAGTGCAGTATCAAGCATGGTCGATGTCGTTGCACCAGTGCCTGGCCAGCCATCCTCATTACCAATGACAACAAAACCCCAACTGGCCAAATGCTCGAATATTGGCGCATAAGTAGACGCGTAGGTGGCGGTGCCATTGACCATTAGCACAAGTGGGAAGGTTTGGTCTGGAGCGGTGCGCTGTGGAGTGTAGATATGATACTCTTTGATGGCTGTGCTATCGCTGCGATGAGTGTGGTGCGCAACGTGGTAGGGGCCTGGCTTAGTATAACGCTGCTCTAGCGTACCACTGGGGCTCAGCTTCGCAGTGTAATCCTTCGCCACGCCGTCGTCGCCAGTGATGCTTTGGTTGAGGTAATTCATATAAAGCATAAGAATCACAAAACAGCCAAAGAGTATTGCCGTGATGATACCCAGAATTTTCAGAAGTTTTTTCGTCATCGGTATATCCTTATTCGGTTCAATAATACTAGTAATATTATCTACTATACACCGGGTGCATAGTAATGGCAAGGGAGAGTGATTGCTTTTTACTCGGTATATTTTGGCTCTGTTAGTAAGAGATCAAGTAGCTTTATCCCTCAGTTATAGCAATCAAGCGCCTAAGCATTGCACTCACAAGAGCCAACGGTATATACTGATGAGCATGTACGAACAAGAACTTCATACCGCGCAGCGGATTGCTCGCGAGGCGGGCGATATTATGCGCCGCTATTTTGATGGCGACCAACAGCGCCAGACCAAGGCGGATGGCACGCCAGTGACAATTGCCGATACAACAATCAACTCGCTGGTGATCCAGCGCCTTCACGAGACCTTCCCGGACGATGGCGTCATTGGCGAAGAGGAGAGCACGACGGGCTATGGCCTCGGGCGGAAGTGGCTGTGCGACCCAGTCGACGGCACAAAGGCCTTTACCTGGGGTGTGCCCACAGCAATGTTTTCGCTCGCACTGGTAGTTGATGGCGTGCCAACCGTCGGTGTTGGTTATGAACCAATGACAGATCGGCTCTACTGGGCAGTGCGTGGCCATGGTGCCTTTTGCAACGGTACGCGGCTGCAGGTGAACCGCCAGACGCTTACAGAGGGGATCTTTGCTGCGTCGTGTAGCTATGCAAATATCCGCCGCCATGAATATTATGATAAGCTGATCGAACGCAAGGTGAGCACGGCAAGCATTAGTGGCGCAGTAGCCAAGAGTGTTCGCGTGGCTGAGGGGCGCTTCGTTGGGTATTATGCCGAGAAGGTGAATGCGTATGATATGGCAGCGGTGCACGTTATTGTTGAGGAGGCTGGCGGTAAGGTTACGAGTGTATCAGGCCAGCCGCTTAATTATGCGCAGCCATTTCGTGGCGCACTTGTGTCTAATGGTGTCGTGCACGATGAGCTGATGGCAATAGTGCACGATGAGTGCTCATAAATACCGCACGCTACCAAATGGTATTTTGCGCTTCATCTGCGTGGCGATGCCGAGAGTATCGGCTGGCTGGACGGTGTGTGGGCCGTAGAATTGGTTGATCTCGTCGATTGCGACGGTGAGAGCGTGGCGAGCTGATGGGTCGTCGAAGAGTGCGAGCTGTGCGTCTGTCTCGCTTGTGAGAAGATAACACGACATGCCAATCTCATAGGCGGGCAGTGGCATCGATTGGGTGAGTCGCTTGACGATCTGGAAGAGCGTAGTGCCATCACACAGTGGATACTCGCGGCGCTCGTGGTTGTGCCAGCGGCCTGTTTGATAATTTTTGACATAGAGGCGCACACCACGGGCGCGCACGTATTGCTGCCGGAGCGCAGCCGCGATGTCTTCGCATAGAACGTGGAAGCGGCGCAAGACTTGATCGTAATTGAGGTTTGGCTGATCAAGGACGAACTGTCGCCCGACTGTCTTAAGCGGGCGCTCATCACTATCTACCTCCCAACCGCGCAGCCGCTTATACCAGTCGCGTCCTGGCTTGCCATGAAACACCATGTGCTCGAGCGTTGCTTCGCTTGCGGCCAGAAAGTCCAGTGGTGTCTGGATACCAACCTGGTGGAGGCGCTTGCTGTAGCCAGCGGCAATACCAGTGAGGTCTTCGAGCGATAGCGTAGCGAGTACTGCGTGAAGATTATCTGCAGTGATGCAAGTCAGGCCGTCAGGCTTATTGATACCGGCAGCAATCTTAGCTAGCCAGCGGTTGGTGCCAATGCCAACATTGCAGCGCATGTAGTCGCCAATCTCGCTACGGAGGCGCTGCTTGATCTCCTGGCCAATCGCCAGTGCGCCGCGTGCCCGGATGTCAGGTGGACTTTGGCTGAGGTCGATCACCCCTTCATCAATGCTTTTCATGGTGGCACTGGGCGAGTAGTCGCTGAGGATGGTTGCAAGTCGGTGGTAGACATAGCGATACTTGGGTGGGTCGCTTTCTAGCGGAACAATATCGGGGCAAAGTAGCCGTGCTGCGGGCAGGCGCATGCCGGTGCGGACGCCACGCGCCTTAGCTTCGTAGCTTGCGGTGACGATAGTCGCATGCTGGTTGCGCCGATTAACAATGACAACTGGCCGGTGGCGGAGCAACGGCCGAGATTGCTGCTCGATCGTGGCAAAGCAGCTATTGAGATCGATATGCATCATCAGTGGTGGGGCGGGATTGATATTGCTATGAGACATGATCGGCCTCGCGTGTGAGCCGCCATACCAGTGTAATACTGTCAAACTCGAGGCGGTAATCAGCCTGCTCATCTGTCACATCGAAGATATGCACTGTACGTGCACCGCGCTGATGCTCGAAGCCCAGGCCGATTCGCCTGATTGTCACTTCCTGGCCATTGCCGCGCCGAAATTTGACTGGCTGACATGGTTGGTGCCCACGCCGAAAAATCGCTACCACCTCCACAATTTCATCAAGATACAGTTCGTCATCCATTGTTCTTAGTATAGCGCATGAGCCAGGCACGGTCGACGAGTGAAAACATAGTAACAGAGAGAGTGCGTATACTCAAGTGATGTATTGCTATGCTAGTACCCCATACCACTCTCGCCTTACAAGAAAACACCCTATGGAAGTGAGGTAAAAACCAAACCTTTTACATAGGGTTAAAGGAAAATTACGCGCAGCTCTTACATACTGTATTGCCTCGCATAAGAACATAGTGAAGACGAAGAAGGGGATATTTTACAAAACCAACAATGCCAGCCGTCCTTGGCCCAGTTGTCACGATAAGCTAATGCAACAGAGCGGCGCAGCTCAGAAAATTACTTCTGCTGCTTGCGGCTCTCGATGAACATCATAATAAGCCAGATAATGACGACGATTGCTGCGAGTGAGAGCAGCCCGTTGATGATCCAGGCGGCTAATTTCAGTACGGCACCAAGCAGCCACGCAGCAATGATAACAATAGCAATGGTGAGGATGAGTCGAGATAGTTTCATCCTTCTAGTATACTATACTTATGGACACAGCACAATTTCAGGCCATGATATGGCACAAAGCCAAGCAGCTCTACCGCCCCATGCCGTGGCGCAGCCAGCCGACGCTGTACTATGTGCTAGTCAGTGAGCTGATGCTGCAGCAGACGCAGGTGGCGCGGGTGCTGCCTAAGTTTGCCGAGTTTACTGCGCAGTTCCCGACCATTGAGGCCTTAGCAGCGGCCCAACTACCGGCGGTGCTACAGGCCTGGCAGGGCTTGGGGTATAATCGCCGGGCCAAGTACCTCCACAGCGCGGCGCAGGCGATTGCTGCTGGTGCACCCACCACCACACAGGCCGACCTTGTGGCATTGCCTGGTATTGGCACTAACACGGCTGGGGCCATCATGAATTATGTGCATCAAACCCCAACCGCCTTTGTAGAGACCAATATCCGCACGGTGTATTTTAATCACTTTTTTGCTGGGCAGGAGCGCGTGGCGGATAAGGATGTGCTGGCGCTGGTGGAGCAGACGATGGATAGAGAACAGTCCCGCCAGTGGTTCTGGGCGCTAATGGACTACGGCGCTGAGCTAAAGGCGGCGGGCAAGGGCCAGCTCGGCACCAGCCGGCACTACACGCGGCAGTCGCGCTTTGCTGGCAGCCTGCGCCAAATGCGGGGCGAAATTGTGCGGCGCATGGCGCAGGGACAACCACTGAGCGCCATTGTTCAGGAGCTGCATAGTGACCCGCGTTTTGCTGCTGCACTAAATGGACTACGGAAGGATGGGCTGGTATGAGTGAGTTAGTCCTCACGCGAGCAGAGGCTATCGCGCTATGTCACACGTGGGCGCGGATGCTTCGCCGAGAGTATACGATCGACACGCTGGTGAGTGACTATGGTGATGGAGTGCTTATGTCTGACCAGCTGGCCTATCCGCTCGAGATGCAGCCATGGATCACGCCAGAGGCCGAGCCGCTCCTCTCGGCGATTCGCGACCATGCAGTAGACGTCGATATTGACCACACCCGGCGAGCTGATTGGGAGAAGCTACTGGAGCTGATCGATCAGCTACCAAAGAATGGTCCGGCAAAATGAGCAGAGATGCCAAGCTTATTTCTAGAGTGTGACGAAACCAGCCATTATGATTTAATGACTATGCCATAAACAATGATGAACATTCACTAAATATATTCATATCCATAAAACTTAGCAAGTTATAGAAGAAAGATAAATAACAAGAGGTAGAATCATTAGAATTATTTGCAGCTCTTACAGTTGCACGCCAAGCCACCCAGCGAGCACTGTCCCAGCGCCATAGGCCAGGGCAGCAGCAATAGCACCGAGCGCGAGCGTTTGCAGAGCAGCAACGAGTGGATTTTCACCACCAACTTTGCCCTTGATATAGCCAATTGCCACAAAGGTAAGCGCCGTCGCTCCCGAGCTGACATAAAACAGCATGGGGTGAGCTGCACTCGAGCCGCGTGCCAGCACATGGGCAAGATAGGGGATAACAGGCACACTACCAACGACAACGAAGGCAGCAAAGGTCATGAGGCCGATGATTTTTGGTGAGGCGCGTTTGCTTGTACTCCGCGCTGACTCATCGTGCTCAGCACTGGCTGCGAGGTAGGCGCTAGCACCCATCGAGAAGCCATCGGCAATAAGGTTAGCTGCGCCCAGCACCAAGATAATTGCACTCGAGATACCCGCGCCAGCACTGGCTGCTACTACAGCAAAGGTTGTGACGGTGCCATCGACTGCACCGTAGACGAATTCAGAAATATAACGTTTGAGGACAGGTTTCATATTCATAACTTGGTTAGTATAGCATAGTGTGGTGCAAATGCAAAAAATTGTGCTATGGGTAGGTGAATGCTTTGGTGTTACAGCCTCCCGTACTATAGATTCTTCGTGCTATAAAATTGGTGATTGCTGAAGGTAGCTCCCTTGGAATGAGTGCGAAAATCATCAGTGCAATTGAATGAATAGTTAAAAAATATATCCAGCGTAATAAATACACAGAAAAAAGAATTTAGCAAGAGATGAGATAGGAAACCGCTAGGGTCCAGCTGCTCACTCGTTTGCTTGCTTAGGCTTGAGGAGGAGCTGATTGCGCTCGGCAGTGCGCGTCCGTGCCTCATCCAGCAGGGCGGTGCCTTCTTGCGAGCTGAGGTTAACGATCCGCACGTACTCACCATCGGTCTTGTCGTAGCCCGAGACAGCAACGAAGCCGAGTTGTTCGTCGGCATAAATGACGTTTTCTTTCTCGCCGCTGTAGTCGATTGTGTTAAAGAGGCTCACATCTAGCAGTGCTGTACCGCGGCCATTGTCCCACGTGGCAAAGACACCAATGCGGCGCTGCACTGCATCTAGATCGGTCGAGTCAAATGGCGTGTCTTTATCGATATACTCGATGATTGGCGCAAAGATCAGTGTATCAGCCTTGGGAAGGATCGTCTTGAGTGCGTGGTCATTTGGTAGCGAGTAGGCCAGGGCAAAACGCCTAGTAAAGTCATACGAGAGTGGGTAGCGTCCATTGGTCGATGTGGTGCACTCGACCTGGAGGCGCGAATCAAGGAAGGTAAGCTCGGCGGGCGAGTATATTGGTTTATGCTCCTCTGTTGCGGTGACTTCATTTGTTACTTGGCTCACTTTTGTATCGGCATCGGTGTAGCCCATAGAATTACCCATAACAGTGACAGGGGAGGCGTATTCGTTCACAGCGTCAGACTTATCGCGCTTGCTGAGGCCGCAGCCCATAGCAAGCAGTTGCTGGATGGTATCGACAGCACAATACTGCGTTATATTGCCCTCGGCATCAGTGATGAGGCAGTCCATCACCATCTCGTGCCCCATGCCTTTGCCGAACTGCTTTTCTTTGCTGGGGTCGCCGTTTTTCTCATCTCTCGAGAGTACGTGCCCAATCTCATGGCTGTATACATTGCCACCAGTCTTGTTGCTCAGCACGAGCACCATCGGGCCGTTGCCGCCCTTGGCTTTGTCTTCATCGGTGCTCTGGAAGGCAAGGCCGAGTACGTCATTCTCCACACCTGCTGTGTTAACAGCCATCAGCATGAGTGAATGCTCACCATCCTGCACGTCTAGCTGCTCGCGGTATTCTTCGGCGATTTTTTTGATTTGGTCGTTGGAGTAATAGTATTCGGTCGTGCCATCTTCTTTGGTGCGGGTGCTATCTGGCGCAACGTTGCTTGCAAACTCGGTTATGTGAAACTGATATGCATCGCGAGTTGTGTGAGTAATTCGGCCAGTGTGGACGCGCACTTCTTCGTATATTTCTTCGTTGGTCTTGCCAGGCTCGAAGCCAGCGGCATTAAGTGCCACAACACCAAGCCGGACAACGACCGGCTGGAATGAATCATTCTCGTGGTCTTGGTGCTGTTCTGCAGAAGGCTGAGGGGTGTCGCCGCTGAGTAGAGCACTCAGTGCTCCGAGGCAAGCTGCTGCCAACGCCTCACGGCGAGAGAGATGTCGTGATGGTTTTTTGACTGAGCCATCTGGTACAGCCTCAGATTTTGAGCGAGTCATAGTAACTATCTTATATCACGAAAGGGGTAACAGTGTCAAATTATGTTGGCCTGCGCTGCGTAGTTCTAGTCATCTGTAGCTTAAGACCTTGCTTTTGCAGTGCTAGATCATCCTCTTGCTTTGTTATTTCCTTCAGTAGCATGAATAAAGCTGAATATCTCTTTAGGATATTCAACTTTCCTTCAGAGGTAGAAGTAGAGGTAGATTAGAAGAAGAATAAAGCTTGTATACTCAAGTGAGTTTTATGTGCACCGCTAGCGTGAGGTGCTATTGCTGCTCGGCTGGTGTTTGCGTTTGTTGTTGGCTCTCGACGTCGCTATTAGTGGAGAAGAGCTGGAGCGATTCATCGCTCAGGACGTTTGGGTCAAAGGTGCCATCGGCGATTTTGCTGCGGCGCTGCTGGTACATTTTTTTAAACTCGTCGAGCGATTGCTTCGTAATGCTACCATCAGTTTTGTACGTCTCGGGCTCAGCATCGCGAGCAGCTTGCTTGCGCACCTCCTGGAAGCCAGGCCGGCTGAGGTCGACCTGTGCTGCACCGCTGGTGTTGTACATATCCATAGCAACCCACACCATGATGCCCGCAATGGCGATCACGCCGCAGATCATCACCAAAAAACGGTGCTCGCGCACACTGCTCAGCTGGTGCTCGAAGTCGAGTTTATTGGGCTGGCTGCTGGGCACTTGGCACCTCCTTCTTGGCCGGGAATTGCTTGCTATAAAATACATCAAACTGCGAGCCGTACTGGCTGAGCAGCTGGTTGAGCCGTAGTGTAATATCAGCCACTCGCTTGCGACGCTCGCGCACTGGCTTGATGAGGTAGTAAAACTCGACGGGCTGATCGGTGCAATCAGTCCGGAGCAACTCGGACAGCTTCTCCTCATACTGGCGGTATTCGCTGCGGAAAGCAGCAAGCTGAGTATTGTATTCTACCGTTGTCTTGGCAAGCTCCACACCGTCGAGCCGGTTGAGAGCAATGCGGCTATTGAGTGGCGCCATCAGGCGGGTGGCGATAACCTCATACTGCTGCCCTTGATTGACGCGGACAAGCCCGTCGTTAGCATGGATGCGCCGCAGGGTAGACTTGACGCGGACGCAGTTTTGTTTTATTTGGGTGAGCTGATCGTTGCTGAGTGGCGCAGCGGGCTCGGCATAAGCCGGAGAACCGCCAAATGCAGCAGTAGCAACCATAACAGCAGCAAGAAAAGTGCGTTTCATAGCTCCCCATTATGACGCATCAGAGGAGATTGGTCAAATAGTTTTAGCTAGACGAACCAAATGCATTCTCTTGTACAACTCCGGCTATCACCTTACTGAGATTTTGTGTTAGCAACTTCAAGTTCAGAGCAAAACCCGGGAGTTCTCTAGGGGTGATGCGATGCCATCTGTATAACAACTACAATAACTGCAAGAACAAAAGCCATGAAAGGTATTGCAAGACTGATAGCAATGCCAATCTTGAATCCTTGGTCATCACCATCAACGAATTTGGCAGATGGTGCGTATGTCTGAATATTCCACCACCACCAGTTGTAGTGATTATTGAGAGCATCTTGAACGGTATGGGAATAATAAAGGATTCCCATACCAGGTGACACACCGGCGCTCAGGGCGTTGAGTAATCGCGTGTTCGCTCCGGCAAAGTTAAATTGGTTGCGTTGACCATTAATCCAGATAATAATGAAGCTTGACTCAGTTCTTGCTTTGGTAATCTGCTGTGGGTCGATGTCAAAGATAACACCGATTGATTGACCCATCGAAGCATCTACATCAATAGCACGGATACGGTTGGCACTTGTCCATTCGAGAACGCATGGTGTCTCATTAAAATAACCAGTGCTATACCAGACAAATGTTGCTGCAATGAGTGGTGTGCCATCAAAGACGCTGCTATAGCTAGCTTCAGTAGTTGGTTGCAATGATTGTGTGGTAAGTGGCTGCATTGGCTGCATGATGGGCTGAGGGAGAGGGTTTGCTGCAACAGGAGTCCGGCCAATTGGTGGTGCGGGTTGCATAGTTGGTGTTGGTGGGTAGTATAAGGTGGTTTGCGGGTATACAGGTGTCGTGGGCTGCTGATTCATGGAAGTATTATACTATATAACTTGAGATCGGCAAGTACGAATATGTTTTACGGTATATATTTTTGGTTGTAGACTTCCTATAGAAGTAACAATGCAGGAGCATGCCTGCATTTGCTGTATCTATTATATGGTGTCTTGGATACTGTTGTTTATTAGAAAATACGTCAATCAGCTTGCTGGAGTCATCTGGTTTTATGATAATAATGCCATAATAAAGGCGATAAGTACTACTATGATTGGTGTCACAAAAGCTATGATGAGGCCAATGTTGACGCCATTGTTGATAATCATCGCGTCGCGCTCGAAGCCGTCAATAATTTTAGCATAGGGTGCGTAGGCTTGAATGGCAGCCCACCACCAGTCGTAGTCGTTGTCGAGTGCACGCTCGACATTGTGTCCATAGAGAACACCACCAATACCTGGCGATACTGCAGCGCCAAGGCCAGTCAGCAGCTGGGCATGTGCTCCAGCAAAGTCGAACTGGATGCGCTGGCCATTGACCCATATGATGATAAAGCTTGCCTCGACAGCTGCTTTGGTGATCTGCTGCGGATCGATATCGAGCACCACGCCGACCATTTGGTTTGTTTTGGAGTCGAAGTCGATGGCGCGGATACGATTGGCTGTTGTCCATTCGAGAATGCAGGGCACTTGGCTAAAGACGGTGCGGTTGTGATAGTGCGAGACGGGCGTTGCCATAACCAGTGGTGTGCCGTCAAAAACACTGCTGTAATTGGCATCCATCGCTGCCGGCGCCGGCTGGGCTGCTGAACGGGTAATTGCTGGGCTGGTTGCGTAGGGTTACTTGGGGGCGTTGGAGTTGCCGGTTGTGATATCTGAGCTGGTGCAGGCTCGGGCTGTTGGGCTGGCCATGCCGGTGGCTGCTGTGGCTGTGCTTGCACTGGCTGCTGTGGATAATATGGAGCTGGCGGCACAGGCTGAGCCTGAGGTGGAGCTGCCGGCTGTGATTGATAAGGATAAGAGGGAAATTGCTGATTCATGAGTGTATTATACTATACTGGTAAATACGCGATGTGTCTTGACAGAGGTCATATACCTTGAGATCAGGACTTCATTAAAGCATAATAGCTCAGCAGGAGTATCCGTTACGCAGAATGAATTTTTGTTGTGGCGGGAGCAATGCATACGCAATAGAAGTTACTTGTGCTTACCTGGCGAGGCTGCACCGAGCTCAATGTGCTCCTTCTCAAACTCGCGCAGGATCCGCCGCCGCATCTCGGCCGTGAGGGCCCACTGGTCGGATGGTTGAGTTTTGCCAGAGACGACAAGGCTAATCGATGACGCATTGAAGTCACCAAGGATGTCGAAATGTGGTGGCTCGATCACTTTGCGCTGCCATTTTTCCTCACCAGAAATTTCCTCACCAATCCGATTGATGATATCGCTGGCGGTACTAATGTTGGTATCAGGCGCAACGGTAATGGTGAAGTATACTTTGCTATAGCCCATTGTCTTGTTGATGACATGCTGCACGACACCGTTAGGGAAGAAGTGGACGTTGCCCTCGACGTCGCGGATCACAGTGGAGCGTACACCGATCCGCTCGACCGTCCCGCCAAAGCCATCGATCTCGATAATGTCTCCCACCCGATACTGATTTTCGCTAATTATAAACACTCCCGATAGAAAGTCTTTGACGAGTGACTGCGCGCCAAACCCGAAGGCGACACCAATAATCCCTGCGCTCGCAAACAGCGGCGCAAGAGCTGCGTCATTGAAAAAATGAGTGAAGATAGCATAGCCCGCAATCACCACGACGATGATGCGCCACACGTTAGCAAAAAGCCCGCCCAGCGTCTTATGCCGCTTCTCGAGATCTTTCTTGGGCAGCGTACGCTGATACGTGGTAACGAAGGCATGACGCGTCAGCCACATCACCACGCGTGGTCCCACCCAATACAGTGCAATCGCCACGACAATAATGATAATAATCTCTAGTGCAGTGAGCTCGGGTGAGGTAATTGGCTTCATAATATGGTAGTATAACAGATGTGAATGATGAATTAAACCAGCTTGTGCTTACCTTGCAGCGTGGTGGCGTGGCAGTACTCCGGACTGATACGCTGTATGGCATTGTTGCCCGGGCAGATGACGAAGCGGCAGTAGCGCGAGTGTATCGCCTTAAGCAGCGTGATAGTAATAAATCATCCATCATCCTTGTGGCTGATGCCAGCCAAACGTATGCCGATGTGCCCACCTTACCGTCGCTTAACACTTCTCAACCAACGAGTATTCTGCTCGACTCGCCCCATGCTCCGCGGTGGCTCCGCCGCGCTAATGATATGCTGGCCTATCGCCAGCCGCAGCTGCCGTGGCTCCAGGCGGTCTTGCGCCAGACTGGTCCGTTGATCGCCCCCAGTGCTAATCTCGAGGGGCGGCCGCCCGCTCGCACTATTGCCGAGGCTCGTGCGTACTTTGGTAATGGTGTCGATTACTATTATGATGGTGGCACTGTGCCGACTAATACGCCACCATCACGCTTAGTACGAGTGCTATCTGATGGGGTGGTGGAACGACTCAGGTAGGGCATAATAACCTGAGAATAAGTTAGAATCTTACTCAGTGATGCAAGTATTACAACATTTTTTAGAGCGGTTCTCACTGCTCGAGTGAAAAACATGCTAGACAGATAGTGAGTTCTCACACCTCACCCAGATAACGTGGAGCGTAGGGTCACCCGCGAAAGAGGCCATGTGATTCAGGTATAATAGACTCATGACGTATCTTGACCCTCAGCAATTTATCATCACCCGCAAACGCAAGAAATATCGCTTTGCTAAGTTTCATAACGCCGCCAACTGCTACGAGTATGAGGAATGGTGTCAGGCAGCGCCAGACCTGCGGCAGAGTGCGACGATGCTCGAGATTGGCGCTGGTACTGGGATGTTTAGTGTGGAGTTGGCGGCGCAGCATCCGGATGAGGTGTTTGTGGCGCTGGACGTTAAGGGCGATCGCTTGCAAAAAGGTGCATACGTGGCGCTCGAGCGCGGCATTACCAATGTGCTGTTTGTGCGAGCTCGGGCCGATCAGATTGGCGAGCTCTTTGCTGCTCATTCACTCAAGCAGCTGTGGGTGACCTTTCCTGATCCGTTCCCCAAGCGGCGTAGCGCTGGCCGGCGTCTTACTCACCCAATATTCTTGCGCCAGTACGAGCAGCTGCTACGGCCGGGTGGCTCGCTTTTACTCAAGCATGACGATCGTGATTTCTTTTGCTGGAGCCTGGAGCAGCTCGTCGCCTGGCAGTGGTCGATTCGCGAATTATCCTTCGATCTCCACGAGTCGTCACTACCCGATGAATACAAGACGCTCACCGCCTACGAACAGCGCTGGATGAGTGAGGGGAAAGCGATTGGCTGCGTGCGAGCGACGACCGGTAATAGCCAATAGTACCATTCCGTGGCAAGATTACATACTCACCTGACTGAGCTCTAGTATGCCGTGTTGCTGGCTCGCTAGTGCGTTATTTTTGTAGCGTTGATCATAACTAATATCTGTGCTGCACCACTCGGGAGGGCAGAATGTTTCAGCACGTAGTGTCGCCTCGGTCTCGCGGCCACGAAACTCAACTTCAGCAGTGATGAGCTTCCCCTCAAGGTTGCCGTGGTAGATATCAAGCTCGATTGTATGCTCGTTACTATCAGGGTCGGTGTAGGGTACATAGTAGCGTGTTTTCTCGATGCGCTTGCCCTTGGTGAGTGGCCATAGCGAAGCAAAGGTTGCTTCATTAATAATGATATTTTGCTCATCTCGCACGACAGTACCACCCGATTTTACTGTGAGCTCAAAACGTTGCCCATCACCAAAACGCCGGACGCGTGTCTCCGATCCATCGCTGCTGTGCGCGAGATAGCCCTGACTGATGTCGATATGATCATATGAGTCAATATCTGCTGGTATCTTATCAAAATTGACTAAAAATTTACGCTCAACTTCTTTGAGCTGATTAGGGCGCTCAGGGACGTGAGAACTCATCATGTCGGCAGATTTTTCTTGTGCATAGCATGTCTCAAAATGATAAGCGAGGTCTGCATACAGCTCAGCAAGCTCAGGAAATTCTGTGCCAAATCGCTGAGTGAAGCTCTCGATGAGCTTGTCGTGTGCTGCTTGCAATTCAGCAAGATTTTTAATGCCATAGTCCTCTTCGACTACCCGCACCCCTTGCCCAACAATATCCATCGCTACTGGAAGAATCTTATCGACTGCTCGTACAAAGCGTGCTTCGGGTGTGTTTTGTGCTTCATAGCGCTCTAGCCCCTGACGCATAACGGGCGGAAGACGCTGTAATAATGTGTGGGCTGCTTGCTGCTCGTTTTGTTGTTTGATGGAAAGTTGCACAGGGGTAAGGTCGAACGTTGCGACATCGCCAGTGGCAATCTCGAGCAGCTCGTGGACAGTTGCAAATTGCTGCACCATATCATTATCCAACTGCGGATAGAGACAGGCACGTAATTCTGGCGCAAGGGCGGCAAGCGACCAACTATGCTCTGCGTCATTCTCGCGCTCGCCACCGGGTTGGCGTGGCACGCGCACTACATCGGCCAAATCACAGCTTATCTCCATACTCTGCAGTGCAATATGGCACAGCTGACTTTGGACTGGTGATGGTGTGATACCTCGTTCGTGTGACGTGTGTGGTGGATAATTGTGTTCTGGCAGCCAAGTCGTTGGCGTGTGATTATATTGGTTATTATTGTGGTGACTATTGTATGGCAGGTTATTCATATCACTACCATAGCGTGCTATAGTAAATATGGATAGATAGGATAATTTGAGTCAAATATGTTTGAGCAAGATACGATTAACCACCACATCCAAAGGCGGATTCTTAGTGTGTTATGCTACCGCAAGGTGGCTCGCTTTCGTGATCTGCGTCCACCACGGGTGGATACCAATCTCTTTAGCTATCATCTCAAGGTGCTGCTGCAGCACCAGCTTGTCCATAAGGTGCCGGGTGGCTATAGCCTGGCGCCGCGTGGTTTGGCGTATGTCGATCGGGTGAGTACAGACACTATGCTGGTTCGGACTCAGCCCAAGATTGTGACCATGCTGGTGGTGCAAAATAGCAATGGAGACGTCTTGCTGCAGCAGCGCACCAAGCAGCCCTACATCGACACCTGGACGCTCCCTTACGGAAAGCTCCATATCGATGACAGATCTATCCAAGCGGCGGCTCAACGCGAAGCAGCGGAGAAGCTTGGCACTATGGATCTCGCGCTACGGCATGCGGGCGAGTGCTATATTCGTGTTTGGGCAGACAAAGCGATTCTCTCAACCACACTGGCTCATGTGTTTTATGGGGCGACTGATGATATCACTCCGCATGAGCGGCTCGTCTGGGCGCGCCCACACAAACTGTCGCAGTACACGCTTGCACCAGCAGTGGAGCAGATTGTCGCGCGGGTGTTCTTTCGCGACCCGTACTTTTTTGAGGAATTTGACGACGTTTTAGATCAATAACAAGGAGGATATATGAAGATCGACGACTACGCACAGCAAGCAATCACTACCCTGAGCAGTGACTATGCCTACGGTGATGCCAACGCCCAGCTGATGGGTATGGTGCTGGGACTAGGCGGCGAATCGGGCGAGGTGCTCGAGAAGTTCAAGAAGCTACTGCGCGACCAGCAGGGTGAGATAACAGAGGTAGATAAGCAGGCAATCATTAAGGAGCTGGGCGATATCTTGTGGTATGTGACGGCGGTGGCGCACCTACTTGGCTCGAGCCTTGAGGAGGTTGCCCGGTGCAACAACGCCAAGCTCGCCAGCCGCCAGCAGCGCGGCCAACTGCGGGGTAGTGGGGACGACCGATAGGTTGTATATTACTTGAGAATGCTGCAGTCCACCCCAGCCACTACCTGCAGGTAATAACGAGCAGCGTAGAAGCTTGCAAGCACCATTTGCAACGGATGTGGGCCGCTTGAGCTGGTGTCTACCCCTGTTGTGCGAGCCGCTGCCGCACCCAGCCATCAATCGTGCCTGCGCCCATGCAGAGCACAAGCTTGCCCTCGGCGCGGGCAGTTTGGATGGCGTGCCACAGGGCATCATCGAGCTCGGCATAGTAAACGCTGCTGCGGTTTGTTAGTTGCTCAGTCAGTTGCTGTGGGGCGAGGATGGATAGAGTTGGGTCTTCGCGGCTGAGGTAGGTTGGCAGCCAGTAGATTTGCTCGGCGCGCTCCATGCAATCGGTGTATTGTTGGCGGATCTCATGCTGGCGGACGTTTTGATGTGGCTGATATACCAACACAACGTGGTCGGACAATTCTCGTGCCATCTGCAGCGTTGCGGCGATCTCTACCGGGTGGTGGCCATAATCGCTATACAGCCCAGGCCCAAGCCGCTCAAAGCGTCGCTGCACCCCCGGGAAGGTATTGATAGCCGCTCGAATGTGCTCAGGTGAGCCAAGCCGTAGCTGCTTGCACGCCGTTGCCACTAGTGTTGCGTTTGCTCGGTTGTGGGCCCCTGCGAGTGCAAATTGCTGCACATCCTCATCTTCCAAGACACGCGCCCGTCGCCGTGGTGGCACAACGCCTGCATCGGCATCGCGCTGCCACATGATGGTATATTCGCTTTGCTCGAGAAAGCGGCTAAAGGCATCGGTGTAATCCTGCTTGGTAGGATAGGTGTCTGGGTGGTCGTAGTCAACAGAGGTCAGCAGCGTGAGATGAGGGTGGAACTGCAAAAAGTTGCGGTCAAACTCATCACACTCATACACAAAGTAGCGACTACCTGGCACATAATGGCCACTGGGGCCAAAACTCAATGTTGTACCCACCGAGTAACTCACTGGCTCGCCCAGCTGGCGCAGCGCCCACACCATTAGGCCAGTTGTCGTCGTCTTGCCGTGGGTACCAGCGATGGCGATGAGCTGGAGGTCTTTTTCGTTGATGAGATAAGTGAGGAGCTCATCACGCTTAGCGGTATAGATGCCGAGTCGATGCGCCAAGACCAGCTCGGGGTGATCGGGTGGCAAGGCCGCAGTATAGATAAACCAATCAATGGGGGTTTGCTGATGGCGATAGGCCAGGTATTCGCCTGTTTGGTCTTGTGAGACGGAGATGCCACGCCGCTCGAGTTCTTGTGTCTCGAGTCCAATGTGGCTATCCGAGCCAAGCACATGGTGTCCTGCATCGTGTGCCAACTCAGCTAGTGGCCCCAGGCCCACGCCGCCGATTCCAGAGAAGTAGATATTCATACCTTCCATTGTACCGCCTCTGGCACAAAACCACCAGAGGTAGCTAAGGAGTGCGATCGCTCCACCTCGCGCTACTGGGTTCAATATTGAGGTTATGCTATACTAGAGCCAAAGCATAAGTGGGCATACACAGGGTACATAGCATGGCAAACAAACAGCAAGTCAAGCGGTCGATGAAGCGACTCCGGCGCATCAAGATGTGGCACTTGGTGCTACTACTTATGGTGCTGCTTGTGCTGTCTGCGACCTTCTTGCGGCTCAATAATGTGGGGATGACCGAGCGGCGGCGGGCAGTTCTCTCGGCAGATAAGGCGGGCAATATGGAGCAGATCCGCCAGCGCATCGCCGACCTCCAGCAGTACTCCTCTGCCCATATGAATGCCGATACTGGCCCAATCTACCTACAAGAGCAGTACAATCGCGACGCCAAGGCTGCGCTCAACGCCTCGATCAGCACCGCCAACCGCGCTGGCCAAACCGCCAATGCCAAGGCCGACGCAGTGTGTAAGCCACGGTTCCATAGCTGGTCGATCGACTACGTACGCTGCGTCTACGAAGAGCTGGGCAAGCTCAGCAGCACCAATGCTGGCCTCCAAACTGCCAAAATGCCCGACACCAGCCTCTACCACTACAACTTCAGCGCACCGCTATGGTCGCCCGATTTCGCCGGCTGGACGATTCTCCTCACTGGCGTGGTTATCTCGGCCATTCTTGGGCGTATCGTGGGGATGATTATCCTGCGTATCATGCTGCGCATTCAGTACCGAGCAGCGAAATAAATCGCCAAAAAATAAAAAATCACAACATAATTTACAACACGTACAACACACATGATGGCCGTGAGCGAGCGTTCGCTAGACGCTCCATAAAATTTATGCTTGACCCCTGTTTATCGTACAAAAATAGTACCAACATCTATCATACACAATAACCATAAGCAAAAAGCAAAATCGCGCGTCCACGGTCGCCATCTCTGTAAAAAATCGCTGCCAAAGTGTTGACATCCATTTTGTGAGCATGTAGGCTAGGTTTTGTAAGATCAAATAGGAGGAGCACTATGGCTTACAAATATACTAGTTCGAATGGTACTACATACTACTTGCACACGCAAAAAGATGCAGTATTGCGCGGTGGCGTAAAGCGGACGATTTACTACTTTTGCAAATCACCAAACAACGGCAAGGGTGAGCCGTGTGACATGCCTGAAGGCTACTACGTGAAGGAGCACTCGCGCAACAAATTCCCTTTTGCTGCCAAGAAAGACGCAGCAAAGCCCGCCAAGAAGGCTGCTAAAGCAACCAAATAACCCGGACACGTGTATATGAAAAAGACCTTTCTATAGCGGAAGGGTCTTTTTGTTGGCTTAATATATGCGAAGATTACAAAGTAAGCGGAGTATGAGATGGAATGAGCTGCGAGCCTATACCGCGTGACGAGAAACTAAGTCTCGTACGGAGAAGCACGCTCTCGCACCACTCAGAGCGCTAGAGCGCGATGTTTGGCATGAATTGTGGCTTTTCTCTCATTTTGTACCTCTCGCAGCGAGAGGAGTGCGAGAGGGAGTGTGAGCAAGGCAAAGGCACTTGTAGAACTGGATGCTGGTGGCGCTGCGTACTGAGAGGTAAATAATTTTATACCGTTTGCATATACTAAAAACACGCCACTATGGGCGTGCTATGACTAATCTTTACAATGGTGGGGGCGGCTGGACTTGAACCAGCGGCCAACAGGTTATGAGCCCGCTGCTCTGACCACTGAGCTACGCCCCCAGATCCACTTGCCACATTATACCGTATTGTTGGTGTATATGCCACTAGTAGTCGAGTTTCTTAGGGGTTTTTGGTAGTTTTGGACGCACTACATATTCTCCAGCGGCGGCATCCTGGGGGCTGAATAATCTTTCTCGTGCGCTTCGCTGTGGCCTATTGCTGTGCTGAGCGGCAGTTTGGGATGGGTGAGTGGTTTTAGCGGCATCACGCACTTTTCGGCGGTATGCAACGATTGCATAGAATTGCTCCGTCGCCTCAGTGCGGCACTTTTCATATTCTTGTGGTGACATGCCAAAAAGATGGTTGGCAATGGCGTGATCGAGCTCTCGCCAAGCATTGACAAGTTCGGGAGTAGAATGACGAGTGCGTTTGCGCTCAAGCGCATTAACAGAGCGTTGTTGGGCAAGGAGATCATCGAATGTAGGCCTCTTTGGCTGCGTTTCAGAGGTAGAGCCACCTGTGGTATGAGTGTTGGGGTGTATTGCGGGTATAGGCTCGGTTTGTTCATGATCGGCCGAATGAGGAATGGTGCTGTCATCAAATAACTTGCCTTGTATCGCTAGTTTGCCTACCCATGCTGCTGCATGTGTCGCAGCATCAAATACCGTTTTTGGTGGTGTCGAAGATTCTAGGCCGCGTTGTCGAGCAGCCTCTTGAGAAGGTTGTTTGTATGTCATCTTGCATTGGTTATAGCACAGAGGTCGACACCTGGCAAGTCTATGAGCGATTTTTGACCAAAATTGTGGTGCGCAGCGTTTTTTTGCTGGCCGCAGCTTTTGCAGCAACTGCGTGGTCTACGGTATAATAGAAGCCTATGAAGTTTGTGTTCAGCGACACCACCAAGCGCCACATCATCTACAAGATCAAGCATGATTATCTCCAGCTCAATACCATTGTGCTGGCGCTTGCGCTCGTGATTGCGACATACCTTGCCTGGCAGTCGGTGGCGCGTCTCCAGCAGAATTACACGCAGCAGCGCGAGCTAGAGACGAAACGGCGACAGCTTGTCCTTACCGAGCTTGAGACGCAAACGCTGCAATACCAAAAGAACTTCCGCGAGAGTGACGAGTACAAAGAGCTTGCTGCTCGTGAGAAACTTGGCCTAGTGGCACCTGGCGAGAAGGTGATCGTGCTACCTAAGAATAGCTCTGAGGCGCACGACCCACCGACCGACAAGCCTACCAACCCCGATGCGCAGAGCAGCAATCTCGAGCAGTGGGTAACCTTCCTCTTTGGTGGTGCAGCCGAGCAGGCTCAGCAAAAGGATAAATAGCAAGTGGGGGAGCGGAAATCTTGACATTCAGGCGGTAAATCCTTGACAATTGGCATTCATCACTGGTAGAATAAGAACCGTAACGCGGGGTGGAGCAGCCCGGTTAGCTCGGTTGGCTCATAACCAACAGGTCGCAGGTTCAAATCCTGCCCCCGCAACCAAGGTAAGGACCCTACCACATGGTAGGGTTTTTGCTTTGGTGTCTTGGGAAGGTGGAAAGAAGAATAAGTTTGGCGCTGGTCTCAGCACCCTATTAGCTCCGCTACCACTGATGGTTAGCAGTATGCCATGAGTGCTATGCGAGTTGGTGGAGTCTCACCTCAGGCATGAACCGGTGAGCGCTGTTCACGCCTCCGATGTAGCCAGCAACGGCTCGTGCCATCTTGGCGAATGACTTAGGGGTAAGCGCGTGGCAGAGGTAATAAAAATAACCTGAGAGGTGGCGTAAAGCACGACAAGCAAAGGGCCGCCCTAGAATGGTGAGGGATACCGAGATAGCAGGGATAATTAAGAAAAACTAAAATAAGAAACAATTTGTTTGCATTTTGTTCGTATATATGCTAGGATCGAGGTAGGTCGATAATGACAACACAAAAAAGAGGGTAGATATGCGAAAAAAGACGAAAGAAACCATACTCGCCACCTGGAATCGGTCGCGTAGTATGGCAGAGCTGCGGGCATTCATTGCCGCGCGCCACAGCAAATTAGCAGAGGTAGAGCTCTAAACAACCGAAAGCACCTTGGGTGATGGACCCGAGGTGCTTTTGCTCATGGGGAATGATGCACGTGATGAGTGATTGAGCACTCCGCACTCCATTGCACTCTATCCTCGCATGCTTTTTGTCTTGATCCCAAGATTGAATATTTCTTTATGGTATTCACTTATACACTGGATCTAGGTAGTGATCATAAGCAAAAAACGGCGCACTCATCGCACGCCGCCTATCATATCTGGTAGCACCGACTGGGATCGAACCAGTGACCTCAGGCTTATGAGTCCTGCGCTCTAACCGGCTGAGCTACGGTGCCAAACATGACGCATTATAGCAGAGAATTGGCAAGAAGGCTAGGGCTCGGGTGAGTGTTTTGGCGTTCTTTTTTGCCCAGGCCAGTGGTATAATAGAGAAAACGCCCAATCAGGAGTTAAGGAGAACCACCACATGATACGACGACCACGCTACGATTATGATTTGTTGGTGCTGGGTAGTGGTGCAGCTGGCAGTACTGCAGCGTTGGTGGCAGCCCGGGCAGATAAGAAGGTGGGGCTGATTGAGGCAGATACATTTGGTGGTGAAACGCCCAATTGGGGAGATATCCCCGTTAAGACGTTGCTGGGTGTGGCACAACTCTACAATCGCATCCAACGCGGTCACCAGTTTGGGCTCGATACATCGCGAGTTGATTTTGATTATCCAGCCATCCAGCACTGGAAAAATACAGTGGTAGAGCGGACTGGTGCGGGCGATAACGAGCACTATTATAACCAGCAAGGAATTGATACATTCTACGGCAAAGGTGTTTTACGCGACCAGCACACCGTGACGATTGGCGACCATGAAGTAACAGCGGGGCATATCTTGATCGCGACAGGGGCGCATGTGACCCAGCCAGCGATTGCGGGCATTGAGACAATCGATTGGCTCACGCCGCGTACTGCCCTCAAGCTGAGCCGCCCGCCTCGCAGCCTGTTGATCATCAGTGCAACGACGGTGGCGATTGAGCTGGCGCATTTCTTTGCAACCTTTGGCAGTACGGTGTCGGTGGCAGAGCAGTCATCGCGCATTTTGCCAACTGAGGATGAAGAGGTGAGTGAGGCGGTGAGCAGCCTCCTGCAGCGCGACCAACCATTGTCAGTCCTAACACAAACGACGATTCGCTCCCTCATGCGTGGCCCAAGTGGTAATGTGATCGTCCAATACATTCGTGGTGGTATTGAGCGGACGATGGAAGTAGAGCGTGTTTTGGTAGCAACCAAGCCAGAGCCGACCATCGATATTGGGCTTGATAATGCTGAGGTGACGTATTCGCCTGATGGCGGTGTTGAGGTCAACCAATTCTTCCAAACCAACGTGCGGCATATTTATGCGGCGGGCCATGTGCTAGGCAATGATGTGCCAACCCACACCGTCTTGAGCGAGGGCCGGCTAACAGCGCACAACATCCTTCACCCTAAATCGCAAATGACGCTCGACTACGAGTTAGTGCCGCGCGCTACCTTCATTTATCCAGAGGTAGCTAGTGTGGGCTTTAATGAAGATGACTGTATTAAGCGCGATCTCAAGATTAATAAGGTGTTGGTGCCGCTCGGTATGATTGCTCGCAGCAATACAAGTGACTTCCGTGAGGGGTTCGTCAAGCTGATTAGCGACAAGCAAGGGGTATTGCTTGGTGGGACGATTGTTGCTCCACGTGCTAGCGAGCTCATCCAAGAGGTCACGCTCGCCATCAAGCACGACCTCACTGCTGAGCAGCTGGCAGAGCTCCCACACGTTTTCCTGACGTGGAGTGAGGCAGTGCGAACGGCGGCAAGTAAGCTGTCGCGCAAGTAGAGAGATCTGTTTTGTAGCTGAGGTATTTTCGTCTTCTTAATAACCTAGGAGTTTGAGCTTATAGCTCGACACCATCGGATTAGTCTTTTTTATTTTCTGCTACTTCTGAGAGTAGAGCGGTATAGAGGAAAAGAGTAGAAATTGCTAAAACCTGGGTGATTAGGAGAAAAAGAAAAAATTGAATATACTACCGCATTCTTCATAAAAACAGAGAATATAATGGTGCAAATTGCATAGGGTGTGGCCTATTGCTTTGCAGTATATTACGAAGAAGTTTGCGAGACTCTTGAGCCTACAAGAAGCTCACTGGTGAAGACTCTGCCACGCTGGCTTGCATCGGTGTATTGCTAAAATAGCAAAGAGTGTCCACTTTCAGCTCCATTTAAGTAAGACGGGGCATACTACCCGTAGTAGCACACGCTACCTCCTCCTCTATTATGCAAGCCGCCGTTTCTCCTCCCGGGCGGCTTGTTTTGTGTCTTACGCCTAGCATATTGCGCATAATAAAACTAGTATTTACTCCTCTTTGCAAAATGAATATACTATTGCCATGGCATATCTTGTTGCAGTGTCTGGTGGTGTGGATAGTGTAGTGCTCTTGGATGTGATGGCGGCGCAGGCAGCGGAGCCGTTGATTGTGGCGCATGTCGATCATGGGATCCGGGGTGAAGCGTCGGCAGCGGATGCGCGCTTTGTGGCAGCACTGGCGGCGCACTATGGACTACCTTTTGTGTCTACTCAGCTTGAGCTTGGGCCAAATGCGAGCGAAGCAGCAGCGCGAGAGGCTCGGTATGATTTTTTGCTCGATACAGCAGCGCAGTATCAAGCACCAGTGGTGACGGCGCATCACTTGGATGATTTGGTAGAGACAGTGGCGCTTAACCTGGTGCGTGGAACGGGCTGGCGTGGGCTGGCTGTGCTAAACCGCCCTGGGGTGGAGCGGCCACTACTGGGCTGGCGCAAGGCAGATATCCGTGCCTATGCACTGGCTCATCGCCTGGAATGGGTGGAGGATGAGACAAATGCGAGCGACCGCTACACGCGCAATCGGCTGCGGCGCTGCATTCAGCGGTGCGTCACAGCCGAGCAGGCGGCGCAGATTACCTCGTTGCGACATCGGCAACTTGCGCTGCGCCATACGATTAATGATGAAGTGCAGCATCTCTTACCGCAGTTTGCGGCTGAGCGCCATGGATTGATCATGATCGACGAAGCAAGCGCGCAGGAGCTATTGGGTGCGATGATCATGTGGGCGGGTGCGCCGCGCCCAACCCGCCCGCGGCTCGAGCGTGCAGTGCTGGCCATCAAGACTGCTCGCCCAGGCAGCCGCCATGTGGTGGGCGATGGAGTGTATTTGCAGTTTGGCCCTCGGCAATTCACTGTAGAAGTGGTACAATAGATCAGATTACTGTGTGAGAATGCAAGCGAACGAAAGGAGTGAGTTCCCTGATGAATAAAAAACCGTCGAAAGCGACCAATGCCCTGCGTCTAGGGCTGTTTTGGGCGATTGTGGTGCTGGGTGTGCTGGCATTTTGGGCGATTAATTCGCCGCAGGCTAACCTTAAGGATGTGCCGCTCTCAGACGTGGTGAATCGAGCAAATAATGGCAAAATTGCCAAGATCGAGATCCAAGGCAATGAGCTGACTGTTACACCCAAAGGCCAGTCCAAGCCGACCGAGCGTAGTCTCAAAGAAAATGGTACCATCTATACCCAAGGGCTCAAGCACGACAAAACAGAGGTAAAAGTGCAAAATGAGTCACAGACGGGCCTATTGTTTTGGAATCTCGCACCAATTGTCCTGTCAGTTGTATTGTTTGGCGTTCTCTTTATGTTTATGATGCGCCAAGCCCAGGGACAGAATAGCCAAGCGATGGGCTTTGGCAAGAGTAAGGCCAAGTTGTATGGCCTTGATAAAGAGCGGGTAGTATTTGATGACATTGCGGGTAACGAAAACGCCAAGCAGGATTTGCAAGAGGTGGTGGATTTCCTCAAGCATCCCAAGAAATATCAGAGTCTTGGCGCTAAGATCCCCAAGGGGATTCTCCTTGTTGGTAACCCCGGTACTGGTAAGACAATGCTGGCGCGCGCGGTTGCGGGCGAGGCCAATGTGCCGTTCTTTTCCATCAGCGGCTCGGAGTTTGTGGAGATGTTTGTTGGTGTGGGAGCAAGCCGGGTACGCGACCTCTTTGCTAAGGCCAAGAAGAATGCGCCAGCCATTATCTTCATTGATGAGATTGACGCCGTGGGACGTAAGCGTGGTTCTGGCATGGGTGGCGGCCACGACGAGCGCGAGCAGACGCTGAACCAGATTTTGGTAGAGATGGACGGCTTTGAGGCTGATACAAACGTGATTATCCTAGCGGCAACCAACCGGGCTGATGTGCTCGACCCAGCACTATTGCGCCCAGGCCGCTTCGATCGTCATACGACGATTAGTCTGCCCGAGCGCAAAGACCGTGAGGCAATCCTCAAGGTGCACTTCAAGAACAAACCAACCGATGCATCGGTCGATCTCGACAAGCTTGCTGCCAAGACAGCCGGTAGCAGTGGTGCCGACCTCGCGAACATGGCCAACGAAGCAGCAATTATTGCAGCGCGCCGTGGCAAGAAGACGATCACTAATCAAGACCTGACCGAGGCCTTTGAGAAGGTGGCGATTGGCCCCGAGCGCAAAGCTAAGGTAATGACCGACCACGAGAAGGAACTCACGGCGTACCACGAAGCTGGCCACGCTATTGTGGGGCACGTCTTACCGGATAGCGATCCGGTACATAAGGTGACCATCATCCCGCGTGGTGGTACGGGCGGCGTGACATGGTTCTTACCTCCAGAGGATAAGAGCTACACCAATGTGTATGAATTTAAGGACATACTTGCTCGGGCGATGGGTGGGCGGATTGCTGAGAAGCTGATCTATGGTGATGATGGTATTACGACGGGAGCGGGCAGTGATCTACGCAAAGCGACGGAGATCGCCCGTGATATGGTGATTGAGCAGGGCATGGGTGCAAAGCTTCGCGACCAAGTCTTCCACGAAGACAATGGCGGCATGGTGTTCGACAAGATCACTCACGAGCGGCCATATAGTGATGCGACTGCTGAGGCGATTGACCACGAGGTGGAGGCGCTTATCAAAGAGGCTTCTCGCCGTGCTGAGATTGTCCTCTCGCACAACCGTCCAGCGCTTGAGAAGCTCAAAGATGAGCTGCTTGTTCACGAAACACTCGAAGAAGACGAAGCTAAGGCTGCAATGGCAGATGCCACTTTGCCAACGGAGGCCAAGCTCCACTAGGAGCAGGAGGTATATCAGTGGCACATGGAGCAAATCGTCGGCGTGTCCGCTCAGTCGTCGCCAAAGCAAATAGCAAACTAAACATCAAGAATGCTGCTGCCCTGCTAGCAGGCTCGACGCTGCTGTCGAGCGTCTTGGGGATGTACCGTGAGCGGCTCATCAACGGCATGTACTACGACACCTACAAAGTGGGTGCTGATGCCTATACCGTAGCCTTTACTATCCCCGACTTCATGTTCTTTGTGTTGGTGTCTGGGGCGCTGAGCGTATCCTTTATACCGGTGTTTAACCAGCGCTTAGCGTCAGGCAACAAGCAGTCGGCATGGGATTTGAGCTCGAGCTTGATCAACTTCTTGGCACTCACCACCTTAGCGGCGAGTATTTTGATTATGATCTTTGCTGAGCCGCTTGTGAATGTTGTGGTAGGGCCGGGGCTCAGCGAGTCGGGGCGGAGCCTGGCAGTGAGTATGATGCGCGTGATTGCGGTCAACCCATTCCTCTTCTCTATCTCTACCGTCATTGCGAGTATGCAGCAGGCGATTGGGCGCTTTACCTTCTATGCGTTGGCACCAACGATCTACAACATTGGTATTATCATTGGTGCAACCTTCTTTACGAACGGTATCAACATCTTTGGCTGGCAGGTGTTTGAGGGTGGCATTATGGGTGTAGCACTGGGCGTGGTGCTAGGCTCGGTACTACAGCTGATTGTTAGCTCGATTGGTCTGCTGGGTTTAGATTTCGACTATCGCTTTATGATCAAGCGCAAGAACAAGAGCTTTCGCCAGGTGCTCCGCCTGCTGCGGACGCGCTCACTCGACCAAGGAATTGACTACTTCAATGGCCTCGTGGAGACAAACCTCGCCTCGCGTATGGCTGACGGGACGGTCCGAGCCTATCAACAGGCGTCGGCACTGTCGTTGATGCCAGTGAACTTGATCGGCGTGGCGATTAGCAATGCCGCCTTTCCGCAAATGACGGAGCACCTGGGGGCAGGGCGCGAGGATCTCTTCCGCAAAGAACTGCAGGTGATGATCCGGGTGATTATTTGGCTCGCATTGCCAGTGGCGGTCATTACCTACTTTGCACGGGGCTATGTGGTGAGCTTTATCCATAACGGGGGTGACCCAGTGATATCCGGTTTTCTTGGGGTGCTAGTTTTGACGATATTTTTCCGCACGATTTATCACATTGCAGCCCGTAGCTTCTACGCACAGCAGGATACCAAGACACCACTTTATATCTCATTCTTTGCGATTGGGTTTAACATTATCCTAGCGATTATCTTGGTGAATCTCTGGTCGAAGAACCAAAACCCGGGCTATGGCCTAGCTTGGGCGCAGTCTATCACTGCCGTGGTGGAGGTGATTGTCCTCTTCTTCTTCATGGGGCGGCGCATGCCGAGGCTGTTTGACCGCAGCTTCATCAACAGCATCTACAAGATGGTCATTGCTGCAGTGCCAACTGGTTTGGCTGCCTACTTGAGTGTGGTGATGATCCCCTTTGGTACAAACGATAAGAGCTTCTTTCTTGCTTTTCCGAAGTTTATTATGATCACAGTAGTGAGCTTTGCAGTTTATATATGGTTTAGTAAGCGGCTAAGGCTTAAAGAGGCCGAGCCAGTGCTTAATCGGTTGCGGCAGATCTTCTTTGGGCGGATTAACCTTGGCTGGAACTGGAAGCGCTAGCGTATGGAACATATCCGTAACTTCTGCATCATCGCCCATATCGACCACGGCAAGAGTACCTTGGCCGACCGCATGATGGAGCTGACGGGCACCGTTACTAAGCGGGATATGAAGCAGCAGTTGCTGGATAGTATGGATCTGGAGCGCGAGAAGGGAATTACCATTAAGCTCGCCCCGGTGCGGATGAAGTATGAGTATAAATCGGAAGCAAGTAGCATATCACCTGTTGATTCAATTGACGGGGGCGGAAACACCGCGCCCCAACCTGGCGCCTACGACCTCAACTTGATTGACACCCCCGGCCACGTGGATTTTAGCTACGAAGTATCGCGCAGCTTGCAGGCCTGCGAAGGTGCGGTGCTGGTGGTGGATGCCAGCCAGGGGATCCAGGCGCAGACGCTCGCCAATGTGTACCTCGCGATGGAGCAGGATCTTACCATCATCCCGGTGCTTAATAAAGTTGACCTGCCAGCAGCCGATGTGCCACGCGTTTCCAAGCAGGTGATTAATCTGCTCGGCTGCGACGAGAGCGATATTATTCATATTTCGGCTAAGACTGGGCAGAATGTACCGCAGGTGCTGCGGGCTATCGTCGAGCGTATCCCAGCGCCGGTGTCGCCACTAGCGGTGCAGGCTGAGCGCATGGCCGCGCAGGGGAGCGATAGGCCAACCATACCAACCCGCGCCCTGATTTTTGATAGCTACTACGATGACTACCGCGGGGTCATCCTCTACGTGCGCGTGGTAGACGGCCAGATCAAAAAAGGTGAAGCGATTCACATGATGGCAACTGGTGCGAATGGCTTGGCGCTGGAAGTTGGTCATCTTAGCCCTGGTATGATCCCCGACCCGTCGCTCGATACGGGTGAAATCGGCTACATCGTCACCAACCTGAAGACGACGCGTGAGGCCCGGGTGGGGGATACAGTGACACTCAAGAAATACTTTGAGTAGTTATAATATAGTGGTATAGTTTATCGTATGATGGCTGTGATAAAAAAGTATGACACATTCATCGCCATCTTGTTTGCTGGCCTGATTATACTATTCATCGCCGCGGCATTTACTACTCCGAGTTTTTGGAACTGGCTGTGGCAGCGGCACCATAATCAGCTGAGCTGGTATATCCGTCCGTTATTCTTGATACCATTTTGTTGGTTCGCGTATCGGCGGAGCTGGGCAGGGATAATGATAGTGATATTACTCACCTTGACCAGCATGGGGTGGTTTGCCCCGCCTGATGAAACGAATTTACAGGTGCAACAGTTTTTGCAAGTTGAGCAGCAGTATTTACAGGGTGAATGGACATTACGTAAGATTTTCCTCACATTGCTTATACCATTATCCTTTAGTGCTTTAGCAGCGGCATTGTGGTGGCGAAATATCTGGCTAGGTGTGGCAGTCATGGCGTTCATGGCTGCCGGTAAATTACTATGGAGTATAACTTTTTCTGGTGAAGCTGGTCTGGCGGTGATTGCCCCTGCGACAATTGGATTTGTTTTATGTAGTGGCTGTTTATGGTTGGCTATGATGTTGTCTCGTCGTCGTATTCCTAGGGTTAAGAAAATGAATTTTATTAAGAAAGGGTCAAATAGGTAAAGCTATTATCCATATCTTACCAACCATGTCGTTACACCAACTGCACAAGTGGCGCACCCAGTCATCACAAATACTCTTCGAGCACCCTCGGCTCACCGTCGCAGAAGATACAATAGAGCTACCAAATGGAAAGACCATCCAATATGTTCATTACCCCTACCATGGGCATGGTGGGGTAATCGTAGTGTGTCGCCGAGGTGACAATATCTTGGTGCAGCAAGAGTATTCGTACCCGGTGGATGAGGTGTTGTATCAGTTCCCAGGCGGGAAGATCGAAGCGGGTGAGGATGTCTGCGCGGCGGCGCAGCGAGAGCTGGCTGAGGAGTCGGGCATTGCCATGACGAATGTGCGGGAATGTGGCTGGCTCTATGCCGATAATCGTCGCACCAGTGCGAAGCTCCACGTGGTTTACGGCGAATATGCTGGGACGAACCACCAACACCAGCCAGATGACACCGAGCAAATTATTTCCCAGTGGCTGCCAATTACCACCATCCACCGCATGGTCGCTACTGGTGCAATCACCAACTACGCCATGCTCGCTGCCTGGGCTTTGCTCGCCAGTACTCTCCAGCAAGGAGGAGACTCTCGTGCGGACGAGTAGCGTGGAGCTAGCCGCCTCATCCTCAACGAATATGCTAAAATCATAATAGAAAGTACCATTGATCATCTGCTGGCGGCAGAGAAGGGAGTGTGAATATGGGGTATGTTGGCTCGTATGTGTGGCAGTTGCGCCAGAAGGTTGGGGATAAGAAATTACTCACGACGACTGTTGATGTCTTGCCGGTTGATGAAGCAGGGCGCGTCAAACTCATCTACGCCAAAGCCTTCGACCGATGGAGTACAGTAGGTGGGCACGTCGAGGAGGGTGATAGCTACACCAGCGCGGCACTACATGAACTACGTGAAGAAGCAGGAATCACTGCGCACGCCAGCGACCTTGAGCTCTTTGCAACGCAGTCTGGACCAGGGCGGGTGTATCATTATCCTGATGGTGACACGCAAGCCTTTACCGTAGTGTTTTGCCTTAAGCAATGGCAAAGTGAGGCACCGCACACTGACACTGAGGAAGTAGCGACAGGTCAGTGGTTCTCGCTAGACGAAGCATTGCAGCTCAATACGAATGACGCCACACGCCAGATTCTCACTGCCTACCAGCGGTATAACGAGACGGGTGTGGTGTAGATGATAGAGGAGCGGTAACACTCTGCCTAGTAGAGGATCGGTATGACGCAAGAAAGACTCCTGACAGAAAAAAACATAGCACATAACAGTGAAGATGAAGCAAAGGCGGGCTGGCACACAGCTTTTGCAGGCATGATGTTTGATGTCCAACATAATGACAAGGGCTGGGAAAGGGTGGTACGAGCGCCAGGCGTGCGCATTATACTTGATGATCAAAACAGTGGCAAAATCTTGCTCACCCGCGAATTTCGTCATGAGCTGGATGGATATGATTATCGCCTGCCAGGGGGTAAGGTGTTTGATTCACGTGCTGACTACCAAGCTGCTTGCGCCCAACATGTTGATATAATTCAAGCCGCGACGACGAAGGCTGTGCATGAGGTGCAAGAAGAAGCGGGTTACACGATTGTCGACCCGCAGCTTATTCATACCTCGACACTTGGTGCGACGGTGAAGTGGGATTTATATACATTTGTTGCAACGAATTTTATAAAAAGTGATGATGGGCAGCAACTTGAGGATGGTGAAGTGATTCAGACAGACTTGTGGTTCTCGTATGATGAGGTGCGCGAAATGGCTTTGAAAGGTGACATGCGCGAGGATAGAATTGCGATGGTGTTATTACGGTATCTATACAGCAATGATTTCATTGATAGAAATAAGGGAGAGGTAGCATAGCAATGGATGGATTGGCGGGCAAAACAGTACTTATAACGGGAGCTGTAAGAGGTATCGGGCGTGCAACTGCTGAAGAGTTTGCTCATGCTGGGGCGAATGTGGTTATGAATTATAAATCATCTGCCCAGCATAGTGTACAAAAGATAGTTCATGAGTTGAATGATCGTTACAAAGTGAAGGTTATCGCGATTCAGGCTGATGTATCTGATGAAGCTGCGGTGCAAGCTATGGCGGATCGCATAGAAAGTACTTTTTCGTCGCTTGATGTCGTTGTTAATAACGCAGGAATCATTATCGACAAACCATATAAAGAGCATACTTTTGCGGACTATCGAACGATTTTTGATACAAATGTCTATGGTGTTCTTTTGTCGGGGAAGATCTTTGGGTGTATGATACAAGAAACTGCCGGCCAAGGATCTATAATCAATGTCGCATCGACAGCCGGGATGTTTGATTTTTATCCCGACAATATAGACTATGCTGCTAGCAAAGCGGCGGTTCAATCAATAACAAAGACACTTGCTACGCAGTATGCACCCTATATACGAGTGAATGGTGTTGCTCCTGGTTGGGTGGACACGGACATGAATAAAGACCTCCCAAGTGATGTCATAGCAGACGCTAAAAAGCAGATTCTTCTTGGTCGTATTGCTCATCCTCGTGACATTGCACGAGTTATCGTCTTCCTTGCGAGTGATGCAGCAAGGTATATAACGGGCACCGTAATACCAGTTGATGGTGGAAGGCGATAGGAAGTGAAGCTAACAAAAACGACATATATCCTCTGCGGTGGTGCAGAGCGTTGGGTGGGTAACTTTGGTAGCTATTTGCAGGATTTCTTTGCAGGACGAAAAGATGAGCTTAGGATTCTTGATGTGTTCTTTGCTAGCCTCAACGAAGAATGGCAACTTCAGGCCAGATAGCCAAATCCTTAACCAACCACTGATGATGAGTACGATCGATGGCTATCGGCCAATGTTTTGCCTCTCGCCCGAGCAGTTCTCGCAGATTCAGCACTACCGCGAAAAGCGTCTTAATCTATCTGCAGAACATAAGGAATCCTCGCAATAAGGGTAATTCTCCTCTGCTGCAAAACTTGCTATAATATCAAACATGACAGCGATAACCGTCCAGCCCCTCCCTGGCTACAAAGAGGTCAAGCCCTTCGTCTATGCGGGGTTTTTCCCGGTGAGCAACGAAGATTATAATGACCTCAAGGAGGCGATTGAGCGGCTGAGCCTGAGCGATAGTGCGCTGCAGTTTGAGCCAGAGAACTCGCCAGTGCTGGGCTATGGTGTGCGGATTGGTTTCCTTGGCCTCTTGCATATGGATATCATTCGTGAGCGGCTTGAGCGCGAGTATAATCTAGACCTCATCGTTACCAATCCGAGCACCGACTACCAAGTCAGCCTAACCAACGGTGATGAGCTGGATATCAAGTCTGCCAGCGAATTGCCTGACCCAGCACAGATCAAGGAGATTCGCGAGCCGTGGATTGATGGCGAGATAGTCGTGCCGCAAGACTACATTGGTGCGGTGATCCAGCTCATCGTCAGTAAACGCGGCCGGCAAAAGAACCTCAGTTACATCGACGAGCGTGCCCTCATCTCCTTTGCGGCGCCGCTGGCCAACTTGCTAACGGATTTTTATGACCAGCTCAAGTCGGTCACCAGTGGCTATGGCTCGTTTAATTATGAACTGCGGGGCTACCAAGCGGAGGATTTAGTGCGTGTGGATTTCTACGTGGCGGGCGAGATGGTCGATGCGCTCAGCGTTATGTGCCACCGCTCAGAGGCGCAACGGCTGGGGCGCGAGGTGGTGAAGAAGCTCAAGGATGTCGTGCCGCGTCAGAGCTTTGAGGTGGCGCTGCAGGCGGCGATTGGTGGGAAGTTTATTGCCCGCGAAAACATTGGTGCCTACCGCAAAGATGTCACTGGCTATCTCTACGGCGGTGATGTGAGCCGCAAGAAGAAGCTCCTTGCCAAGCAAGCCCGCGGCAAGAAGCGCATGAAACGCTTTGGTAAAGTCGATATTCCCAGCGAAGCCTTTACGGTGATGCTCAAGCGAGATTAACAACTAACAGGAGCTGTGTGCAAGTGCAGATACGTTATGACCGATTGGTGGCCGATATAGACAGAGCACTCGTGTATGACAATGTGCCACCTGCAGAGAGAGAGAGAGAGTGATTATCGGTATTGGCGAGCAGTGAGCTTAGCGCGGCTTGCGCTAGAACTGAGCAATGGCAACGATATGCTTACTCTTGATGGCGTGCCAGTGCATTTTACTCGTCACTATGCGGACGCACGACGCACGGCGCAGTCAATTGCCCGTGGTCAGTGGGTATACCAAACGCGCGGTAGAGAAGAGGAGATCGCAGCAATGATTCATCATGAGTTTCGACCTGAGCAGCAGCTCCAACCAGCATTGATTATTGCGCATCGGCAACACCACACTGTAACGAAGCCAGATCGTATGGGGATGCCTGATTGTGTGCGTATCGGAGGATATATGACAGATATCGATCAGTACTCCCAAGAGTTCCTGGAAGACTACTTTCAGATAGATCTAAACAATATCAAGAATAGCTAGCTTCTTACGCCACGGGTGAGAAACCACTCTCTACGATGTGCTATCATAAATATGATATGACTATGACGAATCTTCAATCACTTATCGAACAGTATCAGCCAACCGAGGCAGCATGTCGCTTAATTCGTGATGCACGTATTGTGCTACTTGTTGGCATTTCGGGGGCCGGCAAGGATACGGTTGAGCGCCGCGTGCTACAATCACAAGATTTTCGACGGCTTGTTTCATATACGACTCGTACGCCACGACAAAATCGGGGTGTTATGGAAGTAGATGGGCGAGAATATCATTTTATTAACGAGGTAACAGCAGAGAACATGCTGCAGCAGCATGCCTTCGTTGAGGCAAAGTTTGTTCATGGAACACTGTATGGCACTGGAGTGGAGCAAATCAGGTCAATTCACAATGAGGGCAAGATTGTGATTAATGATGTTGACGTTCAGGGGATTGATGAATACAAAAGATTGTCGCAGCACGTCGTGGCGATTTTTGTATTGCCACCGAATTTTCATGAATGGCGTCGTCGCTTGAGCGCCCGCTATACAACCACGCAGGAGTTCGAGAAAGAATGGCCTAAGCGTTATAGTAGTGCAATTCGTGAGTTGACCCACGCACTCGAAGTCCCATACTACCACTTCGTCATCAACGATGATATCGACGAGACGGCACGCATTGTGCGTGCAATTGCCTCCAAGCCAGATGTGTATAACCGCAAGGACGATGAAGCTCGCTTGGCGGCGCGAGATTTGCTCGATAGCCTCTTGCGCGAGCACCCGGAGCATGTATGAGTAAGCCAGCCACGCGCACTGCCGCTGAGCCAGGTGATGCCGAGCACAAGCAGCGCTCATCCCTGGCGCTGCGCCGGCCAGTGTGGTCGCCCACGGCGTTGGTCGATCAAGGGTTCTTTATTTTTGCGGGGGTGGCATCGTTTTGGTTTGTGTGGCTGGTGTGGCGCGAGGGCTGGCACACTGGTGGCTGGTGGCTGGTAGGGTTCTTTGCTGTGGTGTGGGTGGTTACGGCGTATTTTGCATTGCCGCGCTTGCACCGTATCTTAAGTAGTATTTATGTGCCCAATTATTTCATTGGCCGGACGCGCACCCCAGATGGTCTCCTTGGCGACCCAGTCAATCTCGCCTTTCGCGGCAGAGAAGCTCAGCTCCACCGTGCCATGACGGCCGCTGGCTGGGCGCTGGCTGATGACGTGACGGTGCGCTCGTCGTGGCGGATTATCCTCGCCACACTGACCCGCCGCAGCTATCCTAATGCACCAGTCTCGCCCCTAGTGCTGTTTGGCAGGCAGCAGGACTTTGCCTACCAACAGGAGATTGATGGCAACCCAGGCAAGCGTCACCACGTGCGCTTTTGGCGCTGCCCCCAGGGGTGGTTGCTGCCCGGTGGGCATCAGGTGGACTGGCTGGCGGCTGGTACGTACGACAAGAGTGTGGGGTTATCAATTTTTACCTTGCAAGTGACGCACAAGATCGACGAAAACACGGACATCGAGCGTGACTACGTCGTCAAGACAGTCACGCGCGCGCTTCGCTCGATTGAGCTGACGGTATTAGAGGACTTCTCAACGGGCTACCACTCACGCAACGGTGGTGGAGACAGTATTATTACTGATGGAGACCTGCCTGTCATCGAGCTTGGCCGTGTCCGTGCCAAGGCAAGCGAAGACGAGGACGTACCCTCCGATCTAATCCTCGATGCAACGACGCACGAGACCATGCCCGATGAGCACGCTACTCTTATGTCGCAATTTTTGAGCCGCCGCCCACCGCAGATCGCCCTTGGGATTATTATGATTGGCCTGGCGATTGCTGTGGCCACGATGAGTACCTTCTTCGAGATTCTCAACTTTAGCCACTTGCGCATGGAGGTGGTGCGGATTTTTCACGACAGTGGCCTGCCGCTGCAGAGTATTGAGAGTGCCACGCATATCGTGGCGACTATCTCGGCCATTGTATCCACGACGTGGATTGGCATCGTGATTTTTCTTGCGGGGCTGACCTTCCGCGGCAGCGACCGCTCGCGTATTTTGCTGATGAGCATTGCCAGCCTTGCAGCGGTGATTAGTTCATTTGGGCTAACGATCGGTAGGGTCACATGGTCGGCTGCTGGCACATTGCTCTTCATTGGTGTCAACATTGTCATCGTGCTTATGTTCTCCACCGATGCCGCCCGGCGCTTCACACGGGCGCGCAGTGGGAAGTAGCGGCGCAAATTTGTAGGTTATGCTCGGTGCTATTGCGCTGTTTCTACTCTGATGCGGGTGAGTGGAGATAGATTACTCCATCTTCTGATAGAGCTACCATCGATTATAATAATTAATTCTGGCCTCAGAACTAGAGTTTGAATACTCGCAAATAATATTCATCCTTATTAATGCTCCAGGAGAGGGGTGATGACAACGAGAGGTGCGAGAACTGCCAAAGCTTTAACAGCTCAAATTTACTCAGATTGACAAAAAGGCAAAAAATAGTTACACTACCTGATATTGTGAAAGAGCGGTTTGATGATATTGCTAGACAAATTGATGCTGGCCCAGATTATAATGATGTAATTCCCAGACAGTGTTGGGACTGTCCGCAGTACCGAGAGATAAGAGATGCAATCGAGCTTCTAGAAACAGCTCGCAAGGCGCTCGCTAATACGGGGTTTCGGGCAGATCAGAAAGATATAACTGAATACTTGCAGGTGCATGGAAAAGCTAAGGATGAGATAGATGATATTCTTAAAAACTCGGAGCAGACGGAAAAAGTTCGAAGTGAGATACGGAAGGAACTAGCGGCAAAATACAATTATTATAGCGATATACTTGATATACTTTGCTCGCGGCAGTCGGTGCAAGAAAATGATGATTGCCCTGGGCCTGTAGAATGTACAAGTGAAGATAAAACTATAGTTGTAAAGGTATGTGGCTCACATACTATACCCAGTGGAAGAAGTGACGAACTAGCGGCAGTCGATCGTACTGGCAGAGGCGAGCAGGACTCATCCGAATTAGACACCTTCGACCAATAGCAGCCTATTTCGCCAATAAATAACGACAGAGGAATATACAAAACACTGATGGCATCAGACAAAGAACGAGAATTTTATGGCATTGTGGAAGGGCTTGATGAGCCAGACATATCTGCGGCTTCTTATATCCCCAAGCAGTGCTATGGCTGCCCGCGAGCAGCCGAGCTGCGCCGCAGAATAGCGATGACAGCCTGGACGTATAGTGATCTCTGGAAAAATTGCTTTGATATTGCAGATGGCGACCCTGAGCTAGGCAAGGCTATTGTATGTGCTATGGATCGGCTCAAGCGGGAGAATCAGCAGGCAAGAGATAAACTGAGCCAGCTCATTGCTCAGTGTAAGGAGCGCCAGTCTTGATAGGTAAAATAGCGAAAAGAAATGGCAGAGTGACAGAGGTGGCAGCCACTGCATGTATGTCACCATCACTCCTGCATTGCGAGATGACCGACGGTGCAACAGTTGAGCGGCGCGACCCCGATAACCAAGATACAGAGGAAGGCTCGCTGTGATACGCCGCCGGCAAGCTGGATCACCACGGTCGATCCAAGAGTGGTATAGCTCTACCCAAGAGCGAGGGTATGGCTATACGCTTGCTCGTGATGGGCTGGAGCTAGCACACGAAATTGCCGACCTCCCGAGAGTGCAAGAGGCACTGGGAAACGTCTGTATACTTGCGACAACGCTGGATATGCTCCATGCTTGTCGTGTGACTCGCCGTGGCATACTCTCACCACCACGCGAATATCCGCACGGACAATGGCAAGAGCGCGATGTATATCCGCTCATTGCTGTGCCTGCAAACGACCGTGTGCGATCACCAATGTGCTATCCCTCACCAACTCAACGCCGTAATGTAGCAAGAGCTGCGCAATATCCAGAAGCTACAGCAACCCTTTTCACTTCCACTAGCTCATTAGCACTCTATTGACGAGAGTGCCAATTCTGCGCTATAATGCGGCTATGACAGAACGGCAACAAGCGATTCTTTCTGCTATCATCGAGCAATACGCCGAGATTGCTGCCCCTGTGGGGAGCGTGACACTGGCGAAGCTATTTGGTGTGTCTAGTGCAACCATTCGTAGCGAGATGGCTAAGCTCGAGGAGATGGGCTTCGTCAAGGCACCGCACACTAGTGCTGGGCGTATCCCCACCAGCAAGGGCTACCGCTTCTATGTTAATGGCATCACCAACGCCCAGATGAGTGAGCTCCCCAGTGGGATCGATCGCAGCACCAAGGCTATCGAAGCGCACGTCAACTCACATCTCGATGCAGCCGACCGAGCCATTCGCAGTGCGGTGGATAGCCTCGTCGAGCTCACGGGCAACCTGGGCTTTGCTACCATTGGCAGCGAGCTCTATATGAATGGCATTAGTCGGCTCTTTAGCCAGCCAGAATTTCTCGAGGGCAAGCACGTCCAATCGGTCGCACATTTGATTGACAATATTGAGCCGTGGCTGCGCGAAGCTCGGCCCAACGAGCCACTCAATGTCTTCATCGGCAGTGAGAACCCCATCGGCAAGAGCAGTGATGCGACACTCATTATTAGTAAATTTCGCTCGCCCTATAGCGACCGCAGCTACATTGGTGTAATTGGTCCCATGCGCCAGCACTACCGCCGTACCATCGAGCTCGTCAAGCGCACTGGGGTGATGCTGGAGGAGATACTATGATAGCACGACCACTGTTATTTGCGCCGCAGCCGTGCTATACTATGAAGGATCATGACGACTGAGCAACCTGCTCAGTACCACAGGCAACACCACTAGGCAGGAGGAATGATATCGATGACAAAACACAAGAAAGCGCCAAATACAACAGAGCTTGAGCAGCAGATTGGTGAGCTCACGCAGGATTTGCAGCGCACTCGGGCAGACTTTGAGAATTATCGCAAACGCGTTGATGCAGAGAAGGCCCAGGCTAAGGCAGCGGGCACTCAGCAGGCAATTCGCAAGCTCCTACCCGTGATTGATACGATCGAGCGCGCCACTGCCAACGTCCCCAAGAAACTTCAGAATGATACCTGGGCGAGTGGAATAGTAGCGATGTCGAAAAAGCTCGATGGCTTGATGGCAGAGTTCAAGCTTGAGCCGATCGTGGTTGAACTTGGCACGACCGAGTTTGATCCAGACCTCCACGAAGCCATCTCGATGGATGATGAAGGTGGTGACAAAGAAATTATTAGTGAAGAGCTGCAGCGCGGCTATAAGCTTGATGGCCACGTCCTGCGCCATGCTATGGTGCGGGTCAGCCGGCAGCCGTAGGAGTGAGTGGGATGAGGCGTTGGCTGCTTGCAGGAACACTCATCATATTAGCAACACTTAGTGTTGGCAGTGCTCAGACTCATGCAACGCCACTGGCCAACCAAGCCGATATTACAGTGGTCAAGCGAGCGAGTACAGCTTATCAAGCCTTTACACGTGAGCTTTATGTCACTCAGCCCAAGAAGGACTCTATTGATGAACGAGCCAAGCAGGCTGCAGCAGCCTTTGCGGTAGTAGCAGGGCACTCATTTTCGACGCAGCTTGGCGATGAGTATAGCCGTCATGCGGCAGCTGTGAAGGAAAAAGCCTCAGCCGTCAAGACGCTTCTTGGGCGTGCTCCGCAAACCTTTGCTAGCAAAGATACGCAGGCTGCAGCAGTCTATTTGACAGATGTAGAAACAGCGGTGGGTCAGTATGACTCAGCCGTTGGTGTGCTTAATACAACAGTAGACGATGCCAACCAAGCGACGAATCGCCTCTACTTGTTTATGGTGATTGGTGCTGGGCTCGTGGCGGCACTTGCTGCAGTCTGGGCGCGACGCCAGTATACCCGGACATTTGCTAGTAAGCGTGTAGTGCGGGCACGCTGGGCAGTGGTTGCAGCAGCGGCAGCACCACTGGTGGGTGCAGTTTCGCTCTATGTGATATTTATCCAAGGGAGTGACACACGGGTTGTGCGCGGCGTGGGCTACGCGGTGCTGACCGGTGGTGTAGCAGTTTTTGCCTATGCAGTGATGGCATATTGGCGTCTCCGGCGAGCTGAGACGCTCGCAGCAGCAATTACTGCGGGTGATGAGATCTATCAGTGGTGAGTAAAATCTATTAGCACTCTTGACAGCCGAGTGCTAGCTCGCTATACTAAACCTATTGGCACTCGCCTCCAAAGAGTGCTAGAATAAACAGGATGTTAATAACCGAAACAATAAACTAACAACGTTGCGTCGTTGCCGGCAGGGCAGGCGCACTAGGAGGAAACATATGGGTAAAACTATCGGCATCGACCTCGGTACAACCAACAGTGCCTTTGCATACTTGCTTGCGGGCAAGCCAGAGGTTATTGCGAATGCTGAGGGCAACCGCACGACACCATCAGTGGTAGCAATCAACAAAAAAGGTGAGCGCCTTGTGGGTCAGGTGGCGCAGCGCCAGCGTGTGACCAACCCTAAGAATACGATCTATGGCGTTAAGCGCTTGATTGGCCGCAAATTCACCGACAAAGAAGTCCAGAAAGATCTCGACATCATGCCATACGAGATCGTCAAGAAGGGCAATGCCGTTGCCGTCAAGCTGGGCGATAAAGAATATACACCAGAAGAAGTGAGCGCCATGATTCTGAGCAAGATCAAGGCTGATGCCGAGGCCTTCTTGGGTGAGAAGGTGACCAAGGCGGTTATTACCGTGCCAGCCTACTTCGACGATTCGCAGCGCCAAGCTACCAAGGATGCGGGTAAGATTGCTGGCCTAGAAGTCGAGCGTATCATCAATGAGCCGACGGCGGCTGCTCTCGCTTATGGTCTCGATAAGGGTAAAGAAGAGAATATCGTTGTCTTTGACCTTGGTGGTGGTACCTTCGACGTGTCGGTGCTGGAGATCGCTGATGACTTCTTCCAAGTGAAGTCGACCAATGGTGATACCCACCTTGGTGGTGAGGACTTCGACAACGCCATCGTTAATTACTTCCTCGACGACTTCAAGGCCAAAGAAGGTATTGATCTGCGCAAAGACAACGCTGCCATGCAGCGCCTCAAGGACGAAGCCGAGAAGGCAAAGAAAGAGCTCTCGACTGTTACTGAGTATGATGTCAATATTCCGTTTATCACCGCTGATGCTGACGGGCCAAAGCACTTCGAGATGAGCCTGACGCGAGCTAAGCTTGAGGACTTGGTGAAGGATCTACTCGACCGCCTCGATGGGCCAGTCGAGAAGGCGCTTAAAGACGCCAAGCTGAGCAAGTCTGATATCAACAACATCGTCATGGTTGGCGGTATGACCCGTATGCCAGCAGTGGTCGAGCGGGTGAAGAAGCTGTTTGGCAAAGACCCAATGCAGGGCGTCAACCCAGACGAAGTGGTGGCCGTTGGTGCAGCCATTCAGGGTGGTGTGCTAGCCGGTGACGTCAAGAGTGTGCTGCTGCTAGATGTGACGCCGCTGTCCCTCGGCATTGAGACCATGGGCGGTGTGTCGACCAAACTAATCGAGCGCAATACCACTGTGCCAACCAGCAAGAGCGAAGTGTTTTCAACCGCAGCAGACAACCAGCCACAGGTAGAGATCCACGTCTTGCAGGGTGAGCGCGAGTTTGCTAATGACAACAAGAGCCTGGGCCGCTTCGTGCTTGACGGTATTGCACCAGCACCGCGTGGTGTGCCGCAGATTGAAGTGACCTTCAATATTGATGCCAATGGTATCCTCAGTGTTACCGCTAAGGATAAAGGCACGGGCAAAGAGCAGTCGATCACCATTCAAAACTCTGGCAATATGAGCAAGGAAGATATTGAGAAGGCGCAGAAGGAAGCTGAGCTCCACGCCGACGAAGACAAGAAAAAGCGTGAAGTAATTGATGCCAAGAACCACCTCGAGAATGCCATCTACCAGGCCAAGAAGATGCCTGATGAGTTTAAGGACAAGATCTCGAGCGATGACAAGAAGACGCTGGAAGATGCCATTGCCGAAGCTGAGAAGCATAAGAATGCAGAAGACAAAGACGAGCTTGAGGCTGCCACTAAGGCGCTGGGCGACGTGACGATGTCTATCGGGGCTAAGCTCTATCAGCAGCAAGCTGAGGATAAAAAAGCCGAAGAAGAAGCTGATGCCAAGGCGAAAGAGACCAACAAGAAGCCTGGCAAAGACGAACCCGTCGAAGGCGAAGTTGTCGACGACAAAAGCAGCGACAAGAAGTAGTGTCTTGCTAGCTACACTGCAAATAGCCACCTGGAGAGGGTGGTTATTTGCTTGGTGTCATGAGTGTCCATAATGACAAATACCAATCGCCTTAGGCAAATCTACAAAGAAAATAAGAAGCTCACTTAGTGTGAGCTTCTTATCGCGCTGACCTCTGTTATTTGATATCCACTAGCTCAATGTCGAACACGAGATCGCTATTAGGTGGAATGTTAGCGGCGGCGCGGACGGAGCCGTAGGCCATCTCACTTGGGATGATGAGCCGGCGCATACCACCAACCTTCATGCCAGGCACGCCCTCTGTCCAGCCGCGGATGACTTGGTCGAGGCCGAAGGTGACGGGCTGGCCAAAGTCGTGGCTGCTCTGGAAGATGATGCCATTTTTACACAGTGCACCAGTATAGTGCGCGGTGATAGTCGCGCCAGCTGGTACCTCGGTACCAGTGCCGGGGATAATGTCAATAATCTGCAATGCGTTAACTTTTGCCATAGGCGCAAAGTCGGCGAGTTTGGTTCCTTCGTATTGTGTCATGACTCTATTATAGCATTATGCGTCTTCCGCCGCGCCACGCAGTTGAGCGGTGGGATGGTTGTGCTGGGTGGGGTGCGATCGACGACTATGACCTGCTGTAGCTGTCGATAGCGTTCGAAGAGACGACCAAGCGCGCGCGTCATGGTGCTGGGGTAGCGTTCTTTATCTGGCGCTGTGGCATAGCGAGCTCCCTCCTCGAGCGGTGTCGCCCAGCAGCAGCTGGCGTGGATGGCACGGGTGTCTTGGGGAAGCTCAGGATTATTGTACGCCGTAACCCACTAAATCGGCACACACAGCAGATAACGTGCGAGTACACCGTTGCTGCAATGTGTTGCTTGCGGTGAATGTCCCTCGCTCGGCTGAGCTAAAAATCGTGCGTTTGCGCTCAAGTACATGGCGTATACCATTGGTAATAATCATCAGTGAATTGTAGGTGCTGTGTGGTTGATACTCTGGTGTGCCTACCACAAGCTCCGCTGTGGGCATAGAGGTAGAAAGCTCCTCCAGCTCGGTGAGACGGCCATTTACCACTGCACGTTGGTCTGGGATTTCACGCAGATCTATGTCTGCCGTCGTCATGAGTTCGGGGCTGACAAAGCGGTAGCGGTGAGTGGGGTTATCAACAGCTGCTTGGCGTATCAGACTCAGGCGTATCAGACTCATGTACTCGGGCCAGGTATTGGCAGATACACCAGCGGTTGGTGTACCTGATAGTTGCTCAGGGTAAAATACACCTGTTTGGCGGTACCACTGGATGTCATAATGGCGGGCTTGTCTGCGTCGTCGCGTGTTATACATAGATATATCATACGATATATCGATCTGCAGAGCAAACATACGCAAAATATCCCAATAGTATAGAAGAATTGGTGGGTGTTGATGAGTAAAACGAGGAATGTGACAGCTCTGACGGGTTAGTTTTAGCCAGGCTATATATCCGCAAATAATGAATTATGATTACAGATTAATTCTAGGGAAGAGCTAGGCTCTACACGGAGGAGCGTTCTTTATTAATACCGCCACTGCGCCATATCACGGTTATAGACATCGATGATCCGCGGTGTTAGCAGGGTCGAGATGCCGGCTGGGGGTAGGCTAGCGGGGCGCTGGCGCAGGGCGTAGTCGAGCAGTTTGCTATCGGTGTAGCTGAGCTCAGACGGCAGCGGCTGGCTCAGCAGGCTGGCTTTATCCTTGGTCGAGAGCACAAAGCCCCACTCACCAAAGGAAGGTACATTGATACTAAAGGGCGTGATATGCCGCTGGGGCTGGGCGGATGCAACGGTGCTAGCCACCATCGCGAAGGCGTGTGGCGAAAAGTACGACGACGTCGCTTGGGTAATCATCACCCCAGCAGGGCTGAGGATGCGCGCGGCCTGGCGGTAGAATTGCTGCGAGTAGAGCTTGGCCAGGCGGTCGTTCGATGGGTCGACCAGGTCGATCAGAATGGCATCGTAGGTTTGGTGCGTCTTGAAGGCAAATAAAAACGCGTCCTCGTTGACGACGCGCACCTTGGGGCTAGCAAGCGAGCGCTGGTTTTGCTCGGCCAGCAGGGGATTCGTGCGTGCCAGCTGCGTCATAGTTGGGTCGATATCCACCAGGGTGATGTGTTCTACACTGGGGTACTTAAGGATCTCGCGCGCCAGCAGGCCGTCGCCACCACCCATAATCAGCACGTTTTTGGGCTGCTTGACGGCTGTCATCGCCGCGCCGGCCAGTGTTTCGTGGTAGCGGGCTTCGTCCAGACTAGAAAACTGCAGATTGTTATTTAGATACAGCCGCAAATCCTGCTTGTACTTTGTGAGGACAATCTTTTGGTAAGCCGACTGCTGGTACAGAATCACCGGGTCTTTGTAGGCCTTGGTATCAATACGGTGCTCCAGCCAGCTGGCACCAAAGAATAGCCCCAGCAGCAGAATGGTTGCTACCACACTGGCGGCCAGGAGTCTGCGCGAGGTCTTGAGCTGCAGCAGAATCAGCACTGCCACGGCGATGTTAAGCGTGGCGATCAAGTAGGTGCTGCGCATCAGGCCCAGGCTCGGCAGCAAGAAGAGCGGGAAGACCAGCGAGGCCACCAGCGCGCCAAAGTAGTCGATCGCCAGCACTTTGCTGAGCAGCTCCACCGAAGATGGCCGGCCGTAGCGGGTAAACATCTTGACGAGCAGCGGGATCTCCAGGCCGATCAGCACACCAATCACCAGGCTAATCAGCGCAAAGACTGGCCAGTGCAGCTTGCTCAAGCTAAAGGCGCTGTAGAGTAGCAGCACCGAATTACCACCCACCAGCCCCAGCAGGATTTCATTAACGGCAAAGCTGGTGGCGGGGTGCCAGCGAATATGCCGCACCAGCAGCGACCCCACCCCCATGCCAAAGAGGGTAATACCAGTTGCCAGGCTAAAACTCAGGATTGAATCACCCACCAGGTACGAGGCAGCCGTGCCCAGGATGAGCTCGTAGATAAGCCCGCCAATTGCCACCAGGAGCGCCGCCGCAAACAACGCGATATTTTCCTTGCTGGTGATGCGCTTGGTGCCCGGTGGCGTGACGCGAGTATGTGCCATAGTATCTTTCGTCTGCCTTTCGCGCCCAGGTTATTTGCCTACGCCGCCACTGCCACCGCCATAGACGCTGCGCCCGTGGTAGGTGCCGCTGCCGTGCGAATCATCATGGCCAAAGAACTCATCGTAAATGGCAAAGAGTAGCGCACCAACAAAGCTGATAATCATTACCCAGCGCCAAAACAGCGGCCAGTTGCGTGGGCGAATCAGCCGGCCAAATAATTCCTTTTGCTGCGCGTCGGACAGCGGTGTTTTGCGGTAGACATCGTACTCGCGCCGGTTGTATTTTTCGACCGTGTAGGTGGTGGTAGCGCCGGTTTCGGCGTCGGTGTAGTGCAGGCTGGCATAGGCCATTGGCTCACCCTCAAAGACTTGGTAGGCGTTCTTGCCGCGGATAGCCATAATGGTGCCCTCGCCGGCCTCAGCAACGGTGATGGTTTGCGCTGTGCCGTCCTCCAGTGTGATGGTAAACTCATTACCCGCAGCGAGCGTCTCTGGCTCAAGCCGCTGGGCAAACCGCACTGGCTCGTAGAGTGACACAACCTTACTATCGTGGTCGTACTCCACCCAGCTATCGTAATTTTCGAGGCCCGTTAGCTCCCACTCTTCCCAGTAGGAAGCTTGCTTAGTCTCGGGGTTGTCTTCTTTAAACAACAAGCAACCCACCGCGCGGAAGTTGGTTCGCTTGCCGCGCAGGACGTCGTTGATTTTGAGGCGAGCTTTGGTGCGTTTGGTCATAATACAGCGCTTTCGATCGTTATGGTGTTGGTATAAAATGCGTCTGCAATGGCTTGGCGGAGAGTCTCAATTGTATCCTCGCTCAAGGGTCGACACGTAGCAATACTGAGGTACGCTCCGCGGCTCTCGGGCCAGGTGTGGATGGTGGCGTGCGACTCCTCGAGCAGCAGCGACACACTCACGCCCTGCGGCGAGAATTGATGCGAGACAGACTCCAGCGCGTGCAGACCAGCTAGCTCGGCAAGTGTGCGCACCGTCTTTTCGGCATGCGCAAGGTCATCTAGCCGCGTGGCATCGGCCTGGCGAATCGTAAAAATCAGTGCTTGCACCTGCTCCATTTGCATCGCATGCGTTATTATACCACTTATGATGCTAAAGAGCGAGCCCACCTTGCTTATAGCAAAACCAGCCAGGCTGACTGGCTGGTCTGCTGTAGTGCGCGAATCATTATAGCTCGAGAGTAGGCCGTGACACGCTTGAGTTTGACTCGGGCGAGTTGACTGTCAGTGGCACAACAAAACCCTGGTATTGCGCGAGTGTTACCATGTCGCCAGGCTGTAGCTCGTAGCGGGTGTCGCCATCGGTCAGGTAGAGCTCCGCAACGCGGGCCGATGCAACATGAGTCACGCCATCTTGCTCGGGCTTGGCGTGGAACGTATCTGCTTCGGCAAGTGCAGCGATGTGTCGGTCTACCACAGTGCCGATGCTGTCGCCAGCCTCGACGGCTAGAGTAGTAATACCATCCAGGTTGGCTGGTAGTTGAGGTTCTTCTGTGGTTTTGCCTGCTTCGTAGGCTTCGCGCTGGCTGAGGTAATCGCTATAGGCATCGATTAGCTGGGTAGCTTGCTCTTCGGGGGTGGGTTGGTGCTCGGCGGCAGAAGAGTGCTGATTGTAGTTATCTTTTGACCACATTGCTGCAAGGCCGGCTACAGCACCAAATACAAGAGCTGCTGCACCAATGGCACCTCGCCGCGAAACACCCTTAGTTTCAGGATCTTGTGATCTAGGATCCTCTACCAAGTGAGGATACTTGCCATCACCATATTTGGGTGTTGGTAAAGAATTTGGGGCTTTTCGACCCCTGTTTGGTTTCTGTTGTGTATGCATAGTCCATTCACTATACAACAGAGGTCGCAAAAAGGGAAGAGGAAAATAGCAAAATAACGCACAATATTGCATAATGTGCTCAAAAACAGGGGTAATAACATATAATACACAATATTATACATAATGATACAATAATATATCTTGTTACACATACGCAAACGCCAATATCTTACAGCCCGGTGGCTTACTTCACGTTCTTTCTGGTGTTAGCTTGGCTACAAAAAATGAATGCTTTTCTAGAATATTTACCCCTTTAGTGCGAGAGCGCGGCGCTTAGTATAGAGACGAATCATCATACTTCATTAAATAAAGCTGCAGGCAGAGGTGAGAGTATATCAGAGGTCGTGAGCCAAAAATAGAACAAATACCATAAATTTGCCGTTTTTGAGGTATTTCTGCCGCGGATGCCATGCTACAATAGGGGGTATGAGATCTACTCGAACCATCCAAATTGTGAATATTACTGGGCGAGAACTCGCCGGCAAATCATCAACAATTCGTGAGCTAATGCCGCGGCTGGGTGCCGGGGTTGTTTTGTTTCGCCCGAGCGATGTCTTGCGCGAATATGCCGCGAGCCATCACATCACGCTGCGCAAGCGGAGCGATTATCTGCGCGTGCTACAGATCATGACGGAGTCTGCGCCGAGCTTACTGGCCGACCGGGCACTGGAGCTACTTGAGCGGCCTGGTGTGAAGCTGGTGGTGCTCGATGGCCTGCGCGACTACCGCAGTGCCTGCCGCCTTAAGGAGCGGCTGGGTGATCGCTACCGCACGGTGGTGCTCACAGCGCCAGATGAACTCCGCTATGAGCGCTTTAAGGGCGTGGCCGAGGCGAGGCGGCGTGCTGGGCGTGATGCAGCAGTGATTCAGAGCTTCGAAGAATTTATGCGCGATGGCGAGGACGACATGGATAGTATGCAGCAATTCCCAGCGGTGCTGGCTAGTCACGACTTAACACCCGGTGGCCCGATTGACACGAGCACCTATCCATCGGCTATTGCAGTGGCAGATGAGATTATCAGCTACTTGGTGTAGAGTAGCTGAGAGCAGACGGTGAATACACCATGAGGTGGTGAATGTTTGTGTATTGGCAAAACACAGCAGTACCATCTGTACTCTCCATGATGCTTATGCTATCATGAAGGCATGCATAAGCGAGGGTTTACGCTGGTTGAGATTCTGGTCGTGGTGGCAGTGTTGGCTATTTTGGTGTCGGCATCGATCGTAGGATATGGTGCGTGGCGCCAGCGTGCAGCCCAGACGGAGCTCGTGAGTGATCTGCGGGCTGCAGGGGCGGCTATGACGGCCTACCGGACGTTTTATAATGGCTACCCAACGTCGCTCCCAGCTGATTATCACAAGAGTGAGAATATTACGGCGACGCTCAAATATGTCGCATCGGCAACATACTGCATAGAAGCAACGACGCGCACCACCCGGGGGCTTGTCTATCATATAAAGGGCTCAGAGAGCGAGCCCAAAGAGGGCGGGTGTGATGCCTACCAGGCACAATCTGGCGAGAATGAGTCGCGAGCGACCGATGGTGTGCTGCGCTACTGTCATGTGATTCGCGCCGTTGAGCCAACCCAACCGGCAGTGTGCGAGCCGGAGTTGCAGAGGTAAAATTTTAGCATCAATAAAGATCTAAACCAAATGTATTCTCCGCGAGCCGTATACTCTGCCAGCTAAAATAGCAATGAATGGGGCAAGGCTAAGGTAGTACGGCCTCAAGCCTAGCCCTTTTTATACTAACCGCATTTCCCTCGCTGCCTTATGAAATTTCGTTGCGGCAACCTGACTTGCAGCACTAATGCTGAGAGATTGGTATTCGTAAGACGTCGATCCTGAGAATGGTTGAGGAGGGGAAACAACACAAGTTTTAAGGTGTAAATATTGTAATATATACTACAGATCAATCACCTCACCGCGGTCGATTGGCTTGTTGGCTGTGCGATGCCTACGCATACGGCGGCCCACCGTGCGGCGCAGCTCGATGGCATTGGCAAGGAGGATGATACCATTGACCAGTGCATAGCCACCAACGATTTGGACGAAAAGCTGAGCACTGCCCACTGGGAAGAGCCAGAGGATGAAGCTCACGATCACGCCGATCACACCAGACATGAGCCAGAGCGCTCGCGTGCGGCTCCTGGCGGGAAAGATGCGGCTGAGTGCAAGGTCGATGAGGCTGCGCAGCATCACCACCCAGCCAAGTACAAAGCTGAGCGTTGCCACACTAACCCGAGGGTTAGCCAGCATTACTATGCCAAGCAGAATAAGCAGCGCACCTGCCACTACGAGGAATGTCTTGGCTTGGCCGTCTGCTACTTGTAAACCACGCACTAGCTGCGACAATCCCCAGACGATGATCAAAACTGCAAGGACTGTCATCAAAACAGTGAGCGTCACTGCTGGCATCGCAAGCGAGACGCCACCAAAGATAATCAATGACAGGCTAATGATAATAATCACCCACCACGCACCAATAAGCTGTCTTTTGAGTTGTTCGATCATACATGCCTCCTTGTCCTTCTAGTGTAGATGATGGCGGGGTAATCTGCAATTAATAGGTGAGGCTATGAACTATCCACCACTGTAGAGATGGTATAATGCTCGAGCACTAGTCACGGGCAAACTGCATCAGCACGAGTGGGTCACCAGTGACGGAGCGCAGAGTGTAAGCGCTGGGTAGTGTTGGGGTGGTGGTTGCGGTCGAGCTGCTATAGTAGAGAACGTTGATTTTTTTGGCATCGGTAAAGGGCTGAGTGGTGTCGGCTACCTTACGGTACGTGGTGCTCCCTTCGAGCGGTGCGTAGCCGCCCATCAGTGGGCCACCCACATAGGCCATGTAGATGGGGCAATGTGACTGCGCTTGCTCGAGATAATAGCTTATCTCTATGGCAATGTACGGGTCGGCCACAAGGATGACACTCCCATCGCGGCAGGTGCCGAGCTGAGCAGCAATCTGCTTCACGTTGGGCCGCTCATCGCGCTGGAAGTTGAAATTACCCTGCAATGATAGCTGCACCATGCCATAAACCATAATCACTGGCAAGAGCACTAAGAGAGCAGTCGATGCAGCCTTGTGCCAGCGCAGTGGCGAACGATGCAGCGCCGCACAGGCCGTATAGAGAACAACACTCGCAACAGTAACGCCGCTGATTGCCACATGAGCAAGGTAGCGCTCGACATACATTGGGGCGGACAGCGACACGACGACCAGTGCCGCGACAGGTACACCTATATGAGCAAGCAATAGCCAAGCAAGCTCGGGATGTGGCAACGAACGCATGGCACGCGGCCATGCCCAGGCAACTGCACAGATAATAATAAGGACAAGCTGCGACGACACAACACCCAGCAGCCAAGACGGCTTATAAATCATATTGAAGGATGCGATGCCGAGCAAATTCTGCAGATTCATCGGCTGGCCAATCTCGGCCAAAGCACCATTGCCAATCTGCCCCAAGAAGGTCGGCAGCCATGGCAAGAACAGCATAAAGCTCACGACATATGCCCAAAGCCACGGTAGCTTCCACCACTGTTGTAAGCCTTGGCGGCGGTAGGTCATAACCATCAGCCAGAGCAGCTGAGCCAGCCAGAGTAGGGCGCTATAATACAGCGTCCCCATGCCGAAGGCGACAAGCACTGCATAGAGCATCCAGTCGCGCCAGCGGTCATCGTGCCAGGCGCGTGCCAGTACAGCAGTGGCGCTCACACCGATGAGTGACCCCAAAGCATACATCCGTATCTCAAAGCCGTAGCGCATCAGCAGCGGTGTGCCAATCAGGGTGAGGAGTGCATACCCCGCGGCTCGCGTGCCAAACCAACGCCGCACAAAACACCCCATAATAACCATCGCACCGCCATAGCAGAGGATGCTAAGGGCGCGCAAGGCAGGCTCGCTATAGCCCCACACGCTAGCCCAGAGCTTGAGGATGAGATAGTAGAGCGGCGGGTGCGTATCGATACTAGTGAGGCGGATGAGCTCTCCAATTGGCTGCTTGGCCAGCCACACCGAATACGCCTCATCAAACCATACACTCTGCTGGCTGCCAATCCACCAGCACAGTGCCATTGCCACCAGTGGTGCTACCACAATGACGATGCGAAACCAGTGGCGTCGCATCTTACAGACAAGGGGAAATAGTCGATTAGCGAGAATAAGGGCGGAATTCTTGACCCGAGCGGCAGATTGTTGCCGCGCTAGTTGTTTACTCATATCTTTTATAGTACCGATTTGTTGGCAAAAAATCCACTAGCAAAGCCATAATCATCCGTGGTACAATACCACTATACGTACCCGTAGCTCAGCTGGATAGAGCGTTGGTTTCCGGAACCAAAGGTCGCAGGTTCGAACCCTGCCGGGTATACCATAGATAATTGAGGCTCGCGCGGCCTCTGTTTTTTATGGGAGATGTATAGCAAAGATGTACTGATTGATGGGATAGATCAATGAAACAAAAGCAGGTCTATTTCTCCAGCTGACCCCTATTAGCGTGGAATGATCTTCATCAAAAACTTCGTCTTGACGGCAAGATAGATGAGCGCAACGGCGCTCATAGACAGAGCAAAGTTACCAGGGATCTCATAAAAGCGATCGACCGACGTAAAATAAAAATCGCTAATATAATAATCTGGTGCCACAAAGAGATGTATGACGAGAATAACGAACGCATGCACCGTATACACATAGAGCGAATTATGGCCAAACGGCAGCAAAATCCAGCCTAGCCACCGCTTGATGCGATCCTCGAACCGCCGAAACAGCATAAAGAACCCAGCAAACCAGAGCCACGACAGGGCAAGCCGAGGCAGTGGCAGGTCGAGCTTGAGGAACTGATTGTCGAGTGCGGTATCGGCTGCAGCAAGTGCCTGATGGAAGCCGTCGCCCAGCCCATGTGCCACAAAGGTAACGTATGCGTCGGCAAAGAGCGTGAGGGCGAAGAGCGTCGCAATACTGCGCTTGATAATGCGCCGACGGCCAAGCGGCCACGATTGCCAGCGCGCAGTAATCTCTGGTAGGTAGTAGCCCAAGGCAAAAGCCATAAAGAATAGCACCTGCCAGGTGAGTGGCTGGTATAGCTCGCTAACAGGCCGTGGCGTCAGTGCCCACACCAGTAGGCTGAGTCCTAGCACGATATACCACTTGCCGCGCCGCAGCAGCCAGAGCGCACCCGGTGCTACCGCAATAAACAGTGCATACAGGCGCAGATAGTCCGCCCAGCCATAGAATTGCTGCAAGGTGATAATATCCCACGCCAGGCCAAGCCAATTACCGTCGGGCAGCGGCAAGGGCAATTTGACACCTTTATTATCAATAAAGAACCAACTAATCAGGAGCGATAGCATCGTCACGATAATGCTCGTGAGGTAGAGCGTACCAGCCCGCTTCCAGAGCAAGCGCGTCGCTGCCATGAGGGGCTGCCTGCGGAGCTTGGCACCGCGCACAATGCCCAGGACAAGGCCGGATATAATGAAGAACCCTTCGGCTGCCGATACAGCGAGACGACTGTCGCCAGTGAGGAAAGTGAGGCCATTGGGAAAGTAGGTGAGATGGTCGAGAATAATGATAACCAAAAACCACCCGCGCATGAGGTCGAGACTAACGATGCGCCCAACAGAGGACGCGCTGGCTTTTGGTTGGGTTGTCACAATGATCTAGTATAGCAGATTTGCTAAAAGTACGCTTAAGATTGTCTAAATGTTGTGGTGAGGAAATATGGACCCGAGGTCTGGATATCCAATACTGATGAATCTATGGTCTAAAAAACTGAGGGGCATAGCGACACGCTAGCGTGGTCGCTTGCTTGCAACAGTGCGTGCCTTGGTGGCAAAGGTATCATCGATGAGGACAGAGGGCGCAAATTCACCATAGCGCCGCGATACTGCTTGCTCGATTAGGAAGTCGGCAATGCGTGGATTTTTGGGTAGGAGCGAGCCATGGAGGTAGGTGCCGATCACATTGCGGTAGCGCGCTCCTTCGGTTTGGTCGGTGCCATTGTTACCCGCTCCACGCGATACGATACCCAGGGGTGGTACACTGTGCCCAAGGGTTGTGAGGCCACTGTGGTTTTCGTAGCCAATAATCTCGCCAAAGTCGCTGCTGGCAGTGACGATATTGCCAATCAGGCGCTGCTCACCAGCGACTGTCTCGATATCAAAGAGACCAATTCCACGAATGATCGCTCCCTGAGTGGTCTTAAAGAATCGCCCAAATAGCTGGTAGAGCCCACACACCACCAGCATTGGCACACCATCATCAGCGAGGCGCTGCAGGGTGGGGCCAATCGCGAGTAAATCATCCTGAATGGTGGCCTGGCCAGAGTCTTGGCCGCCACCGCCCACGATGATATCGACATCGGTTGGGAAGGTATCGCCTGGGTTGTACTCAACGAGCCGCACGCTGTAGCCATACCACTCGAGCCGTCGCTTGAGCGTGAGGGTATTACCCCAGTCGCCATAGATGTTCATGGCGTGAGGGTAGAGTTGGAGGATGGTGATAGTGTTGTCTTTCATACAGCATTTACCTCTGTGTAATGAGCTAATTCGCGCCGCAAGGCAAGCATGGCGGTATAGGTACAGTAGATGCGCAAGGGGGTGCCGCGGTTGGCCTGGACAAACTCTGCCAGCGCTTGCTTGAGGCTAGGTATAACGCGCCGAGCTTCTACCTCGTCATACTGGAGGCGCAGCGCCATATCGTAGGCGCGTACACCACTCACCATTGCGACGCCGGTGGGCCGAAGTGTGTCGAAGTCGACATCCCATAGCCAACTCATGTCGCGGCCGTCGGCGTATTGGTCGTTGATGGCGATCATTGTAGCAGTCTTGTGAGGGTCAAACGATGCTAGGCTCAGGCGGAAGCCGCTCGGGTTCTTGACGAGGACGAGCTCGCAGGGTTGGCCATTGACGGTTAGCGCTTCGCCGCGGCCAAAGGCTGGCTCGACCTGAGCGAGGGCAGCGAGCATGGCGGGTGTATCGAGTTTATCTTGCATGATGGCACGCACAAGGGCGATGGCGCCAGTAGCGTTTTGGGCATTGTAGCTGCCTTTGAGCTTTAGTGAGACAGGGTGGTCTGCGTCGTCGAAGCGGAAAGTTGCAGCTTGGTCAGATAAGTGGCATAGTGTCACATCAGTATCGGTGGTGGCTGTAGCCTGACCTGGGGCGCTCCGCATGGTATCGTCGCTTGGGAAGAGGTGGGCAAGTGATGGATCGACGCCATAGCGGCTTATTGGTGCTGTGAGATCGGCAGTAAATTCTTGCCGTGTGAGCCGTGGGTCGTTGCCATTGAGAACAATGCCATTTGTGGTGCACATGGCGATGGTGTGAAGCAGCTGCGCCGTGTAGTCAATCTCGCCAAAGCGATCGAGTTGGTCGCGCAGGACGTTGAGTAGTAAACAATAGCGTGGGGCAACTTGCTTGACGAAGTGCACCGCATGCGCTTCGTCCAGCTCGAGCACGGCAATATCCGCCGGCAAAACACCATGGGTATCAACCGCCTCAAGCAGTGCTGCTGCCACGCCGCGGGTAAAGTTGCTCCCCGTGCGATTAGTAAAGACGCGGAGGCCTTGGCTCTCCAGTAGAGCTACAACCATCTTGGTGGTAGTTGTCTTACCGTTAGTGCCACTTACTACTACCACACCATGCGGTAGAGCATCAAGCGTACGGGCAAGAAAGTGCCGATCGAGCTTCTCGACGACGAGGCCTGGCAATGCCGAACCACCACCGCGCAACCGAGCTGCGCGCTGCACCCCTTTGCCCACAAGAGTTGTAATACGAATCATGGTGTTTATTATAGCATGAATCACCCTTTATTTATGGTGCGATATATAGCACAAATTACGCTAGTGCGTTACAATGCATACTATGATAGTAGTTGGATTTTTTGCGTGGTGGTATGGCGCTGGGTGGTGGCAGCGGATCGCGATGGTATGGGGGAAGCTGGTGAGTGTATTTGATTATTTTTCGATCGATCTCTTGGTGCGAACATGGTTTGCGCCGTTTCGGCAGATATCGGCAGGAGCGGTGGATGGGCCGATTGGCGTGCAGATTCGGGCATTTTTTGACCGTCTCATCTCGCGGACGATTGGCGGCATCGTGCGGAGCTTTATGATTATTTTTGGCATTGTAGCGCTAGCAGTAACCGCTGCGGCGGGGCTTGTCTTTATTATTGCGTGGGCGCTTGTGCCTGTACTGCCACTGCTAGGGGTGGGGCTTGCGATAGTGGGGTGGCTGCCATGGTAAGTGACTTTCACTATGATAGTTTGCGTGCTAAGAAGGCTCGCCTGGGTGTGCAGATGGGCCGCTTCGATCACTGGTGGTGGGCACCATTTGTGCTATTCTTAGCAGGGGCAGGAGCATTGCTGGCGATTGAGCTGCCACTAGGGTGGTTTGTCGCGAGCTTGGCTGTGGTGCCATATGGACTGCATCGGTGGTATCAGGGTGAGATTGCCCATTTGCCCATCAGTGGTAGCACGGCTGACGGTTTGCTTACAGGTGACGTTCTGGGTCGGTTGCCTGCCGCGCCAACACCGCGCGATGTCGCCTGGGCATTGCGCTCAGTCAATGATGGGCTGTTTATGGCATTGCGACTCGGTCTTAGCCCAGCGCTTATGCAGGATCTCGTGAGTGACGACCCGAGTATTATGCCCGAGTTTTGGCAATTTGCCGATCGTATCCGCCAGTACAACCAGCTCGAGCAAATCACCGGTAGTGTGCTTATGGTGGCTTTGGTGCGCAGTGTGCCTGGCTACCAAAATATCCTGGCGGAGCTCCAGCTTGACGACGAAGATCTCGATGGCGCTGTGCAGTGGCAGCACCACTTGCGTCAATTGGTAGCGCAGATTCATCAGCCACGGCGCACTGGTGGGGTGGCGCGCGATTGGTCGTTTGGTTATATTCCGCTACTGCGTCGCTTTGGACAGAATATCAGTGAGCAAATTAGTCGTGGTGGCGGGATGTTCTCTGTTGATGTGGCGTCGCACACCAAGGCGATTGATCAGCTCATCGACATCTTTGGTACCCGTGGGCGGCAGAATGCCGTGCTGGTAGGGCAGGCTGGCACAGGCAAGACGACCATCATCCACGCCTTTGCCGAGCGGCTCCTCGATGCCTCGGCGCATTTGCCGAGTAGTCTCAAGTTTCGGCAGGTGTTCATTCTCGACTCATCGTCGCTCATCGCTGCGGCACCAGGCCGAGGTGAGCTCGAGAACCTTGTTATGCGCGTCCTTGGTGAGGCATATACTGCCAAAAATATCATCATTTGTCTGGATAATGCTCAGCTGTTCTTTGAGGAAGGGATTGGTGCGGTGGATCTCACCAATGTGCTGCTGCCTATTCTCGAAGCAGGACGCCTGAGGGTTATTCTGAGCATGGATGAGCAGCGATTTTTGCAGATTGGCCGGCGCAACCCATCGCTTGCCAATGCGCTCAATCGCATTTCCATAGCACCCACAGACGAAGCTGAAACACTGCGCGTCCTGCAAGAGCAAGCTGTCATCACTGAAGGGCAGCGCCATGTGGCTTACCGCTATCAAGCGCTGCACGAGGCGTATCGGCTCAGTGCGCGTTATATTCATGATCTTGCCATGCCGGGCCAAGCCATCAAGCTGCTCGAGTCGGCCGCAAGCTACCACGAGGATGGCATTGTGACGAAGCAATCGGTGCAGCAAGCTATTGAGCAGACGATGGATGTGAAGATAAGTGTGGCGAGTACTGCCGATGATCGTGAGCGACTGCTCAATATGGAGGCGCTCATCCACCAGCGAATGGTCAACCAAACGCGAGCGGTCAGCGTAGTAAGTGACGCCTTGCGCCGAGCACGAGCCGGTGTGCGCAACCAAAATCGGCCAATTGGCACCTTTCTCTTTCTTGGGCCAACAGGAGTGGGTAAGACAGAGCTGAGCAAGGCTCTGGCTGACGTGTACTTTGGTGGTGAGGGCAAGATTGTCCGGATTGACCTCAACGAATATGTCCGGCCTGAGGATGTGTCGCGCCTAATTGCCGATGGCGCTGATGACCCAGCCAGCTTAACCGCCCAGGTGATGAAACAGCCCTTTAGCGTGGTGCTGCTGGATGAAATTGAGAAGGCCGCGCCAGAGGTATTAGCAACCTTGCTGCAGCTGCTGGATGAGGGGATCCTGCGCGATATTAAGAACCGTGAGGTGAGCTTCCGCGATGCGATTGTCATTGCTACAAGCAACGCTGGGGCCGACCGCATCCGCGAATATATCGATCATGGCTATAAACTTGAGCAATTCGAGCAGCAGTTTACCGACGAGCTCATCAACAGTGGCCAGTTCCGCCCCGAGTTCCTCAACCGTTTTGACGAAATCGTCCTCTTCCGGCCGTTTACTAAGGAAGAACTGGTGCAAGTGCTCGACCTTATCCTCGAGGGGGTCAATGCCACGCTCGCCCAGCAAAAGGTCTCGGTTGCGGTAGAATATGATGCTAAGCTATTCCTCGTTGAGCGTGGCTACGACCCACGGCTTGGTGCTCGCCCAATGCGCCGTGTAGTGCAAAAAGCGGTGGAGAATACTGTGGCGCGCCAGATGCTGAGCGGCAGTGTGGCACCTGGCAGCACTATTACCGTCACGCTTGAGCAAGCCCGCCAAGCTTTCCAGACTGATGGTGCACCAGAGGTTGTAACAGCAGATGAAATCATCCCACCAGAGTATAAGCGGTAAGAGTATGGCACTTTTGAGCAATTAGCCTTAGCTCTATAAGGGAATGATAGTAAGAAAGTGCTCATTCTATTGATGGGCCACGCATTGGAATAAGAAGAGCGAAGATATGAAGGGGTTCTCGAGGACGCTTGAAAGCGCAGGCTCGCCATCCTTAGGAGAAAATTTAAGAGCAAGAAGTGGCACTCTTACAGTGCTAGAAGTATTTTGTAGAATATAACCTCTAGCAATGCGGGCCAAAGCCGCGTGACTATTGACCTTGGTTTGGTTGCATAAATCCTGGGCGGAAGTTTGGCTTCGTGGCTGGTTTGCTATAGGCTGGCTGTGGTTGGCGCGGTGTGTGCACGGTGTTGTCGCGCCGGCGGGCGTAGGTGGCGGTGCCTGGTCGCGATCCTGATGGGTCACGTGGCCCCTCGCCACTGCCTCGGAGGCGTTCGTTGTTCATATAGGGTGCTTCGTCATCAATACGGCTGCTATCAGCTGCGACTGGCCGGCAACCCATCATGGTGTGCGAACTTTGGTAGCGCAAGTGGTTGGCACGGCGCTCTTGGATGGATTGGTGCTGACGTTGGTCGACGCGTAGAGATGACGTCTTAGCGCCATTGACGATGGTGCGGGTATTGCGCGCGACGCCATTGGTGTGTATGCTCGATCCGCGTAAGCGATGGAGTCCTCGGGTCATACCTTTATTATACATAAAAAAGTGATATAATGGATAGCGCATGCGGGTGTCGTACAGCGGCTAGTATACAAGTTTTCCAAACTTGGGATCGGAGTTCGATTCTCCGCACCCGCACCATTTCGGAACAAAATTGGAAACGGTCGCCCTGTAGGGTGGCTTTTTCTAGACTTTGGCGGAGCCAAAGCTCGAACCTATTTCGAGCGTAAAAGCTGAACCTGTGCAGGCTCGGCTGCTGGTCAAGCAGACCCGCATCGAATTGCTGAGTCTATACTACCTTGGTATCTTATGCGGGCTGTTACATACCTGGAGGATAATAGTAACGCAGATGAAGCTACCGACGAAGTACAGCAACAATTTACGTTAGCCATGAGACAATGGAACCATGAAGCTTCTCATCACTAGGCATGGCCAAGCTGATGGTAATGCCTGCGGCATTACCATGGGTCAACGCGATAGCAAGCTGACTGTTCTTGGCGTTCGGCAGGCGGAGCGTAAGGCTCTAAAAATTAAGAAGCTATCTCAGAAAATTGATCGTGTCTATACATCTGATCTTGGAAGGTCTGTGCAGACTGCGCAGATCATCTCGGACATACTTGGTCTACAGAAGGCTACTTCTGACAAGGATCTACGAGAAATTAGTTTTGGAAAATACGAGGGGTTGCCCTACGATGCCATTCCGCATATAGAGGGTGGTTATATGAAAGTGCGATTTCCTGATGGAGAATCAAACGAGATAATGGCCACACGAGTTATCAATGCGGTAAATCGTATATACGAAGCCGGCAAGGACGCATGCGTATTAATCGTAACGCACTCGGGTCCGATCACTGTAATTCTCGCGAGCTATTATGGTAGGGACTTACAGGCGATGTTAGATGACAAGATTGGGAACGAAGAGATAGTTGAGCTGCAAGTTGATAGAAAATTAGCCAATCCTATTGGCAACAAGGAGTAAAACAAGATGGAAAAGGCGCATATCGCAGAATTTGAATATGATAAGCACGAGATAGAGCGAGCCTTATTCTTCCTGTCGAATGCTTTGCAAGACTCTGGACATAACACCAAACCAGTATTGCTTCATTCGATTCAAGTTGCAGAGATGCTCTGGGAGAGAGGTTTCCCGCAAGATGTCGTGATTGCTGCGGTTCTTCATGATGTTGTTGAAGATACAGATATTACTATCGACGATGTCGAGCAAAGCTTTGGACATCAGGTTGCAGTGTATGTCGATGCTCTCACAGTTTCAGATACTCAAGACATCATGCAGTCTTTTGCTCGCACGGCTGAGCTTGGTAGCGAGGCCCTATCAATCCGCGCAGCAGACCTCATTCAGAATAGTTACTACTATCACTTGGCTTCGACTGATATGCAAAAGCGACTCCGTGATAAGTTTGTATATTTTATGGAGCTATCTGGTGAGCTACTGGATGAAGCTCTAGTAAGTGAACTTAGCAAAGCTTATAGGCGGAATGTTGAAACTATTTGATCTAGAGCTTTCTGTGAAATACGGTTTATAAGGCTAGCTTTGGGTCGAGGGCTGAGCCTGCACGGGTTCAGCTTTTACGTTCGAAATAGGTTCGAGCTTTGGCGTATATTGCCACCACAGATGCAAGAAAATGAGCATTACTTCGCAAACGGAGCGATGTTTTTGTTGAGAGCAGCGAATCAGACTGGATGAAGAGAGGTCGTAGCCTCTTCTTTGGTTTGGCGTGGCCCTAAAGGGTGCAATACTTTATAACAATTACACTAAATCAAGTGAAAAAGGAAGGATTAGGCACGATACTGTTGACATATATGCAACATTGTGCTACCATCGAACGGATGTCACAAAAAAATAGAACAAAACACGGCAAAGCCTATAACAAAAGTGCTGAGAAGCGCTGGTTTGACCGAGTCGTGGCGGTTCCTTTGCTGGTTTGTATGGGCTCGGCTGCTCTCGTTGCCGCTGCGGCGATGCATAAGGAGCTTGGCGATGGGCCAACGCTCTTCGTGCAGGAGCGCTATGGCAGTGATCTTGATAACCTCGTTAAGGTGCCAAAGTTGCGGACACTCCGTGGTGCAGTGCGCAACACTGCCTCGGCTAATGGCTATAACCACAGTAGCGCAGGGCCAATTGGCAAGCTCGTACGCAAGGCGCATGTGGACGAAGCGCCCCAGCTGCTGCAAGTATTGCGTGGCAAGATGGCGATCGTCGGGCCAAGGCCACTAGCCACAGGCGAAGTATATAATGACATTCTTGCTAACCCCGACATTCCTGAAGGCCTTAAGCAGCAGTGGATTGAGGCGCGCAAGACGGCTCGCCCCGGCATTATGGCACCTTATAGCAAAGAACAGCATGAGCCTGGCTACGAGCTAGATACAATTCATATGATGGAGCAGGATGTTGTATACGCTGAGACAGCCTCGCTAAAGAAGGATGCCAAAGTAGTTGCTGCAACGCTCGGTATGGTGGCGACAGACCTTGTACAAAAGCTTATGCCGCGGTCTGCCAGTGAATGGTTGCAGGCTAAGACAGGCTTAGCGCCGCATCCAGCAGGCCAAGAGCGTGCGGAGAGCGATGTCGTGGTGGCGCTGCAACAAGCGCAAGCGCGTCACACCCAACCCGCGCGGCGAGTTGCGTAGTGTGGGCACGAAAGCCTTTGCTTTCCTCTATTCGGACTATATGTTGGTTGCTTATCGCTTTATCTAGGGAGCGTGCAATCATGAGTGTATCGTTCTAACATTGCGAAGCAGGTGCTCTGGAGGTGTTTCTGACCATATATCACCTATAAGAATTTATATTTTCTCAAGTATTGAGATCTTGTAGTAGTGACGGAGTCGACTGCTATAGCAGGCACTTATAATCTATTTGTTAGGGTGATAGGTAGGTAGAGGATCAACACTATTCCGCTCAGTGCTTGTGGTACAATAAAGGGAGATTTTTGCGAGAGGGAGCTTTTCTCCTTGCGCGAAACACGATTATTTCAATGTAAAATACCCCGAGGGGTATAGGGAACGCAATCATACTATGCCAGCACCATTCTCATTTACCATTACTCGCCGCATGCCGCAGACGTTGGCGCGGACGGGCGTGATTCACACTCCGCATGGCGATATCAAGACGCCAGCCTTCATTGTGGTGGGCACAAAGGCGAATGTGAAGGCAATGGTGCCCGAGATGGTAGCTAGCGTGGGCGCGCAAGCTGTCTTGGCTAATGCCTATCACCTCTACCTACAGCCGGGACACAAGCTAATAGAGAAGGCCGGATACTTGGGTAAGTTTATGCACTGGAGTGGTCCAACCTTTACCGACAGCGGCGGCTTTCAGGTACTGAGCCTCGGCTCGGGCTTTAAGAAGGTGCTGGCGATGAGCACTGATGTGGATGAAGAGATTGCGATTGCCAAGAAGTCGAGCCGGCACGCCTGGGTGGATGATAATGGCGTGATGTTTAAGTCGCACCTCGATGGCTCATTGCATAAGTTTACGCCAGAGCTGTCGATGCAAATCCAGGCAGGAATTGGGGCAGATATTACCTTTGCCTTTGATGAGCTGACCTCGCTGATTGACCCGTATGAATACCAAGTGGAGGCACTGGCGCGTACCCATGCGTGGGCAGAGCGCAGCCTAGCAGAGGTCAAGCGTCTTCGGGCTACTCGGCCAGATAAGCCGTATCAAGCGCTCTTTGGTGTCTTGCAAGGGGCGAATTATGAGGACCTGCGTAAGCAAACCGCAGCACGCCTTGGCGCAATGGATTTTGATGGCTATGGTATTGGTGGGGCGCTAGAGAAAGAAACGATGGCCCAGACTATCCAGTGGGTGAACGAGATCTTGCCTGAAAGCCGCCCACGGCATTTGCTTGGCATCTCGGAGCCAGATGATATCTTTGCGGCGATTGAGCAGGGTATTGATACCTTTGATTGCGTAAGCCCAACTCGCGTAGCACGCAATGGTGCTGCCTACACGCCGCATGGGCGGGTGAATATGCGTGGGACGAAATATCGCGAACTGTTTGCGCCTATTATGGCGGAGTGCGATTGCTACACCTGCCAGCATTACACTGCGGCCTATATCTGTCACTTACTCCGCGCCAAGGAGAGCCTGGCGGGGACGTTGCTGTCGATCCACAACGAGCGCTTTATCATCAAGCTTGTCGACGACATCCGCCACAGCCTCGAGGATGGCACATTCTACGCCTTTCGGGATCATTTTTTGGCACAGTATTATCGCCAGTAGCGATTGATGAGTTCATAGGCTGTAGTATGCATTCACATAACAACTAGGGAAAAGAGTTTGCATAGTCAATCTTTTCTCCGTTATCAGCCCTTTCTCTCGCCACCGTCTCTTTAAAAACGCTAAAAGGGTCTTAGTATTTTTTCTAAAATACTGGGCTCTTCAATGATCATACTGCAATAATCACCATGGGCAACTTTTTGTTCTACCGGGATGGAAGCACTGCGTTATTCATATTCTGAGAGAGATGCAAATCTGCCACAGCGAACAACTTGCCCGCTAGACACGCAAACGAAATGGTGTGAAGTTGGTGGTGGTGTCGTAGGTATCGACGGATTCGCGCCGCTTGAGCACGGCGATGACGCGATAGGTAAGTGGTAAGCAGACGACCTCAACGGCAAGTTTGAAGCCAAGCCCAACGGCGATATAGTTGAGCAATGCCCCCCCCGTGAGCTGCCCGCCAAAAGCAACGACGCAGAATATAACGGTGTCAAACAAGCTCCCCACCACTGTAGACCCAAGCAAACGCAGCCATAGTTGCCGACCTTTCGTGGCAATCTTGAGTTTGGCAACGATGTATGAATTGAGGAAGCTCCCCGTCAGGAAGGCAAGCAAGCTTGCCACGACGATCTGTGGGAAGAAGCCCAGCACTGCCTCGTAAGCGGCTTGGTCGTGATACTCCGCCGCGGCAGGCAGATAGCGTACCAGTGTAAAGCAGCCAATCGCCAGCAGCATGACCCCAAAGGCCGTCCAAATAGCGCGGCGTGCCCGGCGATAGCCATAGACCTCTGTCATGACATCATCAAAGATATACACGAGCGGGAAGAGTACCGCCCCGCCATCAAGGATAAGTGGGCCGAGTGCCACTAGTTTGGTAGCGGCAATGTTGGAGATGAGTAGCGCCGCAACATATACTGCGAGAATAACGCTAAAGTATCGATAATTTTCGTTCGTGTGTTTCATGCTTCGTTTATCATACCACACCTGCCAAGAAACCTGCTATAATAAACCCATGCCCCGATAGCTCAGCTGGATAGAGCAGAGGACTTCTAAGCCTAAGGCCGTAGGTTCGAATCCTACTCGGGGCGCCATTTTTATCGTTATACCCCATCTCGATGGGGTTGTTTTTATTACATACAAAATGCATTTACATGCTGCGCGAAGCCATGCTATAGTACAGCGAGATTTATGCAAGATGTGACCAACCACGACCTCCTCAAGCGCAACATTATCAAATATTCGTGGTTTCGGATTTTTACCAAGCGTGTCTACTTGCCGCTCATTACGGTGCAGCTGGTGAATGTTGGTAAAGTGAGTTTGGATGAGCTAGCACTGATGGTTGTTATCTCGTCTATCGTCCAGGCGGCGCTGCAGATGCCAGCGGGTTATGTGGCCGATAAGTTTGGCAACCGGCGAGCGATTATCCTTGGTGCGAGCATTGCTGTGGCGTCGCCACTGTTGTATGCTGTGTGGCCGAGCTTCTGGGGCGGGCTGATTGCCTCAGTTTTGTTCTTTGGTGGCTATGCGTTTCAGTCTGGTGCGGTCGAGGCATTTATGCACGATTCCTTGACAGCGCTGGGGCGAGCGCGCGACTATACCAAGGTGATGGGCCGTGCCCAGACGTATGGATTGATTGGGAATACCGTGCTCATTATTGTAGTGCCACTCACGTACCGTATTCATCATACACTCCCGTTTTTGATTGGCTTTTTGTCGCTTGCTGCGACGGTGTGGTTGGCGCTGAGCTTTGCTCATCCACCGCGCCGCACGACTGCACAGGCTCAGCGGCCACGGCAGGCTGCTCGCGCGATCATTACCGCGAAAAATCTCGCCCTCTTTATCTTCGCTGGTTTCTTGGCTGGCGTGTCGAATAAAGGGCTAGAATATCGCGAGCTCCTCTTCCAGCACGTTGGTATTGCTGTAGAGTGGTTTGGGGTGATTGCGGCAGTCGGGAGTCTTGGCGGAGCGTTACTAGGTTGGTATGTCCATTGGTTTGATCGCCTGCGGCCACTGGCATTCTATTGGGTGGATGCGTGGATTATGGCGCTGTGTATTGTCTTGATGGGCGTGACGCCAAGCCCAATTATTGCGGTCATTGCTGTTGTGCTATTTACTGCATATACGCGAGTGCGACCGATTGTTCTGCAGTCGAAGATCCTCAGCGAGCTACAACATACGTATAAAGCGACGCTCCTCTCCGCGCTGAATATGTTTACGTTGCTTGGTGATGTCGTGGCGATTAGCTTGCTCACCCGGATGATTAATCAACATGGCTATAGTGCGGGGCATGTGTGGTTTGGTGGGGCGGTTGGGGCAATTGCACTTGGCTTGTGGCTAGTGATGTGCGTTGAGGCACTGTGGCGTCGCAAGAAGGCGCGCTAAATTAGTTAACTTCAGTATTTACCTACCCTATCCATTCGTCATTTTTAATCATCTGCTCTACCCAATGAAATATAGTGATGACCCCTATTATAGATAGGAAGACTCACTATAGAAGCGGTGATAAGCCTGAGGAAAAGCAAGCAACCTGGTGAGGAGAGAGGTATAAGGTAGTAAAGTTTTGAGATTGAGGATGAACAGCCGCAGGTAATAGACAAACTGCGCTATCTCTGCTACAATACAGCATGTCAGCAGCGCAGCAGGTTTGCTGTGCAATTGTCTGGTGGATATAGCTCAGTTTGGTTAGAGCGCTGGTTTGTGGCACCGGAGGCCGTGAGTTCAAGTCTCATTATCCACCCCAAAATAAATTCCCGGATGATTCCGGGGTTTTATTTTGGTTTGATGTCGTTTTGCTACTTACTACTGTAACTGTAGTAAGTTTATTATGAGAAAATATGAAGCGCACAGCTGCTTTTTCTGTGCTCGATCATTATCTTTATCTTTGCCGCTTCGTCTTATGGAGGGGAAGCTTGCCACCAGACTCGATAGGTCATCAGCTTAGCGTAAGAGGTTGATGTTTGGCAATTATCACCTCATTCTGCTCAGTGGTGACTTCACTTGGTTATCATCAGAATATCAAAGCATGTGTCTGATGTGTTTGTTCGTGCGCTCTTACTTTTTTGCATTTATTTTCTCGTGCTATGCGAGGTAACAATCGATCTTCGCAGTTCATCAGACAAAATACTAGCGAACGGGGGGTTGACGGTGAAAAAGTAGACCTTCTAAGACTTAGGCTCTATGTATGCAAAGTCTGCGCACAATGCGACATATAACAAGAGAACCTCTACGTTGTGAGAGGTCTCTCTATTGGCGTGGTAAGACAAGCTAAGAAGCGGCTAATATTCCCACGTTGTTTCGATATCCGCCCCGAGAGTGTTGAGTCGGTTAGCGAAGTCTTCGTAGCCTCGGTTGATATTGTATACATCGCGCAGGATGGAGCGCCCAGGGGCTGCGAGCATCGCGAGCATTACGACGACGCTGGGGCGCAGGGCTGGTGGTGCGACGACATCGGCAGGCTTCCAGCGGGTGGGGCCACTGATGTAAACGCGGTGCGGGTCGACCATCTCCACTTGTGCACCGAGACGGGTGAGGTCGGTGAAGTAAATGGCGCGGTTGTCGTAGCTCCAGTCGTGCACCAGAGTGCGGCCCGTTGCTACCGTGGCGATGAGACCAAGGAAGGGGAGATTATCCATATTGATGCCCGGGAAGGGCATACTGTGGAGCTTATCTTGTGGGGCGGTGAGGGTCGACTTGTGCAGGCTGATATCGACCAGGCGAGTCTGGCCATTGCGCGCTGGGTATTCGTTGGAGAGCTCGTACTGCAGGCCCATGCCGCGTAGTACGGCCAGCTCGAGCTCGAGGAATTCGATGGGCGCTCGGCGGATGGTAATGGCAGAATCCGTCACTACACCTGCTGCAATGAAGCTCATTGCCTCGATAGGGTCTTCGCTTGGACAATATTCGACTGTTTGGTTGATCTCGCTGACACCATGGATAGTGAGGGTCGTTGTGCCGATGCCGTCGATCTGCACCCCAAGCTTTTGCAAGAAGAAACAGAGGTCTTGCACCATGTAGTTGGGGCTGGCGTTGCGAATTGTCACGACGCCTGGGTGGAGCGCTGCCGCCATGATAACATTCTCAGTGACGGTGTCGCCGCGCTCGGTAAGGACGATAGCGTGCTCAACCATATGTGGGTTGGCTGTTGCTTGGTAGTAGTCGGTCGTTGCCTCGACAGTCAGGCCAAAGGGTGCGAGGCCCGCCATGTGTGGTCCGACCGTCCGTGTGCCAAGGTTGCATCCACCCGCGAAGGGAATTTGGAATGACTCATATTGATGGAGCAATGGCCCAAGGAACATAATAATGCTGCGGGTGCGCTTGGCTGCGGCGATATCCATCTCGTCTAGATGGAGAGTGCGTGGTGGGGTGATCTCGAGGTCGTTATGCTCAAGCCAGCGGCAGCGCACGCCAATGCTTTCTAGCACCTCGATGATGCGATTAACTTCCTCGATTCGCGCTACCCGGCGCAGCGTCGTCTTGCCTTTATTAAGGAGGCTGGCGCAGAGCAGGGCGACAGCGGCATTTTTGCTCGTCTTTACCTCAATCTCGCCGTGGAGCGAGCCACCACCATTGATGACGAAGTTTGTTTTGCCGGCCTTGTTGATGCGGACAATCTCGCTGCTGAGCACTTCGCCAATGCGAGCGATCATTTCTAAGCTGATGTTTTGGCCGCCCTTTTCGATGCGGTTGATGGCCGACTGGCTCGTGCCAAGTGCTGTAGCGAGCTCGGCTTGCGTCATACCGCGTGCTTGGCGGGTTTCTTGGATGAGTGTTCCGATATTACGGAGATATTTTGCTGTTCCCATGCTTGTACGATATATCATCGGTGATATATTGTCAAACACAAGCGTCTCGTGCTGTGAGGAAAAATGCGGAGGTTAGACTGCGAAGCTTCACTAATAACTCCATCAGCCCTTTTCTGTTATTTCATTTAGTTGTGTGTAAGACCATGCACTGCACGAGCAAGAGTCTAGTCCTCACATTGGGTAGCTGTGCTATACTACACATATGATTTGATGAAAAGTGCATAGCGAATCCTAAGATATAACCAACAAACAAGGAGTATTACCCATGCACGAAACAACTATTGCTACCCTTATCACCCGTGAGCAGCAACGCCAACGCGAAGGCTTGGAGCTCATCCCTAGCGAGAATTATGTCTCTGGTGATGTACTACGGGCGCTTGGGAGTGTCTTTACTAATAAATATAGCGAGGGTTACCCAGGCCGGCGTTACTATGGCGGGCAGCAGTATACCGACCAAGTAGAGCAGCTGGCAATCGACCATGCCAAGCAGCTCTTCCGAGCTGACCATGCTAATGTCCAGCCGCACAGTGGTGCTCAGGCGAATGAAGCCGTGTACTTTGCGTGGTGTGAACCAGGCGATACCATCCTTGCGATGGATCTGGGTCATGGTGGCCACCTGACGCATGGTGCGCCTGTGACACATAGTGCTCGTGAGTATAATTTTGTTCGCTACAAAATGAAGAATGTGAGAACGGGCGAGATTGACTATGACGAGCTGCAGCGGATGGCGCAAGAACATCGACCAAAGATTATCCTGGCGGGCTTTAGTGCCTATCCGCGCCAGCTAGACTTTGCACGCTTTGCGGCGATTGGCCACGAGGTTGGTGCTTTACTCATGGCCGATATGGCGCATGTGGCAGGGCTGATTGCTGGTGGAGTGGCGGAGAACCCCCTCGACTATGGTTTTCATGTTATGACGACGACGACGCACAAGACACTGCGCGGGCCGCGTGGTGGGCTCATCGTTAGCAAAGGAGTGGTGAGTAACCCACTCAAGCGCCCAGCCAAGACGCTCGAAAATATTCCAACGCTGATTGATCGGGCGGTCTTTCCTGGTATCCAAGGTGGGCCACATATGCATACGATTGCCGCCAAGGCAGTGGCCTTTGGCGAGGCGCTCCAGCCAGCCTTTCGCGCCTATGCTCAGCAGGTGGTGGCTAATGCCGCTGCTTTGGCACAGGAGTTGCAGCAGCGCGGCTTTGTGCTCGTGACGGGTGGCACAAGCAACCATCTCATCTTGGCCGATGTCCACACAAGCTTTGGGATTGATGGCAAGACGGCGGAGATTGCGATGGATAAGATTGGCTTGACACTCAATGCCAATGCCATCCCTGATGATCCACTGCCGCCATTTCGCCCTAGTGGCATTCGCCTTGGTACGCCAGCGGCAACAACGCGCGGCTTAGAGCCGCAGCATATGCCGCAGATTGCTGAGTGGATGCGGCTAGCCATCGACCACCGTGATGATGAGACAGAGCTAGCTAAGCTCCGCACCGATGTTGCAGACTTCTTGGCGGACTTCCCAGTGCCAACGGAGTAGAGTGGCGGGCTAAGGGTCTCTGTCGCTGTCATTAATAATCGTGTCTCGCTAGGCACAGTAGTAATACATCCGTATATCTAAAACACCCGCCAGAGAGCGGGTGTTTTTGTTGATTGAGAGGATAAGCTTAGCAGCTGCCGCGGACGATATCCTCGGTTTTGTCGCCCTTCTTGTAGGTGATTTTCGCACCCTTACCGCTACCACACTGGGTATACAAGACAGGAGTGTCGTTGTTTGGTGTGCCAGATGTGATGATCTTCTTCTTGAGGTCTGGATCGATCTTTGCTTCAGTTACTTTATCGTCAACAAGATTGCTACTGACTTGTGCGGCTGTTGGGTATTCACCCTTCTGGCTGTTCCATGCCTCTACCTTGGTCGAGAGCTGCGATGCAGCGCCAGCGGCTGCAGAGTCGCGAGCGCGTTGCTGGATACCGTTGTAAGCGACGATGGTAATAGCCGCCAGGATGGCGATGATCACAATCACGATGAGAAGCTCGACAATTGTGAAACCGCGCAGGTTACGTTGAGTTTTTGTTGTCATACAGAGTTACCCCTCCTTGTTACTGATTATATTACGATCATACTACGAACATTCATTAAACACAAGCTTTTTGAGCACAGATGTATAACGAAATTTTTAGATAGTATGATGGTGGTGATATAGACAAAAGTGCCGGGGTTTTACCAAAATAATAAGTCTATTGCGTATAGCAAGGCCGTGTATCGTGTACTGGCTTACTCGGTTGATCGTGTGATACGGCGAGAATAACCGGGCAGTGCAATACCTATCTCTCGATTGTGGCTAATTATTAATCCGCCGGGCTTGCATCGACCCTCGAGCGTGAATGGTCTGGCCAGTGCTGAGGGCGGCAATATCCACTGTGGCAGAGACGACGGTGGTGCTATCGTTTGGTGTGGTGCTGGCCGCTTGATTAAAGCCTGTTGCATAGCCAAAGCGAATACTCGATACATTATTCGCGACGCGTGTATCGAGCGCTTTGCAAGGGCCACCAGTGTAGTTGCAAGTGCTTTGCTGCCAGGGCTGGCCACACATCGTGTTGTTGCTGGGGTTGGTGGCACTAAATTCGTACTGGCTTGGTACGATAGTCCGCCGCCAGAGAGTGCTGCCCTGCACGAAGTAGACGATAGTGACGGTAAGAGGGTTGTTTGTGCGGTAGAGTTTGGCGGCGAGCTCGGCTTGGCTGCGACAGGGGTTGGCTTGGCTATTGAGATAAATGAGCTCGCGCTGAGGATCGGAGGGGTTGCGGTCGGTGGCGTATTGGGTAAGAATCAAGACATTATCGCTCGCGTAGTGCTGTGCCCAGTTGGCTGCGATGGCCTTACTCTCGACTTTTGTTGCCAGGCGGACATCTTGCTCGATCTGGTCGAGCGCATCTTCCATAGTATACGTCAGTGCGCCGCGCTGGTTGGAAATAACAATCGAACTCAGTAGCCCGACTAAGGCAGCGACCAATACGCCGACTACCACGACAATAATAGGGATCACTACTAGCATTTCTACTACAGTGAAGCCACGCTCTTGTCGCCGCGCAGGGTAGATGCAGCGGATGAGCTGCTGCATTCGCTCTCGTATATTATTGGCTGCTGAGAATCGCATGGCGAACCTCCGATTGGCTAGAGCCTTGCCCATAGCGCACCGTTACCGATACACGGCTTATCTGTGGTGCGGTGGTGCTATATGGGCAATCAACGATAATGGTGGCATTAACGGGCTGAGGCAAGCCATCAGTATCGAGCGAGTGGTCAGTCGTAAGATTGCGATTAGCCGCGCGGTTTGTACACGGCGTTGGTGTGCCATCGCCAACTTCGCGGCGGAGCAGCTCATACCCCACAATGCTTGCCTTGGCATCACGATTGGCCTCCGTTGCGCTCTGGATCGTCACAATATACAGCTGATAGAGCGTCCCAACAAAGAGCACACCCAACACCATCGTTACCAACATCTCCACCAGAGTAAAGCCAGCATCTGGACTATGCTTCATTGGTGGTTGCTCGTGATGGTTATCGTTACTGTTGGTGCGCGCTCTAGCCGGTAGTAGAGGAAGAAACGGCTGCACTCTTGACTGGTGGTGACGCAGAGCGAACCATCGCGGGCGCGCGGCTCGTAGACGAAGCGATCGACCGTGGCGCTATCTTTGCTAATACCATTGCTTGGCGACTGGACAAAGAGCGCTTGCTGGCCACTGCGCGATGGGTATTGGTAACTATCCTCAGATAGCCCAGGGAGGATGTGGCGAATTGCCGTGCCATTAAGCGAGGTCAAAAACTGCTCGGCCGACGGGTAGCGGTGTCCTTGCTCGCCCGACGTACCAGTTGCGTCGCCGTTGTAGAAGGATTCAAGGCTGCGTGCTACCGTCTCAACAGTGGTCGTGCGGGCTGTATCGCGCGATGACCGCTGTGCATTATTGAGCGTCACTGCACCCAGTACCAGCAGTACCAGCATGATTGCCAGCACAATAATAATTTCCACGATTGTATACCCGCGTTGTACCCTCATGCAATTAGCATAAGGGTTTTGGGGTAAAAGTGCAAGAGGTGAGAAGGTGAATTGAGCTGAATCGCGGCCTACTTTGCCCCAATTGCACCCATGATTTATCGACGAAAGGATAAGAAAGGGGTGTCTAAAGGAACGGTATTCAAGACTCTTTAACACTATTTCGTTATGCAGGTGCAATGTCAATCGTCACCACACTAAGGGGTGCTTTGGCTCATACGAGAATGAACACCTCGTTAGATTATGTATTTTGGCACAGAACTCCTAGCCTAATGAGGTGAAATTCCGTGACTGTTTGAGAGGAAAGAAAGTGTGAAGCTGGCAGAGAATAGAGCAAATGCAGCCAAAAAAATACTCAAGAATACGTATCTACCTTGCCTGCTTGACTACATCTATATCACAAAAACTATTGATTAACAGGGGTAAATAGATAAGATTATATGCAGATGTTATACACTATTTGACTCGTTACACCGCTGGCATCTCGAGTGGTTCTTGCACAATGGTGATGCCGAATTTTTCCTCTACCGTGTGGATAATCTCCTCACGAGCGGCGGCAAGATCGCGGTAGCTGGTGGCCGATTGATTGATGAGCACGACTGCATTCTTATCGTGTACTTTCATGCCGTGGAGAACGCTGCCTCTGAGTCCCGCTTGCTCAATGAGCCAGCCCGACGGCACCTTGACGCGCCCATCGGGCAGCGCATAGTGCGGTACTGTGGGGTAGTGCTGCTGGAGCTGAGCAAATGCCTCGCTGGAAATAATCGCGTTTTTGAAGAACGAGCCAGTATTGGGGAGCTTGGCAGGGTCGGGTAGCTTATTAGCGCGGATCGTCATGACGGCCTGGCGAATGTCTTGCGGGGTGGGCTCTGCTATAGCGTGGGTGGTGAGATAATCTTGAACGGCTTGGTAGAAGGGTGGCTGCGGCAAACCCTTGCGCAGGCGGAGCGTTATGCTTGTGATGATATATCGCCCCATCTCACGACCGCGGAAGATACTGTGCCGGTACGAGAACTCGCAGTCGGCAGCGCTGAGCGACACGAAGCGCTCTTGCTGCCGATCGTACGCCTCGAGCGAGACAAGTGTATCGGCAATCTCCTGCCCATACGCACCAACGTTCTGCACTGGCGCAGCGCCTGCTGTACCTGGGATGGCCGATAGCGCCTCAATGCCGCTCAGGCCACTGGCCACTGTTCTTGCTACGACATCATCGAGAATCTCTCCTGCACCAATGGTGATTGTTGTCGATTCGGCATCCTCAGCAATGACCGAGAAGCCCGGGATACGGTTGCGCGCTACAATGCCAGCAAAGCCGCTGTCTTGAGCCAGAGTGTTGCTCCCGCCGCCAAGGACAAAGAGCTCGGCCTGCTGCTGGCGGGCCATCGTGCATGCCGCCACGATATCATCGTTGGTATAGAGGTCGACCATAGTGTGGGCGTTGCCGCCAAGCTGCATCGTCAAATATGGTTTGAGTGAAACGTCAGTACGAATATCCATAGGTATAATATATCACCCATGATATATATCTGCAAGCCGATCCAGCCTGAATCTGGATAACAAGACGATATTATACAATATCTGTAATATATCGTGATGAAATATACCAATCGTGTCTATAGATTTGAGATGCTATAAGGAGCATGTCCCAGAGCAGCACCGATCCTTGTAGAGCTCAGCGTTAGGAAATATATAGACAAGCAAAAGAGATTGCGCGCCAATAATAGCAATACGAGAGAGCAATGATGTAAATTCTGCTGAGTTACAGAGGTCAAGTAACGGCTAATTCTTGCTAGACTCGACTGTTGCCTGCGCTGCCTGGATAACGTGGTCGATCATCACAGCGATAGTGAGAGGGCCGACGCCGCCTTTTTCTGGGGTGAGAGTGACGTCACTGCGCTGGCGCACGCTTGGGTCGACATCGCCAACGATAACGCCGCCTTCGCTTGCTGTGCCAGCATCAACGACCACTGCACCTGTTTTGACCATATCCGCTGTAATGAGATGGGGCTGGCCAGTAGCAGTGACGATGACGTCACTTGCAGCGATGATCTCTATGGTATTAGGCGTTTGGCGGTCGCACACTGTTACCGTCAAGCCACGGTCGCGCCACAGCCGCTCCAGTGGTGCGCCTACTAACCGCCCTCGCCCGATGATGGCGAGCTGCTTATTATCGAGGCTAATATTGTAACCTGCCAGTAGCCAATCGATTGCTTGCGCCGTTGCTGGCGTATAGGCAGCGTGCGGGCCACTCAAGCCATCGACATCCTTGGCAGGAGAGATGCGCTGAACGATGGCGTCTGTTTGCGACGGATCGTTGAGCGGCAGTTGGACGATGATACCGTGGATGTGTGGGTCATTGTTTGCTCGGTCGATCGCAGCTGGCATATTTGCCTCGGCAGTTGGCGCTACCTCTGTCTCAACGAGGATATCGGCGGCGTAGGCTTGCTTGTAGCGCACGTAGGCATTGATTGGCCCCGATGCATTGAGCGGGGTAATGATGAGCAGCTTGGGGGTGATGCCATGGGCTTGACGCAGGTGGCGTACTTGGCGGGCTTGGCGCTGCTTGATGAAACTTGCGAGCTCGCGGCCGTTGAGTGATGAAGTGGGCATAAGGCGTAATCCTTTCGTAAGTATATGGTTAACACTGGTGATAGGTATCTCTATAGCAAACAGTCCTCTGGCAATACCGAGGACTACATACTATGGAGGGCCAGGAGGGGCTCGAACCCTCGACACCCTGCTTAAGAGGCAGGTGCTCTAACCAGCTGAGCTACTGGCCCATGTCGCGCTTGCACTACCCGTGCAAAGCCCTTTTACTATAGCGGATAGCCTGGGGTTCTGTCAAGAGGCGGCGCGGTGAATTAAAAAGCTCTTTTGCTGCGGCGCGTGCGCTTGCTTGTCTTTTTGCCAAAAACGCATTACCATGGGGCAAGAGAGTTTAATCGGGAGAATAGCAATGGCAAACCAACAACCTACAGCACAACCAACACCACCAACTGAGGCAGCATCGCACGCAGCTTCAGCTGCTAGCCAACCAGTCGTACCAGCCGCTGTGCCTGCACCAGTTGACACCTCGCCGCGCAACTACTTGGCGGTCGTCGCCCTCGCTGCGTTTATGGGGCAGTACGGCTTGGCTCGTTGGTATCGTGGCGACGAGCTGGGCAAAATCCGCTTTTGGATTGCGGTGGGCTGTACGGTAACATCGGTTGTGCCGTATGTTAATATTGTTTCGATGTTGGGGCTGTCTGTCTTGTCTGTCTGGGGTATCGTCGACTTCTTCTTGCTGACGAACACCACAGCAGATGCAAATGGCACGCCATACGTCGCGACCGAGCGCGACAAGACGTGGGCGCAGGGGCTTAAGATCGCCTATATTGTTGGCCTTGTCTTGGCGGCAGTGGCCATCGTTGTGTTCTTGATTTTGCTAGCAGCTGGGGTGGTTATGTGGCAGACAACAAGCACAACGGGGCCTATGCGGTCGTCAACGTACTACTAGGCATTATCGTGTATGGCAGTAGTGCAGCAAAAAAGGGGTCAGCAGTGCGCCAGCCCCTTTTTTATATTGGTAAGTTGTAGCATAAATCATGCTATATAAAATAAGCTCAGAACGACCTGAGCGATAGTAGAACAAAAATGGTACACCCGGCAGGATTCGAACCTGCGACCACTTGGTTCGAAGCCAAGTACTCTAATCCGCTGAGCTACGGGTGCTCACTAGCCCTATTGTATCACCACTGGCGTGAGAAGCCAAACTGCCTGAGAATATCCTCTAGGGAGTGGTGGGACTGAGGGATTGGATGGTATTATATAAAAATAAGAACGAGGACCTTGAGATGTATAAAGAATACAAGATAGATTGGACACAACTACGTACTGCTGACAACGAGAATCCGCAGATTCTTCCTGGCAAAATATGGACTATGCTCCATGCCGATAAAGATGGAGTTGCTCATGACGCGTATTGGAAAATAGAAGGGAACGCCTTCTTCCAACGCAACCTATACCAGGCAACCGAACCAGTAACGGACATTGTTACCAACGAAATACATCTTGGAAACTTTAGCACACCAGGCCTCGGCTTTGCACTCGATCTCCTCGTCGAGATCGCCTACGGCTGGTCAGCACCATTAGAAAAAGAACGAGGCAATACCGACCTAGCCGACCGCTGCCGCGAGAAGATCCGTGCCATCATGCCAGACCTCTACCGACTTGCCGAAACACATACTGACCAGCGCGTTCTGCAGGGGATAGTCGATCTCACCGTCTATCTTGAACCAAGCAAACAGCAACGAGCAAGGATACTGTCGATTGTGGAACCAAAAGCTAGCGATTGGCGGCTTATTAGAATGTCCTTGCGAGATTTGAAAGAATCACTGAGATGATTCTTAGATTGTGTAAGCAATAATTTGATATATCCTATAGTAATAGGCGCTAAAGAGAGCGGTATGGCCTGGGGTAGAGTCGCTCTCGTATTGCTAGTAGTTGATAAACAACCTACCCGTATATATTAGTAACGGCTACCCCACGCTCCGCCAAAGCCTCCTCCACTCGCTTAACGACTTGGCTGGGGGTGAGCTCGGCTTTGACGATATAGCTGTGGACACCGAGGTGCTGGAGCTTCTTGGGGGCTTCTTCGTGACCAAGGTTAGTGAGGACGATAACTGGGATATCCTTACCCCACGAGTAAGCGCGGATGTGCTCGAGCGTGTCGGCACCATTGAGGTGGGGCATTTGGAGGTCGAGGAGGATGATATCGGGGTGAGTCCGTTGCACGAGCATAATGCCGGCTTTGCCATCGCCCGCAACTTCCACTGCAAAGCCAGCCGCTTCGAACTTCATGCGGTACATTTGGCTGATGGTTTGATCGTCTTCGATGATGGCAATTTTAACCATTTGCTTTATAATAGCAGGTGTAGCATGAAAATGGAACAAAATCACCCAAAATCAAGTACCACATCTATACCAGCAGAGCCCCTGGTAGCACTAGGTAGCGCGCTGGCCACTGCAACCGACTTTGCAGAGGTGGTAGCAGCGGTGCGTTCGGCGTTGGAGGCGGTTGCCCAGCCAGCCTGGTGTGGAGTGATGGTAATGGTGGATGGAGCGCCGCCGCTAATTGACTTGCCAGATGAATGCGCTGCCTCTGTTAATATACTCTTGCCACTGTGTGAAGAAGCGACGGCTCGCACAATGACCGCCATGCTACCCAAGCGCCACGCACTTCGTCGTTACGACATTGCTGTAGTGCTGCGGCTGGTGTGGCAGGGCAACCACTGTGGATATATCGTGCTAGGCCCGCCAGCTGAGCGCGCCGCTTATACTACCGCACAGCGAGCCACTCTTGCAATGATAGCCCAGCAGTGTGCACTGACGCTGATGGCGCAGCAGTGCCACAATACCACGCAGCAATTCCAGCAGCAACTCACCCAAGCGGTAGACCGCGCGACGCGCCAACTGCGCGCCTCGAACCGCCGCCTGCGTGAGCTCGATGCCGCGAAGGATGAGTTCGTTAGTATGGCAAGTCACCAGCTGCGTACACCACTCACTAGTGTGAAGGGCTATATATCGATGGTGCTGGAGGGCGATGCTGGTGAGATTAATGCCACGCAGCAAGCCTTCCTCGCCGAGGCTTTTACCAGTAGTGAGCGGATGGTGCAGCTGATTGGTAACTTCCTTAATGTGTCGCGCATCCGCACTGGCAACTTCACGATTGACTTCCATCTAGGCGATGTTGCCGCGCTGGTGGCAGAGAGCATTGAGTCTATTCAGCTCATTGCCGAGCGCCACCATTTGCGGGTAGATTATCAACAGCGTGGGGTTATACCACCTCTGCTAATCGACGAGAATAAACTCCGGCAAGTCATCGTTAATTATATTGATAATGCTATCTACTACTCGCCTGGTGCTGATGTTATTACGGTGCGACTCTACCCCAAGGATGGCTGGGTGGTGTGCACGGTGCAAGATCATGGCATTGGAGTGCCGCAGGGTGAGCAGCGCAAGATCTTTACGAAGTTCTTCCGGGCGCACAATGCCCAGCTGCAGCGGCCCGATGGTACAGGGATTGGGCTATTTTTAGCAAAGAAGATCGTGCTGGGGCACCATGGCGAGCTAATCTTTCATTCGCGGGAGGGGCAGGGGAGTACCTTTGGCTTCCGTCTGCCGATCGATCGCCTCACGCCGCGCTAGGGCACACCACCAAACGAAAATCACTCCCCGCACGGGAAGTGAAAATCGCACATCTCCTGGGCTGGGTAAGACGCCCAAGGAGTCCTCCTTTGCTTGGCACCTCTCGCACGGGTGCCAAACATGTAAAATTGCACAAGTATAGCCTATGGCAAACTCCCAGTAAATACAGTGTGGGTGCACCGTCGTTGGCTTGCTCTAGCTGTATCGCGTGCTGTTTGTGTTAGTTGTCTCCACCATGCATGTGCATGACACGATCAGTTTAGCATCATGATTATGGCATGTCAAGCCTTTTTTACAACATTATCGCTAGACAAGTGTCGATTTTTTTGCTATAGTGACTAGGCGGCCTCATCGTCTAGCGGTTAGGACACTGGGTTCTCATCCCAGCAACCCGGGTTCGATTCCCGGTGAGGTCACCAAATCGGAACTAAAACGGAAACGGTCGCCCGAACGGGCGGCTTTTTCGCTGGCAGCGCGCAGCGCCGACCAGCGATTTTTCTGGGGGAGTTAAGAAATTGGTCGTCATTTATGACGACTTCTTTTTGTCGTATTTGTAGGTTCGACCCAAGTCGAAACGCCAAGCGTAGCTTGTTCGATTTTTTCTTCGAGGAGTTTCTTTAGGTTATTATTTCACATATTATAGCATACTTCTTAAGATTAGACAACAACCCCGTCTATCACGTATACTGGTATCTAGATATTAGAATAGATTCTAGTGAGGATACCATTATATGCACGACAACGAATTATGGCAAATTTACAATAACAACGGTACGCCTGTAGACGGCAAAGGCGCGCCCAAAGAAGAGTTTAACTCTGATAAAAGCCTAATCATGAGCAACGCTCATGTGTGGTTTTGGAAGATTGACGAAGGCGGGGTGAGCATACTGCTACAAAAGCGTTCATTGACAAAACCCAATAAGCCAGGCTGGTTTCATATTTCGGCAGGCGGGCATATCAATATCGGAGAAACACCAGTGCAAGCAGCTGTGCGAGAGACTAAAGAGGAAATGGGGCTTGCGATTGATGAATCTAAGCTGCATTTTGTGCAAGCTGTTCGCATCATCGAGAAAGACCCACGAGACATCGTAAATGTGTTTCTTTACCAGCTCAGTGGCGACGAAAACTTCACCTTTGTCGATGGCGAGGTTGGTTCGTACGAATGGCGCTCGCTAGATAATTTCAAAGAAATCACCCGGGACGCGGCGGCCAATAACTTAGTGCCTCAAGGTGAATTGTATTTCGGAACACTTATCGCGGCACTTGAGTATGTTAGTCAGTAATAGGTAGCACCCGCCCAGAAAATCATTTGGCTTTTGTCTCAAAACAGGTTCGAGCTTGGGCGTAAAATCGCACCAAGGATTTATCACATGGCTCGTTGGAGCCATTTTTTTAATGGAGCATTTACTACCACTCCGCCCAACTCAGCTCCTCCCAATCAGCCCTTGCCAGCGTATACACCTTCCACACTACTGCCTCGCCCGCAACTTCACCTTGCTCGATTCCCGCGTACCGATAGCCAAGCCTTTCGAGTGCATTCCAGCTGTGGACGTTTTGCATGTAGGCCTTTGCCTCAATTATTGCAAATCCACCCTCAGAAAACGCCCAATTGCAAGCTGCTTGCTTGGCAGAACTCCCAAGGCCTTGACCCCAGTTTTTCGGATCGCCAATCAGTGTACAAAATGCCCCAGCTGTGACGCCGTATTTGTGGCTTAGTTTTCTTATCTCGTTAATTTCAATATTGCCAACGATTTCGCCATCACGCTCAATCATCCAGCTATACCGATTGTCATCGTCAAGCATATTCTGGAGATGCGCCACCTCATCTTCCTCGGTCATCTGCGAAAAATCCGCACCCAAATACTGCGTTACCTCTGGCCGGCGAATCCACTGGATGGTAATCGGCGCATAAGCCGGGCTTGGCGCTACCAAGCGCAGCGTCTGGGTTTGGCTATAGGAGGGTATGGTGATGGTGCGTGTGTACATACTTGCAATTATAGTTTAGCTCTATACTTTGCTATAATAAAGCATATGCATAAACCATTACGTGGTGTTAACTTGGGTGGGTGGCTGGTGCTTGAGCGCTGGATGACGCCATCGGTCTTTGCGGATACAGATGCGAGCAACGAGCATCAGCTGATGATGCAACCAGATGGCCCGGAGCGCATTGCGAGGCACCGGCAGGAATTTATGACCGAAGCGGACTTTGCCTGGCTGCATGCGCACGGTATCGAGGCGCTGCGTGTACCGGTTGGCTACTGGGTACTGGAAAGCCAGGATGGTTACCTCGAGGCTACCAAGCAGCTGGACTGGTGCTTTGCAATGGCCAAAAAATACCATATGCGCGTCTTGCTTGATTTGCATGCGGCGCCGGGTGCGCAGAACTTGGGTGACCACAGTGGGAGTGGCAACCGCATGCCGCAAACTGGCTGGTACCAGGCCAAAAACCGCCGGGCGACCCGCCGCATTCTGATGCAGCTCGCCGAGCGCTATGGTACAAGCCCGCAGCTTTGGGGGATTGAACTGCTGAACGAACCCTTTACGAAGGATTGGCTGCAGCACTGGCTGCTGCGGCTGTGGTCGCGCCGCACAACCCGCCGGTTGCGCCGCATTGTGCCGGCCACAACGCGCATTATTATCAGTGACGCCTACCAGCTGCCGCGGTGGCGCCGGGCGCAGCCCCGTGATTGGCTGGATATTCACCACTACCAGTGCTTTGGGGCGGCCAACTTGGCGCTGGTGGATTATGACCAGCACGCGAGTATTGTGGATGAATTTACCCACATGCACCAGTCGTTGCGGCGCCCAACCATCATCGGTGAGTGGAGCGCAATTTTGCCGCCCGCCATTGCCATGACTCCGCCGACCATCACCGCCTACATACTAGCGCAGCAAACAGCTTTTGCCAGCGCCGATGCTCACTTTTTCTGGAGTTATAAAACCGAATCAAACGATGGTTGGAACTACCGTTGGCTGGTAGAGCAGGGTATTCTGTCGTAGAAGCTCGGCTTGTGTGCATGCTGAGTTGTGTGTAGTGTCTGGACGAGTAATCGATTCGAGATGGATATCATGGTGTGCTTGTTGCTCTGGATATAGTCGAATCATGTGTGTTGGACTGTGAGGCGTGTCATCCTCATCACGCTCAAAGCGTGCGTGGTGGTTGATGACTTCTCATTTGGTGGCAATCCCCCAATAATGGGCATAAGAGGTACTGGACGAACAGGTATCCCTTCCAGCTATCCGCCAAATCATGTATAATAAATCGAGTACGACAGCCAAGAAACGGAGGAAATGAAGAAGTATGGCAATGGGCATGAACCAAATGAAGATGCTTAATGATTTGCGCAAGGCGCAGAAGGCACTAGCGAAGGAGATCGTGGAGGTCGAGGCAGGTGATGGTGCGGTGATTGTGCAGATCACTGGCGAGCTGAAAATTAAGAGTGTGAAGATCGACCCAACTAAGGTAGACCTAGATAACATCCACCAGCTGGAGCACTGGATCGAGATTGCAATCCGCGACGGTATGGCCAAGGCGCAAGAGATTGCTGCCAAGAAAATGCAGCCACTGATGGGTGGGCTTGGCAACCTCGGGTTCTAGCTAGTATGGCAGATATTCTGCCTCAGGCCCTGCAACGGGCGATAGACGAGCTAGGGCACCTGCCGGGAGTGGGTGCGCGTACGGCGGAGCGCTATGCGTACTTTTTGCTACGAGCCGATGGACGGACAAGCCAGGGGATTGCCCAGGCCATCACACAGCTTCACACTGCTGTTGCAACCTGCCCCGTCACCTTTGCTCTGATGGATCCTGACCAAGATGTTTCGCCGCTCTATAGTAGCCCAGAGCGCAATCGTAAGCAGATTGCTGTGGTGGAGGAGCCACTCGACATCGTGGCGCTGGAGCGCACTGGCCACTACAAGGGGACGTATCACGTACTGGGCGGTGTCATCTCACCGATTGATGGGGTAGGGCCAGAGCAATTACACATCCCCGAGTTGCTGGAGCGGATTACTCATGACGCAGTAGAAGAGGTAATTATTGCCACTAATGCAAGTGTAGAGGGTGAGTCGACCGCGCTCTTCTTGCAGCGGCACATTGCCGAGGCAGGCCTAACGGTGCGGATGACGCGCTTGGCACGCGGCATCCCCGTTGGTGTTGACCTTGAATATGCCGACCAAATAACCCTCGGCCACGCGCTAGAGGGGCGGCGCGCGGTGTAATGAAGCGACTATTGTGCTGATTCTGCGTGGAGACGCCGCTGCTCTTCGGCGGCTTCTTGCTTCTCGACGAAGTCGTAAAGACAGTCGCTGACAGTGCTCCTGAGTGTATTAAGATTCTCAACATGCTGGACAAGCGCTTCCATGGGCGATGCTGCCTCGCGCGTGGTGGCCTCTTGCAAAAAGCGAAATACGTCATGATCATAGCCAACACATTCAAAATAAAGCGTAGCGAGTTCGGCGCTTGGGTTGTCGCGCAGCTGTTGCGCGATCCACTGCTTGACTTTCTCACCTTCTCCTAGCTCGTCTTTGAGCAAAAGCACATAGAAATGGATTTCCTCTATCTCATCTGTTTGGTAGAAATAATAGTTCACCATGTCCCAGGCAGCCTTCCGAGCGACCGCTTGCTCGCCATGCTTGGCACAGAGCTTTACAAGATAGTAGTCGTCAAATAACCGTGAAGAAGATCGCTCTGATGGGTGCTTGGTAATGATGGCAATGTAAGCATCACGAATCCGCTGATCGAATATAAAGCGCCGGTCGTTCAATGAATTAACAACAGCGTGGAGCGTATACCCTTCATCCTCGGGTGTAATAACATAAGCGGAGGCGCGGGCTTGGCGCGTGCCGTCTGGATCTTTGCCATGTATGACATACTCGGCATCGATTTCTGCCTTGATGTAGGGGCTAATGACATACCGTTCGAGTTGCTGCGCCTTCGCTACGCCATCATCATCGAATTTGAGAAGGAGCTCGATGATCATGCCCAGTTCTTGCTGAGCTGATGAAATATATCGGCTAACTTCTTGATCTTGTGCGAGTGTTGCTGTCTCGGGGTTGTATCCAAAGTGTTGGTAAGCCATTTCTTGGCAAAGGCTCGCAATCATGCACATGCGAGTAAAATCATGAGCATCTTGAGTGCGCAAGTGGAGGGTATTGGCATCACTGAGAAGGCGATAAAAAGGCAAATCGATATCATCGCGCTGCATATCTCTAGCGGCAGCAATACGAGTATCGAGCGATTCGCGTAGCTCCTGCAAGCGGGCTGTTCCATCTGGTGTATCGCTCATTCTAATATACTCACAATATTGCTGATGAAAGAACTCATGTGGCTCAAGATCGGCAGGGATGGTCTGGAGCGAGACAGTGCCAGACTCATCGCGCTGGAGCTCAAGAGTGCTTGACCGCATTGCTTGTGTCGGCTGCGAATCTGGCAAGATGACGTCAAGAAGCTCCCAGACATGCTGCTTAATCTCGGGAAGCTTCGCAGCAAGACCAGGGATGTCTTGGCTGACCTTTTGCAGGTCGCGCAGGAGATCGGTGGTGAAGCGTCTACACTCGAGAATAGTCTGCTCATCGCAATCACTATCGAAGTAGGGGTCACAATTGGACTGATGTAGAGCGGTGGTGAGATTAGAGATTATTCCCCATATATCAACATCCCAGAGTATTTCGTCCTTCGCGATCGTTTGCTCGAGCAAATCCCGATCAAGCAGCTGCTCGCGATACTCTGCAATGTAGTAGTCGATCATTGCTTTTATCTTGACTGGGTCGATTGGGAGCTGGCTTGCCTGTAGTCTTTGTTGCTGGGTAGCAGTGGTATCATCTGAAGAATTTGTCATGATATATACCATAGCGGGGAAAGGGAAATCTGTCAATCAAAAGAACCTTAAATATCAAGACCTCTGCGTTTTCCGTTAGCCTCTCCACTTACCAGTGTATTCGAGTGGAGTGCAACACTCTGCTGCCAGAACCGACAGACTCCAAGTCTGACGTAAAAGATTAATATCTTCCCAGGATTCATCCTTATTAGCATTCTGGAGGGAGGCTAAAGAATTATTAAAAGTTGTGTCGCGTCGAAAGGAGAAACAATATGTGTTTATTTGCTATACTAAAACAATGGCAAAATCAAAGAAATGGACGAAAAAGCTAACGCGCTGGGCGCAGAGTAACCGCTGGGGGCTGATGAGTGCTGCGTTAGTACTTGTGCTGGTGGGTGGTGTGTATATCGCGTGGCAACGTGGCATGTTGACGAAGCTTATCAAAACACCACAAGATACTGCGAATGTAGCGCTCACGAGCCAAGATAACACTTTGCCCGCCTGGATGCCAGATACCGTCAAGCGCTGGCAGGGCGAGATTACCAAGCAGGCTCGGCAGTATAATATTTCGCCGCAGCTGGTGGCGATTATTATGACGCTAGAATCCGGCGGGTACCCCAAGGCGCACAGTGGTGTGGCCAGTGGTTTGATGCAGGTGACGGATAGCACAGGTAAGGAGATTGCGGCTAAATTCGTGAAGCCGGTGCGCACGAACTATGATTTATTTGATCCAGCAACGAGCATCGCCTTTGGCGCGGCCTACCTAGCGCATTTACGCGATCAGCTGTGCGTGCCGCTCGGTAATCTATCCGAGAATGAGTGCGTTGAGCTTGTTGCTGCTGGCTACAATGGTGGCCCGGGTGCAGCGGGCAACTTATACCGTGGCCGCGGGCTAGAAGCGATCGAGACCCTCAGCTACAGCCGCGACGCCATGAACCTATGGCGCGAGCGGGTAAGCAACAGCAGCCCCACCTATACACGCTGGTTTGAGCGTGGCGGCAAGAAGCTGGTAGAGAAGGCGCAGGCAGGCAACTAAGGAGCGTTAGTGTTGATATAAAACCCTGGTATTTTGCTTGGTTATCTCTTTGTATCCATTTCTCTAGGGGTGGCTGATTCTTCTTTTTTATATGAAGGGAGAGGGAAGCCGTGCCAGTATATCGTTCGTGCGGTGTCTATGAAACCTTTTGTTCTTTCGACTAGCTCTAGAAATTTCGCGCCGAATTTTTGTCGCAAGGTTGCTGTCTGATCACTCTCGTGTGCTTGACTAATCTCACTCGCGCTTGGTCTGTTCTCGTAGTCTGTCATAGAATCCTCCGCACTAGTACTTCTAAAACTACCGTACCATATCTCTATGATGCTATGCAAATAATAATAGACTCCGCCTACTATATTCATCACAATTCGTCCTTGCTTAACTACGACCCTGCGACTTATACACCAAGCCATAAATCACCGCATCATACCTCGCGCCTATCGGCAAATTCTGCTACACTAAAGAAGATGTTTGACGAAGCGATACGCGCGATCCAACGCGCAGACAAAATTATTATTATCCAAGCCGAAAACCCCGATGGCGACAGTGTTGGCAGCAGCCTCGCGCTGGAGGAAATCCTGGGCGATATGGGCAAGCAGGTGACGCTCTATTGCCCGGTGGCAGTGCCTAAGTATTTGCGGTATATCCGCGGCTGGGATCGCATTACTGATGAGTTTGACAGCAGTGCTGAGCTGGCGATTATTGTTGATACCAGTGCAGATATCTTGCTCAGTAAGGTGCTCGACGCACCCAGTGCTCGCGCCTTCCTTACGACGCACCCAGTGCTCGTGCTGGACCACCACGCGACGGAGAGTACCCTAAGCTTTGACCATACACTTATCAATCAAGATGTGGTGGCGACTGGCGAGCTCATCTACAATCTTGCGCAGCATGCTCAGTGGGTGATCAACCCACAAGCGGCAGAGAATCTCCTCATCGCGATCATGAGCGATAGCCTCGGCCTCACAACGCAAAACACCACAGCTGACTCCATCCAGACCGTCGCAGAGCTGACCCGGCTGGGCGCAAGCAATGCCGCCATCGAGGTGCGCCGCCGCGACTTTATGAAAAAAGCCCCAGAGATCCTTCGCTACAAAGGGCGCTTGATCGAGCGGATCGAGTATATGCTAGATGGCCGCTTGGCACTTATCCATATCCCGTGGGAGGAGATCCAGGAATATAGCGACCAATATAACCCCAGTATGCTTGTGCTAGACGAGATGCGCCTGGTGGAAGGAGTGGATGTGGCGATTGCTATCAAGACCTACCCCGATGGCAAGCTAACCGGCAAGATCCGCAGCAATGCACCAGTGGCGGCAATGATCGCTGGCTACTTTGGTGGTGGTGGCCATGCCTATGCAGCGGGTTGGCGGATGTATGAGGATTACCAGCTGGCGATGCGTGAGATCGTCGAGGCGGCCAGCCGGGCCTTCGTTGAGTATGATGAGAGCGAGGCAACCCATGGCGATTAAGTTTGCCAATACACTGACCCGTCAGCTCGATACATTTGTGCCGCTCCAGCCTGGCAAGGTGTCGCTCTACACCTGTGGGCCAACAGTGTATAGCTATTTGCATGTTGGCAACTGGGCGGCGTATATCTACTGGGATATCTTGGTGCGCATGCTTCAGGCGGAGGGCTACGAGGTGGAGCGCGTGATGAATATCACCGATGTCGGCCACCTGACAAGTGATGCCGATGAAGGTGAAGACAAGCTCGAGAAGGGTGCGCGCCGCGAGGGTAAGACCGCCTGGCAGATTGCTAAATTCTACGCTGATGACTTCATCCGCGGGATGAACGCGTTGCACTTAACACCGCCGAGCCAGCTGGCCCGTGCTACCGACTATATCGACGAGCAAATCCAGCTTGCCATTACGCTCAAGCGTAAGGGGCACACCTACCAGACGAGTGATGGGATTTATTTTGATACCAGTACTTTCCCGGCCTATGCAGACTTTGCCCGGCTCGATCTGCGAGCTTTGCGGGCGGGGGCGCGGATTGGCCCCAATAGCGAGAAGCGCCATGCGAGCGACTTTGCTCTATGGAAGTTCTCGCCAGCTGGCGTCAAGCGCGACATGGAGTGGCCGACGCCACCGGAGCTGCTCGACCAGCCACCAACAGATGGCGCGCCAGTGATGGGCTTCCCGGGGTGGCACTTGGAATGCTCGGCGATTGCAATGCACTTCCTTGGCGCGACGCTCGACATCCACACTGGCGGGATTGATCATATTCCTGTACACCACAGCAACGAGATTGCTCAGAGCGAGGCTGCGACGGGCCAACCCTTTGCTCACTACTGGCTGCACTGCAACCACCTCAAGGTCAATGGCACGAAGATTAGCAAGAGCCTGGGCAATGGCTACACCTTGGCCGACCTCGCCGAGCGGGGCTACACTCCCATGGAGTATAAGCTATTCGTCTTACAGAGCCACTACTCGCACGAGGGGAACTTTAGCTGGGAAAACCTCAGTGCAGCGCGCAATCGCCTGCGCAAGTGGTATGAAGTGGCGTGCCTGCGCCACCAGACGTATGAGAGCCTGGACGATGACCAGCGCAAGAGTGACGAGCAATCGGGCCACGTGTCGCTCCTGGCAGCGAGCGGGGCAGTGCGCGAAGCGCTCGCCAATGACCTGAATACCCCCGAAGCACTGCGGCTCATCGACGAAGCGTTTGATCGGGTGCTAGCGCGGCCACTGGCAGCAGTGTACCATCGTGGATTGGAGGAGTTGCTAGCGGCGATTGATCAGCTACTTGGCCTCGATCTCTGTGAGTCAACACCAGATATTACTGATGAAGCCAAACAGCTCATCCTCCAGCGCCAGCGTGCCCGCGAAGCCCGCGACTGGTCCACAGCCGATCGCCTGCGTACTGATCTCACCGCGCTACACATCGCCGTGCGCGACACGCCGCAAGGGCCGGTGTGGTGGTGGGCAGAGAAATAATATGCACGAAACTCTATCAGGAAAGACAGCTACACCACAGGCAGAGCAAGAACCATCACAATCAGACCAGAAGATTGCCGCTTTGACTGCGGTGTATGATGCAGTGCGGTGCAGAGCATACGAGAATAGCGAATATAGTAATCATGATATTAACGAAGCGACGATTATACTGGGCGACCTCATTGCGTGTGAAGCATACCTCAGTGCTGGGCTACCACCTGAGGACTTGCCGCTGACTAAGCGGACGGGCTATGACATAGGCAAAACTCTACCCAAGAATATCGACCTTGCCATTGCGGCGTACCTGCCAGACTATGCTGAGAAACTGCCAGGCCTTGGCTACGACGGTAGTGAGTTGGCTGTAAGCTATGTTAGATATAACACATCCGAGGAAAAACCCGACGCAGCATGGCAAACACTCGAGCTCGGTGTGGCTGATGAGCCGATGGCAGCAGCGTCGCTTGTCGATCCGTTGCGTGCGCTGGTGCTGATGCGTCATTATTATAATCTAATTGTCGCACCGATTGAACATGGCAGTGAGGGGAAACCACACTACGATTGGTCGTCGCCCGATACGCTCGAGAAAACAGGGGTCATCGCACCAGTTGTGCAGCTGTGTACGCGAGACCAAACAGTGGTGTACCGCTGCGTGCCGAGATAGTGTTATGACGCAACGAACCATGCACATGATGGCAGTGCAATAGTATAAAATGGCGATGGTGCATAGAAGATGATAGTGGTATACTATCACCATGACATGGAACAGCATTACCTCACAAAAATTCGTCGAACTTGTAAACTACTGGGTCAACCAAGATTGGCCGCTAACAGAAGATAAGCTCGCAGCGGCTATGGACAAACTTGGCTGGGATGAAAGTGATCAAAGTACTGTTGCAAAGGATATTCCAGTCAATCGCCCGATGCTCATGGCGACCTCTGACCCAGTCGCAGGCCTGAACACTATTTCTTGGAATCTAACCGACGTAGACATAGTTAGTTCTAGCGCACGCGATGCTTTTATGAACGACGCTTTCGTCAGTTATGTTAATGCAGGAAAAACCGTCTGGGGTGTGCCAAATATTGTCCGCGAGCAAGAAGATGAGAGTGCAATATGGGCATCGATTTCAGGATGCCGACTGCAACTAAGCAACACTCGCTCATCAGTCGGCATATTTCTCCACTCTCCTCAATTCACGCGAGTGCTGGATGAAGATTAGGAGGAACTCGACAAATGGATCATGTCAATACACTGTCATGGAATGAGTTTGCATTGAAGATCGCAAGGCTGCTCATGTACGCAGAGGATCGAACCCATATTACACTAATACAGACAACCGAGAATGTCCATAACTCAAAATATATCGAGTATATTATAATGAACGGCACCGTATCATGCAGACTCGAAAATGAAGAAAATCCTCAGTTTTTCTCTTATTCACTGCCGTTACAGAGTTCAGAGTACACATCAATTGCAGCACAATCGATCCACATCCTGCGTGACTTCCTTCAGATCAGTGAACCAACTTCATTGACTTACTACGCATGGCGTGCTCCTGAAGAACTAGAAGATGGTCGTTACTACTCCGCAGAAGAAGTAGATGAGCTGGACGTGGGTGAGGATCCGCTTGAGGTTGATCTGGGGATTGAGATGGCGTCGAGGCGACCAGAGTTATTATAGATTATTACACAGCAGGAAAATAATATGCCAACGAATCCAGACAATAATACCCAATCAGATAGTCAACGCGAGCTTGCAGCATACACACAGAAGCATGCACAGTATTTCATCGACTATATGTCAAAAGCACTGGGGCATGACCTTCATGGTATGCTTGATTATTCAGTAAAGAGTCTTGCAGTGGTGGATGATGTGCTTGATGTACTCTATCGAGAAGCTGCCGATACTACATCAAAGAACCATATGTTTATTCTTGAGACAAAAGATGCGGTAGCGATGGATGCAGGTTGTTATATCCTTGAGGTTGCCAAGCGAAACTTCGGTGGACGCTACGCGTGGATTACTGAGTGGAATGAGCCGACAATCGTGACAGGAGAGCCAGAGTATAGTGTTTCTCTTGGTGCGTGCAGTAAGGCTAAGGGGCGGATTGATAATGGTGATAAGGACAATATCCCCTTTTTCTTTGATGGGTATGTCGAGAGGGTTACACATCCACGGCCTGGACAGGAAATATTTATTAGTTAGAAGTGTTTAAATCTCTATTCTTCTCTAACTTATATGTAGATGTATCTATCGTAAGATTCTTACTGGCGTGGCTCTCGCTGTGAGGTTTCTATCCCTCGCCCTTAATCTTCTCCACCAGCTTGGCTAGTGGCTTGGTGGATTCTTCGCGAGCACGGGCGTTGTGCTCGAGGTAGTCGTCGAGTAGGACTTTGCAGCAGCCAGCGATGGGGATGGAGATGAGACCACCGATGATGCCAAAGATATAGAGACCGATGGTGATGGCAACAAGGACAACTAGTGGTGTGAGATCAATTTTGCGCGACTGAATGGTGGGTGAGATGAAGTTATTCTCGATCTGCTGGTAGATGATGAAAAATGCCGCAAAGATGAGGCCACCTGGCAAGGCATTAAAGGCAAGCAAGAGGGAGATCATTACCCCAGCAATCGTCGCGCCAAACATAGGGATAAGCGCCAAGACGAAGGTGACGGCAATGGTGACGAGTGCAAGGTTACTCGGAATAGCCGAGAAAAAGAGGCTCAGCACAAAGACCGCTGCCCCAGCAAAGAGGGCGCCAATGCCCGAGATCGTAAGCTGCCCCGTCACATAGCCTGCCACTACGGCATGCATGCGATGGGCGACATTCTTGTGGCGTTCCATTGTAGATTGGTCGCGGTAGAGCCCCCAAAAGCGCTCTGCCCAGGCTGGCCCTTCCGTCAGCATCAAGAAGGTGAGGACGAGCACCAAGAACCCTGAGCCGACTGCAGAGAAGACGGAGCTAATGCCGGCAAGGAGATTGCCGCTAAGGCCACGCGTCCAGGATTCAACACTGCTGCGAGCACTCTCTACTACTTGATCCACCTGCGCTTGGATATGATACTGCTCGGCAAAAGCACCAAAGCTATGCCACTGCTCGCCCGCTGTATGGACCATCCCCGGCAGGGCATCGACAAACTTGCTCGTCTGCTGGACGATGGGTGGTACCACAAGCACAAGAACCACTCCAAGTAGCGCCACAATGCTAATGAAGGCGAGTGCAGTGCTGAGTGTGCGGCTCCGATTTGGCAAGCGCTCGACGATGGCATTGACCGGCCCATTGAGTGCCAGCGCGAGGAACCCCGCCGTGCCAATCATAATCAAGGCAGTCTGCGCCAGATAAATCGCGAGGATTGCAAAGGCAAAACCAATTACTACCAGCCAAAACCGCACAAAGGTCTTCGTATCTATCTCTATTCGTACTCTCATGGTCTTTAGTATACCACAATTTGCTGATGGCCGACGCTATCATTACTCGAATGGAGCGGGAGTAGATGACTCAGTTGGTGCTGAGGGTTGAGTAGCCTGCGACTGCTGTGACGGTAGTGGATCAGCTGGCGATGAAGACTGTGCTGCTGGCTGCACCATAGGCGCCTGCGCTGGTGTAACTTGCTGAGCTGGTGGATATGGTTGAGGTTGAGGCTGAGGCGGATAATATGGTTGCTGGATGGGTGGTTGTGGCTGACTTGTGTAGCCAACGGGTGGTTGCCCAGGCTGCGCTGTTGGCCCTAATGGGTAGGGGTAACGCGGCTGAGTAGAGTTCTTCTTGCGGGTGCCAGCCCAGATAGCGAAGCCAATTACTGCAATCGCGACCACGATAATTACCATAAAGCAGATGATAAGTATGACAACCGTACTACGTTCGCTTGATGTGAGCGGAGTGTAGGAGTAATCGATGCTAGTATCAGGATTTGTACTTGGGTCTGCATTGCGAGCATCTGGGCTAGGTGTTGTAGTCTGGTCGGTTTCATCTCGTGGTTGATTCTGGGCGGTTGATAGGAATTTTGTTACAAGATAATTACCTGGGTATTTGCTGTTGAGGCTACTAAATGACCGTGCTGCAGCGCTGTAGCGCCCAGCAACAAATTCATCGATACCCGTCTGCCATAGTTTAGTGAGTTCACCATTAGTGGCAATGGAGACACGCTGCTTGGTTGCCATAGTTTGTGCGTCTTGTGCATCTCGGGCAATACCGCTACCAAAGCACGATTCTTCTTTCGTGCATGATTCTCGCGCATATGTTGTGATACCAACTTGCTCACCCTTCGCATTAAAAGCAGGGCCGCCACTACTGCCAGAAGAGATCTCGGTAGTAGTCAAAATAAGCGAGTGCCCGCCGCCATCACGCAGTGTCCTGCTTGTCGTACCAGTAGAAACGGTGGGTATGGTGCGAGACTGCTTAGTGCTAATGCCACCATCAACAAGCGCTGGGTACCCTACTGCAGTAATGCGGTCGCCGTTTTGGACTGAGCTGAGCGACGACAGCTGTTGGATCGTTGGGAAAGTACCGCTCATCTTGAGGAGTGCAACGTCGGTATATCGAGACGAGAGATCGACATCACCTGTATCAACTTCTTTGTCAATGAGTGTCGCAGTTTTGTTGGTGGCAGATTTTTGCCAGGTATTTTCTTCTGTAAGGCGGATTGGATCATCAGATGTCTGGATAACGTAGTCGGTGCGACTGTTGCTTACTGTAATGTTAGACTTTGGCACAAGCTGCAGATAGGCTATCAGCTTTTGGGCGGCAGCCATATCATTGTTTTCGACTTGGCTGATAAGCTCGCGTATCTGCGTCTCAGTTGCATAACCCGCTCCAGTGACAAATTGAATATAGTTGTCCCACTCTTGTTGGGAGGTTGGAAAGGCGTTGGCAAGGAGATCAGTATCGGTTGTTTCGACAACGTGGCCATTAGTAACAACAATGCCATCCGATGACACAATCGACCCACTCCCAATGCCGCCATTACAAGCCTTTGCTAGTGTGAGTGTATTACTCTGGACGCGAAAGGTGAGGCGAGCACAGCGCATTGCACCAACTCTAACTGTTGCTAACTGATTTTTTGCTACCACACTGAGCATAATGTCGTCGCCGACTGTGCCGTGGATGTTAGCGGTGTCGGTTGGTGTATTGGCTGCGGCTAAGCGTGCGATCACGGGCTGGCTAGAAGATAGCGCACCGTCCTGTGGCTGTGTGTAGGAGACGCGAGAGATCACATTTTGCCAGGTAGCGAGCGCATCACGGTCATTGGCAGGTAGGTTGGTTACGGCAAGCCAGTATGGTCGGTCGTGCTGGACGGTTAGGTAGTAGTAGGATTGTCGCCAGATAGTGAGCTGACCATTAAGAGCTTTGAGGCGATGATTTACGTGAAGCTCACGATATTTTTTGCCTGCAATAGTAATAGCGCGTTCGTTGATTTCATCATCACGTCCAGTATGAGCAAGGCTTTTGCGTTTCTCTTGGGTGATGATGTCAAGGTTAGACTTCCCCTTATATTCAGGGATGCTGTCTTTGCTACCGAAGTAATTTTTGTTACGGTTAGCGGTAATAGTAAGCTGTGACTGCTGCGCAGCGACTGGCTGTGGTGTACTAGACGTCTTGTTAGTGAGGTGTAGGGTAATGATGCCGTAGTTGCGCGCCTCTTGGAGTTGATCGCCATTGTATGTTTGCCCCTGGAATGTCCCTGGCGCGCTGTTGGGGTTTTGGACAATCCCCTCTGCTGTCATAGCTCCTGGGTCGTACTCTAGACTAAAACCCAACTGCGAGGTGATGCGACGCTGCTGCGTTTGGGTATTTGTCTTGGTAAGAAGATCGATTGTTTTTTTGCGGCCATTGGGTGACTGAGCACTTGGCTGCGATACTAAATAGAGAGCAATAATACTCCCTACAAGCAGGGCAATGCTCACACCAAGTGCAACAAAAAGCACCGGGCGCCGCCGCCCCTTAAAAATAGAAAAACGATGTGCCATAATGACACACTATAGCACACCATAACATACTATGCCATAACTGAGAGCGCTTTAATTATTCATCGGCTGAATTATCAACTCTTGCCTGTAAACAGCGTGGTATTTATCATTGAAAATGAAATATCACTACGGGTGGCCTGGTTACTTTAGTGTGCTTACTCCACAATCACCGTCATCCGCACCATCAAGCACAGCAAGACAAGTCCTGTGCCAGCCAGCACTGAGACGGCGATGGTCATGCGGTTGGGGTAGTAGTCAATGGTCTTGGGTTGCTTGGCGTGGTGTGATGAGGGGTGAGTGGCTGATGCGCTGGTGCGCTTCGATGATTTTTTGGCTGCTGCCTTGGTTTTGGTTACAGTGGTGTGTGGAGCTTTTGTCATGGCTCTAGTATACGCCGATGTGTGGTAATTTGTCCAGAACGCTTATGCTTGGTGTGCTATAATAGATCTATTATGACATACCATGCCAAGACCCCTCAGCAGACGATGGCCGACCTATCGTCTGGCGTCCGTGGTCTCGATGACGCTGCTGTGGCTGAGCGGCTGGAACACTACGGCCCTAATATTATCCGCGTTGTGCACGAACCACTGTGGCGGCGGCTCATCAAGCCATTTTGCTCGGTGTTTATGCTGGTGCTGTTTGCAGCAGCGGCGATTAGTTTCTTCCACCAGGCGGTGGTGGACGGACTGATTATTTTGGCGATTATTGTGGTAAGTGCACTGATCGATTACACGCAGCAGCTCTCTACCGAGCGCATTATTCGCTCGCTGCAAAAGCACGCTCCCTTGCAGGTGCGCGTCCGTCGACATGAAGGTGAACAATCACTTGATGCAGAGCAGCTGGTGCCAGGTGATGTGATCATCGTGGAAGAGGGTGATAAGATTCCGGCTGACGCGCGGGTGCTCGAGGCGCGCTCGCTCCGGGTGGACGAATCACAGCTGACGGGTGAGTCGCTCCCGATCGAGAAGAATAGTGCGGTTCTCCCCATGGCAACGGCACTCTATGAGCGGCGGAATTGTTTGTATCAGGGGTCATTTGTGATTGGTGGCAGTGCGCTTGCTATTGTGACGGCGACCGGAAATGCGACTGAGTATGGCAAACTAGCCGCTCTCTCGAGTCACCCACGTGAGGCGAGCCCAGTGGAGCGCACGATCAATAAGCTGGTAAGTCAAATCGTCATCGTTGTGTTGCTGGCGTCAGTGGTAGCGCTGGGGTTGGCGCTGTGGCGTGGCATGGAGCTTACGGCGGCGCTGCAGTTTGTGATAGCGCTTGCCGTTAGTGCAGTGCCGGAGGGGCTGCCAGTGGCGATCTCGGTGATTTTGGCCATTGGTATGCAGCGGATGGCGCGGCGCAAGGCACTAGTGCGGACGATGGCGGCGATTGAGACAATTGGCGTCGTGACGACAATCGCCACAGACAAGACCGGTACCCTCACGCGCAATAAGCTCACCGTCCAAGCCATCTGGGCGCCAGGCAATCGCACCGAGCCACTACTCCAGACACTGGCTGGCAGCACCTTGCCCAATAGCCGAAGCAAGATGTATGACCCGCTCGATCGATCCTTTGCCGCCTATTGCAATGAGCAGCGCGTCTCGCGGCCGCAGCGCCGAGCAGGTTTGACGCTCTTTCCCTTTGAGCACAAGCTGGCGATGAGTGGCACACTCCAGGCAGTTGGCACTGGGCAATATCGCCTGTGTGTGAAAGGCGCTCCGGAGGCGATCATTCGCCATGCGCGGCTTTCCAGCACAGATAAGCGCGCGACGCTCCAGGCTTTGCAGCAGCTCACGGGGCAGGGGTATCGAGTGATTGCCTTGGCGTATACGGCGCTTCGTGCGCCGATTGATTCGCTAGAGCAGCTGCCGGCGCGCCAGGGGTTGCAGTTTGTTGGGTTGGTTGGTGTGGCAGATAGTGTGCGGCCAGAGGCTCGGCCGTCGATTGCTCGGGCTCGCCAAGCGGGCATCACAGTGCGGATGATTACCGGCGATCATTTCGAGACAGCGTATCAGATTGGGCGGCAACTTGGCCTTGTACGGGGGCGCGATGAGGTGTATGATTGCCGGCGGCTTGACCAATTGAGCGACGGCGAGCTGGCTACTGTAGTGGCCCGGGCGCGCGTTTTCTCGCGGGTCATACCAGAGCACAAGCATCGCATCCTCACAGCCCTCAATGCGACGGACATTACTGCCATGACGGGCGATGGCGTCAATGATATCCCCGCCCTGACCAATGCTAATGTCGGTATCGCAATGGGCTCGGGGGCGCAGATAGCACGCGATGCTGGCGATATTATCCTACTCGATAACAACTTCCGCTCCATCATCAGTGCCGTGCATGAGGGGCGGACGATCTACGCTAACATCAAGTGTATGGTGGTGTATTTGCTTGCAACGAACCTTGGCGAGGTGCTGGTGTCGATCGGTTCACTCCTGGTGGGCTTGCCCATCCCGCTTTTGCCGGTGCAGATCTTGTGGGTCAATTTGGTGACAGATACAACGATGGTTATTCCACTGGGCGTCGAGCCAGGCTCATCTCAGGCAATGCGGCGGTCGCCATACCACCCCAAGGCACCACTGCTCAGTCGCTTTATACTGAGCCGGGTTGGGCTCATCGCGGTGGTGATGGCGGTTATCACATTGGGGCTCTACAGCATGTACTATCACTCGCACGGCGAAGGGTATGCGCGCACTATTGCCTTCTGTGCGCTGGTGGTGATGCAATGGGCCAGCGCTCTCGCCGCCCGCAGCGATTATGAGCCCGTCTGGCGGCGCGCCCGGCGGTGGAGCACGGCATTTTATGGTGGCTTGGCGGTGTCGATTGTGCTCCAGCTGGTGGCACTGTTTGGGCCGCTCGAGCAGTGGCTCCATGTGACACCTATCTCGTGGAGCGATGGCGTCTTCGTCTGGATTGTGGCGTTCTTCGTCCCACTTGCGATTATCGAAGGGCACAAGTGGCTTGGCCGCACCTACTTTGGTAAAGGGCACGCTGTGGTGCGTTCGCGCCGACGGCGGTAAGGTGCCATTTTGCACCCTTGCTATTGCTTTATGGCAAGTGGTGTGGTTTCATACACATATGACAACACACTATGAAACTACCCCCCCTCGATTGCTGACACCCATGACCAGCAGTCGACACCTACACCAATGACGCGCCTGGAGGCGATCGAGTATATAGTAAGTAAAACGGATTTTGATTATCCTGAGACACCATTTCGACGGAGAGATCCATATACCGTAACATTAAAAGGCCAGAGTTATAGATACCAGAATTTGACGAAATATTCGCAAGAGAACTGGGCCTATGTGGCATATCTCTCGCTATATCTCGCTCTAAGGATGAAAGCTCCTCAATAGAGTAATCGCATCCTCGAGTTTCTGTCTACTGTCCTCATGCGTCAAGTGCTTTCTGGCGTCCTCGATCGAAAGCCACAAATTTTCTATACCCTCATCATTTTCGTGCTCTTCTCGGTTGGGCTCTGGGGCTTCGTTTTCGTCCACCAATTCCAGCAGATAATGATAAACCGTCTTTCGGTATCGCTTGCCGTCGTCCTCGTCAAATTCATAGGACACCTCACCAAGCGGAGCTCTAACCTTAACATGATAGCCAGTCTCTTCTAAAACCTCGCGAACTGCTGCCTCTTCTGGGCTTTCACCAGGCTCAATGGCCCCCTTTGGAAATACGATTTCACCGTATTTGGTTACATTTAGTGTGAGGATCTTGCCTTTTGAGCAGCAAACTATTCCGCCGGCTGATTTTTTGTGGATGATGTTTTCTTCTAGCATAATCACTATTGTACCATGATTGTATGCTATCCTCCAGCACCTTTCCAGCCGGGCCAGGATAGATACATTCTCGCGTACTATGGACCACGTGATCCATTATGGTACAGGAAGGGGTAGTCATTCAATTAAATTGGAAAGATCCCAGATGCAACAATACAAAGCTGTCGTGCTGCGATCTATCAGGCGCTTCGCCGACAATGATAAGTTGCCGTCGCCTAGTCAAGGTGGCTCGTCTATACGACTGTACGCAAGATGGGCCGAGCTTTCCAGTAGAGAGGAAACTGGTCAATATCTAGGGAGGAAGATACGGTCAGCAGATGACGCGATAAGCTTTGTACTGCAATTTGCAGGAGTCTGGCACACTATAGGAAAAAGTAACCATACATATAGAGATTTAACACTAGACGCAATACTCAGTTAGATGCTATTATTAGCATTGATACTATACACCAAATTATCACGTCTGATCCGCGATATGGCAACCTAATAAATACGAAGGAGTCAGACCTTGTCCTGTTCGAGCGTCCGAGGGTACGTGATATTCATACTATCGCAAAGGTAGGAAATGAGAAATCACCCGAATTTAAGGAAGCTATGGTAAAACAATTTATCTATTTATTTAACAAAAGACGAGAAGCGAAAGAATAGAGGCCCCAGAAGCTCATAAGTCACGGCTGTGCAACACGAACGCTACGGCTTCTTAATATCTTTTCAGCCAGTTCAAGCTTGCGGTTTGATTGGCTATAGTGATCAAAAAATATATCTATATCATCGTCACTTCTCCATGTTGCACAATTATTATAAAGCCAGATTAATATTCTAATAGCAGCTTCAGCGTACTGCTTGGACCAGTTTAGGTAGTAGTCAGGGGCGCCTCCCGTGCTAGAGACACCCTGATGGACATAGATATTACGAGCCTCCTTTATCAGGAATCCTTGCTGCTCCCAATATCTCTCTCCAGGGATATAATTTTTAAATATATCCAATACCTCAGCCTCTCTGCGAGTTTGGCCATTTGCTTTTCTGGTGGTAATTTCTAGACACCTCTAAAACCCCAACAAGCCAAGATTTACATCTTCCGCGTCCAGTGCAGATGCAAATTCCATAACAACACACCTCAACCGCTCAGCAGCGGCAAAATTATTATCCTGAAATGCCCTCAGCAAGACCCTAAGAAAGCCCTTTTTGCCAGTATCTAGAGCATTAAGCTTTTCTGAAGGCAGGGCATGTCTCCTTGTTGTAGACCAAAATATTTCAGCCCTGCCGTCTCTCTCGGCTATAAATATGCCGACACTACTTATAGCCGTCTTATTGCTGCTCGGACCATACAACAGATTGCGCTCCTGATGATTAAATGCTTGTACAACATTAATACAGTCCATGAATCCCTGAAAGATTCTGGCGGCTTTATTAACAGCCGCTTCCATATTGCGATTGGCGACCTTAGCCTTAACAGTATAGGTATTAGACTCGTTATCAAGCTTCGGAAATACTTCACTCCGACGCCATCGATACTCTCTTATATCACCAGTCTTCTTTACTGTCCTCCAAAAATCGCGCTCACTACACCAGGTAAACTTAATGCCGGAAAGCGTAAGCCGTGTTTTAAATAAATCTGTTTTTGTGCTTTTTGATAGAAAATATATCTGAAAGTAAATTGTAAAGGTCTTGTTCTGTTGGTGCTGCGGCTTTACCGCTAGCGCCCGTCTATCATATTCATCATTGTTGTAGACCATATTAAGAAGCTTACTGTCAAATTCGGCACGCATCGCGATTCTGTCGTTGACTTTTTTGTGCAGTGTTCGAAACAGCAACTCTGCGGGAATCATTGTAGGGGCCATAAAACCATCCAGGAGATCTCACGCCCACAAGGCGATCATCTGTTTTTTGATCTGCAAGCCATTCACGATATGCGTCACGGCACTGCATGTATAGCTCTTTATCGCTGCTCTTACTCATTGATACTTATTATATGTCGAATAGCGGATACTAGCAGAAAGTCACAGAACCAAATCACAAAACAAACCGTCCAGCCGCTCCGGACTGGACGATAATTCCTATTTGACCAAGCTTTACAACAGAGGTAGTTATTCATGGTAGCTAAAGATCACGGAACCTTGTCACTCACTCTGTTATACAGCTTGGCTGGGGTGGAGGGATTCGAACCCCCGCATGACGGGACCAGAACCCGTTGCCTTACCACTTGGCGACACCCCATTGCTGTAGATACTGTAGCACAGGCAGGGGTGGTTTTCAAGCTGTTTGCGCCGGAACTGCTCGGCTTTATAGTATTGCCCACTGACCATCTTTCTTGTCGTTCATTTGAAGAATGGTAGCCTGTCGCCAGGCAAAAAAATTCTCTAGCTTAGCACACGAAATGAATGACTCAATAGAGATATTCACTTTTTATTGCATCAATGAGAATGTAAAGAGTAGATAGAGGATGCTAACCCCCTCAGGTGCCATTGACCAAGACATCAGGTGCGCAATCTAGGAGTGTTAAAATTCATCCTTCACTTCGTGTGCAACATATAGCGCCGCCAGCGCAAACAGCAGCGACACGAGCGACACCAGCACGGCCGTTGGCATCATAAATATATTGAGAATAAGGCCAATAATCGCAAAGAGGCCAATCACCAGCGCACTGCACACCGCAAGCACCCACCCCTGTTTGCGCCGTTCGCGCAAGGGGAGGACCGCAAGGCTAGCAATGATTCCTTGAGTAATAACGCATAGCAATGCCACGACAAGATAAACTCGCCGCGTAGTCAGCGATGAAGATGCTTGTGGTGCAACCATCATCAGCAAAGTACTTACCTTTGATGTCAAGGCCTGATACAGCTGGATAAGCAAGGATACGCCGTACCCAGCATTAACAACTGCAACCAGCAACATCATAATCCAGAGGTTATCACGGAACCACTGCTTCATGGCAGCGCCCATGCGGGGGAGAGGTTGGCAAAGTTTGGTGAGGGTATTCGCGAGTGTATCAATCATAATGCTAGTATATCATCTTGGGATAAGTCGTCAATTTTGCTCCTTAGCGAGTAGAATATCTCCCCAGAATTACCGGCAAATATGATAAAATATCTCCATGAAAGCAGAGCAGCTGCAAACAATGACATTTAAAATCACCGGCGGGAGCACAGTATGCCTCAACAGCCGGATTGTTGTGCAGCAAGCGTTGCGTGAGATTGCCTGGCGAGCAGGGCTTTCGGCAGTGCGCTCGGTGAGCCACGACTATGCACCGTATGGCATTGGCGTGGCGCTTCTCTTGCCCGAAGCACATATCGCAGCGCGTACCTGGCCCGAGACCGGCTTGGCATACGTGACGATGACGACCTGCCAACCAGTTGAAAACGAGATGATCTCCAGTCTTGAGCGCGTCCTAGGCGCTGCCTTTGTCGCCGAGCAGGTCGAGACGGGTGTAGTGAATTTGTAACAATAGGGCAATTGGCAATTGCTAAATTCCAAAATATCAAAGTGTCGTTACTCGCTTTGTTTATCCAATAGCTCGGCTATCTGATGAGGTATAAGATATAGTTGCTGCTCTGTATACCAAAGCAGCTGTGAGGCGTCATAAGTCCAGTGGCCGTGTAGCGAAAGAGTCATTTCTCGCCGTCTCAGCAAATCTATTGAACAAATTGCGTACATACCTTGTCAAAACACATGTCCCATGCTATAATCAAAGCGCGTCATTATGGCATTTTTTACGACGTTTTTTACGATTATTTTGCAGTGGTATGTGTGGGTGCCGGTGGTTGTCCTCCTCGGCTATTTGACGTGGCGCAACAATCGACAAGTTGATGTACTGCGCGAAGTGGAGAGTGAGCTGCTTATTCTCGAGATCCCCCGTGCCAATGACAAGTCTGAGCTCGCAGCTGAGCAAATGTTTGCCAGCCTCCATGGTATCTTGCGCGATGCGCGCGAGCTCAAGATTAATGATGGCTACCAAGAACACCTCAGTTTCGAGATTGCGTCTGTTGGTGGGCAGATTCAGTTTTATGTCTGGACGCCGCGCGCACTGCGCAACTTCGTTGAGAGTCAGATTTATTCGCAGTATCCCACGGTGCAAATTCGCACCGCCACAGCCGACTATACGGCGCACGAGCAGCAGCACAATGTCGTCTATACAGCAGAGGTTGTGCTGGCAGAGAGTGAGTTTTTGCCGATCAAAACTTTTCAGAGCTTTGAGGTTGATCCACTGGCCGGTATTACGGGTACGTTAGCTAAGTTGGAGGATACGGATGATGAGATTTGGATCCAAATTTTGGTGCGCCCCGTAGCAGATGACTGGCACAAAGCATCCGATGCGTGGGTGAGGCGCGTGCGTGGCGGTGGGCTCTTTGGCGACGCATTTCACCCTAAGGCGCGGTGGTTTAGCCAGTTCCTCATGGCGCTGTGGCAACCACCCGAAGGCAACATGACGACGGTAACGGAGCTCTCTGATCGCGACAAAACCCGCATCGCCGAGGCCGAAAAAAAGGCTGCTAAGTTGGGTTACCAGGTTAAGATTCGCGTTGCATATCTTGGCGATAGCACCACTGATGCGCGGCTGCGCATGCAGGCAATCATTGGTACCTTCAAACAGTATAACAGCACCAACCTCAATGGTTTTACCATGAGTCACGATAGCTTCCGTAAGGAAGACCTCAACCGCTATAAGCTGCGTCTCTTTGCTGACCGCGGCTTTTTGCTTAATATTGAGGAGATGGCGAGTGTCTTTCACCTGCCGCACACCAATGTTGAAACGCCCAATATCGTCTGGGCAAGCAACAAAACTGCCGAACCGCCCAACCGCCTGCCTGTCCTCACTGGTCATGCAGCTGACGACGAGAAGATCTCAGCCTTTGGTCTGACCAACTTTCGGGGGATCAATCACCAGTTTGGTATGCTACGGAGCGATCGCTCGCGCCACGTCTATATCATCGGCCAGACGGGGGCAGGAAAGAGTGGCCTATTGGAGCTCTTTGCCTTGAGTGATATTTATCATAATCAAGGCTATGCCATCATCGACCCGCATGGCGATTTTGCCATCGAGAATATGAAGTTCATCCCCGAGGCACGACTAGATGACGTCGTGTACTTTAACCCTGCAGACGTCGAGCACCCGATTGGCTTTAACCCACTAGAGGTTACCAACCCAGCGCAGAAGTCGACAATCTCATCAGAGGTGATTGGTGTGCTCAAGCGGATGTTTGGTGACAGTTGGGGGCCGCGGCTGGAATATATTTTGCGCTATACTATTTTGGCACTACTCGATCGGCCCGAGCCTACCATGCTTGATATCACCCGCATGCTGACGGATAAAAAATTCCGCAAAGAGACGATCGGCTACTGTAACGATGTGGTGGTGCGGCAGTTCTGGAATGTGGAGTTTGCCAGCTGGTCGGAGAAGTTCCAGACAGAGGCCATCGCACCAGTGCTCAACAAGGTGGGGGCCTTTACGGCGAACCCCATTATCCGCAATATCATTGGTCAGACGCATTCGTCATTCAATATTCGCCAGATTATGGACGAGGGCAAGATCTTGGTGGTGAATTTGTCGAAGGGGTTGATTGGCGAGGATAATGCGGGGATTCTTGGTTCATTTTTGGTGACGAAGATCCAGCTGGCGGCGATGAGCCGGAGCGATATCCTCGACATCCATGACCGGCGGCCATTTTATCTCTATGTCGATGAGTTCCAAAACTTCGCGACCGACAGCTTTGCTACCATTCTGAGTGAGGCGCGCAAGTATGGGCTCAACCTCACCGTGGCCAATCAATATATCTCGCAGATGGAGCCAACGGTGCGTGATGCGGTCTTTGGCAACGTTGGGACGATGATTAGCTTCCGCGTCTCGCCAGACGATAGTCCGATTCTTGCCAAGCAGTTTGAACCGCAGTTTGAGGAGAACGACCTCACCCAGATGCACAATCGCAACTTCATCATCAACATGGTGATTAATGGCGAGAAGGCGCCAGCCTTTAGTGCTACCACGCTTAATTTGCCTGAGGCCAAGCGGAGCCATTTGTCGCGCATTATTGAGCATAGCCGTGAGCTGTATAGCCAGTCGCGCCAAACAGTGGAGGATACCATTAATGAGCGGATCCACCCGGGCAGTACAGGGGTAAGTGTAACGTTGACAGGTCAGGCGGGGACTTCAGCAGGATCGTCAGCCACCGCCACAGGCGAAGGCGCAGCCAAGCGCCGCCGACGCCGCCGACGCAAGCCAGCTGGTGGCGAAGCACGCGATGAACAGGCGACTGCTGAGCCATCGAGCACTAAGCCAGATAAGCAGGCAAAAAAGCCTGCTGCTCCCAGCAAAGCCGCCAAATCAACCATGTATTCTCCAGGCAAAAAGCCAGCGAGTACCGCATCTAAGCCAGCCGCGCCACGAGACCCATCACTTCTCTCCATTCAGCATGCCAAGCCGCGCACCACGATTCCAACCCAGCTCTTGCACCACCAGCCGCATACTTCGCAGGCTCAGCCAAATGGCCCAGTGCCACTAGCCAAGCAGCCTGATAGTGCAACCTCAGCGCACACGCACGATGAGCTTAATGACCCAACCTTCTTTGCTTTGCGTTAGGATATGTGCCGCTAATTTCTCTTAGATCACTATTGCGTTACCTTACCCTAGAGGAGTGTGAGGGGTGTAGTGAATCTTCTTCTCAACACGAAGGTATAATATGATCAGACTTAAGAAAACCCTCGAGTGGGTAGCATAGTGAAGTAGCGCGAGGTAGGCTTTGGGTAGCCAATGTAAACACCACAGAGGTAATCACGCGAAAAAGCCTCCTTATCCTGTGTATAACTCTGTTACCTCGCCTCACTAACCAATGTGGGTTATGCTATAATGGAGAGGATAAACGGAAATACGGGACATGACGGCAGTAATTTGTGTAACAAATCAAAAAGGTGGTGTTGGCAAAACGACAACAGCGATTAATGTTGCCTACTATTTGGCAAAGGCCGGCAAGAAAACCCTCGTCGTCGATTTCGACCCGCAGGGCAATGCCACAAGCGGCCTTGGCATTGATAAGCAGCTGCTCGATGCTACCATGACAGAGGTCGTCAAGAGCGAGAAGAAGCTTGCCGATATCATCCAGCCGACCGAGCACAAGAATCTCTTCATCGCGCCCGCTCTGCCGCAGCTGGCTAATGCCGAGGTAGAGCTGGCCAAGGCGCAGCACCGTTTTAGCCGTCTCAAAGGGGCGATCGATGAACTAACTGGCTACGACTATATCATTATCGACAGTCCACCAAGCCTCAGTCTCCTCACTGTCAATGGGCTCATTGCAGCACGCTATGTGCTATTGCCAGTCCAGGCGGAATTCTATGCGTTGGAAGGGCTCGGGCAGCTGCTCGAGACAATGAAGCTGGTGCGCAAAAATATGAATCCAACACTTGATCTTATTGGGGTGCTGCCCACCATGGTAGATGGTCGCACATCGCTCTCGAGCCAGGTCTTGGCTGAGATTGCGAAGCATTTTCCAGCGAAGGTGTTTGCGGAGTCTATCCCGCGCAATGTTCGCCTGGCCGAGGCACCGAGCCATGGTGCGCCGATTGGGGCATATGACCGCTTTAGCCGGGGTGCACGGGCATACAAAGCCGTGACGAAAGAAATAATCGAACGAACGGGGGTATAAATGGCAAAACGAGGCTTAGGGCGGGGGTTTGATTCGCTGATTCCGGCGGAGCTACTGGACGAATCGTTCGACCCAACCGCCGACCAAGACGACCGGATTAGCGATCTGCGCCAGATCAAACTTGCAGAAATTATGCCTGACCCCACTCAACCACGCCGGGTGTTTGACGAAGCGCTGCTTGATGAGCTTGCTGAGTCCATCCGTGTCCATGGTGTGCTGCAACCCATTGTTGTCACCCCTGATAACAAAGGCAACTATGTCATTGTGGCCGGTGAGCGGCGCTACCGAGCTGCTACCAAGGCGGGGCTGGAGAAGATCCCGGCACTGGTGCGCACGCTGTCTGACCAGCACAAGCTCGAGCTCTCTCTCATCGAAAATATCCAACGCCAAAACCTCAATGCTATTGAGACCGCCACAGCGTATCTTAAGCTGCGCGATCAGTTCAACCTCACGCTTGAGCAAATTGGCCAGCGCGTTGGTGGCAAGTCGCCCAGTGCGGTGAGCAATACGCTGCGTCTCTTGCGCCTGCCCGAGGTAGTGCGCCAAGCAGTAGTTGATGGTAAGCTGAGCGAGGGGCAAGTCCGGCCACTGATTAGCCTGGATGAAGCGCAAATTGCCGATATTTTGCCAAAGATTATTCAGGAAGAGTGGAGCGCGCGGCGAATCGAGCAGTACCTCGCTATTCTCAAGCGCACCGAGGCAAGTGACTCTGCTCAAAAGACTGCCAAGGCGCAGCGCCCAGCACCGCCGCCACAGTATGCGGCTGCTAGTCAGCGCTTTGAGCAGCAGCTCAGTGCGCCAGTTCAGATCCGTGGCAATCGCCGTGGGGCAGGGCAGATCGTTATCCGCTTCACCAACGACGATGATTTCGAGCGGATTATTGGTTTGCTTGAGCATATGCGGGACGAGGAGTAATAAGATAAAGTAGTATATAATAAACCTTCTTACGACAAAGAAGGTTTATTTATTGTGGTTAAAGACTGCTGATGAATGCAATACAAGTTCTCTGTAATAGTGAATGTATATCTAGAATATTCATATCCTGAACGAAAAGGTCTGGAGATAATAGTCAGTTTCAGTTTGTGGCTGGCTAGGCTATGATGGGGCTCAAACCAAACGAAGAACAAGAGGAAATCTAAATACTAAACTAACCATTTCCTATACAAGAGTAAAGGCAACAAGATGAGTTAGTAATATTATACCTGGAACCCTTGGACCTTCGTCAGTGGCCAGAGGCGCAGGCTAACGGGGCCAATCACATCATAGAGTGGCACGGTGCCGAGGCCATTGCGTGAGTCGAGCGAGTAGCTGCCTTGACGGTGGTCGCCTGCCACAAAAATCGATCCTTCGGGTACCGTCACCTCTGTGTCACCACTGGTGGGAGAACCAGGGCCATCCCAGCTATCGTCTGGGCGGAAGCCTTGTGGATGCTCTTTGTTATAGACAGTCAGCGTCCCATCCTTGACGGTAACGCGCTCACCTGCAAAGGCAATGACGCGCTTGACGAGGTTCATATCCTCGCTGCCTGGGCTGTAGAGCGGGTTCTTAAAGACGATGATCTGCCCCCGCTTGGGTGTGTATGAGTTATTTTGCAGATGTGCCATTGTGACGGGCAGGCGATTGACAATTAGCCGGTCGCCAGTGTAGAGCGTCTGCTCCATACTCGGGCCAGTCACGCTAAAGCTACGAAATACAAAGGTGTTGATAAGGAGTGTGCCAACAATGACGCACACCACAAAAATTACAAAGCCACCGATATCCTTGAGCCTGGGGTGGCGGGTCAAAAAACTTGCTTCCATCATGAAGTATTATATCACTAATTGCAGGCGGAGGGGAGGAATAATTGCAATGTATGCGCTCCGCCACCGACCTAGCGGAGCGCATACTGTGAGGCTCAACGCGAGGTTGATGACGGAGCGGGGTTCCCGCCCCGGAGGAGCAAATTGTATTGCTCGGGAGAAAGAGTGATAGTAGCGCGAGCATGGCCCTCTGTAAAGGCCTCCTGAATGACTTCAGGTAGGCTTACACTATCCGTGGTGCTAACAGAAGACTTCTCGAGCGTCCTGTGGCAGTACCACCAGCCGAAGCTGGCACGCACATGGCATGCACTATAGTCACTTTTGATGACGTAATTGTGGCCCGCATTCACGTCTGAGTCGATATGGATGCTAACCGACGATTTTGCTTCATTAGACTGAACAAACGTTATCTTAGATGTTGGGATCTCTAAGATATAGCTCTTGTCTTGCGATGCAAAGCCGACAGAAATAGCGGTAGCTGGTGTCCAGGAGCCGCTTCCGTGAACGAAGAAGAAGTTCCCGTTCACTGCCATACTACCAGACGTACCGGCAAAGCGTTGACCTAACTTAAGCGGATATTGAGTATCCGACTCAAGCCCGTAGTGGGAGGTGACCTGTGCAATAGTAGCAGAGGTACGCTTTGTTTTGGTATCAAAACTGGACATCGAATATAGGAACGCATTTGCTATGCCGTAGAGGACAAGCATAGTGGCAATGACCTTTGTAAAGAATCCTATTGTAGTGGATTGATTACTTTCCTTGTCGTCTTGTTCTAACACAAGGCCTACAGCCATAAAGAGTCCAACAATAGTTGCAACAATCGCTGCAAATGCCGAGAATAGCCAGACAATCATGATGATCAGCTACTTTCTTTTTCTCTAATAACTCTGGGTGGAAACGTGCCATCTCCTGCGGGTCGGCGCAAAAGATTAATATATATATATCAATATATGACAGGCGTGTCAAGACTATGGCAAAATATTGGTTGGGCGAGGCGGGGCATTGTTGCTTGTGCGAAATACTTCTTTTTGCCGATGCGTGCAGCATGATGCCACTCGACCACAGTCTCTCGCGGCATTTTTGGCTTGCAAAGTGCAAGTTTGGGTGCGGTTTCGTATTTATTTTTTGGGGCAGATCCAGTATAGTAGAGAGAGTTTATGGCGGGTCGCAATTCGATAGATGGTTTTCGGTCGCAGAGTAGCGGGGCGGTGGATAGGCGCCCTCGCTCGCTTCGGCGTGCCGATGGCTCGATGCCGCGGATGGGCCGCTCGATGACGGGCACGGCTGGCTCTAGTCGCAGCTTGGCCACAGCAGAGCAGCCAAGGAATTATACACCGCGCCGCAGTGCGTCTATCAGCACCAACAACCCCAGTAGTAGCCTAACCGATTTCGATATTAATCCAAGTGATAACATATTTGCTGACCTAGAGCAGGGCAGCGGCAAGCGTGGCCGCAAGGGTCGCAAGAAGCCGCAATCGACGCGGCGCAAATGGATCAAGCGTGTTATCATCGCTCTCGTCATCATTGGTGTGGGCTTTGGTGCGATGCTGCTGTGGCGGGCCTTTATGGCGAGCTCACATATCTTTAAGGGTGATATCTTTGGCTTGATTCAACAAAAGGAGCTCAAGGCAGATAGCAATGGCCGGAGTAATATCCTCTTGCTTGGTACATCGGAGGATGACCCAGGCCACGAGGGGTCGTACCTGACTGATTCCATTATGATCTTGAGTATTAGCCAGAATAAGAAGGATGCCTACATGATTAGCATCCCGCGCGACCTCTACGTCAAATATCACCGGTCGTGTAACTCAGGCAATGCAGGTAAGATTAATGAGTACTTCAACTGCGTTAATAGCGATTGGTCGAGCACCGAGGCAGAGGATGAGCGCCAAGCGGCTTCACGCAAGTTCTTTGGCAATATCGTGGGGCTGGACTTGCAATACAGTGTGCATGTGAACTACACCGTGCTGCGCGACCTCGTCTCGGCACTGGGTGGCATCAAAGTAACAATTGAGAGCCGTGACCCCCGTGGCCAGATGGACGGCAACTTCGACTGGAAGTGTCGGGGTGGAAACCCTCGTGCGAGCCATGCCACGATGGTTAAGAATTGCCCGCCGAATGGTCACTTTATCGACTATCCCAATGGGCCAGTTGATCTCGATGCTGAGCATGCGCTCTACTTGGCGCAGGCACGCGGTGCCTCGGGCATATCCTACGGCTTCGAGCAGTCCAACTTCGACCGCGAGAAGAACCAACAGAAGGTGCTCGTGGCTATCAAAGAAAAGGCGACAAGTGCTGGCACCCTGACGAACTTTGGTGCGGTGACGGGGATCATTGATGCACTAGGCAAGAACCTCCGTACCAACTTTGAGACAAGTGAGATCCGTACACTTATGTCGTTGGGGCAAAATATTAAGAGTGATGCTATTAAGAGTGTGAGCCTGCTAAACACAACCGTTGGTGACCTAGTGGTGGCGCAGACGGTTGGTGGTATTAGCTCGGTCGTACCCGCAGCTGGCACATACGATTATAGCCAGATCCAAGCGTACATCAACAAGACGCTCAATGCCACAGAGGTATCTAAAGAATCGGCCCATGTTGTCGTCCTCAATGCATCAGGCGCATCAGGGGTAGCCAAGCGTGAGGCAGACAAGCTAGAGAAGCTTGGCATGGTCATTGACAGCATTGATAACGCTCCAAGCAGCGGTAGCGCAGGGAGTAACAAGATCTACCAAGTGGCTGGGAGAGCTAGCGCGCCACACACCAAGGCCAAGCTAGAGTCGATCTACCATGCTCAGGCTACTACTGGCACACCACCGGTAGCTACTGGCAGCCACACGCAGTTCGTTGTCGTGGTTGGCCAGTCCACGACGGGTACTTCGTCGGCAATTAGTGATTAGTGAGTGTGCAGTGGTGGTGCTCGCACCACTCCTGCATTACCCAGCCTTAGCTTTACCTACGACGAGTTAGTTGTGTAGCTAAGCTGCGAGATACGAAATATCTCTATCAAGTATCTATCGTCCATGCCAAAACTGTTGCGTCTTCATCCACTCAGGATCCTGGGTGGAGAGCTTTGCATTGCTGAGTTCGTCATAGCAGCGCATGATGCTAGTGCGAAAGAGTGATTCCTGGACTTGGATCGATGAGTTCTTTATGATGCGATGTGGCAACCCGTGGCCAGCAAAGCATTGAGCAGCTGCATCGAATAGCTTGCGATCGGTCACGTGCCGTACATTCAGTACCTCTTTGTACGAACCTGATGGGAAGTGCAGTGGTATCTCGCTGCTAATGTAGCCGGTCAAAGCAAAGGCAGTCACCGGTACAGTAATAACAAGGAGAGGTGCGAGGATAGCGGCGGCCACCCAGTGTTGCTTGGTATTGCGAAAATGGAGTTTGCATGCCATATATAGTAAGTATAGAACGTATAGTATGGCTATTGTCAAACAAAGCAAATACTGCCTGAATCTTATAATTCTTCTTCCTCAGTATTTGTTTCATCTTCCTTCTGATAAAACGCAACAAGAGCTAGCGCTCCTCAGGCATTAACTCTCTTACACTTATCTAAAAAAGCACATTTATTACAATCAATTTCACACTCCACCGGAGGAAATGCGAGAGAAGCGGCGTGTGGTCTTATGGTGAGGCTCTGCAAACTGAGGCGCAGCAATGTAAACTCAAAACTAACACAATCAGCACAGAGAGTAGAATCGAGAAGGTGGAATTATTCTCGCTCGGGCTCTTATTTTTTCGCCCAAAATGGTATAATAAAAGGCAATGGATTTTTTGCATGGTACACATCGTCAGTCTCGGGTGAGTGAGGTCGTTTATGTGGCGCTCAATCTTGGCCTCGCGACGCTGCTGTTTTTGATCGTCCTAGAGGTGCAGTCGCCTTGGCTCGCGTTGGCACTGGTGATCGCCAGTAAGTGGCGAGCGCTTGCGGTGCGGCCACGCTTTTGGCTTGCTAATATCGTGGCGAATATGATCGACCTCACGGTGGGCATTAGCGTCGTGATGCTGATGTATGCCGCCAGTGGAGTGATCTGGCTACAGGTTGTCTTGGCAGTGCTGCATGCGTTGTGGCTCGTAGTGCTCAAGCCACGATCGGATCGCCGTTCGGTGGCTATTCAGGCGGGTGTTGGTGTCTTTGTTGGGGCGACTGCTCTTGCTATGAGCTCCTATCGGTGGGATGCTGCCCTGGTTGTGCTACCGCTGTGGGTACTGGGGTACTGTGCTGCACGGCATGTTCTCGGTAGCTATGAAGAACCACTCACGCGTACCTACGCGCTGATTACCGCGACGATCTTTGCGGAGCTTGGCTGGGTGAGCTACCACTGGATGTTTGCCTATACTATCTCTGGCCTAGGGGCGATCAAGCTCGCACAGTTGCCGCTCTTTTTGGTGCTCTTTGGCTTTGTGTGTGAGCGTGCCTATAATAGCTACTATCAGCATGGTGTGGTGCGCGGGGCAGATATTGTCTTACCATCGACACTGGCGGTTGGGCTTGTACTGACGCTTTTGCTGTTGTTTAACAGCCTGAGTGCCACTGGCCTTGCGTAGCCGAGGCAAGTGAGAAAAAGGGTAAGGGGAAAAGAGGTTATGAATCAACAACCGCAGATGACAGCGCAAGACCAGCGAGCGGCGCGTGCCATGCGCCAATCAAAAATTATGTCTATTATTGCAGCGGGTGCGCTTGCCCTTGTCTTTATCGTGGCGATGGCGATGTGGGTTTATTTGCGAGCGATTGACCGTAGTGCGACCGTCACTGAGCGCGACCAAGTCAGCACCGATGGTAACCTCGCTCCTACCGCTGACGAATCTGCAGTAGCCAATGTCGCCGATAAAGCGTCAAAGAGCGTGGTGTCTATCATCACTAATATCGAAGAATCATCATCGCTCCGCACCACCACTCGCCAATCAGCGGCGGCGGGTACGGGCATTATTGTCAGCAAAGATGGCTACATCGTCACAAACAAGCACGTTGTGTCTAAGGCAAGCTCCATCCGTGTTATTGCTTCGGACGGAACGCGGTATGATGACGTCCGGGTGGTGGGTGAGGACCCGCTCAATGACATTGCCTACCTCAAGCTCGAGGTGGGTAACACAGTGCTCACGCCACTGTCACTGGGCGATTCAGCAACGGTGCGAGTGGGGCAGTCGGTCGTGGCAATCGGCAACGCACTGGGCCGCTACCAAAACACCGTCACCAGCGGTATCATCTCTGGCAAAGGGCGACCTGTCACGGCCTCTACCTCAGGCAATAGCACCCAGCGAACGGAGAGCCTGACTGATCTCATCCAAACCGATGCTGCCGTGAATTCTGGCAATTCTGGTGGGCCATTGCTCAACCGCTCGGGGCAGGTGATTGGCATCAACGTAGCAGTGGCAACAAACGCTCAGGGTATTAGCTTTGCTATTCCTGTCAATGCGATGAAGGGGACACTCAAGTCGGTCTTGGCTGGCAAGGGAGTGCGCCGGGCCTACCTTGGGGCGCGCTATGTGATGCTCACGCCAGATATTGCTAAGCAGGTTGGCACTTCGGCGAAGGAAGGCGCGTATGTGATGACAAGTGGCGACAAAAGCGCGATTGTTGCAGGCAGCCCAGCCGACAAAGCTGGCCTCCGCGAGAAGGATGTGATTACCAAGATTAATAGCCTCGTTGTGGGCAAGCAAGGCGACGTCTCAAGCCTAATCGGCGAATACCAGCCCGGCGATGTCGTTGCCCTCACTATCCTCCGTGACGGCAAAGAGCGCGTCGTGCGCGTGACCCTGAGCGAGTATCAGGGTGGAGAGAGTGGGGAGTAGAGCGAGGAGTCTGGTTTTTGCTCTACTAATAGCTAGATAGCCTGGCTTCTCTAGATTATTCGTCGGTTAAATACTAGCTAGACTGTCGGCGTTCGAGCCTTAAAGTCTTTAATCAGTGTCTGCCATTCTCCCCATTCAGGTACGTCCATATACAGGTCAGATACGTCCATGCCGTTGAATTCATGGCTGCTACGTTTTGTTCGGTCGTTTCCGTCGATGAACATAACCTCACCGCTACCATCTTGATGGTTCGTGATCATGATTTCCATTGGTTTTTGTGGAGGCCATTGGCCGTTACCGAGGGTGTCGCCATAATCGTAGAATTTCATTAGAGCGCAAAATAGGCGACCATTGCCTACGTTGTTCCACCAGAGCGTTTCTAGTGGCATATCGAGAAATATGTAGCGACGTACCGTGAAAGATGGGCTGTTGCCCGACTTAACATTAATGTAGTACGGCGCGTACTTTACGCCCACTTTTTCTTCGTCTGGTGCAACAATAGTGATGTTTTTAAGTGGCGTCAAGTAAAATTTCCTGGCCTCGTCTTCGCTGAGCCAACATGGGTCAAGATCGTCCGTTTCAAATAGATTCACTATTGGCATTGCGTCTTGTTGCTCGACATTGAAGTCTTCGCAGAATTTCCATTGCATTTTGGTTGAGGTTGAGTTTTTCATTGATGATCCTTACGTTTTGAAATATATCAAGACTATTGTTCTATAGCGCTATTATATCATTATAATTGAGTCAAAGCGCTGCTGAATTTTCCACAACGATTTATGGTATAACCTCTGTTCTATAAATGTATGATCGCCATATGTTGCAAGATATGCTTGGAGCTCGGCAAAATGTATGCTATAGTCGAACATAGGTGGGACAAACAATATGAGAACATAACGCACAGGGGGCATTGTGGAAACAATCAATTTCTACCAACTAATACGATATTATGCACGAAAGTGGCCGGTGATGATTGTTGCCATTCTCGTTGGTATTGGGCTGGGTGCGGCCTATGCGCTATCTATCCAGCAGCCACAGTATAAAAGCTCGGCGACATTGCTGCTAACAGGGGTAGAGCAAGGTCAAAACACCATTACGCTTACCAACTACACTACGCTCTTTACCTCGCGGCGGGTGCTCGATCCGGTGATCGACCGTGCCCAGTACAAGGGGAGCTACGAGACACTGCTGGCCAACACGACTGCCAAGCACGTAAAGAACACCGACATCATCACTGTCTCGATGAATGCTGGCGAGCCCAAGATGAGCGAAACCTTGCTCAAGCAGGCAATTACCGAGTTTGAAAAGCAGACGAAAGCATTGTATGGCAAAACCAAAGTTAGCATCAAAACAGTCGACGCTGTCAATACGCCAAGCGTACCAGCAAGCATGGGGCTGTGGCAGGCAATGGCACTTGGTGGTGGTGGAGCACTGCTGCTTGCCATCGTAGGATTGTTCTTTGCCTACGACTATGCGCAGTCGCAACGCGCGGCCGAAGCAGCCGCTGCAGCCGCACACACAGCAGCCAAGGCCAAGCGCTAGCTACACCATTGCACAAAACTTATTTTTGCTGAAGCATGCAGCCGCATGGGTACGCGGCACGATAACAACACAGGGTAACAAGGGGGTATACCATGTATCGGGAATACGGAAAACGCATCGAAGATGTGAGCATTGCGCTGGCTGCGCTGGTGATTCTAGGACTGCCAATGCTGCTGGTTGCAGCGGCAATCCGCCTCACATCGAAAGGGCCGGCCTTGTTCCGCCAGAAGCGCTTTGGCAAAGATAAGCAGCTATTTACAGTTTATAAATTCCGCACTATGTCTACAAAAGCACCAAAGAATATGCCAACCAATAGTTTTACCAACGCAGATAGCTACATCACACCACTCGGTGGGGTGCTGCGCAAGCTATCCATCGACGAACTACCACAGCTACTCAACGTCATCAAAGGCGAGATGAGCATTGTTGGTCCGCGGCCTGTCATCAAGACAGAGAAAAAGCTTATTAGTCTGCGCCAAAAATACCATGCTAATTCCGTCAAGCCAGGCATCACTGGCTGGGCGCAGGTAAATGGCCGCGACGACCTAGACGACCAGCGCAAAGCCGAGATGGACGGTGAGTATGTCCAGCGGCTGAGCTTTCTGACCGACGTCAAGATCATGATAAAGACGATTGGAGCGGTATTGATGATGAGTGGCCACACAGAGGGGAATGAGCGGGCAGTAACAGGAGTCGATAATGCCCTCGAATAAGAAAAAAGTCCTCTTCACCTCACACACTGCCAACTTCCAGAAGTTTAACCGGCCCTTCATGCGGATGCTGCGCGAACAGGGGTACGAGGTGCATTATGCCTCGATGGGTGAGGAGCATATTGAGGATTGTGACAAGCAGTTCGTTGTGCCATTTACGCGCAGCCCCTTCACGCTGAGCAATATCCGGGCCTATCGCCAGCTCAAGGAGATTATCGACCACGAGCAGTACGACCTCATCCATACCCACACACCGGTGGGGAGTGTGGTGACGCGTCTTGCCGCTCGGCAGGCTCGGCAGCGCGGCACGCGGGTGATCTACACTGCCCATGGCTTCCACTTCTTTACGGGTGCGCCGCTGCTTAATTGGCTGGTGTACTATCCCATCGAGCGCCTGATGGCACACTACACCGACGTTCTCATCACGATCAATGCTGAGGACTACGCCCGAGCTAACCGTCACTTTGCCACCAGCGTGGTGTATGTGCCGGGCGTGGGGGTGGATCCAAAGCGGTTTGACATTACAATCAACAAGAACTCACGGCAGGCAATACGCGCGAAGCTGGGCATTAAGCCGAATGATTTCGTCATAATCTACGTCGCTGAGCTGTCGAAAAGAAAGAACCAGTCTTGGCTGCTCAGTGCGCTTAAAACAACCTTACAGCAAGACACATCGATGCATCTTTTGCTGGTTGGTGCAGATAGTCTGCAGGGTAAGATCCACAAGCAGTCTGTTCGCTATGGTATACAGAGTCAAGTTCATTTTCTAGGGTATAGAAAGGATATACCAGAGTTGCTCCAGGCGTCGGATCTATACGTTTCTACGTCAAAGCAAGAGGGGTTGCCCGTTAATATTCTTGAGGCGATGATGGGCCGCATGCCAATTGTCGCCCTGGAATGCAGAGGGGTTGCTGAGCTCCTCTCGTTGGTGGGTGCTACGCCAGCGCGTGATATGCAGACATTTCGCGCGGCTGTCCAGCGCCACAAAAAGCACCGCCGCTCCTTACGCCACGAGAAAGACGCAATCCAATCCGCACTATCACGATACACGACACCAAATATTATGAAGAATATGCGCCAACTGTATGAATACGAGGGAGAGGCTGCTCGATGAACCAAGAAGGAACTATAGCGATCATAACGACTGGCCTCTTGCCGGTACCTTCGGTGATGGGGGGTGCGGTAGAGAATCTGGTACAGAATTTTATCGATGAGAATGAGCGGCAAGGCGGCTCTCGCCTCACGGTATATAGCACCGCAACGCCAGATGCTATAGAAAAGGCTCAGGCGTATACGCATACAGACTTTGTCTTTATACACACCCCATGGGTCATCAGAGCAGCGGACTCTATACTCTACAGTATATTCCGGCGCCTTGTCGATACAAATAAGAGTGCGTCTTTGCGGGCAATCCTGCAGCGGCTGTATTTTTTGAGGAAGGTGTCAAAGCATATTGCTCGCAAAAACCATCGCAAAATACTGTTTGAGAATGCGATCATCCAGACGCACATCCTACGGTGGCACAAAAACCAGGAACGATACAAAGGTAGAGTTTATGTGCATATCCATAATGAGATAACTAACTTTTATAAGACATATGGGTATCTAGCGGGTGCAAAAATTATCGTTGTGAGCAAGTTCATCAAAGATAGCTTGATCGCTAAATCGGCGCAAAGTAATGAAGGCAGCGGCCCACTACAAAACGTATCTGTGCTCAAGAATGCAGTTGACAATACCCGGTTTACTGCAATGACGAGAAAGCGCGCATCGAAGCTATTGCATCAACAATATACCATCGATGATTCAAAAAAGATCGTATTATTCAGTGGTAGACTGACTCCGGAGAAGGGGATTGATGTGTTGCTGCGGGCGCTTGATCGGGTGAAAGAACAAAATTACCAGCTGCTTGTGGTTGGCAGCTCGTTCTTTGGGACTGATATCAAAAACCCATTTTTGAAGGAGCTGCGCGACCTCACCGAGGCACATCGGGAACACGTAACGTTTACCGGGTATATTGACTATGACAACATGCCGCTGCTCTACCGTGGGTGTGACTTTGCCGTGTTACCCTCGGTCTGTAATGATGCTGCGCCGCTAACGGTTATAGAATCGATTACGGCAGGCTTGCCAATGATCACGACAAACAGAGGTGGCATACCAGAATATGCATCAGACAAAGCAGCTATTCTCCTTGATACAGACGAGACTCTTGAGCTGTCTATAGCAAAAAATATAGAAAAACTTCTCAGAGAGGATGACACATTGCAAGCTATGAGCAAAGCAGGCCAAAAAGCCGCCAAAGATATGACATTATATAATTATTATAGAGGGCTCCTCGAGAAGCTGGGAGAAGAATAAAAAACTTATGAGCACACTACAAAAGCTAAATATAAATCTAAAAAAGATACTCGCGACCACGCTCGTGTTTGTGATGATCGCGTATTACTATCTCTACGTGGTATCACCACAGTTGACGGCGTGGCTGCCTCTAGTGCTGATAATTGGCATTGTTCTATCGGGGATTATTCTGGTAGATTTTGCCATAACAAACAAGCTGACTCGGTGGCATTGTAAATACCTGCTCTTTTATATTGCGGTACTGGGAGTTTCAGTCATTTTTCAATGGCCAAATGTCGCATGGCTCGCACTAACTTCGAGTACACTCTTGATCCTCAATAGGGATGAGTTTATCAAGATATTTTTCTATACCTCGGTAGGGTTTTATCTCCTCGTGGTTGCTTTGGCGCTCTTGGGGGTGTTGCCCATGGTGTATGTTGGGTTTGATGGTAATGAATCGCAGCGGTATGGATTTGCAAAATACTCGCTTGGGTTTGATGGGCCAAACCAAGCATCGTTGTCATTCTTCCCAATATTACTCAGTGGTATGTATCTCTATGGTACTCGCCGGGTGTTTACGAGTATTGCTTTGATTGCTTGTATTGCTGTTGGTATTCTGACTGGTAGTCGCACGGGCTTCTTGCTGAGCCTTGCCTTCATTCCAGCCTATAGGCTGCTACTCCACAAGCATGGTGAGCGCAAGAAAAGTACCATAGCACCATATTTGTTTATTCTTGGCCTTCTTGTATCGTGCATTGGTGCGGCATTGTTTGTTGATAATGACCTAGCAAATAGGGTTATGTCTGGCAGGCCCAAGTTGATTGATCAATATCTGCAATCAGAATACACTCCATCGGTATTTGGATCGGATGAGGTGTACAATAAGGCCCAGTACGGGACGCCTCCGGTCGATAACTTCCCGGTGTATGTATATGCTCGCTATGGCATCATTGGCTTTATTATATTTGCCTTCGTCTTTTGGCAGGGGATGCGGCGAGAACGCTCGACGAAGATGTATATTCTATTCTTATTCATCATCCTGTATGGATTTGCAGAAGCCTTCTTCGATATTGCAGCAAAGAACTTCATCTTGCCGATTCTCATGGTTTCACTGTTTCAGAAAGGAGCTTTGTATGAGCAGCAAAACACTCGTTAGCATTGTCGTACCCGTCTACAATATGGAGCACTACCTCAGTCAATGCATCGATAGTGTTATTGCTCAAACATACCGCGCGCTAGAGATCATCATCATCAATGATGGCTCATCAGATAGATCGCTTGATATTGCTTATGATCTTGCCCGGAAAGATCAGAGGATTGTCGTCATTGATAAGCCAAATGGTGGCGTGAGCTCGGCCCGCAACGAAGGCATTGAGCGAATGCAAGGAAGTTACGTCACCTTCGTTGATGCAGATGATTCAATCCACCCAACCTATATTGAGAATCTCCTGGCTGATGCGCAGGCAACTGATGCTGACATAGTGAGCACACCAAAGCACCTACTTGGCGATGCAGAGCGGCAGGATTTCTTGGATGCGACTATCCCAGTTGCTGCGTCGGCGTCGGTCTTTACTCGCACCGAAGCATTAACCGCGCTATATAATGGACAGCTCGAGAAGGGTAATAATGGCTGCCAATTGTACAAAACAGAGATCATCAAGCACAATGATATCCGGTTTGATTCGCAGATGGCGATAGGGGAGGACTTCGACTTCTTGGCCCGCGCGATTATATCGGCGCGCTGTATTGCGGTTGACAATCGCAGACTCTATTACTATCGGGCTAACCCGACGAGTGCCGTTCATCAGGAATTTAACATTCGGCACTACCAAGCGATTGAGAATATGCAAAAGACAGGCAGAGCACTCCACAATCCACCAAAGAAACTCGTCCAGGCAATGGACAACAACCTATTTGTTGCCTCGGCATCATACGGTGCATTGATGTATGCAAGCCGCAAAAAATTCCCAAGAGAATTTGATGAAATCAAACGTACTGTTCAGAGGTTAAAGTGGGGCACGCTATTGAGTCGAGACGTCAAGCACAGTGGTAGAATACGGGCGGCACTGATTATTTGTCTTGGTGTCAACCTTGGGTTTATTGCAATTAGAAAATTGATAAAAATCTAAAAGACGAGGATATTCTTATGAAAAAAGTCGGCATTATCACATTTCATCGCTCGCATAATTGTGGGTCTATTATGCAAGCATACGCATTGCAAAAAGTTTTGCAGACGCGATATGGCATTGCGCCCGAATTCATCGACTTCTCGAGCCCTGGTCAGCAAAAGCTCTATTCAGTCTTTAGTGGAGACAATAGTGCAAAGGGCATGCTGCGTAATGTCGGGCGGGCATGTATCTACAACCGGCTCAAGAAGAATCAGGCGAGCTACGATAGGTACATCAAGAAGCATCTGAGGCTATCTAGCCGCACATCTACCACTAACAAAGAATTGCAAGAAGCTCACTTTGCGTATGATGCGTATATTGCGGGGAGCGACCAGGTGTGGAATATAATGATCGATGATTATGACCCTGCCTACTTCTTGAATTTTGTTGAAAAAAATAAGCCGAAGATATCGTACGCGGCCTCATTTGGTGCACGGCGAGTAAGTAGCAACACTAATCATCCTGAAACAATTCGTGATATGATACAGGACTTCAGCTACATCTCGGTCAGAGAGCCAAATGGACAAAAATGGCTAGCCGAAGATTTTGCAATCAAAAGTACCGTGGTTCTCGACCCAACGTTACTCATTGATGGGAGTGATTATCGCGATGGAGAGGAGTCGCCCGCAGAGCATATCAAGAAGGATTATATCTTTATTTATGCAGTGAGTGTATCGCGTAAGTTTGAACAACGAATACAGCAGCTCGCTCGAGAAGAGGGGCTCAAGATCGTTATATGGCAGCCTGATACCTGGCTCAAAATGAAAGGGGCAGCAAAGGGTTATATCCTACCAAAAGATGAGAACCCAGGGAAATACTTATGGTATATACGTCATGCTAAATATGTATTTACGGCGTCTTTCCATGGCGTGATATTTTGTGCCCAGTATAGAAAGAATTTCTGGATATTGTACAATAAAGGAATGAATTATGACAAAGACGATCGGATTCTTTCGCTCGTGGATAGCCTTGCATTGTCGGATCGGCTTCTGGCAGAAGATGACACGGAAAAGGATATGCGCTCCGCCATTGATTATACAGCCTACGAAAAAAACCTTGCCAAGAGGCGTCAGCAATCATTTGCATTTCTTGACAAGGCGGTAAAAAACATATGAGCAGATCTACCGAGCTCATAAAAAACACCGCCCTCCTCACGATTAGCAAGATCACGACGCAGGCCGTCGCGTTCTTGCTCGTTCCTCTGTATACATTTTATTTGTCCGCAAGTGACTATGGGCAGGTTGACCTTATCTTGACGTATATTGCTTTGTTTGCGCCAATTTTATCGGTTCAGCTCGAGTTTGCGGCATTTCGGTTTGCAATCGATTCGCGCGACGACGCGAATAGGCTCAGCAGTATTCTATCAACGATATTCAAGATAGTGCTGCCTATCACAGGGGTGGCCATCGCTCTGTTGGCTATTGTATCGCTGTTTGTTGCTATCCCGTACTTAGCTCTTGTGTGTCTCAATATTGTGCTCTCTGTCGTGTCGGCAGTGCTACTGCAATTTACGCGAGGAGTTGGTGATGCAAAGCATTTTTCTATCGCGAGCATACTCATTGGCGTGGTGAGTACACTATGCTCCTTTGTCTTTGTTGCGGTCATGCGGCTACCTGCCTTTAGCTTGATGATATCGTTAGTGCTCGCGAATTTAGTAGGCATAGGCTACCTATTAGTGATTATTCGGCGCAAGAAACGCATTCGCTTGCTACACGGTGAGACGCACCGATCTCTGCGCTCGGATATGCTGCGGTATGCTATTCCACTTTTGCCGAATAATATTGCATGGTGGGTGCTCAATGTCTCAGATAGGACTATTATTTCGATGTTTATTGGTGCAGCGGCAAATGGTATGTATGCGATTGCGAATAAATTTGCATTTGTCCCAAGCATATTGTTTGGTATATTTAGTATGAGCTGGAGCGAATCTGCCTCGATTCATATTACTTCGCGAGATAGAGATGTATTCTTTTCGAAGGTGTCCGACATGTGCTTGCGGCTATACTCATTTGCAACAGTGGTGTATGTGTTGGTGATAGATATATTCTATTCACGAATCGTTGGCGCAGAGTATGCAAATGCGCATGGCTTAATACCCATTTTGGCGATAGGGGCGTTCTTCCAGGCGATCCTTGGCAATTACTCTGCGATATACATTGCTAAGAAAAAAACAAAAGAGGTTGCCAATAGCTCCCTTGCAGCTGCAGTGATCAATATTGTCGTTAATCTTGCTTTGGTAGGCGTTATTGGTGTGTATGCCTCGGCACTCTCGACTGCTGTTGCCTTTGCCTGTATGGCAGTGATACGGCATATTCATGTCCAGCGCTATGTTAAGGTGCGCTATCGTGCGCAAAGTATTATATGCTCTGGAGCTGTATTAATAGCCGGGGGGATTATCTACTATACTCATGTGCCAAAGATCGTATCTATAGTAGCCTGTGTGGTTGCGATGCTCGTCGGTATTGTTTGCACAAAGGATCTCTTCGCAAAGATGCCCGTCAAAAAATACTTTCGCAAAAACCTAGACAAGATGCTCCATCATAAATAATATATGCTATATGATAAGTAGAAAGCAGAAAACAATCACTATACTTAATTACGTGATTGTTTGTGGCTGGGCCTTAGTTATCTTCATCCTCTCCCATCAACCTGCCGCTGTCTCTAGTGGGCAGAGTGGGGTGATTGTTGGGCATTTGCAGCAGGCTATGCCAGGGGTGAGCACGGCCATCTTGACGTTTCTTGTGCGCAAGAGTGCTCATATCATTGCGTATTTTATCCTTGGTGTATTGATGTATCGTGCACTGCGCGTCAGTATTCGCCGCTGGCCAGCGCACACTGTGGCGAGCCTTGCCTTGCTGAGTTGTAGCCTCTATGCAGTAACAGACGAGATCCATCAACTCTTCGTGCCAGGGCGCAGTGGCGAACTGCGTGATGTGATGATCGATAGCATAGCGGCACTGGTGGGAGTAGGGTTATGCGCGTGGTTGATGCGCTGGCGGGTATTGCGCAAGAGCACCGCCGCGAACGATCGATGACGGCATAATGAATATACGTACTCGTAATTTTTGTGAGAAATTCCAGGTGCATTTATATGTCATATTTTGCTGCAAGTCAGGTAGTAGATGAGATGATGGCCATGGTTGTAAGCAGTGAGTAGTGCGATGCATAATTTGGTTACAATATATAAAATTCGGTACAAAATCTCGAACAAAATTCTCAAAAAATGAAACAAACGTTTGCTAATTGTTCGATATAGTGCTACACTGTCGTAGGGGGTACTGATAAGGTACTTCGAACACATGTTAGCACAGAGGTAGCTATGGGTTAGGCTACTGGTGCAGCGATCAGCCGTGGGCGCTATCGCCGGTTGGCAATGGATTTGCCAGAGGTCTCCACCAAGGTGGATAGATACGCAAACGGTTGATCATTCCTCCTCTTTTGCTCATGAGCGAGCCATTATGTTTGCGTTTTCTCATAGAGAAAGCGCCTTATTCTAAGCCAAGCTTAGCGTTATTCCCTTTTTTGCTAGCAAGATACCGCAGTCGATGACGCTGCGGTATTGCTATATGTACACTAGTGGTCTTGTCTCTGAGGGGCTTTTACAAGAGATATAGATAGTCTTACTTGCCCTGGTAGCGCCGGACAATTGGTGCTACAGCATACAATGCCATAGGTAGGACGAGGAGCTCACCATCTTGCCCTAGCCAGTACAATATGCCGGCTACCACAAGATGAAGCGCGACGATTCCTGCCGTCAGCCACGGCAAGAAAGCTCGTGGTATGCGCGGTGCAAACAAGAGATAGAGAATACCGCCAAAGCAGTCGAGTGCCAACGCGAGATGTAAGAGGGATGGTGTCATAGTGCGAGACTCCTTATAGTAAAGTGATGTTATAGCCTAGCATACTGTGATTACACAGTGCTGTCAAATGTTCGATACGTATATATCGTATCCTCTCCTATGTCTACCTCAATCTATCCACCTACCTCTCACCATTTCATACAGGTAGTATATGATGGCAGATTGCCATAATCTATGTTTAGTTCTGGTATACGGGTATATGGCCGAGAATGACCCTTATCGTGTTAGAGGATAGGGAATGGCGAGCGACAAGGTGCGAGAAATAAATAAAAATCCGAATTTATTGCTCAATACACCTCGGCAAGCAATCCCGCTTATGTTTCACCATTTGGCATTATGCTGCTATAATATGTACGCAATGAATAACTCTACAAAACGTACAAAGATACTGGCTACTCTGGGGCCAGCTACCAACACACCAGAGAAAATAGAAGCGTTGATCCGGGCGGGTGCCAATGGCTTTCGCCTCAATTTTAGCCACGGCTCATACGAGGAGCGGCTTGACCAGATTGCGTGGATTCGCAAGGCAAGTGCCACCGTTGGTCGCACCGTCGCGATTTTGCAAGATTTGCAAGGGCCAAAGATTCGCCTCGGTGTACTCAAGGACAATCACTTCGACATTGCGGCGGGAGATGAAATCATCCTTGACCACGCGGTGGAGGAGCACGATGGCAGTAACCGTTTGCCTATCCAGTATAACCTTGCCGACAAGGTTAAGGTAGGTGAGCCTGTCTACCTCTTCGATGGTAAATTGCGCGGTGAGATGACCGAGCGCGTTAGCGATACTGCTATTAAGGTGCGCCTGAGTAATGATGGCTTCTTGATGAGCCGCAAGGGGCTCAACCTACCCGACACCGACTTTGGCGGTGACATCCTCACGCCAAAGGACTTGGCTGATGTCGAATTTGGGGCAGACAAAGATATTGACTTTGTAGCGCTGAGCTTTATCCAGAGCGCGGAAGATATCAACAACCTACGCCAGATTTTGCTGAGCCATGGTTCGACCGCGCAGATTATTGCCAAGGTAGAGACCAAAGCAGCTATCGAGCCAGAGACACTCAAGGCAATCGTCAAGGCCGCCGATGGTGTGATGGTTGCTCGTGGTGACCTTGCGGTCGAGACGAGCCCAGAGATTGTGCCAATCGTCGAGCGCGAAATCATCCGCCTCTGCCGCAAGTATGGCAAGCTCTCGATTGTTGCCACGCAGATGCTAGCCAGCATGGTCGATAACCCCGAGCCAACCCGGGCTGAGGTGAGCGACGTTGCAACTGCTGCTATCCTTGGGACAGATGTCGTGATGCTTTCTGACGAGACGGCTAATGGCGACTATCCAGTTGAGGCCGTTAAAATGATGGCCGACACCGTGCGCTACACTCAGTCGCGCTGGCCGATGAATGACATGCCCATCGAGGAGGGCCGCACCAACCGCCGGCTCAACGCAATTGCTCACGCTGCCGTTGATGTGGCTCATAAGGTTGACGCAACAGTGATCGTTGCCGAGACGCATTCTGGTGCGACAGCGGCACGTATCGCTGCGTGTCGACCGGAGTTGCCAATTATTGCGGTGGCACCAGACCCCCGTGTGGCGCAGCAGCTTGCCTTGTCGTATGCAACGCGCAGCTTCGTCCGGCCTGACAGTCAACAGCTTGGCAGCGACCTAACACGCGAGTTGCTGAGCCAAGGTGCCTTTGGTGATGTATCATCGGTTACGGCCGTCATTATCAGTGGTCGCCAGCCTGGCGCGACTGGTGGGACGGATACGCTGAGCGTCCGCACCTTCGAGCGCTAAGCTTACCAAAGCAACTGATAGGAACACCCACCTACCATATGGTGGGTGTTTTTGTCAGTGAAACAGAAGCAATCTGTGTATGCATTACCTGCCGATTGCAAGAGGGTATAGGCAGAGTACGAAGTATGTCGAGCTGTTTGTCACGAAAATTTGGTGTATTCTATAAGGATAAAGAGTAGCAGCAGGTTGTTTGCAGTAACTTCGCATGCTGTGTCGTTGTATATAATACATCGTATATGAAAAAAGTAGTGTAAAAATAACATCACACAGCATTAGCACTCCTTGTGAAGTCATCGACTAATCGACCAGAGGTAGGCTATTGCCGAGAGTGCAACACGATGGTATGAGTATGCGAATCAGCGCATTGATACTTCGCACCAAATGAGCAAGGTGAGTTGCACCACAATGTCAAATAAGCTACACTAGAGAAAACAACATAAGCGATACATTGTGGGCATACGATTGATCAACAACCGAGGTAGTATCCAAAACTCGATACGAGGCTTCGGTTCGTTGTATCAGGGTGTGGACTGGTGTGCACCACACAAAAATTGTAGCGCTTGTATAAAAACAAACAAAGGAAACCGTTCATGCCAGATATAGACTTCGACGAACTCGACCGCGCGGTGCACGACCTGATGCGCCAGTCTGGTCAGCTGCCAACAACGCCAGACAAACCGTCTGAAGCACCTGCCGCCACACCAAGCAAAGATTTGGCCTCGTCAAGCACCCAACAAGCTGCATCACCCCAACAAACAACGCCAGTAACAACTCCAGCTCGTCCTGAGGTAAGTGATGGTACGCAAAGTGCAAGCACCTCAAGTGTCCAGGATAATAACACCTCAACAGACTCAGCGCAGCAGGTGGACTCATCAGATGATGCAACGCCGGCTAAGCAGTCACCTGTGGCAGCACCTCAGGATAATACTAATAGCACTGATGAAGCGGTGCAGGCTGATGATGCGGCAGCCACTGACGCTACCTCTGATACCGATGCTGGCAATACGCCTGCACGCCGCCGTGGGCTGACAATTATGCCACTGTCGCAACAGGTGGACGGGGCAGAGCCAGCAGGGGAGTCGTATGAATCGGCTGAGCCTGAGCCAGCCGTTGACCGTGCCCGAGCGTTGTCAGAATCGGTCGTTGCGTCGGAGCGCGAACCTGCTTCGATACCTGCTACGCCAGAGCAAACTGATACAGATGATACAGACTCAGCCCGGGTGACTCCGTTAGGTACAGCAACACCAGCAGTACCGACGACAGAAAGTGTGTCTTCGCAGCCCCGGCCCGCAGCAGTTGTGACGGTCGATCCTGACGATATTATTACTCCCGCGAGTGATGATGATGATGAGAGTGACGATGCGTATGCCGATCGAGCGCAGTTCTTTGGCCGGTCGGCGGCACGACCGTTCTTTGCGCCGCCTCGTGCAGCAACGCCAGTGGATGATGTATCATCCACAACAGATTCAGATGTGTCAGCTCCTATAGCGGAGACAGATAACACTGCGCCATCAGCCCAGAGTGATGGAGCAGCGAGTGACGAAACACCTGCTGCGGCTACAGAGGAAGAAGTGCCAGCAACGATCGACCAAGTTGAGTCAGAGACGCCAACGATGCCGTATCAGTTTGCGGGCGAAGACGCTGAGAGCGATGATGACGACGATGAAGCGCTTGTCCGCCACCTCAATGAGGTGAACCGCACGCAAGATGACGAGACTGAGCCAGCGCAAGCATCCGTTGTTGATGATACATTTGCCCCGCAACCACTCATCATTCCGCCGCCCAAAGAGGAAGAGAGTAATACAGCGCTACCTCCTGCCAAGACAGCGCTAGAGCCGACGGATGATACGCATACTGCTGATGATATACCAGCAGCTACACTGCAGGATGAGCCTGATGATATAACCAACACAAGCAGCACTGATGACGCTGGCGACGACCACTTGCTTTATGCACCAGAGACACCGACAAGTACAGATGTGTCGGCAGTGTTGAGTAGCAGCGATACTTCTGATACTGAGACAGTGCAGCCACTGAACCAGTCGCTCAACGAGCCGGCTTGGCCCGAATTGCAATATGATGAGCCAGATGTGCAAACCCCTGATGGAGACCATACTGCACCTGCGTGGCCAGAGGTAATGGTAGAAAATACGAGTGCTGTGGATGATAGCCAGACGGCGGCCCAAGCAGCTGACGTGAGTGTGCCAAGCGAGTATGAATCGTTTGATGGTGAGAGTAGCCCCTGGACTGAGCCCACCACTGCGCCACCTCAATCGCAGGCAGGCGATATCGCTTCTGCAGAATTGTTGACGGCTGAGCACACTATGCCTGATGTGGGAGCGGACAATGACAGCCCATCGTCACAGCCAGAGGAGGTGCTTGCTGAGGACACTATGCCAGAAGCTCGCGTCGATCGCCCATTACCACTACTCAGTACGTATAATGAGCACCGGGCAGCTCCTGAGCCACACGTTGATACCCCGCCGCTGTCTGATTTGCAAGAGGAGACGAACGCTGTTGATGCAACTGATGTTGCTGAGAATACGAATGATATCGCGCAAGGCACGACAGATATGCAATTGCCGGATACTCCTGATGACCAAGCAGAGCAGCCATATGCACCCGCTACACCACTGTTTGCCCCGGCTGACGATGTCGTAGCCAAGGCGCAGCAGATTATTGCTGCTCGCCCTGAGGTGTCCACCAATGATGCACCAACTCCTCCGCAAGAAGAGGAGGATACGCCAAAGAATGCGCCCGATGTCGTGCCAATTACGCTTTCTCAGCCAGCCGACCAACAGACTGAGCTATCGGTTGCTGATGCGTCAGCTATGCATACTGCAGATGAGACAACACCAACTGAGCCAGGTGATGATCAAGCAGCTGCTCCAGCTATACAGCGTCCGCGTGGTCGCTTTATGGATATTGTGGGTGGGGCTGCCCCAGTTGCTGCAGCCGCCCAAACGGCTCGCCCACGGGTGCGCCGCCAGGGTGCGGTAGTTGAGCCGCTAACGAGTAATGCACCAGTGGTGGGTATGGATATTCGCCCTGTACCTGGCCACGAGCCAGCGCAGCATCATGCCGAAGCCACGAATGATCGAGCAGATGGAGAGGCTAAAGCGTCTGACGGAGCAGCACCTGACGAGACACCATCCGTAGGCACACTCGACCTCCAGCCTGGTGATGAAAAGCCGCTGAGCTATACGCCATTCTTGCCTGATGCCGAGACCAAGGTCGATAAGCGCCCACTGGGTGGTGCTGATACGCTAGTGGGTGATGTGCCAACATTGGCCGATACTACTCCGATGGGGATGTATCATGATGAGCCTGGCGCATTCGGCGTAGCTCCGGCTGATAATAACGAGCCAGCGGCACCGCCACATCTTTTTGCGCCGCATGATGAGCATGCCTCGGCTGAGCAATTCATTGATGCGCTGACAGATACGAGCGAGAATGCACCATCACTCTATCCGGCCGATGATCACTACCCACTACCCGAGCAAGATACACTAGAGACTGCTACGGCGGATGATGAGCCCATGTACCAGCTAGAGGATCACTATGGCGCCGACCGGTCGCTCTACCCGGATGAACCAGCCGACTCTCATGAGGCATCGGCTGATGGAGCAGGGCCGCAGTTTGCAGAAGATGAGATCGACCTGAGCTTGCCCGTGCCTGGCCCTGGCGAGCCAGATATCGACTACTACGGCGAAGCAGAGCGAGTCGAAGCTGAGCCAATGACGGTGGAGACTGAGTGGGATGATGAGCCAACCGCGAGCGACCAAGCACACGTCAATACCATCGAAGAAGCGGCTGCCACTACCCAAAATGGCGACACTGCGCTCGCCCTCCACCAAGCACTCCAAGAAGAGAACGAAGGCAATGTCGTTGCACCAATCTACAGTGCTGAGGAATTTACCCGCGCGCCAAAGAAGTCGCGCCGCCGCCCCGAGCAAGCCGCCGGCTGGATTTGGCTGCTGTGGATCGTCATGCTACTGGCACTTGGTGCTGGCCTTGGCGCGGTCTATTACACACTCTTTACCTAGCGCCAGTGCAGCAGCATCCGGTATAATAGGCTACTATGGATATACTTGATGGATTGAACGACGCCCAGCGTTCGGCAGTGGTGGCATCTGATGGTCCAGTCTTAATTCTCGCAGGAGCGGGCAGCGGCAAAACAAAAACGCTCACGCACCGCATTGCCTACCTCCTAACCGAGCAGGGCATCTGGCCGAATGAGGTCTTGGCTGTTACCTTCACCAACAAAGCAGCCCGCGAGATGCGCCAGCGCCTCTGGCAGATTGCTGGGCATACCCAGGTAAGCTCGCCTCACGCGCCACAAACCGATCAACCACCTCGCTCCTTCATGCCGTGGATGGGGACATTCCATGGTATTTGCGTGCGGATCTTGCGGCGCGATGGCGCGGCTATTAGCATTCCGTCAAATTTTGTAATTTACGACGAAGATGACCGCCAAGGGCTCATCAAACAAGCGATGAAGCAGCTCTCCATCGGGACAGACAAGCTCAAGCCGCGTGCCGCCAGTGCAGCAATTAGCAAAGCTAAGAATCAACTCCTCTCGCCCAGCGACTATGCGGCTAGTGCGCGGTTTCCCTTCCAGCAGGCAGTGGCAGAGATCTACCAGCTGTATGAGCAGCTGCTGGCCGATGCAGGTGCGCTCGATTTTGACGACCTCCTGCTCGAGACGGTACGCCTCCTGCGCGGTCACCCGACGGTGCGTCAGCGCTATCAAGCGCAGTTTAAGCATATTCTCGTTGACGAGTATCAGGACACGAATGCTGCGCAGTATCAGATCATTAAGCTGCTAGTCAACCCACAGCGTAATATCTGCGTGGTAGGAGATGACTGGCAGTCCATCTATAGCTGGCGTGGCGCAGATTTTACGAATATTCTCAATTTTGAGCGCGATTTCCCGGGGGCGCTGGTGGTGAAGCTCGAGCAAAATTATCGCTCGACGGGCGCTATTCTCGAAGCTGCTGGCAATGTGATCAATAAAAATCAGCAGCGAACGGATAAAACCCTCTGGACGGCAGCCGGCCCAGGCGCACCAGTGCAGGTGCAAGCTGCCTATGATGAAGCAGAGGAGGCGTATACCATTGCCAGCCAGATTGCTGCGCAGGTGGCGATGGGTGAGCGCGACTATAGCGACTTTGCTGTCTTGTATCGCACCAACGCCCAGAGCTATGCCTTTGAGCGGGCCTTCAACCAGCAGCGCGTGCCATACCAGTTGGTCGGTGGAGTGCGATTTTATGACCGTAAGGAGATTAAGGATATCTTGGCTTATCTGCGCCTTATCTACCAGCCAAATGATCGCGTGAGCTTTAGCCGGATCGCTAATGTACCAACGCGGGGCATTGGAGCAACGAGCCTGGAGAAGTTCCTCATCTGGCAGAGTACCAGTGGGCTCGATATTATTAGTGCGCTGGTTAATGCCAGCCAGGCAGCGGCACTGACGAAGCGGGCGCAGACTGCTCTCGCACAGCTGGGCCAGTTGCTACGTGGCTTCCAGACGCAGGTCGAGGCCGCGGCTGATCCAAGTCAAGTAATTGATGATGTGATTACCAAGACGGGCTACCGCAACTATATCCTCGATGGCTCGCCTCAGGCTGATGATCGCGAGGCTAACCTCAGTGCGTTATTGTCTGATGCGCAGGCCTTTGCCAGCATGCCAGACTTTCTTGAGGAAGTTGCGCTTATGTCTTCGGCCGACCAAGCGACGGGTGCGCACAGTGTGACGCTTATGACGCTCCACGCTGCCAAGGGGCTAGAGTTTCCGGTGGTGTATATGGTGGGGCTTGAGGATGGCCTATTTCCCAGTGCTCGGGCGCTCGAGGAGGGGCCAGCCGCACTCGAAGAAGAGCGTCGCCTCTGCTATGTGGGGATGACGCGTGCTCGGCAAGAGCTCTACATGAGCTATGCGCAGAGCCGCTTGCAATTTGGTAGCCGCAGCTACAACAGCCCATCACGCTTTCTCGACGATATGGGCATGAGCCTGTCGATGGTGCATACCGAACCAGCTACACCAGTGTATGACGACGCGTTAGATGAGGTCATGCCATATGAGGTTGGTGATATGGTGCGATCGCTCCAGTTTGGCGATGGTGAGGTGATCGACATCGATGGCATGGCAGTGAGTGTGCGCTTTGCAAATGGATCTACCAAGAAGCTTAATGTGCAGTATGCCCGCCTTGAGAAAATTACTCCCTAGAATTGCCCGCCATCGGCCAAAAAATGCTATACTAAAAAAATGAAAAACACACTTGTAAAGCAGCTGCGCCGCCTCTTGCCCGCAGCGATGATCCACACTCTCGAAGAAGCGTATCGGCGGAGCCGCATTGCCCTAGTGGCAGCCCGCTATGGCAACCCGGCGAGGCACCTGCGTGTCATTGCCGTGACGGGCACGAATGGTAAGACGACCACTGTTAATTACATCAATGAAATCCTCAAAGCCGGTGGCCGCCGCACCGCAATGTTCTCCACAGCACTGATCGAGGTGGCAGGCCAGCGCCAGCTCAACGACCTCAATGCGACGGTTGGCTCTACCGCGCGGATGCAGCAGTTCTTTGCTGAGGCTAAGCGAGCCAACGTGGACTTTGTTGTGTTAGAAATTACCAGTCACGCACTTGATCAACATAAGCTTGATGGTGTGCCAATTGACGTTGCAATCATGACCAACCTCACCCAAGATCACCTCGACTACCATAAGACGATGGAGCGCTATGCCGCCGCCAAAGGTAAACTCTTTGCCCGGAAGCCGCGCTTTATTGTGCTCAACCGTGATGACGAATGGTTTCCATTCTTTGACAAGTACATGGCGCGTGAGCAGAAGATTACCTATGGTCAAGATGCAGCTGCCACAGCCCGCATCACGCAGGCAGCGACCCGCAAAGAGGGTGGCAGTGCAACGGTGCTTTTTGGTGATGCGACAAAGCTACCACTGACAACACATCTTCCGGGGATATTTAATATTTACAACATGACGGCTGCAGCGGCTGCTTGCCAATTGCTGGGCGTCGCACCAGCGGACATTGCTCGGGGCGTGGCTAACCTCACTGGCGTGCCAGGGCGCTTCGAGCGTGTACCGGTGGATACGCCATACGATGTGGTAGTCGATTATGCCCACACCCCTGACGCACTCGAGAAGCTACTGACCTCGGCGCGGGCCATTACCAAGCAGCGTATCATCTTGGTGTTTGGCGCGACGGGCGATCGTGACAAGGCGAAGCGGCCCATCATGGGTGAGATTGCGGCTCGCCTGGCCGACCAGATCATCGTTACCGACGAGGAGAGTTATAACGAAGAGCCAGCTGGCATCCGCCAGGCAATTCTGCGCGGCATTCACCAGGCTGGCGGGGCAGGTCACACTAGCGAGATTGCCGACCGGCGCGAGGCCATTGCCCAGGCGCTGGCCATTGCCCAGGCGGGCGATACCATTCTTATCACTGGTATGGGCCATGAGCAATTTCGCATCATCAACGGCCAGCGCCAACCATGGAATGACGCAGCAGTGGTGCGAAGTTTGCTTACTGAGCATAAGCAGTAGCGGCATTCCGACCTCTGATATAGTGAGGTTTCAAGGCGGGCTTTTACAGGCTATCCACTAGCTTTTTTGCCCGCATTTTGCTATACTACATCGTAGCGTATATTGTTACGCAGATTATGATACAGTCTATTCCATTTTTGAAATTTCTCTCGCCACGCAATCTTGCTATCGCTGGTATGGTTGCACTGGTTGGTATTGGTCTATGGCGGATTCCGTCCGTCCATGCAGCGTCGCGCCAGCCGGGTAGTGGCGAGCATATCATCACACTACACGAAGGCACGGCCAAGCGCGGGTTCTACACCAAGGCAACTACCTTGCGTGATGCGTTGCGTGAGGCAAATGTGCGGCTTGACAACAATGACCGCACCGAGCCCGAGCTTGATACACCGCTAGAGAGCGCCTCGTACGAAGTAAACATCTATCGAGCGCGGCCAGTGGTGATTCGCGATGGTGGGGCAGATACGAAGCTTATTACCGCTTATCGCACAGGCAAGCAGATTGCCGAGCAAGCGGGCATTCCACTACACGACGAAGACCAAGCGGTGCTGGCTCGCTCGCGCGATATCATTGCTGATGGGGCGGCAGAGGTGATGACAATCCGCCGCGCAACGCCCTTTACGCTCGTATTTTATGGCAAAACCATCCAAGCATATACGATGGAGAAGACGGTCGGTGCAATGCTCAAGGCTAAGAAAATCACTCTAGGCGCTGATGATACGCTATCGGTGCCAGCTAGTGCACCACTGACGGCTGGTATGACGGTAGAGCTCTGGCGTAATGGCAAGCAGACGGTGACAGTAGAGGAGGAAGTCGACTTCAAGACGGAGGAGATTAAAGATGCCGACCGCGAGCGTGGCAAAAAAGAAGTCAAGACCGAGGGCAAAAAAGGCAAGAAGGCCGTGACATACGAGATTATTATGAAGAATGGCCGCGAAGAGTCGCGCAAGCAGCTCAGCAGTGTGGTAACGCAAGAGCCAGTCAACCGAGTCGAGATCGTTGGAACGAAGAAGAAGTCGGTCGATACTACCTTTAGTGGTGATTTTGCAGGGGCACTAGCGAAGCTACGTAGCTGCGAAGGGGGTTACACCTCCAACACTGGCAATGGCTACTATGGTGCGTACCAATTCGACATCAAGACCTGGGGTGGCTTTGGTGGCTATGCCAATGCAGCAGAAGCACCACCAGAGGTCCAAGACCAAAAAGCCTGGGAAACGTACCAGCGTCGTGGCTGGCAACCCTGGCCAACATGTAAGAATAAGATGGGGCTGCAAGACATCTACCGCTAGCAGCCTAGCTAAGGGAACGAGATGATTACGAAGAGCCTCTATCATCTATGGCAGCATCGTCAACCGATGATTGCCTGCTTGCTGGGGCTGAGTGTCATAAGCGGCCTTATCGTGGCAAGCTATGCCTCGGCCCAGAGCCCAGCAGCAGTGCCAGCTCGACTGGTTACTATAGTAGAGAATGGTCGAGAGTATGCTGTGTACTCGACTGCTTCGTCTGTGCGTGAGCTCATCGCTACCTCAGGTATGAAGATCGATGCCTCGCATGACTCCGTTTCGCCCCACCTTGATGCGTCGCTCGCGCAGGCAGCGCCAACAGTGACAATCCAGCGTGCTCGATTAGTCACTGTAATAGATGGTAAGAAACGTTCTCGTGTGCTCACCGCAGCACGGGTCCCGCAGGATATTGCCAAGGCGGCTGGTATGGTACTCTACCGCGAGGATAGAGTCAGCTTCCAGACACTTGGCAACATTGCACTGGACGGGCCAAGTGAGATAATGACTATTCACCGCGCACCAACACATACAGTGACAGCGGAGGAGCCGATTGCATTTGCGACTGAGACAATCAAAGACAAGCAGCAGTTCATCGGTAGCAAAACAATTAAGCGAGTTGGCCAGCCAGGCATTCGCCGTTTGACCTATACAGTCGAGATGAAGGATGGTGCTGAGGTGCAACGCCGCCTAACAGCGCAAACAGTGGTAAAGCAGCCGACTGCGCAAGTAGAAGTAGTTGGGACCAAGCCTAAGAATCCATTGACGAAGAGCAAGGGTGCGCATCACTTTACTGACAGCAAAGGGGTGAGCCACCGCGAGACATACTACGATTTGCCGATGAACGTTGCCATGCGTAACTGTGGTGGCGGCACTTACACCATTCGCGGTGATGGGGCTAAGGTCGATAAAGACGGCTACATCCTCGTGGCGGCGAATTATAGCAACTACCCGCGCTGCTCGGTGGTTGAAACAAGCATGGGTCCAGGCAAAGTGTACGATACTGGTAGCTTTGCCACTAAACACCCACATGGCTTTGACCTCGCGACGGATTGGACGAAGGCAGACGACAAGTAGATACTGCGCAGAATTCTGATATATTTATTGTGCCGCTGCGATGGTCTTAGCGTATAGTTGTTCGAATGTCTTCTTTTTACCCTGACCTTGTCCACCAAATCGTTTGCCGCTCCGTCGACGGAAGTTCTTGCCATGATGTCACAGTATATTGGTTTACACAATATTTTTTCACTTTAGCTATCATTTTTTATGTTTTTTCATCCCAACTATAGTACAAATCGATTTGTACTATAGTTACCCTGTTTTTCCCCTGTTACGGTCGGTTCTTTTTCTCTTCTTTTATATATTTATATATAATAGGAGAGAAATCGATATGGTTGGAGATGGATGTATAGAGATATAGGTAAAAATAGAGATAGAGAGTAGAGATAAATAGTGAAAAGATAAAGATAAATAAAGAAATAGAAAGATAAGTAAATAGAGATAGAAATAAGAGAGTAAATAGAGATAAGTAGAGAAATATAGAGAAAGAGATATACAGATATATAGATATAGAGATGGATATAGAAATAGATAGAGAAATATGAGAGAAAGAGAGATGGTTATAAAGATATGAATAGATAAAGAAGGAGAAGATAGAATATAAGAATTATGACAAAAGAAATTCTTCTTATAGAAGGCATCAATCAGTTATGCAGAGCATACTATTGCTAACCCTGGTATAATACAACTATGGCATTACAAAATAAAAAATCTCTAGGGCAGCATTGGCTCAAAGACCCGGATATGCTAGCGGCGATTGCCGATGTAGCGGCACTAACCCCTGACGATACAGTATTGGAGATTGGTCCTGGACTTGGCACATTGACAAGTCGGCTCCTTGCTCGGGCGGGCAGGGTAACCGCGGTAGAGTACGACGCTGATCTAGCGCGCAAACTACCAGGACAATTCCCTGGCAAGCAATTAACAGTCGTACATGAGGATATTCTGCAGTTTGACCTTAGTCGGCTTCCTGCTGACTATGTCGTGGTAGCAAATGTGCCGTATTACATTACGAGCAAGATTGTCCAAAAGCTGCTGACAGCGGAGAATAAGCCGCGCCGCACAGTACTGCTGGTGCAGAAGGAGGTGGCTGAGCGAATTGCCGCTGAGCCCGGTGCAATGAGCCTATTAGGAGTGAGCGCTCAGCTCTATGCTGAGGCGAAGCAAGGCCCAGTGGTACCGCGCCAATTCTTTGTGCCACCGCCCAAGGTAGATTCGCAGGTAGTGGTGCTTGAGACGCGCACTCAGCCTCTCGTGTCGTCAGCGGACGAAAAGGACTTCTTCCGCGTGGTGCGGGCGGGCTTTGTAGCTAAGCGCAAGAAGCTGCGCAGTGCACTTGCGGCAGGCCTTGCACTAGATAAGACAGAAATCGAGACGATACTACAGAACGCTGGTATATCGCCAGACTGGCGGGCAGAGGATGTGTCGATTGCCCAGTGGCTACAAATTATGAATGCTTGGCGACAGCACGGCAAGCTGTAATGAGTGTATGCTTGATAGAGTCAGTACGAGCAAAAATATAGCCTGGTGAATCTATTGTCCATGGTGAACCATCTAATGCGCACACAGCACAGCCGAGCTGTTGTGTAAGAAAAGAGCTTGCACAGACGTCCCAGGGGTTTGTTTGAATATTGATAATGCCATCGAGCCTCCCCAGAGCAACAAACAGGCTTGCAAGTGAACTATTGAGTGATAGAAGCATATAGTCTGTATGCTGCTGTAGATATGAAATAATCTGAACATGCTTTTGTTTCATGGCTAGTGGCAATTTGGCGGTCGTGCCAAGATCGACATCGATGGTTGTTCCAGGTAGCGCCGGAGTAGGAACGAATGGTTGGTTACCTTCAAACACACCAGCACCAACTGACCAGTAATAGTTGCTATCCATAAAATTAATCACACAGCTTGCAACCAAGTGACCGTTGATTGCAAGTGCAATGTTAGTGCAGTACAGATAGATGTTACGGCTAAGATTGTTCGTTCCGCATAATGGATCAATAATCCAGACACGTCCATTGCCTATTGTAGTGTCTGTATGCTCTTCTTCACTGAGGATTTTATCGCTCGGAAAATATTGATGAATCGTTTTGACTATCTGCCGCTCAATGGCGATATCTAAGTCGGTCGTTGTATCATTGGGGTGTGCTTTAATGGTGTAGATATGATTGGCTTGATGGGTGGATTGATGTATTGCTAAAATCTCTGGTGCAATAACTGAAAAAAATGTTGCTTCACGATGAAATGACATGATATATAGTATATATGATTAGACAAGATCAGCCTACTTGCTTTCCGTCAGAACTCCTCGTTAGCGTGTCATCGAGCAGTGATGGCACAATGCTTGACCGCACGTTAGGTGAGATACATCACCCGCAGGTAGTGGCACACCGACAGGCCTTTTGTCAGGCGAGCGGGGCCGCATATACGGATGTGGTGTATCAGCGGGTTGTCTATGGCGCAGGCCGCAGCTATGACCAGCTCTGCGAGGTCGATAGCGCTGCGACGACTCGCCATACTGCCGAGATGGTGGCGGACGGCCTCGTGACGCGTTCACCTGGAGTGGGGCTATTGTTGCCAGTAGCCGATTGCGTGGCGACGGTGCTATATGATCCAGTGCAACGGGTGCTCGCGCTATTGCATCTGGGGCGGCATTCGACACTTTCACCACTGCTTGTTCGGACAATTGATCGCCTCGTCCACGAAGGCTCTCGGGCGGAAGATATCATTGTTTGGATGAGCCCAAGTGCGCAGCGGCAGAGCTATGTGATGCAGTATTTTAACCAGGCAACTGACCCAGCTTGGCAGCCCTTTTGCTCGCACGAAGCTGATGGTATCCATCTTGACCTGCAGGGCTTTAATGCTGCTGTGTGCCAGCGCGCGGGCATTGCGCCATGCAATATCCATATCTCGCCGATTGATACAGTAACAAGCCCTGACTACTTCTCGCACGCAGCGGGTGACACTGGCGGGCGGTTTGCGGTGCTAGCAATGATGCGAGAAAAGTAACGGTAATCCGCAGATAGCCAAACGTCAAGCTCCTCCGCGGTATGACTGTGTCGGCTACTCCCATATACCTTGCAATATATAATTACATCAGCTATCCTGTGATAAGAAAAGGTTTGCCCATCAATCGACCGTGGGTGGATGCAAGAGAAGGAGTATAACTATGGGATGGTTTAAAAATTCGTTTGGCATTGGAGCTGGTGTAACGCTGGGAGATATGGCAGCCCAGACCGGTGTTGCTATGGCAGTTGATATTATTGATGGATCGACCAAGAAGCTGCAGGACGACTATCGCATTGAGCATTTTGACCCAATTGTTCGCGACGATATTTCGCACATTATTGCACGTAGTGCGCTGAGTGAGATATCATATCCCTTTCCTACTGAGCTCGATTCCAATGCGAAGGCCGCGCAGCAGCCAGGGGAGAAGAGTAGCTTCGTGCGGCGGCACAAGATCGCTGTCGGTATAACTGCTGCGCTTGTGCTGGTGGCAATATGCAACCCCAAGCAAAGCGCCATCGTATTGCTTATTGGGCTGTGGCTGCTGATTGTCGCCGTCGGCATCGCTATATTCAAAAAAGCAAGCCACACTGCCACAGGCATGATGGTTGGTGCGCTCAGTGCACCAAGGGAGCAGCTTATCAAGGATGGTCAGCAGTATTGGCGTATTCGCGAATATGTGCGCCAAGCCCTGGCTGCATCTGAGCTCAGCCCACAAGATGCTGTGCTAAAGCTGAGTCGCACCCAACTTGGGCAGCAATTCCCAGACACAGTGGAAGAGATCGAGGCAAACGCCTTTTACTACAAGCAAAAATTGCAGCAATAAGTAAATAGAAGGAGCAACCCCATGCGCATTATCAAACGTCCAGCAACCACCATCCCCAAAGAATCTGCCCACGGCGGCAGTGGGGCACGCAAAGTCTATGTGTCGGCTGAGCACGCCACGAGCCCATATTGCGAGGCAATCACCCATGGTTGGCTGCCTGCAGGCGCGACCTTTGACTGGCATGTGATGCCCCGGCCGATTCCTTAACTGCTTTAATGTTGCATATAAATCCAGCGGTGTTGGTGTATGAGAAAGGGCTATTGGTTCTTCTGGGATATTTCTGGGTTGCAGTTGTGCCGCGCGGATTTGTACAGTCATAATAGCTATTATTGTAGCATCTTTAATTTTTATGCGTGAGGTCTTTGCCCAGCTTATCACGCAGCTTTGCTGGCACAGAATAGCCTTTCTCTCGGAGCTGAGCGAGGATGCGGGCCTGCTGCTCAGATGAATAATATACGGTTGGGCGTCGACCTTGCTCTTTGCGCGTTATACCGGTCAGACTGTCCTCGCCTTCGGATTTTTCCTGATTAAGGGCGGCAATGGCTCGTCGCACTGTCATGTCGTGTACACCAAGTGTTCTGGCGAGTTGCGGGCAGGTCATTTCTTCTTCTCGTGGAGGGAGGAGTGTATGAGTGTCGGCGCTGTGGGGGCGAAGATGCTCTTGGAGGCTCAGAAGCTGTTTGGGTGTGATGAATGGGCGCATCGAATTGCCGCGTGGAGCGACAATGATCTCGCCAATCCTCTGGATAACTTGAGGATTCCTCAACGCTTTCTCGACCGCATACGGTGTTATATCAAGGTGGCGAGAAGCCTGGCCAACAGATATAAGTGGCTCTGGGCGATGATGATAGACGCCATGGAGCCGGTTGTTGTTCGTCTGGTCGGTAGCGATACGCTGATGCACATCAGTAAGTGGGCTCGTGAGTGCATCATACATATACCAGGCAAAATGATGATCGGTCGATAGGGCAACACCACAGGCCTCATCTTGCGCGAGCTCAGCAAGATCGTGTTTTCTATACTCATGCAATGGTTGATAGCTATTGCCCTGAGTCTGCGTGGCTTGTTCTGCAGCTGGAGTATCAAAAACAAAAGCAACATCTGGATAGGTGATAACGGTGCGAGCAGGCTGGGTGTCGTGTGGTTGGATGGTTGCAATAAAGCGAAGGAGTTGCTGCGATGCAGATGTTTCTTGAATATGTTGTGACATATATGCCTGCGCCGGGTCGTGAGTAGAAAGGCCGAGATCATTCTCAAGCAAAAAGCGCAAAAGTTTGTGCAAGTTATTGAGCTTTTCTACTTGAGCAGTATGACTGTCAAATGCCTCGGGTAACTGTGCTGATTGCTGAGGTTTTTCCATACGCATTACCATACTATAGCATAGGTAGTGGAAGTACATATCAAGCCTGAGTGCTTAGCGAACCGTTGCACCAAGTGATCGCCCCCAGGTAAGCTGCCACTTGCTCAGCTTGCTTAGGCGAGAGGTGGTAGCCTCGCTTGTGAGATGGCTGGCCGTTTTGACGCCGCGCACGATATTGTTCGAGTGTTATACCGAGGGTCTTAACAGCGTGATTAATTGTCGCGTGCGTCACATGGAGCCGCTTGGCAACAGTCGTGCAGGGCAGATATCCCGCCGGCGCAGGAGTAAAGAGCCCTTTTTCGCGCGCCCAGTTCTCGATCTCTCGCTGGTCGGTGGGCGAGTAGTAGCGGTATGATAGCCCAGTCGCTTTGTGGTACTCCTTGCCGTGGATATTGGCGCCAGCACCGTTAAGCTCATCAATAATACGCCGCACTGTATTGCCGCCAATGCCAAGCTTCTTGGCAACACCATTGAGTGTGCGATATCCCTCTGGTGGTGGGGTAGACTGGAGGTACTCAGCGAGAGTCGCTACTTGGCGCGGTGTGAGGAGATGCTGCAATTCTGTGCCGCGCTGGGTGGTAGCGATTTTGCCAAGTTTTTCACGAATGACAGGATCATCCAGAGCTTTCTCGACAGTCTGTGGTGCGACCCTGAGCTCTTCGGCAGCACGGTGGATGGTTACTTTACCAAGTGAGCGCCGGGTTTGAGCTATATGGTGCTTCTGCTCCAGCTCCATAGCCTCAGTGATGCGCGCCCGGGCTTCGGTAATCGGATGAGTGAGCGCATCGACCATGCTCGCCGTAAAGCGCTGGCCATGAGGGAGCTCTAGGCCGCAGGCTGCGTCTTGCTTGATGAGATCAAGCAGCTCCTCCTTTGTGCAACTCTCAAGCGATATAGGCTGCTCGGAGCTGCACTGCTGCACTGCTTGCGTATCGAACACAAGCGTGATGTCGGGGTAGATAGCGACTGTTCGGCCCGGTTGTTGGCGTTTTTTGTGTGGTGGTAGTGTGACTAGGTAGCGAGGGGAGTTCATTGCTGCTTCTGTGCTACTATCCTCAGGCTCAGTATTGCCAGAGATAGCTACATCACGCGCGTCAAAGCCAAGGTCATTCGCAAGCAAAAATAACAGGTACTGGCGGTCTTTCTCCAGCTGCGCTGCCTGCTCATTGTCTGGCGAGTGCTCGGGAGGGTAGGATGATGAGCGATGTTCCATAATAGAGTAGTGTATTGTACACGATAGATTGCAGCTTTGTCAATAATATGACTGAATGGTAGCACGTTATACCAAAACGTGGTACGATACGAGTACTCTTATTCTCCAAGAGACACGTCATAAGGTAAAAATACGAGGTACTATGCAGGCAAACCAATCATCAGCTCAGTCATCTGACAAGCCTAAGCCGATTGACGGCGCACGCCTTGTCTCACTTATTAATGCACTCCGCAAACTCCCCTGGCCAATGACGTATGAGGTGTATGATAGTCTCATCCAAGAATTTGGTTGGCAATTCATCAGGCAGCCCGATGCAGCACAGCCACAGGATGATAGCCAGCAATATATGCATTACGATGGCGGCGTGCCGCTGCTTGCGACAGTGGAGAATGGCTTCGTTGAGTCGGTTGGCGGCAGTGTAGTAGTTGACATGATTCATGGGTTGTCTACCAAGGAATGCCGTGAGCTATACGATGAGTACTGTGCGGCAGGTACCACTGCGTGGGGCTGGCCAACCGATGTGCGGCGCAAAGATAACCTCGCCGGTACGATATGGAAAGGCTTTGCCCCACAAACGCCTGCTTCGTGGGAGCATGTCAGTATTAACATCAACGAGATGGATAAGACGATCATGTTTGTTGTTGCTAGTAGGCAAACTGGTGCACCGCACGATGGTGCACGTCGACCGCGTACGATTCAGCCCTATCCGGGCCCCGACCCGCTGCCCCGCCTAGAGAGCGAGCTAAACAAGGAGACATATTTCTCTCCAGAGCAATTCACTAGCTGGATTGACCGCATTCTCAGCCAACCATCACTGCGCTCCATGCAGCAGTTTGATACCACAATGCAGAGCCACGGTTGGCAGCTGATGAAGCAAGAGGAGAATACCTACTGGTATTATGATGGGCCGCTGCGCGTTATGGTATCGAGCGAAGGTGGTGCTGTATCGATGGTCGTCGTATGGTTTGCTAATGGTTCACCCACGGCAGAGTGTCTCGACCTCTACCGCCAATACGTGCAGGCCGGGCAAGTAGCTTGGGGCGAGCCAGATGATGAGGTGGACGAAGCCGAGCATGCCGCAGAAGGTCTTGCTATCTCGACAATCTGGACAACCAACCAAGATAGTACCATCACTCTGATGCAGAGTACAGATAAGCTCTATACACTCATCGATGTTGCCAAGCAGCAACCCTAGCCCAAGACACCCTAACTCGCCCCATGCTATAATACCCCTATGACCAAACAACACGCCTACATCACCACTGCTATTCCTTATGTCAACGGTAAGCCGCATATTGGCAATGCGCTCGACTATCTCCTGGCCGATATCTGGGCGCGCTATCAGAAGCAAAATGGCCACGAGGTGCGCTTCCAAGTTGGTACGGACGAGCATGGTAATAAAATCGCTGCTAAGGCTCAGGCGAATGGGCTCGACCCACAGGGCTATGTAGACAGCATGTATGGCAACTTCAAAGTCTTGATGGAGGCAGTTGGCGCAGAATACACTGACTTTATCCGCACGACTGACCCGCACCACGTTGCAGCAGTGCAGTACATCTGGCAGCGGCTTGCTCAGGCGGGGCTGATCTACAAACACACCTATGAGGGCTGGTATTGCGTGGGGCATGAGGCATTCTTTACCGACAAGGAAGTCCATGAGACAAATGGCATATGCCCTGATCACCAAACGCCGTATGAGCGCGTCTCAGAGGAGAACTACTACCTCAAAGCGAGTGCCTTTACCGAGCAGATTCGCCAAGCTATTACTGAAGGCCGGATGAAAATCGTACCTGAGTTCCGCAAAAATGAGTTCCTCGAGCTTATCAAAAATGGTGTTCAAGATGTCTCAATTAGCCGTCCGCGCAAGACATTGAGCTGGGGCGTGCCAGTGCCAGGCGATGACAGCCAGGTGATGTACGTTTGGCTCGATGCCTTGGCCAATTACATCACAGTGCTGGGCTATCCGGACAGGGCAGAGTGGCAGGCATATTGGCCGGCTGATGTGCAAGTCATTGGCAAGGATATCTTGCGCTTCCATGCAGGGATCTGGCCCGCTATGCTGCTCGGGCTCGATCTCCCATTGCCCAAGACGCTGCTTGTCCACGGCTTTGTTCACGTTGGGGGTAGCAAGATGAGCAAAACAGTCGGCAATGTGGTCGACCCAATGGAGATTATCCAGAGCTATGGGGCTGATGCCTTCCGTTACTTCTTTGCTCGCCATATTCCTACCCAAGACGATGGAGACTTTACCTGGGAGAAATTTGAGAAGGCGTACAACGGTGAGCTCGGTAACGACCTCGGCAACCTTGTGCAGCGGGTAGCAGCCATGCTGACACGCTACCAAGCAGGAGTGATTGGCGATGCGCCGCAAGCCGAGCACGATATGACCATCTACCGCGACATGATGCAGCGGCTGGAGTTTGACAAAGCACTCGATGAAGTATGGAGCTCCGTCCGCAGCCTCAACCAATACCTTGAGCGGGTCAAGCCATGGGAGATCGCTAAGCGCCGCGCCACCGACCACGATGCCGAGTCGCACCTGAGCGAAGTCTTAGCCTATGCGGCCAGTACTTTGCTGCAGATTGCCGATGAGCTCGTGCCATTCATGCCTGCCACCGCTCAGGCTATCCACACTATCTTTGGTACTGGCGTCGTGCCAGCAGACGCCCCACCACTGTTCCCGAAGCGCTATATTCACACTCCCGACCCACGAGCTCGCGCAACTCAGTAAGCAAAAGGACTAAGCAATGGCAAGTGATACGACACCTACTCACAGCAGCACGCCACCCATGCCGCGCCTCATCGACTCGCACTGCCACCTGCACGATAGCGAGTTCTACGACGATGCAACGCGCGAGGCAGCCTATCAGCAGGCGGTTCAGGCTGGCATTGCCATGATCTGCGTCGGGACGGATGTGCGCAGCTCGCGTCAGGCAGTGCAGTTTGCTATGGTGCACGACCACTGTTATGCAGCGGTGGGTATTCATCCCCATGATGCCGAAGCAGCGGGCGAAGCAGGCATTGTGGCTATCCGTGAGCTTCTCACTGAGAAGCCACTGCGGCAGGGCCGGCCCGTCATCGTCGGGGTGGGGGAGATTGGCTTAGATTATTTTTATGACAATAGCGCCCGCCCAGCGCAGCAGCAATGCCTCCAGGCGCAGTTGCAGCTCGCGGCGGAGTTCCAGCTGCCCGTTAGCTTCCACGTGCGCGACGAGAAGCGAGCGCACGGCGCAGTGTGGCAGGACTTTTGGCCTATCTACGATGCCCAGCCAGTGCGCGGCGTCCTACACAGCTTTACCGACACTCAGGCTCAGCTTGAGCAGGGCCGTGCTCGCGGCTTATCTATTGGTGTCAATGGCATCAGCACCTTTACAAAAGACAGTGTTCAGCAGCAGCTCTACACCGATCTCCCACTTGATGCAATACTGCTTGAGACCGACGCTCCCTTCTTGACTCCGGTACCCTTCCGTGGTAGAATCAACCTACCGGCTTATGTGGAGGAGGTAGCCCGCGACCAAGCAGCCAAGAAAGGCCTGCCTATCGCGCGCGTCGCCACCACCACAACGGCAAATGTACAAAGGTTATTTCATATATGAGCGGTGAGAGTTTCTTTCCAATAGATCACACAAAACAAAAGCCCGTCAGCAAGGGCGATTTTGCGCAGGAGCAGCAAGCCCAAGGGAGTGAGAATCGCTCTGGTATTATGTCGTATGAGGATCTCATGGCAGAGCGACGGGCGAAGCGTGTTGCAGCAGGACTTGCTGATGCTTTGCGTGCATATAATGGCACGACAAAGGATGAAGACAAGGGTAAGACAGTATCCCCAGAAGCAATTTATCGTGAGAATATACTCTATGCTGCACAGGTAACGAGTCTTGTGCTAGAAATGCGTAAAGATCAGCTTAGGACGAGTGGCAGCCAAGATGCGAGCAAGCTACTTGAAGAGAATAGTGGAATGACTGGTGTGAATAGTGCTCTTAAGGAGTCTTTTACTGCTGATGATGAGATTAATTCCGATTTTTGGAACAAAAAGATTGACGAAGAAGAAGAAACTGGGCCGGATGATAAGTCTCGCTGGGGGCTCGCTGCCTAGTGAAAAAGCCAAGCTCACTCCTTGGCAAGGCCTATGCGCTGCTGGCGGGCGATACCAGTGTTGGTAAGTCGAAGAAGCGGCCCTTTAAGCGCTATACCGAGCGCGAGCTCATTACGCTCGAGAGCGAGATTGGGGCAGAGCTATTTGGCCCGGTAGAGAAGGGGCGGCACCGCGAATTCTTTTGTTTAGACGAAAAAACGTGGATTTGGCACGAAGAATGGACAGACGAGAAGCGCCACATCCAGATCAATACCATCCGCTACGAGATTAACGACCAAGGCATCCTCAAAGCACAAGAGGGCGCTCGCTACAGCTACCTGATCGGTGATGAACTCCGTAATTTCGTTATGGCGACGCGCCTCTATTATGAGCGGGTAGCACGCGAGATTTACCACGTTGACCCTAATACTGGCCAGCGTTTCGCCGATCCGGACTAGAGTGCTATACTAATTGGAGTGAAACCAGAGATGATATATTGCGACCACGCAGCGGCCACGCCGATGGATGACCGTGTTTTGGCGGCGATGCAGCCCTACTTTGCAGAGCAGTTTTTTAACCCATCTAGCCCCTATGCGCCAGCAGTAGCGGTGCGGCAGGCCTATCGCCAGGCGAAGCACCGCCTAGCGGTGGCGCTGGGCGGCAAGCCAGATGAAATTATTATGACGGCTGGTGCAACGGAGTCGATTAACCTTATGTTTGCTGGCGTACACGGCCATGTGGTAACGGCAAATATTGAGCACCACGCTGTGCTGGCTGCAGCGCATCAGCATGATGCGACAGTGGTGGAGGCTAATCCAAAGGGTGTGGTGACGCCCGAGGTGATTGCTCAGGCGATTCGCTCAGAGACTGTGCTGGTCAGTGTTGCCTTGGCTAATAATGAGCTGGGGACGATTCAGCCGTTGCGGGCGATCGCCGCAGTGGTAGCGCACGAGCGCCAGCGGCGGCTCGAGGCGGGTGAGTCAACGCCGCTCTACCTCCACAGTGATGCCTCGCAAGGGGCAGGCCAGCTCGATATTAATGTGGCGCGCCTGGGGGTGGATGCACTGACGCTCAATGCTGGCAAAATATATGGCCCTAAGCAAGTTGGCCTCTTGTGGCTAGCTAGCCAGGTGCGGCTTGATCCGCTCATCGTTGGTGGCGGGCAAGAGCGTGGTCTGCGCAGCGGGACGGAGAATGTGGCCGGTACGGTCGGCTTTGCAACGGCGCTGGAGCTTGCCCAAGCACATCGCAAATCCGAGGCGCAGCGCCTTGAGCGGCTGCGTAATAGCCTGCAGCGTATCTTGTGCGAGCACATCCCTACGGCAGTTGTCTCGGGTGATGTGAAGCATCGTTTGGCAGGCCATTTGCACATCTCGTTCCCCGGGGTGGATGCCGAGCGGCTCATTTTCTTACTTGAGCGCGATGGTGTGCTCGTGGCGACTGGTAGCGCCTGTGCGGCCAATAAAGGGCTGCGTAGCCATGTCCTTACCGCGATTGGCCTGCCACCAGAGGTAGCCGACGGAAGTCTACGCATCAGCCTGGGGCGGCTCTCGACCGAGGAGAACTGCCAGCGCGCGGCGCAGTGCATCATTGCAGCGGTGCAGCACGAACAGCAGCGGATGAAGGGAGCGCGGCGGTGAAGTTATTACGTTGGCTTGCCGGGATATTTATCGCCCTGATGCTCCTCGTTTGGCTTGGTGGGCGCTGGCTGACGCGCGACGACCTTGCCACCTGCCAAGCAGCCCCGAGCAGTGCTGAGCAGTGCCAGGCTGCTGATGCTATTGTGGCAGTGAGTGGTGGCGATACCCAGGCTCGCACCGCCGAAGCGATTCGCCTCTACCAGAATGGCTGGGCGCGCTTTATCGTATTCTCAGGTGCTGCCGCCGATAAGACTGGCCCAAGCAATGCCGAGGCAATGCGCCGCCAAGCTGTGGCGGCTGGTGTGCCCGACCGTGCCATTCTCACCGAGGAACTAAGCGAAACCACCCGCCAAAATGCTAAAAAAACTGGCCAACTCCTCCGTCAAAAGAATCTTGACTCCATCATCCTCGTCACCAGTGCCTACCACTCGCGCCGCGTTGCGCTGGAGTTTGGCCAGTATGTACCGCATATCGCCATGCGCAGCCACCCTGTCGCTACCGACCGGCAGTGGTCAGACACCTGGTGGCTTACGCCAAGTGGTTGGCAGCTGACGATCGAAGAGCTGGTGAAAATTGGTTGGTTTAAGGCGGTGCGGCCATGACACAGCGCGTCTTTGTCGGGATGAGCGGTGGAGTGGACAGCAGCCTCACCGCAGCGCTGCTGGTGGAGCAGGGCTACGACGTGACCGGTGTGTATATGAAAAACTGGAGCCAAGATCTGCCTGGCATGCAGTGCCCCTGGGCGGAGGACTTGGCCGACGCCAAGCGGGTGGCAGTGCAGCTGGGTATCGACTTTATCGTCTTTGATTTTGAGCACGACTACAAGCACAAGGTGGTAGACTACATGCTAGCTGAGTACCAAGCTGGGCGCACGCCCAACCCCGATATTATGTGCAATCAAGAGATTAAGTTTCGGCTCTTTCTCGACACGGCGCGTGAGCATGGGGCTGACCTCATTGCTACGGGCCATTATGCGCAGACCGGTGGCGCATGTGCAGAGGATGATAACGCGGCGACTAGTCAAGAACATTCATTCCAGCCTGATCGCCTCTACCGCGCCACCGATGCAGCCAAAGACCAGACCTACTTCCTCTATCGCGTGACGAGTGATGCGCTCCAGCACACACTCTTCCCGCTTGGTGGCTATACCAAGCAGCAGGTGCGGCGCATGGCCAGTGAGCGTGGCCTCTGGACGGCGCGCAAGCAGGAGTCGATGGGAGTGTGCTTCGTTGGCAACGTTGGTATGCGAGACTTCCTAAGCCAGTATATATCCACTCGCCCGGGCGATATTATCGATAAGCAAACAGGGGTGGTGCTGGGCCGGCACGATGGCGCGATCTTTTACACCCTGGGCCAGCGCCACGGGCTGGATGTCGGTGGTGGTTTGCCCTATTACGTCGTCGGTAAGGACATGACAGCAAATGTGGTATATGTGAGCCGCAATATGAATGACGAAGCGATGTGGCGCCATGATGTGCTGGTGGGAGATTTGCACTGGATTCATGGTGCACCAGCGGCGAGCGACCAGCTGACCGTCCGCCTACGCCACCGTGGCCAGCTGAGGCCATGCACGCTGCAGTATGACCCAACCCAGGCACAAGCTACCCTCCATCTGAGCGACCCCGAGCGCGCCGTGGCAGCCGGCCAGTCGGCTGTGATCTACCGCGGGGCAGAGTGCCTTGGCGGAGGGATTGTCGTCGATCCCATGGCTTTATAGCTGTTTTTGTATTAGCAATGAGTGAAAACAGAGAGGCTATTCTGCATTCTGCAAGGCATATATACCCGATCACTAGGTGCTGTTCCGGAAACGACAGCCGAGATTAATGCGCAAGAGGGTATGACCGCAACTGAGAATAGTACATCGCAACCTCAGTAGCAAGTCTGTTGACAACCCAAACGACAGTTTCGTATACTGACACTTATAGACAACCATAAGGGGGGATTATTATGAGGGTAAAACACATTCACTCTCGGATGAGAGTTATTGCCGCGGCGGCAGTCGTCGTTGGTGGCGTTGGGCTTGTGGGGCCGCAGCTTGTGGCGCATCAGGCGTATGCTGATGCTGACACTACCGCACCAGTCTTTACGCCAGCCAAGCCAGAGAAGCTCGTGGCGCGAGCGGGTCGCTCAATTGCCGATGCGGTGCGTACTGTGGCAGCGAATGATGGGGCAGACGGAACAGGTGTTAATAGCGATGGCGTCGTCATCGATGCAAAAAACCTTGACCTTGCAAACCCAAAACCAGGCACATATACAATCACTTACCGTGCGGTTGATAATGCCAACAATAAAGCAGAGGTAACGCGCGAGGTAGAGATCACAACCACTGAAAAACTCGAAGCGAAGCTAGCTGAGCCGATGGTGCTGGATGGCTACAGCCCACACACCAGGGCGGAGGCAATATCCAAGCAGGTTATTGCTCGTGCTGTGGTGGCTGATGAGACATCCCCTCAGGCTGTGATCGACAAAGCATTGCAAGAGCTTCAGCAAGCAATCGATGACCTTCGCGTCGACCACACCGACTACGACAAAGCCAAGCAAGAGCTTGCTGCTGCGCCAGCCTATGTTGCAGCAGACAAGGACGTTGCTGCAGCAGCGACGGAGGCAGATCGCCTGGCAAACCTCAAAGGAACCACAACGCCAGAGCTTGCCAAAGCGACGAAGGCGCTCACTACTGCTATAGCCACGGCCACCCAGGAGGAACAAGCACGCCAAAAGACAGCCGCGCAAGCCGTTGATGCGCTCGAAGCTAAGCCGGATCTTGCATTGCTTGCAACAACCCAAGCAGTGGTCGATACTGTCAAAGATAATGCAGCCAAGACGGCACTGCAGCGACGGGTTGATGCAATCCGCACTGCGCTGCAACCGCAGCAAGCTGCCGCCGTACCAAAGACAGCAGCCCACACCCCCGAGCAGACGCATCCTGTAGTAGCTGCGCTTGCCGACACGGGTGCCAGCCTCTGGCTCCTTGGCGGGGCGGGCGTTGCTCTCGTTGGTGGGGCAGTTGGCTTGTGGCGTTATCGCAATAAGTTATTCAAGCGTTAGTAGGTAGTAGTATGACACCGCAAAAATCGGCTCGGATGAGTCGATTTTTGTATGTGGGCATTCACATTGACGATGCTCTTTTTTGTGATGCGAAAAACTTCTCAACGCCATTACGCTATACGTGCTCGGGAATAGTATAAGAAGTGATACTCGGTGTGATGATGAGGTCGCGCCAAAACGTGAGGTAAGCGTAGAATACCACCAAAGATGCACGGGGCAGTGCGTCCGTGCTATAATACCCCCTATGAATGCTCAAGATATCCGCAACAAATACCTCGAATTTTATGCCAAGCAGCAGCACGCCATTGTTAAGCGGGCCCCGCTCATCCTAACCGACGACCCGACGACACTCTTTACTGGTGCGGGCATGCAGCCGATGATCCCATATCTGCTGGGTGAGACGCACCCACAGGGTAAGCGCATTGCTGACTCGCAGACGTGCTTGCGTGCTCAAGACATTGACGATATTGGTGATAATCGCCACACTACCTTCTTTGAGATGCTCGGCAACTGGAGCTTGGGCGACTACTTTAAGAAAGAGCAGATTACTTGGATGTGGACGTTCCTCACTGAGGAGGTAGGGCTTGACCCGAATCGCCTGTATGTGACGTGTTTCATTGGTGCGCCTGAGTATAATATCGCCAAAGACACCGAAGCAGCTGAGCTGTGGCGGCAGAAATTTGCCGAGAAGGGTATCGAAGCGAAGAGTGCCGATATTGGCAGCGAAGAACACGGCGCCGCCCGTGGTATCCAGCCGGGTGAGCGCATCTTCTACTACGACGGCAGCAAAAACTGGTGGAGCCGCAACGGTGGGCCCGAGACCACGCCAGTCGGTGACCCATGCGGGCCCGACAGCGAGATGTTTTATGAGTTTGACTTCATCGAGCACGACCCGAAGTTTGGCGAGCACTGCCATCCCAACTGCGACTGCGGACGCTTTATGGAGATCGGCAACAACGTCTTTATGGCGTACAAGAAGGTGGCCGAGGGGCAGTTTGTCCCGCTGGATAAGCCGAATATCGACCACGGCTCAGGCCTAGAGCGCATTGCAGCTGCGGCCAATAATGACCCCGATGTCTTTAAGATCAGCCTGATGTGGCCTATTATTAGCAAGCTTGAGCAGCTCAGCGGCAAGAGCTATGCCTCGCATACCGAGAGTATGCGGGTGATTGCCGACCACCTGCGAGCGGCCAGCTTCATGGCGGTCGATGGCTGCATCCCGAGCAACAAGGAGCAAGGCTATGTGATGCGCCGCCTCTTGCGCCGGGCGATTCGCTACAGCTTCGACCTCGGCATTGAGCAGAACTTCCTCGAGGCAGTGGTGCCAGTGATTGCCGACCTATACGAGGCAGACTTCCCAGAGGTCAAAGCAGCGCGCGAACAGATCATCGCCGTGCTCGCCAAAGAAGAAAAAGCCTTCCGACAGACGCTCCGTAAGGGGCTCAAACAGATGCAGCAGTATGTCGCAGATGGCCTGACTGGCGCAGAGTTATTTACGCTATATGATACCTTTGGCTTCCCGGTAGAGCTCAGTACAGAGGAGGCATACAAGCAGGGGATCCCACTCTCTGAGGACTGGCGAGCAGAATTTGACGCCAAGATGGCCGAGCAGCGCCAGCGCTCCAAGACAGCGCGTAAAGGGCAATTTAGTGGCGGGCTAGAGGGTCACGACCCAATTCATCTTAAGTATCACACGGCAACGCACCTGCTCGGGGCGGCGCTGCGCACGGTATTGAAAGCACCAGATTTGCAGCAGCATGGCAGCAACATCACCGCTCAACGCCTGCGCTTCGACTTCAACCACGATAAGCTCACCCCAGAGGAGAAGCAAGCAGTGGAAGACCAAGTCAATGCCTGGATCGAGGCAGACTTGCCGGTGAGCTTTGCCGTGTATCCAACCGATGAAGCACTGAAGCTCGGTGCAATCGGCGCCTTTGGCGAACGCTACGGCGACACCGTCAAGGTCTATTCTATCGGCGAAGGTGATGAGCGCGTGAGCTTCGAAGTGTGCGGGGGGCCACACGTCGCGCACACTGGCGTCTTGGCCGAAGGCGGCATGCGCTTCAAGATCACTAAGGAAGAGTCGAGCTCAGCTGGTATCCGCCGGATCAAAGCGGTTTTGCGGTAGTGCTAGCAGATAACCAGGAATAAACAATACAACACCAGCAACATATGTGCTGGTGTTGTATTTGTTAGCGTCATAACACCTACAAGGGCGCAGAAGAGAGGGTGTGACCCTACTGCAGAGCGCAGCGCTCAGCAATCATATCCTCTGTTAGCTGGGCGATAGTGTCGCTTAGCTCTGCGATGTCTGGCTCAACATATGTACGGCGGCGCTGCGAGGTTGTTTCGTTATGATCATAAAAGCAGGCAAGTGTGGTATATTCTAAGTCGTCACTGGTAATACGGCACGTCACTGGTGCGTCGAGCTCATCACAGCTGTAGGGTATTTCTAGGGTTGCTGTAGTGCCCATAGCAAGCTGGCCAAGCCGGCGTATCGTCAGTGCAAGACGCACACCAGACCACTGTTCGCCTTTGAGAATAATATCATTATAGCAGTAGGTCGCATCGCGGCGGACTTGCTCAGGATTGGCTGTAGGAAGAACCGCTTTATCGAGGAGAGTCTGGAGGTCGGCAGCAGTTGTGCCGCGGTTGGTTGCATACCATCTAAATAGCTCCGAATCATGGCCAAGCGGGCGCGAGCGGTCGAGTAAGCGTGCCACGTGGTTGTGAGTGATAGGCATCCTGTGACTGGGGTCGGCCCGGCTATACCAGTAGTGCCGATTATCCGCCAGTGTTAGCGCAAAAGAATGGTGCTTATCGGGGTCGGCAAAGGTGAGCTGGCCAGCGGTCAGGCCAGCGGTATCAGCCGTGAGGTCAACGGCCAATGTACCACCTTCGTTATAGCGCCCAAAGGGGGCTTGGTAGGCTATTGTTGTTTCGTCGGGTGTGGCATGATGTGCCTCAAGTGCTGCTACCGTTTCGTACAGGTGACGGCCAAGCAGAGTAAGCTCGGTTGGCTCGTAGTTCTCAAGCGGAAAGATGCCGATAGGCACGGCATCGGCTGGTTCGCGATTGGTCATAGTGGGCGTATTGTACAGTGGTTACCTCTGTTTTGTCAAGGAGGTGCTACCACTGTATGATTTTTCTGAATCTTTCTCTATAGGGTATGAGCATCTATTGAGATAAATATTCTACCGCTTTTCAATCCAAGCTGTGTTTGTTGCGTAATAACGACACTTGCAGTGCTTGATGCAAAATGAATCATTTCATCATAAATTCGCCAATAATCACCGTTTAGGGCTAGCAGGCAAGCGTGTATATGGTATATAATAGAGATGATTATGGTTTTCGATCGATTTCTTACCCGAGCAGATAACAGCGCTAGCGAGTGCCTCGTTGGTCTTGATATTGGGACAGAGTACGTCAAGGCGCTGCTTGCCCGGGTTAATGGTGAGGAGATTGAGATCATTGGTGTGGGGCGCAAGCACCAAGACCGCAGCGATATGCACTCGGGTGCGATTGCCGATATTGCCGCAGTGGTGCGCAACTGCGAAGATGCTCTGGCCCAAGCCGAGTCTGAGGCTGGCATACAGGCGCGCCGTGCAGTGATTGGCATTGCTGGTGAGCTTGTGAAGGGTGTGACAAACACCATTCGCTACCGTCGGCCACAGCCCGATCGTCCACTAGATGAGACAGAGATGGAATTCATCATCGAGAAGGTGCAAGACCGAGCTGCCATCAAGGCGCAGCGGCAGATCGCCCTCGAGACGGGCAACCAAGATGTGGAGGTAAAGCTTGTCAACTCTGCACTCGTCAGTATCCACATTGATGGCTACAAGGTGAGCAACCCGATTAGCTTCCAAGGCAAGGACGTAGCGGTGCAGATATACACGGCGTTTGCTCCCATGGTGCACATTGGCGCACTCGAGCGCGTGGCCGATGAGTTGGCGCTCGACCTCGTGGCAGTGGCGGCTGAGCCCTTTGCGGTGAGCCGGAGCGTACTGGGCACAGATGCGAATAGCTCATTTACGGCTATTCTTGCCGACGTTGGTGGCGGCACGACAGACATTGCGGTGGTAAATGATGGCGGTGTGGAAGGGACGCGGATGTTTGGTATTGGTGGGCGCAGCTTTACCAATACGATCGCCAACGAATGCGCCATTAGCTACAACGAGGCCGAGAAGCTCAAGGTCGCGACAGATCACGAGCAGATGAAGCAAGAACTTAAGCAGCATTTTGATACCGCAATTGATAAAACCCTCGATGTCTGGCTAGCAGGGGTTGACCTTGCTCTCAGCGAGTTTAGTTCGGTCGATCACTTGCCTAATCGTATCTTGCTCTGCGGTGGTGGGGCAAGCCTCAAGCCACTAGTCAAGGCTCTCGAGACGCGCGATTGGTATACCGACCTCCCCTTCACACGCCGGCCAGTGGTGCAGCATATTAAGCCCAGTGACGTCTCGGGTGTGGTCGACCTGACGAACAAGGTCAGCGACCACTCATTTATCACCGCGATGGGCCTCCTGCGCGTGGGCTACGATACGATGATTGGGGCAAGTGAAACAGAAACACTACGCAATAAATTGAATAAAATGTTGAGGATCTAAATGCAAAAAGATGTCATTTATATCGATACCGAGGACGACATTACCGCCATTATTGGCAAGGTGAAGGATTCCTCGCAAAAAATCGTTGCACTCGTGCCACCCAAGCGGATTGGTGCCATGCAGAGTGCTGTCAACCTCAAGCTCGTTCAGCGCGCTGCTGAGCAAGCGGGCAAACGACTCGTCATTATCACTGGCAACCAAGCGCTCTCAACTTTGGCTGCTTCGGCAAGTATCCCCACGGCGCGGACATTGCAAAGCCGGCCGGAAATGGCTGAGATCCCAGCACTCGAGGTCGATGACGAAGATGTCATTGATGGTAGTGAGCTCGAACCAGAAGATCCTGAGCCTGTAACGCCTGCTACTTCTGTACCGGTTCGTCCTGCCACCCGCTCGGCTGCCCGCAAGACGCCAGATGACGACGACAAAACAGCTGATACGTCGGCTGCCTCAGACCTCAAGAAGAAGGTGAAGGTACCGGACTTCAACAAAATGCGCAAAAAGCTCTTGATTGGTGGTGTGGCACTCGTTGTCCTGATCGTTTTCTTGGTGTGGGCGATTTTCTTCGCACCACATGCGACCATCACTATCAAGGCTCGTACCTCTGATCTGCCGCTCAGTACCCGCGTTACAATCGGCGATTCGCTTGGCTCAAACCTGCAAGAAGGGACAATCAAGACAACAACCAAGACAACGCGCAAAACCATCTCGATCGACTTCACTGCCACCGGCAAAGAAGATGTTGGTGCAAAGGCAACGGGAACGGTGCGTTTTACACCGGCTTCGTTTGACGTCTTACGTAATGGAGCGACGATCGACGCCGGGACGACTATCACGTCCGAGAATGGCATGCAGTACAAGACGACATCGTCGGTGGTATTCGACTCTAACGCGTCGGGTGGCGACCTCATGCGAGGCCGCACAACAGAAGTCACCGCGGTAGAGAGTGGCACGAAGTACAATGGTGCATCGGGTTCGGCCAAGGGCCCCTCTGGCTTCTCTGTTTCCTTCACGCATGATACTTCTGGCGGCACAGACAAGACGATTACCACCGTGCAGCGCAGTGATATTGAGCAGGCGAGGAATAGACTCCATAGCTCACTCGATAGTAATGGTGCTAAGCGCGAGCTTGCCTCGCAATTTAATGGTGACAGCTATATCATCCTGAATGATACCTTCAAGCAAAACGACAGCGACATCCAACCGAACATCAAGGTGGGCGGCGAAGCAACTGATGGCAAAGCCCAGCTGACTGGTGCGGTGGAGTACTCCCTCTCGGCGATTGAGAAGCGCGAGGCAGGCATCTTCCTTGATGCATACTTCAAGCAACAGATTGACGGCAAGACCAACCAGCAAGTTCATAGCAATGGCGTCAATAAGCTCTCGGTGACCAATGTTTCGGCTAATGGTAATGCCTATAATGCGACTATCACGACCAATGGCAAAATCGGTCCCAAAGTCGACGAGTCGGAGCTCAAAGACTACGCCAAGGGCAAGCGCTATGCCGAAATCCGCTCGCATGTCGAGAAGATTGAGGGCGTGAGCTCGGCTGATGTCTCGTTCTCACCATTCTGGGTGCAATCAGCACCAAATGACACGAATCGGATAAAGGTGGTATTTGACCTCAATGAACAATAAGAGAACATACTTAGCGCTTGATGTCGGCGAACGGCGGATTGGCGTTGCAATTGCCGATCCATCCGTGCGAATTGCGGTCGCATATGATACGATTGAAGTGGATGGTAGTGAACTTGAGCAGATCACTCAGCTGATTATGAGTGAGCGTGTTGGGGTGGTTGTCGTCGGCTACCCGCGCAATCAATCGGGCGAGCCTACGGCTCAAACCGCCTATGTTGAGCGGTTTGCAACCCAATTGACAGATATCGCGCCGCGCTTGGCATTTCAAGATGAGTCGCTCACCAGCGTGCAAGCTGAGGAGTATCTTCGTGCTCAAGGCAAGCCGTATAGCAAGGGTGCTATCGATGCTGTCGCTGCCAGTATTATTTTGCAAGACTATTTGGAGACGCACTATGACTGATTTTCGCCGCCAGCCAGGCCGAGGCTTCCAGGTGGGAAGCTCAAACCCACCACTGTCGCCACCACCAGCAGAACGTATCACGCCGCGGTCGGGGCGCTCAGCTGCAGTAGGGGCTTCAGGGCGAGCTACGTCACCGTATATGCACCGCTCGGAGCCACATCGCCCAGGAGTGGGGCAACAACCACGGCCTATCCAGCCTCAACCTACACCGTCTCCCACGCCACCGCAGGCGTACGACTCCTATACGCGGCTGAGCAGGCCGCAATCACAGCCACAGCCTACACCACAACCACAGTCCTATCACGCGCCAGCTCCATCTCGTGACACCTATACGGTGCCGGTTCAGCAACCCACGCCACAGCCACAAGCTCAACCTCAACCAGCTACCATTCCAGTTGATGATTTTGCTGATGACACGCTGCCTTCTGGGCTTGATGATGATAGCTTCTATGGCTTTGACGACGACCAGCCGCCGCAGCCCGCACCAGAGCCGCAGCGAGGCAGTCTACTTGGCAATGACGGTATTTCGCCACTCTTTGCCGATGATGCACCAAAAGGTCGGACGATTGGCTCTCAAAAAAAATCCCCACGCTACAATACCGAGCGACCACGTCATGGGCGTCGCCGCTGGCTGAGGTGGCTGAGTGGCATTGGGCTGCTAGTGTTGCTCATCCTTGCAGCGGGGTATTGGTGGTATCATCAAAATCTACAGCCAGTCGACCGGACCGACACCACGACCAAGACGATAACGATTGGTGAGGGCGACACGTTCAAGACTGTTGCTGCTACACTGAAAGAGCAGGGGCTGATTCGTGATGTTCGCGCCTTTGATATCTACACCCGCCTGTCGGGCTCGCGCAATCAACTCCATACTGGCGTATGTCAATTTAGCCCTGCGCAGTCGTTGCCCGAGATCGCGACCGAGCTCTCGCAGGGGTGTCATGATAATCGTGTTGTCACATTTTTGCCAGGTGGCACCGTTGTCGATTCGCGCTATAAGCCACAAGGTCAAGATGCCACCACGGCGCTCAAGCGGGCTGGCTACAGCGAGGAGTCGATCAAAGCTGCACTTGCTAAGACGTACGACAGCCCACTCTTTGCCAACAAGCCAGCTGGCACCTCGCTCGAGGGCTATATCTTTGGTGATACATACTCTGTGCCGGCCAATCAAGGGCCAGAGGCAGCGCTCAAGGCAGCTTTCGCGCATATGTATGAGCAGATTCAGAACAATGGTTTGATCGACAAATTCGCAGCTCAAAAGCTCAACCTTTACCAAGCTATCACCCTCGCCTCCATCATCCAGCGTGAGATGGGGTGTGGCGGCGCGAGCCAAGATTGCTACCAGATCCAGCGGCAGATTGCCCAGGTCTTTTACAAGCGGTTGCGCGAGAATAAGGTGCTTGGCTCGGACGTGACCTTCATCTATGGGGCGGATATCGCAGGTGTCAGCCCTAACGTTAATCTTGATTCGCCGTATAATACCCGTATCAAGCCAGGCTTGCCACCTGGGCCAATTGCCACGCCTGGCCTCGGCGCACTCAAAGCAGTGGCCGATCCAGCACCTGGTAGCTATGAGTTCTTCCTCGCTGGTGATGATGGCAATGTCTACTTCGCCAATACCGATGCCGAGCACCAGGCCAATATCAAGCAGCACTGCAAGAAGCTGTGCTCGGAGTTGTAGCGCTTCAGCTGTGGCTTCATATGCTCTCAAATGTTCCTTCCTAGTGCGGATAAAAATCAAACCAAGTATCCCAGAGGTGTTTATCTTGCAATCTAATAATATGTTATAAAAATTGCGTGTATTGTATGAAACAACGCGCTGAGGTATTAAGACCTACGAAAAAGTAAATACTATTGAAGCTAAGCTTCGTGTCTGCCAAGGGTGTGCAAAACAGAAAGTCCATCATGTGACAATATCAGGCTAAAACTGTTGCAATTTTCACAAAATATCATCTCCCACCACTGTGGTAAGCCATTGACTAAACTACAACCGCGTAGTAGAATGGATGGTAGCCAGTCGGGGAGTGAGGATACTGGGAATGCAAGAGAGGGAAATTACTCTACCAATGGCCTGCCTTTAAATGTCGTACGAGCACCGAAATCAACTTTTTTAATATTAATAAAATCGGTCGACATGTGTGCTCCGTTCTCTTGTATAAGAGAAGAAAGACAGAGTGAGGTAGTAGCGCCCTAGCAATAGATGCGCAGGAGAACGATCATTCGTCAACAACAAGCAGCCGAGCAGGCTTCACAACTCGAACTTTCGCCTATTACCGTGCGGAGTCGGCGTCCGCGACCACTGTATAAGTCATTATCGCCGGTACGGACATCGGCCTATGTCGGGGTTTTTGTCCTGATTCTTTCGCTCGTTGCCATGAGCTACCAGCCAATTTTGGCAGAAAACACCGCTCTAGCCAGCGCTGCGCCCGTTAGTGCAACACGCCAGACAGCAGCAACGCCATCGGCAGATGGGGTGGATCAGCTCGTTGCAACCAATGTTGCTACATCAATTGCTGAGAGCACAAACCTGCCTGTCACCAACAACGTCGCCAACCTCTCGCAGTCGATTGCTGCAGAGAACTCGTTTACCCAAACAAGTGCCACGACGATCAACAAGCCACAGATCGTCCAGCCAACAGCTGACAACCGTACCATCAAGAAATACACCACAGTTGCTGGCGATAGCGTGCCAAGCCTTGCCGATAAGTTCAAGATTAGCACGCAGACCATCAAGTGGGTAAACAAACTCACCAGTGATGCACTTGAGCCGGGCAAAGAGTTAACTATCTTGCCGGTCAATGGTATTCTCTATACCGTCAAAGACGGTGATACGCTCGACAGCATCGCTGCTAAATACAAGGCAGACAAGAACCAGCTGACTCTCTACAACGACCTTGAGCTGACTTCTACCCCCGCTAAGGGTTCGCAGCTCATCATCCCTGATGGCTCGCTACCAACAGAAGAGCAGCCAGGCTATGTAGCGCCACGCTCTGGTGCTGCTGCGCGCGCAGCCAGCGCAACTGGCACAAATAGCTACAACGGCACCGGTGCTTACGGTGGTGCTGCCGGCACAGCCCACGCCTGGACGGGTGGTGGTGACGGTGGTGGCTACGCTTGGGGCAACTGTACTTTCTATGCCTATGAGCGTCGCCTTGAGCTTGGCCGGCCGATCGGCCGCCAGTGGGGTAATGCCGCTACCTGGGCTAGCTTCGCCCGTGCATCTGGCTACGGTGTTGGCACAACCCCAGCCGTTGGTGCGGTGATGCAAAATGGCGGTGGGTATGGCCACGTTGCCATCGTCGAGAGTGTTAACCCTGGTGTTTCGGTCACCGTTAGCGAGATGAACGGCTTCCGCTGGGGTGGTGGATTCAACCGCGTTGGCTTTGGTAACATCCCATGGAACGAAGCAGTCGGTGGTCGCTATCAGTACATCTACTAACTCGATACCCTAAGCCAAGCAAACACCTCTGTTGTCGCAGAGGTGTTTTTGGTATACTTAATAGTATATGTTTGTAGATACAGCAAAGGTAACAGTAGTAGCAGGCCGTGGTGGCGACGGTGCGGTGAGCTTTCGACATGAAATATACGTAGACAAAGGTGGACCCGATGGCGGAGATGGGGGTCGTGGTGGTGATGTTGTATTTGTCGCGACGGAGCAGCTCAATACCTTGCTCAAGTTTCGCTACAAGCCAGAGCTCAAGGCAGAGCCCGGCGTTGCGGGTGGCAAGAAAAAGATGGCTGGCCGGTCTGGCAAGCCATTGATCGTCAAAGTGCCGGTAGGGACACTGGTGAAGCGAGGTGATGTTGTAATTGCCGACCTCGCTGAGGCAGGGCAAGAAGCGGTCATTGCCAAGGGTGGCGATGGTGGCTTTGGCAATGCGCACTTTAAATCTAGTGTGCGCCAAACGCCGCGCATGGCCGAGCTGGGCGAGGCAGGGGAGAGCTTTGAGGCGGAACTGGAGCTGAAGTTGCTGGCCGATGTTGGCCTGGTGGGCTTCCCAAATGCTGGCAAATCAACCTTCCTGAGCGTCGTGAGTAATGCTCGCCCAGAGATTGCGAATTACGAATTTACGACACTCACGCCTAACCTTGGTGTAGCCGATATTGATGATGGTTCGATCTTGATTGCCGACATTCCTGGCCTGATTAAGGGAGCGAGCGAAGGTAAAGGTCTGGGCGATGCCTTCTTGCGGCACGTCGAGCGGACGGCTGTGCTCCTCCATCTTGTTGATGTGTATAGCAATGATGTAGCCGAGCGCTATCAAGCAATTCGTCACGAGCTGCAGCAATACAGCACAGAGCTCGCTCAGCGGCCAGAGGTCGTGGTGCTAACGAAGTGTGATGGGCTCGATGACGATATCGTCCAGATGCAGATAGATAGCTTGCGTCAGGTGGTTGGCGAAGCAACGCCGATTTTTGCGATTTCCTCGGTTGCCCATCAGGGGGTCGTTGATGTACTGCGAGCTTTGCGCCAAATAGTAATAGCGACGCGGGTGGCTGAAGCAGTAGCTGAAGAGGGCGACGATTTTGCTGACGGTGAGGAGCTTGCGACTATTACGCTCGGTAGCCAAGCTGAGGCCGATGCCTGGGCGGTGCAGCAACTGCAGGGCTATGCAGCGCAGCAATGTGCTGAGGCGGCAATAGAGAGCGGTCTCACTAACCTACGGGAGGATGGCGAGACGCCGCGTGTCTTCGCCGTGTCTGGCCAAAAGCTCGAGAAATTCGCTCGTCGCACGAACTTCGCCCAGTTCGAGGCAGTTAATCGCCTGCGTGATATCATGAAGCGCCTTGGTGTCACACACGAGCTCATCCGTCAAGGAGCGGAGGGCGACAGCATCGTGCAGATTGGCGATAGCCAGCCGTTCCCGCTGGTGGAGCAATAAAATATAGTAATCAATCATACTATATACCACCTCTGTCTGAGGTGGTATATAGTATTTACTGCGCGACTATTAAGCTGTGTCAGTATTAGTTGTGGCTGCTTCACTGTTAGTGAGGAGATAGAATTTTTCTAGTTCATCACCGAGGCCATCAATCGACTGCTTTGCGCTGTCCGCGTTGTGGCATGTGACACCAGATATCTTATCTATCTTGCGGAGAGAATGTGCCATACCACTGAGAGCTTGTTGCATCTTGTGCTGGAGTAGCTGAGCATGAGCTTCGTTGGAGCGGGCACTACCCTTGCGTTGATGATGCCACTGGTTTGCATAAGATTTCAAGTCATTCATGAGACGATCTAATGTATTAGTATGATAGCCAAGCGCATCGACACTATCGTGCCGTGTAGCTCGTGCGAGAAACTCGTCAAGATCGTTATATGCGTTGTTGCAGTATGTATCAGCAACTGTGAGGAACTCGACAAGCTTTGTTTCATCAGTATCATCTGGTACTACTTCGCTTGTAATGTTGTCGTAATCTGGCTCAGCTTGCTGATGAAGACTAGCCGGTGTTGTCTCGTCGCCATAAGACCATAATCGCGCACAATAAGCGTAATTTGCTATACTATACCTATGGCACAAACATTCTTTTTCTACGACCTTGAGACGAGTGGCTTTCGGGCGCAGACGGATCGGATCATGCAATTTGCCGGGCAGCGGACAGATATGGATTTGCAACCAATTGGCGAGCCATATAACTTTCTCGTGACGCTCAGCGACGATACTCTGCCAAGCCCTGATGCCCTGATGGTGACTGGCATCACGCCGCAGAAGACGCTAGAGGAGGGCTATAGCGAGGCAGAGTGTGCGCGGATGGTGAGCGAAGAGATCTTTACGCCAGGGACAATCGCTGTGGGGTTCAACAATGTGCGCTTTGACGATGAGTTTATCCGCCATTTGCTGTGGCGGAATTTTTACGACCCATACGAGTGGAGCTGGAAGGATGAGCGGAGCCGCTGGGATATGCTCGATGTTGTGCGACTGACGCGGGCGCTGCGGCCAGATGGCATTGAGTGGCCGATGGATGCGAATGGTCAGCCTACCAACCGCCTGGAGCTCATTACTAAAGCTAATGGCATTGCACACGATAATGCACACGACGCCTTCGCCGATGTGGCAGCTCTGATAGAAGTAACGAAGCTAGTGAAGCGCGCTCAGCCTCAGCTCTTTGACTACCTCCTTGCGATGCGCGACAAGAGGGCAGTGCAGCGGCTGGTCAATCTCGAGACCAAGCAACCCTTCGTCTATACCAGTGGCCGCTACGATAAGCAGCATGCCAAGACGACCGTCGCCTTTCCGCTAGCGCCAGCACCCAACAGCAATGTCTTGGTCTATGACCTGCGCTACGACCCAACGCCGTTTGTGAGCCTAAGTCAGCAGGAACTTGCCAAGAAAATCTTTGCCACCTGGGAGGAGCGCCAAGCCGATGGCTTTGTGGCACTACCTGTCAAACCATTGCAATACAATCGTTGCCCAGCTGTTGCACCACTTGGTGTGCTAGAGCAGGGCGATGGCTGGAGTAAGATCCATCTCGAGGCGGCAACTGTGGCGCGCCACCGTGATATCCTTCTTCACCATCCCGACTTTGCTGAGAAGCTCCGCACACTCTACGAAAAAAAGCGTGAGTACAAAAAATCAACCGACCCCGAAGGGCAGCTCTACGACAGCTTCGTCTCGGACGCAGACAAGACACACATTGCTGCAGTGCGCAGTGCCGATGCCAGGGCACTGGCAGACTTCCACCCAGCCTTTCGCGATGAGCGCTTGCCTGAGCTGCTACTCCACTACAAGGCGCGTAGCTTCCCACAGAGCCTCAGTGATGATGAGCAAGCCCAGTGGGAGCAATGGCGGAGCACCCACCTGCAGGCCCAGCTGCCGACCTTTATGGCGTCGTTGCAGCGCTTGGCCAAGGCAGGTACGGCAGATGAGTTTATATTGCAGGAGCTGCAGCTGTGGCTCGAGGCAGTGATACCAGTGGGTGAGTAGAAAAGCCCAAGTGTTAAGAATCTCTTTTCTTTCCATTAGTTCTCTACCATTTCATTCGAGTAGGTAAGAAGCTTGGTTATCATAACAAGCTTTTAGCTTTGAACCTGAGCAGTCATTCGTCAGTGAATGCCGACTCTTGTAATATTCTTGAGGAAAAAACGACGGGGAAGAGGGCTACGAAAATTGGTAGGCAGCTCTTTGTGGATTGAATAGAAGAAGCGTTATATAACGATAAATTTTAAGACGCTTAATTGCGAGAGTATAGATATTAGTTAGCCTGTCGAAGACGCTGGCAGCGTGGGCAAATCCCTTGAATCTCGAACGTGTGCGAGGGCTCGGCGAGGTGATGGTGATAAATAAACACCCCAGTCATCCCCTGGGGTGTTTTGCGTTGAAGCTGGCTTGGCCTGAGCTTATTTTTTGATAAGCTTGAGGATAACCAGCAGTACAACTGCGCCAAAGAAGGCGGTCAGCAGGCTGGCGAAGTTAAAGCCAGTCAGCACATCGGCGCTGCCGCCCATCAGGCTGACCAGCCACCCACCCAGCATTGCACCGATGATACCAACGATGATGTTGGTCAGTGCGCCTGAGTCGGCACCTTTATTTACCACCTTGGATGCAAGCCAGCCGGCAAGACCACCGATGATAAGCCATACGAGTATAGTCATAGTTGATTGTCTCCTTCATTAATGGTTATCGTACTAGTATAGCATCTTTGGGGAGTAAAAGCTATGAGGACGCCTCTGGGCTGAAGGTGACTCGCCCGTCAGCTGCCCTCGCTACCACCGCCATACCTTCATGAATACGCCCATCGATAAGCTCCAGCGCCAGCGGGTCAAGAATACGTTTTTGCACTAAGCGTTTGAGCGGCCGGGCGCCGAAGCTCGGGTCATAGCCATCGCGGGCTAGCATGTCGCGGATGCTATCATCAAACTGGAGCGTGATATCGCGGCTGTCTTTGACTTGGCGGGCAACGCGCTCCAGCTGCACGTCAACGATGGCTCGCATGGCCTGCTCGTGAATACGGTCGAAGATCACGATGTCATCAATGCGGTTGAGGAATTCTGGGCGGAAGTGCTGGCGCAGCACCTCAAGCATTTTATTGTCCAGCACAGATAGGTCATCGCCAGTAAAGTCCATAATCATCTGCGAGCCAACGTTGCTCGTCATGATGATAATGGTGTTACTAAAGTCGATCGTCCGGCCTTGGCCATCAGTCAGGCGGCCGTCGTCGAGTACCTGGAGGAGCACATTAAAGACATCGGGGTGGGCCTTCTCGATTTCGTCAAACAACACCACGCTGTAGGGGCGGCGGCGCACTGCTTCGGTCAGTTGGCCGCCTTGGTCGTAGCCCACGTAGCCTGGCGGCGAGCCAATCAGCCGGGCGACGGCGTGGCGCTCCATGTATTCGCTCATATCGATGCGGATCATGGCGTGCTCGTCGTCGAATAATTCGCGGCATAGGCTGCGGGCTACTTCTGTTTTGCCGACCCCAGTTGGGCCGAGGAAGAGGAAGGAGCCGATTGGCCGATTGGTATCACTGAGCCCAGCGCGTGAACGGCGAATAGCGCTCGCTACGGCAGCCACGGCGCGGTCTTGACCAATGACCTGGCGGCCGATTGAGTCTTCAAGCTTGGTTAATTTACTCGATTCACTTTCCATCAGCCGCTCGACGGGGATGCCCGTCCAGCGCGCCACCACACTAGCGATGTCATCAGGCGTGACTTCTTCGCGCAGTAAGCGGTCGGCCGGTGGGATGGCCGCTAGTTCCTGGCGGGCGGCGCTCAGCTTTTTCTCCAGCTCTGGCATATCGCCGTATTTGATACGGCTGGCAGTAGCCAGATCGGCATCGCGTTCAGCGATTTCTAGTTGTGAGCGCAGACTGTCCATTTTTTCAGCAGCGGTGTTGACAGTCTGCAGGATGTCCTTTTCGTGCTGCCATTTGCTGTCAATCGCCTTGGCCTGAGCCCGGAGGTCAGCAATCTGCTGCTTAATTTCTGCTTTACGAGCCTTGGCGTGGTCGGATTTATCTTTTTTGAGCGCGGCCTCCTCAATCTCCAGCTGCAAACGGCGGTTATTGAGCCGATCCAGGCTAATTGGCACGCTCTCTAGCTGCATCTTCAGAGCGCTGGTCGCTTCGTCCAGCAGGTCAACCGCCTTATCAGGCAAAAAGCGGTCAGGCAAGTAGCGGGTAGACAGCCGCGCCGCCGCCACAATGGCATCATCAGCAATCTTGACGCCGTGGTGGACTTCGTACTTTTCCTTGAGGCCACGCAAGATGGCAATAGTGTCGTCAAAACTCGGCTCGCCGACATAGACTGGCTGAAAGCGCCGCTCCAGCGCCGCGTCCTTTTCAACATACTGGCGGTACTCAGCCAGCGTGGTGGCACCAATCATATGGAGCTTGCCGCGCGCTAGGGCGGGTTTGAGCATATTACCAGCGTCCATACTGCCTTCGCCTTTGCCAGCGCCGACCATGGTGTGAATTTCATCGACGAAGAGGATGATCTCGCCAGCGGCTTCCTCTACCTCTTTTAATACGCCTTTGAGGCGCTCTTCAAACTGGCCACGAAAGCTCGCACCTGCCAGCAAGCTGGAGATCTCCAGGCTAATCAGCTGCTTATCCCGCAGCGACGCCGGTACGTTGCCCTTAACAATGCGCTGCGCGAGCGCCTCAACGATGGCGGTTTTGCCCACACCCGGCTCGCCGATCAGCACCGGGTTATTCTTGGTGCGCCGGCTGAGGATCTGCATGGTGCGGCGGATTTCTTCATCCCGGCCGATGACCGGGTCGAGCTTGCCCTCACGCGCCAGAGCGGTGAGGTCGGTGCCGAACTGCTCGAGGGGTTTTTTGTTGTCTTGTTGGTTCATGGTTGGTGGCATATATCCCTCCTTGTAGTTATGTAGTGCGGGCAACAGAACGCCCGGTGAGTTACTTAAAAACGGGTGGCCGATCGCGCTGGGCATCAGCCGCGCGGCCTATTGGTATAGTAGCAAATTAGCACTCTCAGTGCAAGAGTGCTAACTAACGCGAGTTTTGATAGGTACACGTGACTTGCTTAGCGTTAGGTACGTATACTCATAAGAGCAATATAAGGCATTGATGTTTCAGCGACTAACCTCTCTGTGAGATCAAAAGGATATAGCAGCAATCAGTCTCCATTCTTTTGTGTATAATAGACGCCATGACAAACATATATTTTACTCGGGCAATTCAGCCGGAGAATAACCAACCCCATTTCTTAGCCAAAGCACTTATTGTTGATGCGACTGGCAAAATTCTCGTCCTTGAGCGCAGTAATACGCATCCGCTCTTTCCACATGGTGCCGACCTGCCTGGTGGTATCGTCGAGCCTGGCGAGACACCACTTGAGGCGGTAAGACGGGAAATAGAAGAAGAGACTGGCCTTGGCTTTGCGCCGAGCCAGCTGAGTGTGGCCTTCGAGCATGTACTGCCGCACCCTGATGGTCGGCGGCTAAGCTATATGTGCTATGCGGCACTCGTTGATGGCGATGCGCCAGAAATTACCCTCAGCTGGGAGCACAGTAGCTACCAATGGCTCACACCAGACGAGCTTATGCAGCAGCCCATCACGCCGCAAACCGACTATCCCTTTGCGGCGGCGGTGCATTATATCAGCTCATTACGACACTATGTGCAGCAGGAGCGGCCAGAGTTGCTGTAGCCTGTAATGATTAAGAGCCACGCAGCAGCGCGATAATTTCGCTCGTACCTCAGCTTCGTCTGTTGGATAAAATAACAGAGGTGTGAGCTTTGAGTGCTAAGTAATGACAATAAATCAGTAACAACGAAGGAGCAATATGGAACGAACAAAAAATGACAAACCTGCTATTGCCGTCGACCTTGATGATGTCGTCTTTCCGTGCGCTGAAGGGCTGGTGGCGGCATATAATGAGCATTATGGTACCAACTTCCAGCCCAACATATCACAGACGACGTGGGATGTATCGCCAGAGGAAGTGCAGGAGCGATTTAATGGGCTGCAATTGGGGACAACACCAGGCATGGCGAAGCCTGGTTGGTTTGAGGAGATGCAAGTCCCAGATAGAGAGACGATTGAGGCGTTGCGAAGACTAGCGGCCAAGTATCGACTCTATGCAGTCTCGGCTCGGCACTACGGCCTAGCAGACGTGACAAAGCAGAGTATCGAAAAGTACTTGCCTGATGTCTTTGAGCAGGTTATTTTGACGCGGCGGCCAGTCGAAACAGAGGACGGCATTAAGATAATGACCGACTCAAAGACAGAGATATACCAGCAGCATAATATGGAGGTTGCAATTGATGATTCGCCGCATCACCTCGAGCGTGGCCTTGAAGGAGATGATGCGCCGCTTGGCTTGGCAATTTTATTTGGTGAACGGCCATGGCATCCAGGCGTTACGATTGATGACCCGCGCGTTGTCGAGTGTCGCACCTGGGCGGAGGCGGAAGAGGCTATTGCTCGATATTTCGCTTGGTAAATTTGAGTGAGAAACATCTGGCTCTGGATAATACACTGATTGCCTTGCAATCTGTATGTAGGATGGGCTACTATATTTTCTATGAATCTAACGATGAAACTAACGAGACTCTTGAGAGTTCTCTGGCCAGTACTACTCTGCGCAGTGGTGTGGCAGCTACTGCAGTTTGCTCCGGCAGACCAGTGGTGGTGGCTACAAAAAGCAATGAGCCCACTCACGACGATGATGATTTTTCTTGCAGCTTGGCGCTATAGCGATCGGCAGCAGCCAACGACGTGGCTCCTTCTCGTAGCGCTTGTGCTGTTTGCTGTGGCTGACTCGCTGGTGGCGTTCTTGCCCTTCTCGCATCTCATCGTTGGGCTGGGGGTGTCTTTGCTGGCGTATCTGGTGCTCTGTGTTATAAATTTGTGGCGTCTCATCTTTGCCCTTGCGAAGGGATCTGCCAGGCGCATAAATTGGGGATTGCTGCTAGCTACCTTCATGGGCAATGCAATAATGGTATATTCGACACTACACAGCGTGCTACCGCGTGTAGGAAGCCCGCTCCTTGCTGGAGCAATAAAAGTGTATGCTGCTGTACTTATGGTGCTGATGACGAGTGGGACAGCGGCAGCTCTGACAGACTATCGGCTACGGTGGAGCGTGGGCAGTTGTAATGGGACAATACTTGCCGCCTCGGAGTCGGCCCTTGCGCTGCAGCTCTTTGGTAGAGCATCTGAGGCATGGATTATCTATAGTATTATGCCATTGTATTGGTGTGGTCTCGTCTCCTATGTTGCGGCAAGCCGACCAAAGAAGGAGCGGCTTACATCGCGAGTGTAGTGCTCCAAAGGTGTGGAGAGGATCAGTTGGCCGTCTAGTATCTCGCCAGTATACATGCTACAATAAGACGATATGTCGGAGCAGATACGGATTGTTGGGGCGCGCCAGAATAACCTCAAAGATGTCAGTGTGACCATTCCACGCGATCAGTTTGTGGTGGTGACAGGCCTGAGTGGTAGTGGTAAGTCGAGCCTCGTCTTTGACACAATCTACGCTGAGGGGCAGCGCCGCTATGTGGAGAGCTTGAGCAGCTACGCACGGCAGTTCCTTGGTATTATGGATAAGCCGGACGTTGACTCCATTGATGGCCTGAGCCCCAGTATTAGCATCGACCAAAAGTCGACGAGCCGCAACCCGCGCTCCACTGTCGCTACAGTGACGGAGATCTACGATTATTTACGCCTGCTCTTTGCTCGGGTGGGGGTGCCGCATTGCCCAGCTCTTATGCCCGATGGCACGCGCTGTGGCAAGCCTGTCCAGCGCCGGACAGCTCAGTCTATTATCGACGAAATTATGAAACTTCCTGAGGGGAGCAAGCTTATGTTATTGGCACCGATTGTGAGCCAAAAGAAAGGGGAGTTTGCCCACATCCCCGAGCAGTACATGCGCAGTGGCTTTGCGCGGGCTCGGGTGGATGGCGTGGTGTATGCGCTTGATGAATTCCCGGAGCTGCAGAAGAGCTACAAACATGACATTGAGCTGGTGGTTGATCGCGTTGTGATGGCATCGACGATGGTGAGCCGCATCTCGCAGTCGGTTGAGCAAGCGCTGGAGCTCGCCAGTGGGGTTGTGCAGGTGCTGGATGCCACGAGTGGCGAGATCACCACCTATAGCCAGCGCTATGCCTGTATGGATCACCCGGGTGAGGATATCCCCGAGCTTGAGCCGCGGCTCTTTAGTTTCAACGCGCCGCAGGGGGCGTGTCCGGTTTGCACGGGCCTCGGCACACGCCTGGAGGTTGACCCAGAGCTCATCCTTAACCCCAATCTGACGATTGCCGAGGGAGCAATCCGCCCCTTCAACCGCTTTAATGCCGAAGCGTGGTACATGAAGCGTCTCGCCGCGGTAGCTGAAGAACACGGCTTTAGTCTGCACGTGCCCGTCAAGGAGCTAAGTGATGATGCTGTGCAGAAGGTGCTGTATGGCACAGGTGAGCAAAAGTATCGCATTCACCTCAGCGGTAATCGCTATTACGACTCAACGTACGAGGGGGTCATCCCTAACCTCGAGCGTCGCCATCGCGAGACCGATAGTGAGTTTATGCGCAAAGATATCGAGCGCTTCATGCGGGAGCGTAAGTGTACGGCCTGCAAGGGTGCGCGGCTCAAACCAGTGGTGCTGGCAGTGACAGTCAATGGCCTCTCCATTATGGATATTTGCAATCTGGACGTCGCCAATGCGCTGGATATGATAGGCCAGCTGGAGTTTAGTGCAGAACAGCAGCACATCGTTAAGCTTGTTGTCAAAGAAATTATGGCACGGCTAGGCTTTATGAACAATGTCGGGCTCAATTACCTCGAGCTGGGGCGAGCAGCCAACACGCTTAGCGGTGGTGAGGCGCAGCGTATTCGCCTCGCGACGCAGATTGGTAGTGGCCTGCAGGGGGTGTTATATGTGCTGGATGAGCCATCAATTGGCCTTCACCAGCGTGACAACGATCGCCTCATCCAGACGCTCAAGAATCTACGCGACCTAGGCAATACCGTGCTTGTGGTAGAGCACGACGAAGATACAATTGCAGCGGCTGACTATCTGGTGGATGTTGGGCCAGGTGCTGGCGTGCACGGCGGGGAGATCGTGGCATGTGGCACGCCGGCAGAGGTAGCACGCATGCCGCAGAGCATCACCGGTCGGTATCTATCTGGCACGGAGAAGATCCCGGTGCCAGTCCAGCGCCGCCCGATTGAGCAAGGCCGTGCGCTGATAATCCGCGGGGCACGCGAGAATAATCTCAAGAATATCGACGTCACCATCCCGCTTGGCGTCCTTACGCTGGTGACAGGGGTGAGTGGCAGTGGTAAGTCGACGCTCGTCAATAGCATTCTCGCCAACGAGCTCACTGCTCGCTTGCACCGCGCCCAAGCAGTGCCAGGTGCACATGATGCAATCGATGGAGTGGAGCAGCTCGATAAAGCAATTGTCATAGATCAGTCGGCAATTGGCCGCACCCCGCGCTCCAACCCTGCTACCTATACCGGTGTCTTTACACAGATTCGCGAGCTTTTTGCGGGCACGCCCGAGGCGAATATTCGCGGCTACAAGCCAGGGCGCTTTAGCTTTAATGTTAAAGGCGGGCGCTGCGAGCATTGTCAGGGCGATGGCGTTATTAAGATTGAGATGCATTTCTTGCCCGATGTCTATATTCAATGCCCTGAGTGCCATGGCAAGCGCTATAATCGTGAGGCGCTTGAGATCACCTACAAAGGTAAGACGATTAGTGACGTCCTGGATATGACGGTGGAGCAAGCCTGTGAGTTCTTCGCTAATATCCCTGCAATTGCTCGCAAGTTGACGACGATCAACGAAGTGGGCCTTGGCTATATTAAGCTCGGCCAGCCCGCTACGACCTTTAGCGGTGGCGAGGCGCAGCGTATCAAACTTGCTACCGAGCTGAGTCGGCGCACGACTGGCAAGACGCTCTATATTCTCGATGAGCCGACTACTGGCCTGCACACCGCCGACGTCAAGAAGCTACTCGAAATTCTCCAACGCCTCGTAGCGGGCGGCAATAGTATGGTTATCATTGAGCATAATCTTGAGGTTATCAAATGCGCTGACCATATTATTGACATGGGCCCCGAAGGCGGGCAGGGCGGCGGCACCGTCATCGCCAGCGGTACACCTGAGGAAGTCGCGCATAACCCAGCGTCGTTTACAGGGAAGTATTTGCGGCCACTGTTGGGCTAATAGTACTATGTCAAAACCAAGGCAAAATATCCAACATGAGATCAAAACAGTCACAACCTGATAGGCACTCATATCGCACCGCCATTCTTCGCTATGCCCAGCGCGATCAAGCGATGCGCCAGCAGTACTTGGCCGATGGCGGGGCGTGGGATGCATCGCTCGATGCTGACTCGACTGAATTTTTGCGTACGATTGTGGCGGCGATCGGCTGGCCAACACTACATATGGTGGGTAAGGAGGCTTCGGCTGCGGCGTGGTTGTTACTACAGCATTCACCAGATATCGACTTTATGGAGTACTGTCTTGAGCTAATGAAGGCAGCGCCACGTGGCGAGGTCGCGCTGCGCGATATAGCCTTCCTCGAGGATCGGGTGTGTTTGCTGCGTGGTCGGCCACAGATATATGGCTCGCAGTTTCAGGGGCGGGGTAAAACCCTTCGTCTCTATCCAGTCCAAGATACTGAGCGGCTTGATGAGCGCCGTGCGGCGATGGGTCTGCCACCATTTGAAGAGTATGAAAAGCAGATTCGTCAGATGTATGGCGACGAACCGCCAGCTGCTAGATAAGAGGTATAGGGCAAAAATCTCGGATAGTCGAACAAGACAAAACAAAGAGTCAGCTACTCATACGCTGACTCTTTTTACACAATATGTACGAGGTTATTTCTTCGTTCGCGTGCCCTTGCGTAGCAGGACAGAAAACTGATATTTGAGCTTATCGCGGGTTGATTGTTGCTTGAGCGCATGGATAGCCATCGGTGCAACAGAGATAAGGATGATAATAATTGCAGCGACCTCAATATTAACACCAGCATCGGTGAGGATTGCGCCCGCAAAGTAGCCAAGGTAGGTGAAGATGGCGGCCCATAGCGCACCGCCGACGATGTTAAACAGGAGGAACGTATTGTAGTGCATCTTGCTCGCGCCAGCCACAATTGGGGCAAAGGTGCGCACGATGGGCACAAAGCGTGCCAGCACAATCGTGAGTGAGCCATGCTTTTGGTAGAATTGCTCGGCTTGCTCGAGATATTTTTTCTTAAAAAAGCGCGAGTTGGGCTTGAGGAAAAGCTTGCGCCCAACTTTGTGGCCAAAGGCGTAGCCAGTGCTATCGCCTAGGATTGCCATAAGAGCGATCGCTGCAACGAAGAGGTGAATATTGAGCGGCTGGCCAAACAGGCGAAGGATCTCTTGATTTACCATATAGCCTGCCGTAAAGAGGAGGCTATCCCCTGGCAAGACAAAGCCGATCAAGAGGCCAGACTCTGCATAGACCACGAGCAAAACCGCGGCAATGCCGAGACCAGTAATTGCATGTATAAGTGATTCCATCGCGCTTTAGTATACCATACTTTGCTCGGGGAAGGGAGTTTTCTATCGCTTTTGGCCCGTGCGGCACAAAAATGCTATACTAAAGAGGTAATATTACTTAACTCCGGAAACATATCCGAAAGGAGAACTATGGGAGATAAGATAACACTAAGGATCGAGACGCGATCAATTCATGGCAAGAAAGTTCGTCAATTGCGCCGCCAAGGCATAACGCCAGCGGTGGTGTATGGTGCTGGTATGGAGGCTGCTGATGTGCAGGCACCGAGTGGTGAGGTGGCAAAGGTTGTGGCCGCAGCTGGCCGCCACACACCGATTCATTTGACAGGGGTCAAGCGGCGCATTGCGCTTATCAAAAGTATCGATTACGACCCAACGCGAGTGGGCGTGATTCGCCACATTGCTCTACATGCGGTGCGCGCAGACGAGCCGGTTACGGCAGAGGTGCCAGTGCGCCTTGCTGGCATGGGTGAGTCTGAAGCTGAGAAGAATGGACTGGTCGTGCTGCAGGCAATTGAGAAGGTTGAGGTGAAGGCCTTGCCGATGGACTTACCTGAAACGCTTGATGTGTCGGTGCTTGGTCTAGCCAGTGAGGGTGACCGCGTCACAGTGGGCGACATCACACTACCTGAGGGTGTTGAACTGGTCGAGCATGACGATGGTCGTGAAGGTACTGCCGATGATGACGTGACGGTGAAGGATCTCGTCATTGCGAGCGCCTACGAGCCAAGTGCCCTTGCTGCCGCTAATGAAGCGGCTGCTGGTGCTGCCGAGAGCGCGGATGCGGAGGATGTTGCGGCCGAGCAGGGTAGCGACGAGGATGCGGCAGCATAGCACCTAGCGAGCAATACTTACAAGAGAGCGATCAATCATAAAAGAAACCAGTCATGTGAGGCTGGTTTCTTATGCTGTATTGGCCGTAATCATGCAGTTACTACACCGCGAGGAATCCGCCATCCACCACAATTTCCGCTCCATTAACATACTGGCTCATTGGCGTACCAAGCCACAGTGCAGTACAAGCAACGTCGTCGGGCTGGCCCAGATTCTTGGCAGGGAGGCGGAGGTTATAGGTGAGGCCGGTCTTAATGATGGAGAAATCGAGCTTCTTGAGCGCCGTAAGCCCCATCTTCTGAGCACCTGGCGTGCTGATACCGCCTGGCAAAATAGTATTGACTCTCCAGCCGCTCCGCCCAAAGTCTTTGACGAGCCCTCGGCTCAGCGCAAGGACGCTGGCTTTGCTCATGGCGTAGAGCGTCATATCGTAGGTCATGCCTTTGAGGGCTTCAATGGAGCTGATGTTGATGATAGTGCCTGGCGATGTGCGCCGGGCGATCATTTCTTGGCACATGGTGAGCACTGCCCGAGTGTTAATTTGCATCGTTTTGTCGAAGGTTGCCTGGTCAATATTAGCGAGCTTGACTGGCGCAAAAATACCAGCGTTGTTGATGAGAATGTCTGGCGTTGGGGTGATATCGCGCCATAGTGCGGTGATAGCACTGTTGTCGGAGAGGTCGACGATGTGTGTTGTGACGGCAGCGTCAAATTGCTCGCGCAGCTCGGTAGCGGTTTGCTGCAATGCGTCGGCATCACGATCAACGAGCTGGAGGGCAGCTCCAGCCTCGGCATAGCGCCATGCAATCGCCCTGCCAATACCCATCGCGGCACCAGTGACGAGTACCGTCTTGCCGGTCAGTTTCAGTAATTCGTGCAGGGGAGTTGGATGTGTTGTCATGTCATTAGTATAGCATAACCAGTATGAATCGGGTGTAGTAACATCTATTGCAAGAGTTTACACCTTAGACTATGCCTCTATGCTAATAATATACGAGTTGATATTTCTCAAAATAAACACCAGAAGCAGAGGGCGCTCGCACTGAACATATAGGGCTTGGAAAATAATCGAAGAAAAGCGTTGTCTTTTTATTGTAAATGAATTACAATAGCTACATGGAGCACGCAGTGCAGCGCCGAACGACGAAATATACCGATCGAGTGATCGCGATTCTTCGCCAGCTGCAGCATGCCACCAACGCCGAGATTGCGGCCGCGCTACGCCACGATTACCCCCGTGTGAGCGCGACCACAGTACACCGCATCACCCAGCGGTTGCAGGCGGATGGGGTGATTGGCCTTGCACCAGCAACGGCGCACGGCTGCCTGCGCTACGATAGCAATCCTGTGCCGCATGACCACTTTGTCTGCAGCTCTTGCGACGGCCTGCACGATATCACCATCGCGCCAGCGCTGCGGCATGAGCTTGCGCGGCAGGTAGTAGACTGCCTCGTCGATGGGCCGCTCATCATTACTGGCACATGCCACCCCTGTCATCACGATAATCATAATTCATAAGGAGAAAAAATCATGGCACTATACAATACCACTACCAAGCAAGAATTTGAGGAGCATGCTCTTCAGAGTGAGCGGCCAGTGCTGGTCGACTTTTGGGCACCGTGGTGCCCACCGTGCCGCGCAATGGCACCACTGCTTGAGCAGATTGCTGAAGAGACGGAGTTCGACGTTGTCAAGGTTGATACCGAAGCAAGCCAAGACAATGCAGCGCTTGCCTTGCAGCACCAAGTGCAGAGTATCCCTAACATGAAGATCTTCAAGAGTGGTGCTGTGGTGGCAGAGCTGGTTGGCATGAAGCCAAAGCAAGTGTTGATCGACGCTCTCAAGCAAGCAGATGCCTAATTTACCCTCTAACAGATTTCCTCCTCAGGACTAGCACAGATGTGTTGGTCCTTTTGTTATGGAGTGTTGTTGCTTTCGCTAGCAGCAAGCCCATTAAGCTGGTTTGTCTATTGCTGGATCAAATAACTCTAGGTAGGAGTGCAAGGTAAAAAGTAGATAATCACAACATATCTGGTATACTATAGAGGGTACAAGCAATAGGTAAAACTAACAAGGAAATAGTGTCATGAAAAGAGTAAAAAAGGTTCTACTTGGCATAGTTATAGTGATTGTATCGATAGTAGTCATTATAAGTATTTTGTATTGGGTAAATAGTGCTGAAGGCGAGCGTTTATCTAAGGTGAAGCAGCGTACTTATGATCAACATAGCTATCTCAAGGGGTTAAACCGTGATGATATTGCAAAGAGTTCTCTGCCAGGCGTAACGATATCGCCAATCAACAACCAGCATATCAATGGCTATCACTTTAAGCCTCAGCAGATAAAACACAAGGGGTCGATCATATTATTTGGAGGCAGCGAAGGATCAGTCAGTCCAAATACGGCAGCACTATTGTCTCTGAACGGTTACGAAGTATTTGCAATGTATTTCTTCGGTAAAGGGAACCTCCAAAAAGAATTAATGCGTGTGCCGCTAGAGCAGTTTGAACACATTAAGGCGTACATCTCAGCGAATACTCAGCAGCCAAAACCTCTAACGGTAATTGGTACGTCGAAGGGTGCTGAGCTTGGTCTACTCCTTGCTTCGTATTATCCAAATGATATTGATAACTTAGTGCTGTACTCGCCCTCAGCATATGTATGGCAGGGCCTATCGATGGATTATTCAAATGTACAGTCATCATGGACATATAAAGGTAAGGACTTACCCTTCTTAAAATTAAGTGATGCATCAGGTTCGGCGACGGCAGGGTTCTTCACCGATATGATTATTGGGCGGCCAAGAGAATTTGCGACTATGTATGAGAGCATTATCCAGCGAGCCACTAATAAATCAGAGGCTACTATTCCAACGAATAATGTTAGAGCTAACTTGCTTATGTTTGCTGGCGGCAAAGATAGTGTATGGCCATCGGCGACGATGGCGCAAACCATCAAGCAGCATTATCCGCGTTCGAGCCGCCTTGAGGTGTATCCAAATGCTGGCCATGTATTCTTCGGCCCACCTGTTATCCGTGGTATGCGAGCTGGAGGAGAATATGACGCGAACGAAACAGCGAAAACACAGAGTGATGCAATTCTTCTCAAACAGCTTGACTCGTGGACGAAAGACAACGAGCAGAAGGCATAAATATCTAGTTAGGTATTAGAAAAATACCGTTTCGCTTGTTGAATCATATATGCTCCAATATCTCCTTGGCCAATGATGCGGTTTACATCGTTGATATCAACAAGGGTATGTGCAATGATATCACCACCAGGATCGTGAGTAAACTCGCCAATTTTCTCGAGCTTTGTATAGACACGAAACTGGTATACGCGCGTGCCGTTTGGCTCAAGGCAGCACTGGTATCCGAGTGGCTGCCATTCAATAACGCGCATATTGCATTCTTCTACCATCTCTCGTGTGATGGTTTGCTCAATTGTCTCCCCAGATTCAGTTTTGCCGCCAGGGAGATTATAGCTCTTCTTGACCGCATTATAGACGAGCGGAACGGAACCAGCTAAATCACCGATCGTATAGACTTGCTGCCAGGGGAGATCGGGTATAACAGATTTTTGTCGTATAGTACACCAAAAAACAAAAATGGTTTTGCCGCCATACTGAAAGGAAGATGATATATCGTATACCATAGACAAAACTATATTACAAAACGGAAAAAGATAAAATAGCTTTTGATAGCTACTTTCGTGTATACTATGCACTAAAGAATGCGTCAAGAAAAAACACTCCTACCAATCTGTCAAGCGGGCGATCCGGTGTTACGCCAGGAAGCAGGGCGGTTGAGCCGCGAAGAGATCACCACGCCAGCGGTGCAGCAGCTTATTGCAAATATCAAGCATACCGTGGCAAGTAGAGACTATGGCGTTGGGTTGGCTGCGCCCCAAGTGGGGCAGGCTGTGGCGCTGAGCGTGATCGCCATTAAGCCAACGCCAAACCGCCCAGACCGCGAGCCATTTGAGCAGGTTATTATCAATCCATCATACACCGGCATTGGCCAGACAACGGGTATGTGGGAGGGCTGCGCCAGTGGTGATGAGGGGCGGCTCTTTGCACAGGTGCAGCGCTACCAACAGATCAATGCTCAGTGGGATGATGAGTGGGGCGAGCATCATACTGCGGTGTTGGATGGCTTTGTTGCTCATGTCTTTCAACACGAGGCCGACCACTGTCAGGGTATACTTTTCTTTGACAGAGTGACAGATACGACGACCTACATGACGGCAGCAGAGTATCGCAAGCGCGTCGTGCGGCGGTAAGTTGCATTTAAGCTTCGCTTCACTTCTCTCAAGATCAGTGATTATTCGCTAAAAACGATTGCTTAACCTGCTGGTAGGCGTCGCGGAACGGCACACCTTTTTCGACTAATTCATTGATTTTGGCAACGGTGTAAAGTTCATCGGTCATCGCCTCGGCCAATCGCTCAGTGTTGGCTTCCAGCTCGCTCACGCAGAGTGCCAAGACCTCCAGCGTGTCGAGTGCTGACATGAAGGCGTCCATGGTGATTTTTTTAGTTAGTTGTAGGTCACGGTGATAACCACTGCCAGCACCCGTCGAAATAGCTTGGAGCTGCAAGGCGTAGTTCGGATAGGCATGAGCAGTGGCACGCATGATCTCAAAGACGTCGTAGTTACGTTTGTGCGGCATGATGGACGAGCCGGTAGTCATGGTGACGGGCAGTTTGAAATAATTAAACTCCTGCGAGGTAAATAGCAATATGTCTTCAGCAAATTTGCCAGCGAAGACCATGATTGGGTTGAGCGACTGCACGGCAATCAGTTCAAAAACGCCGCGCGACAGGCCACAGTACATGGGGTTTTCCTGCACTTTGGCGAAGCCCAGTTCGCTCGTTGTCATCTGGCGATCAAGTGGTAGGGTAACGCCAAAACCGGCAGCACTGCCCAGCGGGTTTTGGTCGATAGCGGCAATGCTGTGTGCGACCAATTGCTGGAGGTCATGAAACGCATCGTGATATGAGCCAAGCCACATACCGACGGTAGTAGGCATAGCCTTTTGGGTGTGGGTGTAGCCAGGCATTTCGGTCTCGCCGATGGCAGCAATTTTGCCAGCATAGGCCTGGGCGACTGCTTCCAATTTTTCGGCTACCGCTTCAAGTTCTGCTTTGATGAATAGTCGCATCATCACCAAGGCTTGGTCATTGCGGCTTCGGCCAGTGTGAACCTTTTTGCCGATGGGGCCGAGCTTTTCTGTCAGGTATAGCTCAATGGCGGTGTGACCATCTTCGTGTTCGCTGGTGAGGGTGAAGGTACCGGTTTTCCACTCGTTGAATAGCTCGTCCAAGGCCACTGCCAATTGCTGATATTCATCGCTGGTCAGTACGCCAATTTTTTCTAGCATGTGAGCGTGGGCTTTGGTGGCAGTGATGTCATGTCCCAGCAGATACTGGTCTAGTACCTGGTCGTCACCAACGGTGTACGACTCGACCAATGGGTGGAGTGAGCCAGTTGCGGTTGATTGCCATAGTTTACTTGCCATATGAGTATGCTCCTTCAGCTGTTCGCTGACTTAGTGAATATAATTCAATGAATCCGGCGGACGAATTCTGGTTGAATGCGGCGTTGGAATCAAAGGTTGCAAGATTGATATCAAACAATGAATGTGGTGAGTCTACACTGACGACGGTGATGGTGCCTTTGTACAGGCGGACTGTCACCGTGCCAGTGACTTTTTGGTTCTGATCATCAATATAGGCATTGATGTGATGGACGGCTGGCTCGTACCACTGTGCTGCATAGGTGAGATAGGCCCATTTTTTGTCCATTCCGGCTTTGAGTTCATTTTCAACGCGGGTCGACACCAATTGCTCAAGCTTTTGATGGGCAGCAATCAAGATGGCAGCGCCAGGGTTTTCATAGACGCCGCGTACCTTCAGTCCGACTAGCCGATCTTCAATAAGGGTTGATACACCCACGCCGTGTTTGCGGCCGATCTGGTTGCAGTGCTGGATGAGTGCCTGGAGTGAAAAGTGACGGTTATCGACAGCGACAGGCACGCCTTTGATGAATTCGATGGTAATGTCCTCGGCTTCATCTGGTGTGTATTTGATGGTCGAGCACCAATTGAGGATGGCGTGGTAGTTTGGCTTGAGCGATGGTGATTCGATTTCGCCGCCTTCACTGGTGATGCCCCACATGTTTTCATCGGTTGAGTAAGGTGATTCCTGGGTGTGTGGCACGGAGATATGGTGCTTCTTGGCGTACGCCAGCTCTTCCTCTCGGCCCATACTCCACTCACGCACTGGTGCTAAGATTTTAAGCTTGGGATTGAGCGTGGTGATGTAGGTTTCGAAACGAACCTGGTCGTTGCCTTTGCCGGTAGCGCCGTGTGCAATGACCGTACAGTTGTACTTTTCGGCATATTCGACGGCTAATTGCGAAATGATGATGCGCCCAAGTGGCGTGCAGAGGGCGTAGCCGCCTTGGTAGTCAGCGTTGGCTTTGATGGCCAGTGACAGCAACTCATCGGCGAAGCGGTCGCGGGCATCAACCGTGATGGTTTCTATGGCACCGAGCATTTTGGCTTTTTCGGCAATGGCGTCGAGATCATCAACCGTCTGGCCGATATTGACTGTCAGGGTGATGACCTTGCAGTTATATTTTTCCTGTAACCACGTGAGCATGACAGATGTGTCGAGGCCTCCCGAGTAGAGTAAGAGGCACGTGTCAAACTCGCCATTTGTCGCCTCGTGGCTGGCAACTTTAGTGTAGTGAGGTGTGTCGTGATTCATATCCTTCCTTTCTATAATAATTAAAAAGAGCCGCTCGGATGAGGGCTCTTTCGTTGGTTTTATACTATACGACTAATTAGCCCTCTGAGTCAGAGCGGCGACGACGAGCAACGATAACGATGTTGTGTCGATATGTCATACTAACACCATAGCATACCGCGCATATTTTTCACAATACTTTTAGATAAATATTCAACCCTCCTCTTATAGTGCTAAGCCTATACTCCATCGGACGAAGTGTGGGTAGGGAGTGCGAGAGAGCGGTGAGGTTTTGAGATTCAAACACTTTTCATATAAAATTATGATGTGCGACAATAGTCGTATACATTGGTATGATGGGGATAAAATTGTGCAGCAATATAACAAAGAAGCGCCTAGTATAGACGTATGAGTGGACGAGTAGTGAATATTCTCCTCGTTGAAGACGAACCAACCCTCCGAGCTGGTACTGAGCAGTTCCTCGTGCAGCGCGGTTTTACGGTGCTGACGGCAGCCAGCGGCGAGGAAGCGTTGGAGCAATTTGCCGAGGCGGACGCTGACGCTATTATCCTCGATATTATGCTGCCAGGGATGAGCGGGATTGAGGTGCTGCACCAGATTCGCCAAGCGAGCGACGTGCCGGTACTGATGTTGACGGCGCTGCATGATGAGCCGACGCAAATTGCCAGTTTTGACGAGCTAGCGGATGATTATATGAGTAAGCCATTTTCGCTGGTGATTTTGGAAAAGCGGATCAAGGCACTACTGCGCCGCCGGCAGTCTGTCAAAAAAACCTTGTGGCGGCGCGGCCTGGCTTCGGTGGATTTTGCGGCCTATCAGGGGTTTTATGATGGTGCTGACGCGCACCTCAAGCCCAAGGAAGTGCAGCTCCTCAAGCTACTGGTGGATAACCCACACATAGTCTGGAGCCGGCAAGCTATCATCGATAAGCTGTGGCGTGATGACGAGGTGCCATTTGATCGGGTGATTGACGTCTACATCAAAAACCTGCGCAAGAAATTGCACCTGGACTGCATCATTACGGTGAAGGGAGTCGGTTACCGCTATGAAGAATCTTAAATTATTTCCCAAAACATTTTTGGTGTCGATCGGCCTGTTTACGGCGCTGATCATCCTGGTGCATGCGCTGGTCTATACCTTGATGCCGCACTTTTATCTGCAACAAAAAGAGCGCGAGGCGGCAGACAATCTCACGGCGCTCGTGGCTGAACTACGCGGTAAATCGACTGAGGAAATGCGTCGTCTCAGCCAGGAGTTTGCTCAAGTGAAAAATGTTAATATCACACTGACGATTGACGGGCGCGACCAGTATTTTCAAGGTTTTCAGTCGATCAACATCGTGACCGATAGCGGTAAATCGGTTGACGCCAGCGTGGTAAAAATCGCTGATGGACAAACGGTCGATCCGCGCTCGGTGATTTTGCGGCAGGGGAGTGTGACGGATAAACAGGGGCGAGCGATCGCGGTCAAGCTACTGGCCGACGTGGCACCTGTCACCCAAGCCAAGCTCGCCACGCTGCAGGTGCTGCCATACACCATGCTTGGCTCGCTGCTGGTGGCGCTCGTGTTTTCATACATCTACAGCCGTTTTGTGACGCGGCCGATTCGCCAGATGGCGGCGGTGACGACGACCATGCAGCGGCTGGAAAAGGACGCGCGCTACCCGGTACGGAGCAGTGATGAAATTGGCGTGCTGGGGCGAAACATTAACGAGCTCTATCAAAATCTGTGGCAAACGATTCGCTCGCTGGAACATGAAAATAAGCGAATCACCCAGCTGGAGAAGGAAAAAATCGCCTTCCTGCGCGCGGCCTCGCACGAGCTAAAAACACCGCTGGCAGCCCTCCGGATTATGCTTGAGAATATGCAGCTGAACATTGGCGAATATAAAAATCGCGATCAGTACCTGACGGAATCGGTGGCGCAGGTTGACCGATTGGCGGCGATGGTGAATGATGTCTTGCGCTCTGGCAGTGCCGCCGAGCAGGCTCTGCGCCAAGAGAAGCAGCTGCGGGTTGATAAGCTGATTACCGAGGTGGTTGCTGACTATACACTGCTGGCAAAAACGCGCGGCATGACTTTCGTGGTTGACGCACGCCCGACGACCATTTGCGCGAACCGCGATATGATGCGTCACGTTATCTCGAACTTGGTATCAAACGCGGTACGCCACGGCGACGCCGGCAGTGTGATAAAAATTACTTGTAGCCAGAGTGAACTAGCCATCGAAAACGCCTGCACACCACTGACCACGCAGCAACTCCAGCACGTCTTCGACCCGTTTTATCGGAGTAATGCCGCCACGAATCAGCACGCTAGCAGTAGCGGCATCGGCCTCTATACCGTGAAAACGCTGCTCGACGCTAAGGGTTTGGACTATGAGTTTGCGCCACACAGGCAGGGGATGCGGTTTGTGGTGAGGTTTGGTTAAAATACCTGAACTTGATTGTGGACTAAATTGAGCAACTCTATGATAGAATAGCAAAGATCGCCCACTGCCCCAATAGCTCATATTATTTATTCTGATATAATAAATTCATTATGATTACACACCAATTAAAACTAGCAACAGAACCTTTTGACGCTATAGTCTCTGGTTATAAAACCATCGAATCACGACTATACGATGAAAAGCGCCAGAAGATACAGCTTGACGACGAGATTGTTTTTACTAATAGAGATAACCCTAGTCAAACTACTACTGTTAAAGTGGTTGGTTTACTGCGCTACGCGACGTTCCATGATTTATTCTCGCATAATAATCCACGGAAATTTGGCGGCGAGAGTGTTGAGTGGCTAGAGAATCAGATTAGTGAGTTTTATTCTATTGAAGACCAACAATTACGTGGTGTAGTAGGGATTGAATTTATATTATCTTGATGATATAATAAAACTGTCCTATCCAAGCTACGTCAAAAATCGTAGCAATCACAGGAAGGTGTACCTCATGACTGAGTCGTCAGTCGGCAACATCATCGTGCGCCCCGCAAGGGCGGACGACTTCGATTTCGTCTCGGACCTCATGGTCCGGGCGCTCACTCCGTTCTACGACGGAGATCACCGTGCACATGCACGACGCATCTTCGAGACACACATGAATGGTGGTATCGACCATGTCGGTCACTTCTCGGCTGGGCAGCACATGTTCATTGCCGAAAGCGACGATGGGCAACCTGTCGGCGTCATTCACGTTGTCAACAAAAAGCAGGGGACTGTCAAGATCAGCCCCCTCATCGTTGACACGACGTACCGTGGAAAGATGGGGATCGGAAGCATGCTGCTCAAGCACGCTGAAGACTTTGCCCGTAGCCATGGTGCTCGGCAGATCTACTGTACCGTGGCAGTACCTAACCAGAAAGCGTTGAGGTTCTTCCTCGGGAAAGGCTTCCGTGTCACTGGCACGGCGAAGGACCACTACAAGATTGGCGTCGATGAGCACATGCTGTACAAGCAGCTTGTCGACGAGGCGGGGTTCGACTCGCCGAACATCTCTGTGGTTTCGTTTGACGAGAGTCAGCACGCCGATAGCGCGCGAGCTCTCATCTTGTCGCAGATGAGCGATGCTTTCAACGGCGTGGACAACGACTGGGTTGACGCCCTGTTCGCTGGCTACCGCCGTAGGGAACTTTGCGACGTGAATACCAAATTCAAGGTAATTTTCGTCGCCGAGTGTGATGGCGAGGTGGTCGGCATTGCTGGTGCAACCCCGAAGAAGGGTCAGCCTATCAAGCTGATGCCGCTGGTCGCGTCATCAGAGGCAGCGTTTGAAGCGCTCATCATCGATCTTCAGGGGCTGTTGGAGGACTACGGCCACAAGCTGTATGTCCACCTCGTCCCTGAGCCGTGGCAGATTGCCTGCCTCCAGCGTCACAACTGGAGCCTGGAAGGCGTGTTCCCTGGTGGGTACGCGCCGAGCAGCGTGGTGCAGCAGTGGGGGCTCAGCCTCCAGAAAGGAGATCCCGTGCGTAAGATGCGCATCAAGAAGCCCTATTTCGACGCCATCATGGAGGGTCGTAAGACTCTCGAAGTTCGCGTCGGCTACAACAGCATCAAGCGGTTGAAGGCCGGGGAACTGCTACAGTTCGAAACCGGGCACACGTCTGGTGTGGTGCGGATCAAGTCTATCCGCATCTACGACAACTTCGCAGACATGTTGGCTACCGAATCGTGGCAGCAGATCGTGCCGCAGGCAGAGAACGACAAGGAGGCTCTGCACCTCCTTCGCAAGATCTACCCGCCACACAAGGAACGTCTCGGCGTTCACGTCATCGAGATCGAGAAGTAGATAGGACGACAGAGAGGGGTGCGCATCCCCTAGGTTGGAGAGATCCATCTGAACAAATGCGAGTGACTTGGGCTAGTGTCACTGATACCTGATTAAGGTATCGAACAACTAGCCTATTTTCCTTGGAAGTATATTTGATATTTTGAGAAAATGGGAGATTAAATTTAGACAACTCGCCCATTTCACATTCCCTTCACATCCACTTGCTACACTGACATAGAATCAAGAAAGGAGATCTATGTCATTTGTGCAACGTGCCTGGCTGTATATCACCAGGAAAAAACTCAAAACGCTGATTTTGCTGGCGATTTTGCTGTGTATGTCGACGATTATGCTGAGTGGATTTGCCATCAAGCATTCGACCGACGCAGCGGCACAGTCGCTAGACAAAACGCTCAAGGCTGGCTTCACGCTGGGTAATAATCCGCGTACCAATCCGGGAACGGCGCGCGGTTCAGGAACAGTGTCGAATAAAGACATCAACGCGATGAAGAACCTGGAGGGCGTGACGGATTACGTCAAGCGCCAGAACGCCACGGTCGATTTTATCAATACCAAACTGGTGCCACTGCCGAGTGGCGGTAGCGGTTATGATGCCGATAAGGACAAGCAGTTCGGCAACGCCGCCACCATCATCGGCGTCAATACATCTGAGCTTGAAACCAAGTTCCGAGCTGGCGTGCTCAAGCTCATCGCTGGCCGGCACATTGCCGAGAACGATTCACGCAAAATTTTGGTGCACGAAGCTTTTGCCAAGGCCAATAACCTGAAGCTTGGCAGCAAGATAAAGCTAAAGGCTAATCAATACGACACCGACAACGAGCATCCATCCAAGGACGAAGTTGAAGTAGAAATCGTCGGTATATTTAGCGGCACAAACCCAAAGCAGGCGACGTATCAGGTGGAGTTGTTCGAGAATGTGTTCCTGACTGATCTTACGACAACCCGCCAGCTGAATGCCTATACGGCGCACAATGAGATTTACCAAGATGCCACGTTCTTCACGAAAGGCACCAAGCAGCTGGACGAGGTGATGGCACGGGCCAATAAATTGCCAGTCAATTGGCAAAAGTACCAGCTCAACAAGAATAGCCAGGAGCTCGCTGGCGTGACGGGCGCGGTGAACGGCGTGTACGGCTTGATTAACGGTATGCTATGGGCAACGGCACTGGTTAGTATCGCGGTGATTGGTATGGTGCTGCACTTGTGGATGAACGAGCGCAAGCGTGAAGCGGGCGTACTCTTGGCGACGGGTGTGCCGCAGTCAAAGATTGTGCTGCAATATATCGCTGAGCTAGTGATGATCGCGGTGCTGAGCTTCGGTGCGTCGTACTTTACTGCAGGGTTAATTGCCCAGCAACTGGGCGACCACGTGGTGTCGCAGGCGGCACAAAATGCCACGCGTCAAGCGAGCAGCTCGCTCGGCGGTGCGTCACTCGGTGCTGACGCTGATTCGGTGACATCATCGCGCACGCTAGAAAAGGTGACGGTTGGTGTGCAACCGACGGATCTGCTGGCGGTGTGGGGCGCTGGGCTGGCGGTGATTATCATTGCGGTGCTGCTGGCTTCGCGGCCGATTACGGGGTCAACGCCAAAAGAATTACTAACTGAAGTGGACTAGGGGCGAATGATGACGATTATCACACGAGCCTGGACGGCTGTGGCGCGGCGGTGGCGTCGCAGCCTGACCATTGCCCTGATCATGACGCTGATTTTCACGCTGCTGATCGGTACGCTGACAGTGCAGCAAACGATGGCGCAACTGAAGCAATCGGTCGAACGGAACATCCGCGCCGGCTTTAGTATCGCTAACAAGCAACCGTCGGGTGAGGTACCGATGGACATCGCGCAGCGAGTGCAGCGCGCCGGCGGCGTCAAGGCGCACAATTTCCAGGCAGAGACCACTGCGGGACTGCCGGGTAAACAATTGGTCGACGTAGCAGGTAGCGGCGTGCAGCTGGACGCTGGGATCGCTGGCGAAGCGAAGGTGACGGGCGCGACACAGAGCGATTTGCTGAGCGAATTTACTGGTCGGTTCTACCAACTGGAGCAGGGTAAGCACCTAACGGCGAACGATCACAACGCGGCCCTGATCCATAAAACATTCGCCGAGAAAAACGGTATCAAGCCAGGCGACAAGCTGGACATTACCAAAGACGGGCGGCGGGTGACGGTGACTGTCATGGGCATCTTCAGCGGCAAAGGTGAAAAGCCAGCGGTCTTACAGTCCGACATGGCGGAGAATCATCTCATCACCAACTTGGCTGCGGCACAGCAGCTGACGGGTAGCCAGCAGCTAACGCGAGCGACGTATTTCGCCGAAAATCCGCACCAGCTGAAGTCGCTAACAGACCACGTCAAAAGTTTATCAAACGTCGATTGGCAAAAATTTAGCCTAACCGACAACGGGGCGGTATTCGCTGGGGTTCTCCAAAACATCGCCGGCATTCAAAACATTTTGACAATTGCCACCATCGGCGCAGCCGCCGCAGGACTGGCGGTGCTGTCACTGGTGCTGGTGTTCTGGGTGCGCGGCCGCTTGCATGAAATTGGCATCTTACTGTCTATCGGCACGTCGAAGCGGCAGATTATCGGGCAGTTCTTGGCAGAGTTGGCGATCATCGCTCTAGTTAGCTCGGTGTTCGCGCTCGCTATCGGTTCGGTCGCCTCGTCGCAGATTTCTACCGCCCTGACAGCGCAAACTGACCAAAGTCAGCGCATAGAAAAGACTGCGGTGCAAGCCGCGCCAGTAGCGACCTACCTAGAGGCTTTCGCCTTCGGCTACATGGTCGTTCTACTGTCAGCCATCGCTGCCACCGCGCCAATCATGCGCCAATCACCAAAGCAAATTTTAGCAAAACTAAGTTAGGAGTTATCATGTCACTACTTACGTTACGCGATATCATTTACTCATACGCTGGCGGCACCAGCAACGTGCTCAATGGCATCAATTATCAATTTGAAAAGGGCACATTCTACGCCATCGTCGGTAGTTCTGGCGCTGGTAAATCGACACTGCTGGGGCTGCTAGCCGGGCTGGATACGCCGACTGGCGGGCAGATTTTGTTCGACGATGAAGACATCGCCGAGCAGGGTTACTCGCACCATCGTAAACACAATATATCGCTGGTGTTCCAGAACTATAATCTTATCGACTACTTGACGCCGCTAGAAAACTTGAAGTTAGTTAATTCCAAGGCCACCAACGAAACGCTACATGCCATGGGTCTGGATGACGATCACATTCACCGCAATGTTATGAAACTTTCTGGCGGACAGCAACAGCGCGTAGCGATCGGCCGAGCCCTCGTCTCGCATGCGCCGATCGTCTTGGCAGACGAGCCGACTGGCAACCTGGACGAAACTACCGCCGCTGACATCATCGATATCCTGCGCCGGGCCGCCCATGAAAACGACAAATGCGTCATCGTCGTCACCCACAGCAAGCAGCTAGCTAAAGAGGCGGACGTGGTGCTGACACTCAAAAACAAATTACTCCAAAAAAGCAAGGAAGATAAAAAATCAGCCCGTAAGAAAGCTTAATCGCGGTGCAGATAGTGCCGCAATGTGTCAGGCAGGGTAGGAGCGAGCATATCGTAGGCTTCATCGGTGATAGCAATTGACAGCCGGTCGCGCGGCTGACGCTTAGATAATTTCGTCATACCAAAGAGCTGCGGGCTCATCTGCCCACCGGGTATATTGTCGAGTCGGCCAAAACCGGCGGTGAGTCGAACCGTATACTCATCCTGTGCTTGAGCGATATCGGCGAGTTCACTGAGTAGCGGGATGAGTGTCTTGTTACCAAAATCAGCCCGCTGCTCACGTGAGAAACGCGTGTTGCTCTGCGGTAGTGGCACTGCAAGATTTTGCCCATCACCTGTCCAGTCGATCAGCTCGCCGCCATAACGTTGCACGGCAGTGATTGCTTGGCTACCGAAGCAAATGAGAAATGAGCGTAATTCTCCATCATCACGCGCCACCTCCTTTGTTGAATGCGATACATCCCACATGGCAAGCACGACGTTTGGTGTAGTGGGTGATTTAAGCGCTAGCATGTCGGCGACTGACTGAGTAGGATAGGATTCTCGCGCTAATGTTTGCAACGCTGTGATGCCAAGACTGAGTGCAGTTTTGGCTCTGCCACATTGCCATAGTGTTTCTAGTTCATCCAGCTGTGGCGTACAGTTTTTCGTGAAAGCAACCTGTAGAACGGCATGTTGGTCGGGCAGCGGCAAGTTAAGGACGCGATGATTAGGATTCATCGCACTATCAGTCAGCGTGATGTTATCCTGATTTTCTTCAATAACACATCCAGCAACTGACGACCCATCAACGCGGTGCCCTGTGATATGTGCTTTTTGAAAATCAAATCGGCCGTCAGCTGGAGCCTGAGGTGAACACGCAGTAGCAATCGCCCCAATCGAATCAGGATTGCATTCATCATGCACAAAGACGGTGGCCGCGTCTAGCCACGTATCGGCCATGGGTGCGTGCTGTAGAAAATCACCGATTGTTTGCACGAGTGTTTGCTGGTAGTCATACGCTACTTTGGCGTGCGAAGTTTCGTGATGCATTAGTTATATTATGCCACATATTGGTGGAATAGGGTATGATTAAAGGACGCCTGGCTCACGACTGCTTCTTCATATATTTCGCGGTCTTCTCCCAGAGCGGGTTATCCTTGTATGGTACGCCATCGTGCGCCCAATACCACCAAAAGTACCCACCAACGTAGCGTGGGGTATACTGCGGCATGGCATAATAATGCCGAAACAACTGTAGTTTATGCGCCATCGGGGCGTGCTCGCTGGGTGTGCCGCACTCGCCAATGCCAAGCTTGGCCTGCGGGAAGAGCGTCTCAAGCTCAGCAAAGACCTGCCGCCAGTTGGGCTGGTAGCCATTGTTGTCATCCTCGTAATAGCTGACGAGGACATAATCGACGCCCTGCTTTAGATCCTCTGGCAGGTATGTCTGCAGCCAGTCTTTCATGCTCAGCGTGCTTCCGTTTGGCGGGAAGTAGTAGGGTACAAGCGCCGCCACGGCATGCTTATCCTTAATGTATCGGTAAGCACTGGTCACCTTCGCGGCAGTAAGGTGCGGGTCTTCTTGGATCCACTCTTGGCCATTAATTTCATTGCCGACCTCCCATATCGCGACGTAGTGAGACAAATACTGGTACGACGCAGCAAAGCGCTGCTGGTAGCGCTCAGTGCTGTAGCTGTGCATGCTTGAGGAATCAACGGGCTGCGCCATGATATCGGCCACGCGATGAATCGCCTTGAATAGATCGCGATAGCTCTGCGGTGATCGATCCTCGGACATAACAATTCGCACCGTTGGCCGAGCAGGCAAACGCTGAAGAGCCTCGACGATATCAGCAAGCTTTCTTGTACCTTCCCAGCTGTCGTCGATGGTTAGGCCATAGAGCATATGTGATGATGTATGATGAGAAGGTGAATGGTTCGCGCTGCCTTGTGGGGTAGAGCTTGGTGCTGGCGCGAGAGTGCGCAGCAGCGCGTACATCAACAAACAGAGCAATACAGCAAGACCGGCAATATGAACATACTTCGGCATATGGTGAAATCCTTATAGGCTAGTATACCAAGACATAGTTTTATAGCAAATGCAGAGTGAATTGCGCAGTTCACTCTATTGCTCGTGTGCTCCTCTAGTGTGGTGGCTATTCCTTGTTTTATATCTGTATAATAAAATAAATATAAGTCAATAAAAAGAATGCAGAGTGTCTTGCGGGCAGTAACGTTCGATCATAATATACACAGAGGTAGTACAAGACAAGAACGCATTATCATAATTATGTCATAGTGATAACAAAGTGGTATAATCGTACGCATGAAGAAGAATCGTATATATAACCATATTCCTGATTTTTGCCTCTTTGGCTTTGGTTTTATTGCCTTTGCGGTGGCATGGGCGTGGCCAGGGACAGTAGTGATTGCCAGCGAGTGGTGGTTGGTAGGTATTGCCTGTATTGTTGTGGCCGTGCTGACAATATATGCAACGATGCGCGCTTTGCGCCGAGCTGCAACCTCAACCAACCCGCTTGATGAGCCAAGCGAGCTGCTCACCACGGGGCCGTTTAATTTCTCACGCAATCCACTCTATCTTGCGTATATCTTGGCGGTGCTTGGCTGTGCTTTGGCGAGTGGCTCGTGGCTGGCGCTGCTGTGCCCAGTGGTGTGCTTCGCGGTGCTAAACTGGCTCATTATTCCAATCGAAGAGCACACCCTCCATCACGTCTTTGACGAGCGTTACGAGTGGTACTGCCGACGGGTGCGGCGCTGGCTTGTAGTGCCTATGGTGTGCGAGCACATGAAACCTATGCGCTTTATAACAATACGGCGAGCGGCTCGGCCGTATATTTTTGCGGCGATATCTGGCATTGTTGTGGCAGGAACGGCTTTTGCCCCACATTGGCTTCTGCAGCTACCAGTATTTTTTGCATTGGCATTGCTATTTATAGCAGTGCGACGACTGTCGGGCGTCCATCTTTATGGCGTTGGTGCTTGTTTCTTGCTGGCATGGCTCTTACCAACGACCTATTGGTATTACTACATTATGCCGCCCGGCGTGGCATTTGGTGCAAGTGTTGGATGGGCGCTTTTGCAGGCTAATCTGTTTTGGATTATAGCTCTGCGTCGGTATATTCGGACATACGGTGCTGTAGTGCTCTTTGTTATTGCATGGTGCACATTGACGTATATACGAACTCATGCACCAGTGGTAGAGGATTGGTGGATTCCTCATCTTGGCTATAGCGTGTGGCGTAATGACAGTATCACTATGTGGAGTGTCTATGGCGGCGAAGTAGTGCTCGAAGCGATTGTATTACTTTGCGGCGTGAGTATAGCGTGGCTAATAGTGCATGCTCGTATGAGCGTATGGATACGTATGAGCTGCGGGCTTGTTGTACTCGTGGCGATAGCAAATAGTATTGCTGTGCATATGCCAGCCAAGCCACTCCCTCCAGTGATTGCACTCCAAAAGATGACACGTGGCGGCGTTGATATACCCGCTACTAAGGCTGATGTGGATGACCTCATACATCTGACAAAGCGCGCAATTGCACAGTACCAATATCCTCATGCGACAATCGTCTGGCCAGAAAATTCTATCCCACCTGCGCTGCACACAACAATTGCAGCCTTTGCACAAAGAGAATCGATCAACATCGTCTACCACACAACAGAAAAAGACGATACGAGAATATACAAAAAAGTCGCACTGGTAGATCAGTCTGGTCGCAGTATACTAACAAATTACAAAGCGCATCTTGCGCCAGATGAATCAATTGGCACAGCGCGTTATTCACGCGTAATTGCTACGCATAATGCTACGAAAGTTACGGCATATGTTTGCTATGACATACACTACCCAGATATTGTTGAGCGGCTCAAGGGGAGTGACGTTGCCTATATTCCAGTGAGTGATACTGAGTATGGCTATCTGCAAAAGCAATTTCACGCAGCAGATAGTGTTATTCATGCTAGGCAGGCACAAACAGCTGTTGTTTTGGCGGGTACAGATGGGCCAACCATGATTATTAATAGCAACGGTATCATCGTTGATCGCTTGATAGGGAATACTACTGGATTCGTTGGATATAGCAAATAAGAGCAGGTGCTTTACGCGGCGTACAATAGCTTGAAGTGAGCCACGTATTTTCTTACTAGGTAAACAGGGATAAGGCATGCCGTGTTGGCGGTAAGGTGCTCATAATAATCTATAGTGTGATGAGAGATACGTATGCCATCTCCAACAACCTACTGCTATACTAGATACCATGAATGTTATTGCACTTGCATTTGGCCTTGGCGTAGCTGGGTTTGATGTGTTTGGCGCAGTGCTGGTTGTGCTGCTGGTGGCAAGCAAACTACCCAAGCAAAGAATCGCTGCATTTGCGCTCGTCGTCTTAGCAGGAACAGTCACTGCTGGCGTAGCAGCATCGCTCCTGCTTGGCGGTAGTGCCGAGTTATTTGCCCAGGCACTCCATCGTGTACCAGCTTGTGTGTGGGTAGGCGCAGAAGGTGCGGCAAGTGTGGGGCTGCTTGGCTGGGCGGCGGCTCGCTTGTATAAACACATAAAATCGGGCAAGGAACCAAAGGAGTCTCAGGATAGCCGGGTCTTGCAGTGGCTGAGGCGTAGCATTGTGCTTGGTGGCATTATCTATGCGGCCAGTGCTTTTACTGACCCATCATTCCTCGCAGTGATTGCTATAGCAAGCCGCGAACAGTCACTGCTTGTCGTTATCATGGCGCACGTCGTGTGGTTGCTTGTCAGTCAGGGGCTATTTTTTGGCCTTGTCGTCGCGATTATGTGCGATAGACACCAACCCCTCATAGCCTGGTTCGAGCGGGTGAGACCCCAGTACAGTACGCTGATTCGCTCGAGTATTACAGTGGTTATTATACTGTGCGGGCTTATTCTGCTCGCAGATATGGCAACCTTCTTGCTGAGTGGTCACTGGCTACTGCCTGAGTAGTGAATGACGCTCGTGGTACAATAGAGGTGCTTGGCTGCGCATTATTTTCGGCACATAATATATGAAATCTCCATACACCCCTCAGCAAAATGGCATCATACAGACGGCTGCTCGTCGTGTGCGGTATAACGAAATGCCACCACAGGCAGCGCACGCTCGCTATGTGCACTGTCTATGGGAGCTAAAGACAACGCAGCCACTGGCGCACAACTTCTACTACACAATTTTGCCCGATGCGTGCATTGATATTGTTTTTGATCTAGGTGACTGCAGCGCCTCTATTATGACGCCGCGCCAAACCGCCTGGCGGATAGCACTGGGCCGGCGATTTCATTATGTGGGAATACGCCTGCATCCTGGTGTGTATCACGGTGATGTCGATGCAGTTGTTGGCACGGCGATACCTATTAAGCGGCTTGCTGGCTGGGCTGTCACAGATATTATTGCTGCGTTGCAACAGCACAGCTTTACTCAGCAGAAAGACATCCTCGCAACTTGCATCCAACGAATGATTGACTGTAGCCTGGTGCAGGAAGATGACTTTATCATGCAGGTCATCGCTCGGTTTGATGGCCAACATACGATTACCCAGATTGCTCAGCAGTTGGGCTGCTCCGAGCGGCATCTGCGGCGGATTGTTCGCCAGCGAACTGGTTTTTCACCTCAAGCACTGCGGACAATTGTTCAGTTTCAGCGGAGCTTTACGGAAGATTGGCGAGAGCTCTATGCCGACCAGTCGCACTATATCCATCGTTTTCAGTGGATTACGCAGCATACGCCGCAGCGCTACCACAAGACATACCAAGCATAATGTCCGAAATATACAATACGAGAGAGTGCTACCACGCTACTATAATGACATAACCATTAACATAAAGGAACGCATATGCACGCACTATATCCTGTGACAATTACCACAAAAATAACGGAATGTAAGGAGTTCTATTGTCGGCTCTTTGGCTTTGAGGTTGTATTCGAAGCCGATTGGTATGTGCAGCTCTTGCATACGCATAGTGGTGCAGAGATTGGCCTGATGCAGCCACATCTCGCCAACCAGCCACAAGATCTCCAAGTGGCATTTGGTGGTCATGGCATTATTTACTCACTTGAGGTCGCTGATGCTGCCAGTGAATATGAGCGGATTAAGGACTGTGATGTTGCAATCACCCATCCACTCACCACCGAGGCATGGGGCCAGACTCACTTTTGCGTGCGTGACCCAAGCGGTGTAACGGTCGATATCGTTCAGCAAGCAGGAGAGAGTGACGGGTGATGTGCACGTATATCATTGATGGGCGGGTGCAGCAATTTCCGCAAGCAGGTGGCTGGTATTATGTCGCAGTGCCGCAGAGGTATACAGAGATACTCCAGCCATTAGCGGTGCGTGGTCTGATTGCGGTTCATGCGGTGATAGGGGAGGTGTCGTGGGATACATCGCTACTGCCAATGGGTGATGGTACCCATTTCATTCCGCTGCCTGCTAAGGTGCGGCGGGTAAACCAGCTCAATGTGGGGAGCTGCGTCAACCTCAGGTTTATGATTCGCCGCTCAGCAACGTGACGCTCACTGTGTATCCTTGTATAATAGCACTATGCACACGCTCCACCACACCACAGCACAACCAATGCGCTACGCGCTGCTGCTCCGCGGTATTAATGTTGGCGGCAGGCATAAGGTGAGTATGGATCGCCTAAAGGCGGACTTGATGGAGCTGGGCTTTTGTAGCGTCGTCTCGTATATCAATAGCGGCAATTTGTTTTTTGATAGCAGCGAGCCGGAGGGGGTGATCCAGCGCACATTGGCACGCTATTTTGACGCGACCTATGACTTCCCAGTGCCGTTTATCATCATCAGTGCTGCCACGCTCCGGCAAGAGGTGGCTCAGTTACCGAGCTGGTGGCAGGACGATACGGCCTACCGGCGGGATGCGCTGTTTTATTTGCCAGAGGCGGACAAGATGGCGATTGAGGCAGAGGCAGCCACCTGGGCGAACGATCGCGAGCAGCTCCATTTTGGGCGTACGGCGTTCTTTTATTGTAATCATGATCAAGCCGATTATCTTACATCAAACTACCATAAAAAGCTGCTCAAAGCCCGGTTTTACAAACAACTCACAATCCGTAATGGCAAAACCTTCCAGAAGATAATCGAGCTAACGGTGGGGGACTAGTGGATATTGGCATTTGCTACAATTGAGCCAACTGCACAACTTCGCTATACTAAAGATATGACAAATGCGCAATCACAGCCGCTCCTCTACGAGCACATTTGTACCGACCCAATGAACGCTGATTTTGCAGCACGGGGTTGGCCGCCGGTGTATAGCGCCTCGGCCAGCTCGCGTATCATCATTGTTGGCCAGGCACCGGGCCGTATTGCTCAGGAGACGGGAGTGCCGTGGAATGATGCCAGTGGCCGCCTCTTGCGGCAGTGGCTTGGCGTGAGCGATGAGCAGTTTTACAACCCCGATCTCTTTGCGCTCATCCCAATGGATTTTTACTATCCTGGCAAGGGTGCGCATGGCGACTTGCCACCACGCAAAGAGTTTGCCAAGAAATGGCACCCGCGCCTTCGCGCTCAGATGCCAGCAGTACGCTTGACGATTCTGGTTGGTACCTATGCGCAGAAATACTACCTTGCTGGCCAGGCAGAGAAAAACTTAACAGAAACGGTGGCGCATTTTGCGCACTATTTGCCAGAGTATTTTCCACTGGTGCACCCCTCGCCGCTGACTGCTCGCTGGCGAGCACGTAACCCATGGTTTGAGGCGGAGGTTATTCCGGTGCTGCGACAGAGAGTACAGCAAGCGCTCTCTGCGTCACTATAAAAGAAAACGAGGTGGTTGTGTAATAGGGGAAGGGGTATTTTGTAGCTTATATATTACTTAGCGGTATAGGTTAACTACACCCACAAATGAGTCAGTAATTGCCAATACACATCATATGCTTGGGCAATGCGCTTAAGCGAGATAGACTCATCAATTGTATGTGCCTGGTCAAAGTCACCTGGCCCATAAATAACCGTATTGACACCAATTGCTTGATAAAAGGTTTGGTCGGTACCACCCCGACTAACGACGGGCACTGCACTAGGTACAAGCTTTTGCATCTGGCGAAGAATTGGTGCATCTGGTGCACATAGGGCAGATGACACTGAGTCCGCGGTGCTGCGCCATGAAAACTGGTAGCGCTGTGCGAGTGTTTCTATCCAATGTATAAAGTCGGCATCAAGCGCTGGTGTGGTGCGGATATCGACAGCCAAGTAGCTAGCTCCAGCTGTCTTGTTGTTAGAGTATGACCCCTCTGGCGCGATGCGTGTTGGCGTCATCGTGGGCTCGCCAAGAATATCGTGACGGTATGTGGTGTGGAGTTCTTGTTGAATTGTTGGTAGGTCATAAAGAAACGACATGATGGCGGGGAGCGAGCTGGCTTGATAGGCTGACTCTTGCGATGCATGGCTTGATACACGCTCAAATACCAGCTCGACAAAGCGATTACCTCGGTGGCCAATCTCAATCTGCCCATCAGTTGGCTCAGCGATCATACAACTCACATCATCGTACTGGGCGGTGTGTGAAAAATACTGCGCAAAAGCGGCTGACCCAGCGCCATCTATCTCTTCGTGTGCAACGGCAACACACCAGACGTCGAGGTCATTACGGCGCTGCTGGGCGTATTTGGCTGCGACCGTCATGTGGAGAGCAACACCCGCCTTCATATCACTTGCGCCAAGGCCATAGAGGCGGCCATCTGTCGCCCACGGTTGCCATGGATTGTGCTGCCAGGCAGACACATCACCGGGTGAAACCGTATCAACATGCCCACAGAGTATCACAGCACGTTGAGCGGGCTGCTGGCTTGCCCGAATCACGCCAGCAGTGAAGCCCGGCTTGGCGATGACATCATCACACACAGGCATGAGCCACCGGGCAATATCAGCTAATATCTGCCCCTCATTGCCTGAGACAGATGGTATGGCAATGAGCTGCTTGGTTAGGTCGATTGTTTGAGCAATCGCATCAGGCAGCGGCGTGGTTTTGTATCGTGTGGTTGTCGTCATATACCATTACTGTATCACAGCAGCGAGGGAGGTCGCGAGGGGTAGGATTGGTGTGCTGCATATTACTGGACTGTTTGCGTGGATTGTTTGGGCATCGAGCACACAGATCGTAGGCATTTGGTGGTAGATCACCAGGGATAGCTCTGCGATAACTACTCGATTAGGCGATTGGTAGGATATTGCTCTTACAGGTAATGTGTGTATCACGAATTAATTAAAATAACAATATCATTAAATAGGCTCCGAATGATCACAACAGAGGCTAGCAATTCTTAGCGTGAGAGAATGGGCTGTTAAGCTTGCTCAAGGCGAGCACGATGGTTTGTTTCGGCCATTTACTGGCAAACAGTAGCTTCGCGCTATAATAGAAAGTATGAACGCCGCCCTCCACGCTAAGCTCAAAACACTACCCCGCAGCCCGGGGGTGTACTTTCATAAGTCGGCGAGCGGGGAAGTAATTTATGTCGGCAAGGCGGCAGTGCTGCGCAACCGAGTACGGCAGTATTTTCAGGATTCGCGTGGACGGGATAATAAAACCATGGCGCTGGTAGCGGAGATCCACGATACGGATTGGATCGAGACCGAAAGCGAAGTAGATGCCCTCTTTCTGGAAAGCGAGATGATCAAGCGCTACATGCCGCGCTACAATGTGCTGCTGCGCGATGATAAATCACAAACCTTCGTGCGGATCGACATGAAGAGCCAGTGGCCAGTAGTGAGCTTGACGCGCAACCCAGCGGATGATGGCGCCGACTATTACGGCCCCTTCTACAACGGCTTTGCGCTCAAAAAAGCCCTGCGCCACCTGCGGCCAATCTTCCCGTACCTAACGCGTGAGCGCCGGCCTGGGCAGTCAAAGCTGGACGAAGATTTAGGCCTGAGCCCCAAAGTCAGCGACGGCTCGCAGGTCTACAAAGCCAACCTGCGCACGCTGATAAGCTACATCAAAGGCAACCGCAAAGCCATCGCTGCCGAGCTTGAGCGCGATATGAAGACGGCCGCCGGGCTGCACGAATTTGAACGGGCCGCCCAGCTGCGCAACAAGCTGCGCGCCATGCAGGAGTTGCAGCGCCGGGTGATGTTTGGTGATAAGGAATTTTTGGCTATTAGTAAGGATCGGGCCCTAGCGGATTTGACCACGCTGCTGGGGCTAGCGGGTGAGCCAACCCGCATTGAAGGCTACGATATCAGCCACATGAGTGGCCGCCAGGTGGTGGCGAGCATGGTAGTGTTTCGCAATGGCGTCAGTGACCGGGCTGAGTACCGTAAGTTTAAAGTCAGCGAAAAAAACGACGACACTGGTAATATGCACGACGTCATCTTTCGCCGCCTCAGTGAGCGCCATATCAAGAGCTGGGGCGCGCCGAGCCTGCTGCTGATTGACGGTGGCAAAGGCCAGCTGGCGGCAGCAATTGCAGCTCGTGATGCGCGTGGAGTGCATGTGCCGATCATCAGCATTGCTAAGCGCGAGGAAGAGATCCTGGTGCACAAAACTGGCTCGCAGGTGGGGCTGGCGTATATTCACCAGCTACAAGCCGAGCGCCCGAGTGGTATTACCGTCTACGAGGATGGCGATGTCTATGTGATTAACCTCCACCCGGGGCAGCGCAACGCCGGCGCGCACTCTAAGAATTTGCGCGGTAGCAGCGCGGTGTATGAGCTAGAGGTGCCCCACACTACTTCTGTCGTGCAGGAACAGCCAGCTAGCAGTACCGGCCGGGTGGCCAATCCACCGCTTGCAGCCAGTGATATTACCAAGCTCTTCCAGCGCATCCGCGACGAGTCGCACCGTTTTGCCGTCAGCTACCACACAGCGCTGCAGCGCAAAGCCGGGGTCAAAAGTACGCTCGATGCCATCCCTGGCGTTGGCCCCAAAACCAAGCAGAAGCTCCTGCGGCGGTTTGGTAGTGTACGTGGTATCATGCGCGCCAGCCAGGCAGAGCTAGCGGCAGTGGTAGGGGAGGCGCGTGCGGCGCAGATTCGGCAGGGGTTGGCAGTCGATCAGAAATAAATGGCTATCTCATTTATAAAAGCCAGCATGGATACTATACAGATATGCAACCACATGCTATAGTATTGACATGAAAGACCCTGAGATTCCCGGTAAAAATGATTCAAAAACAGCACTGACGCGTAAACACGAACGGCAGCATAGGACTGATGCATCCCTTGTCTTCAGTGATGAGTCGGGTCAGCAACGCTGGCACGATTTGCGCACGCGCTGCCAACAACAAGAGCACACTGCTCACACTGCAGTTGATGGGCATCAGCGTTATGCATACGCAATCCAGACCAATGCGGCAATGGATTTTGCTGCTGATATTGCAAAAAATATACAGATAGGCTTACACGAAGCAGGATCACTTAGCTCAGATAATGAGAAATCAACAGCCGCTCAGCTGACGCCAGAGCTTATCCGTAGAGTGTTCACAGAGGTCCTGGAGTATCAGCGCTACAGTGATATCGATCCTGATACATGCTACATGGGACTTGATATGCTTGCACTTGCTGACTGGAAGTATAGCGAAGAGCTTCACGCAGTATTAGACCAGCTCGCTGCCGAAGAAACTACCGAACGCATAGCATCATAACCAATAGAATACTATAACCTAGCAAACTTGCTGATGCATACACGCACGCAGTTAGTAATCAGGGCCGTACAACCCGAATAGCCTTTGCCGGGTCTTTATACGCGCGAATTGTCGATACCGCCGGCAGTGCGGCGTGTTCTCCCTCGGTCTGGGCGAGGATGGTGGCCGGCTCGCGGAAGGTGAGTGTGATATCAGTGATTTTTTCGGCCGGTGTGTGGCCCGCTATGGCACTGCAGACAAAGGGGATATTTTTCCAGATAGACGAGAAGTCAGCTTGACGGTAGCCAAAGAAGTCGGTCTGCGGGTAGTCGATCGACGAGCGAATCAGGCGCCCCATACATTGGCTGTTGATCATCATCACATCGGTTAGATTAGTCTGTTCTATAGTAGAAAGGTTGGTTGTGAATGGTGGTAAGTAGGTATCGTGTGCACGCAGATAGGTGGTGGCAACTTGCCCGATGCTGCGCACAAGCTTGGTGCGGGGTGGTGTGTGGCGCAGGCGTTCGCGCGATGCCGTGCTGGCGAAGCCGCTGGCAATCAGAGCAGTCAGGCCGAGTGTCATATAGCCAGGGGCGTATCGCCATGGCTCACCATTTACCTCAATAGAGAGCGGCTGGTGAGTGATGATGCTATGGCTAGCCTGCAATAGTGGTAAAGGATTGCGCTCACCTCTCGCCAAATCATTGCAGTTGCCATAGCCGATGAAACTATACACAGCGCCATCAAGCTCAGCCCTCAGCCCCGCATTTACCACTTGCGTACTCGTACCGTCACCTGCCGCACTGATGATATGGGCGTCATCTGGGAGGCGATCGGCAAGATACTTGATGTTGTCCTTCGCCTGCGAAAAGCGCGTCGTTATGGTGTCGTAGGGAATGCCCGCTGTACCAAGCCGGCCAAACACACCAGCCTGCACCTCGCGATGGCGGGTGCTATAAGGGTTCTGAACGATAACAAGCTTACGATCATACATCATAGAAATAAAAACACACTCCTATACTGAGTGTGATCCTCCTTGTGGTGCGGGTAGAGGGAGTCGAACCCTCGTCTCATGCTTGGGAAGCATACATAATAGCCGTTATACGATACCCGCGCTGGCTGTATTATAGCACCTTGCAACGCAAAAGGCTAACTATTTATTGTACGGCTCACAATCGCTACCTCTCTTTCACTCGCCCTGTCTTGTTACACCTTCTCATCTATACAAAAGATGGAGCGCATAGTATAGCATAGTATGTGCGAATGTATTTTTCGTTGCCTGGTAGATAATACGGTGAGGAGGGGAAGCCAAGACAACGAGAAGATCAGAAAAATTGAGACTTTGAAGCTCTTGCCTGAGCAGTGGTTTTTTAGTACAATAAGGAGCAGCGACAGACGTTGCCTGTGGCTCTTTAGCTCAGTTGGTAGAGCAGAGGCCTGAAGAGCCTTGTGTCACTAGTTCGAGTCTAGTAGGAGCCACCAGTAAAACACTCTCTTTATAGCAAGAGGGTGTTTTTCTTTTTGGTATGACCAATCTCTCGCTTCTGGGCCGTCAGAACAACTCCAGCTCACATAGCGCGTGCAAGAGAAGGCTCTACCTAACTCACCCACAAACAAGACGTCCGTGTATAATAAGCACTATGAAATCACTCCATCAGCCCACACCGCTCTCCTGGCAACGCCTTGCTCTGTTTGCGCTCTGGGTTATGCTTGCAATTGCACTGTGCAGTGCTATTGTGTATGGTGCTTTGTTTTTTATACCACGCCGTGTGCAGTCCCATCCAGTCCAGCAGCTTAGGCAAAAAGAGGAGTTCCCAGCGATAGATACGAAGAAGCTGTCGCCCGCCCGAGCGAAGATCATCACGACTGCCCACCAGCAATTTGACGCTCCGCAGCCGGGCACATTCTATAGCCAGGGCGAGCGGCAAGATTGGTGCGCAAACTTCGTTAGCTGGGTGCACCAGCAGGCGGGTGTGCCATTCGTCAACCCACACAATGGTGGCTGGCGCATCCCTGGCGTGCGCAGCCTCGAAACGTACTATCGCACGACTGGTCGCTGGTACTCAGCCGACAGTGGCTACACACCCCAGCCAGGCGATGCCATCCTCTATGATACAACTAGCCAGCGCGGCGAGCACGTCAATATTCTCCTGCGCTACCAAGATGGCAAGCTCACCACCGTTGGCGGCAACGAAGGCAACGCGATCCACGTCAGCACGATCGATCGAGCGACCGTTGGCAAAATTCGTGGTTTTGGTGCGGCAGAGTAGGGTATATTTTCTGCGTGCTTAAACTTGCAGGAGATTCTTGTGTGAACCTTCCTGATCTATCCGATAAAAGGTGAGGATTGAAATATAATTTAGTTTCCGCTTCTCCAAAAGCAAGAGGCTGGCATACAAATAGCCGCCCATACATTTCCTAGAGTAGTAGTGAAGACGAAGCACGCACGAGCGAATAGTGTGCGATTTATACAAGAAAGGGCTTGAAATTTTGCGCACTATTCCATATAATACAACTCAGCAACATGCGGGTTTAGCTCAGTTGTTAGAGCGCTTCCTTGCCATGGAAGAGGCCAGGAGTTAGAGTCTCCTAACCCGCACCATACAGGATACTAACAAATACACCTCTATCGGGTGTTTTTTTATTGCAAAATGCGGCTAGATGAATGATCTGAACCAGTATGACTGAACAGCTTACTTGTGTATAGTCGTGTATCCTATAAATATAGAGAGATTGCTTTTGATTGGGGATGTTGTAGGTGTGGTACGTGAGGATAGCTATATTGCATAGATTAGCTGAGTGTTCTATAATAGCAATCATTATGAGCGAAAGACCACAATTCACAAACGAATCACCAGTACGTCGAGAAGACGAATGCGTAGATGCTGGCGAATATACACAAGATAAAGAACAGTCACAACACCAAAAGCGCATGCATCTAGGTGCTTTTGTGATTGCAGTATTACGAGAGATAAAATTGCCTTCTATTAGGGAGTGGCGTCGCGAAATTCAAGCGTTAACCGAGAGTGGTCGTAGATATAATAATGGGGTTGACATTGCATATGGGCTTAAGGGAAGCTCTATGGATATGTGCGTCAACGTCCCATCCATGCGTCCCCTGTCAGCCAAGCAGATCGAAGAACGCCGCAAACTAGTCGCAGAATTACGCGACCCCAATTTCCGTCAGCGCGAACAAAAGTTTATCCAGGGTATACGCGAAGTTGAGCAGAGGAGACAGTCTGCAAACTCCGAAGCTAGCACACCGTAGCTATATAAGTGCTATTTACTTTTCTAGTGAGGTTAGACTCCCATCTGTTGCTAGATAGTACTGCAAGAGAGACATCAAGGTAGTAGAGTAAAGGATATCATGTAGCATTGTTGGATGTATGGCATGCAGCAAAAGCAACAACGCTCATGGAATACAGATATAAAATTGCCTACAATGTATGCTTGCTTGCAGCGCTGCTATTAATCTATAATTCCATCAATACTGCATTTGGTGATGGTATTTCTGGTAAGACACCAGACGTTGCGGTTCATATCGTCATATTCTTTGTAGTAATGGCACTTATACTGGCGGCTATATATTGCCGTTATAAAGATACGAGCTTGAAGAAGTGATGTACTATGCAATATCAGTGTGCACTCACCACCGCGCTCTAGCAATCACCTCCTGATACCGCTCCACATAATTTTGCGCCATAATAGTGGCGGAGAATTTTTGCTCAATGCTGGCTCGGCACGCGGCTGGGTCGATCTCGTCTACCCGGTTGGCATAGGCAAAGAACTCGTCTTGATTGCTCGCAAGGAAGCCATTGACGCCGTGGGTGATAATCTCGGGCATGGCGCCGCGCTTCATCGCCACAACGGGCGTGCCACAAGCCAGCGCCTCGATGACTGCCATACCAAAGGGCTCATCCCACTCGATAGGAAAGAGCAGTGCCTTGGCATTAGCCACGAAGTTGAGCTTTTTCTTGCCACTGAGGTTGCCGGCATAGGTGATGCGCCGATGTTTGAGGACGGCCGGGAGGATGTGGTCGCTATAGTAGCGAAATTCTTCGTTGCGGCGGTAGTTGGTCAGTGGGTTGGAGAGCTCAAGGAGCAGCTTGCGGTTGCTGCCGATCCCTGCGACTGTGCCCGCCATGCGGAGGCGCTTCTTGTACTGGGCAGCGTAGGCCACAGCAGTAGCTTGGCCTTTGTCTTGGGTGAAGCGGGCAAGGGTGATGTAGTAATTTTGCTTGCGCGAGACGAAGGGGAAGGCACTGCAATCAATGGCGTTGTGTACGGCTGGTAGCAAATGAGGGCGGATCTCACGCGGGGCTTTGCGCGCCATTGCCTCTGAGATACACGTCATGTAGAGGCGGCCAGGATTCATATATTTGAGCTGTGGGCGATTGTCCATCTGCCCTGCCTCGATGGTTTGCGGCGTCGAAAATGGTGGCCCATGGAACGTATGCAACACTGGTGGTAACCCCGGTATGCGGCTCACTGGTGAGAAAAAGGCTGGCCCAATGTAGGGGTTGTGGTCGTGAATGATATCAAAATTGCCATCGGCTTCGATGGCGTGGAGAGCAAAATTGAGATGAGTCTGGAGAGCTTGGAGTGGTGCGTCATAGTAGGGATCATCGATGGTATCGAAGAGCTCGCGCTTGTAGTATGAGTGGGTTGGCGTGCCGTTGCGCATCCGCCGTGCGCCATTGGCGAAAAGCTCTACCTCGACATCATCGCGTTGCTGCAGCGCACGCACCAAACCTTCGACGACGAGCTCGATGCCGCCATAGCCTTTGATAGGTAGAGCGAGCCACGGCGGGGCAACAACTGCCACTCGTAGTGGTCGTGGGGGGGGTACTGCGGGGCGATCACTTGACGAACATTGTGTATCATTTTGTAGCATCATATAGCTAGTATAGCATAATCAAGCAAAATATGGATTAGTAGGGTATAATACAGATATGGAGTCATTTCATATCTTCAAGCCGTGTGGCGATCATCTCGTGGCACACCTCTACGAGCATTTGGTGATGCAAACGCTGCATCGACAGCTGTTTGAGGCAGGGTTATTTCAGGCGATTGACTACCAGACTTGTGGAATCGTCTATTCTGACGCTGGGGTGATGGGGATCGATGCGACGCTCTACACTATGCAAGCCGAGCGCTTTGTGGCGCAGCTGCGCCAGCCAGTGGCGGAGTATGATGATGCGATGATCGACTGTGCGCTGCGGCAGATCATTGCCGAGAAGGGCTATCCGCTCACCTATCACGACCGGCTTGCCCTCCACGAGGCATTGCACCAGCTTGATACTGAGCCGTGGTATGATGCTCAGGATATCGACGTATTGCAGTGCTTGGGCGAGACAGCGCCACGTGGCATCATTGCTCAGCGCGAGGAGTGGGAAGCAGATGTGATGGAGTATACGATTGATATATCGATCGATCTCGAGCCAGGCGACCCGCGAGCGGCCGTCTTCATTGAGCTTACGCATGCGATCCAGGCCAATACCGCTGCGCTACTGCAGCGAACGTATGGGTATTATAACCACGGGTATGATAGAGAGTGCACGGCTGGGCACTATACCGAGCGGCAATATTTGCTCGTAACTGGCCGGGAGGATCATTCGGCCCAGGTCTACAACTTGTATGAGCTTATGATCCGAATGATTCGAGCCCAGGGTGGCTGGCAGCGCCTCTTAGAGCGCTTGCAGACGGTTGATTATCGAGAACAGTCTGCGCCCTCCATCGTCAGCATGATCGACGACCTACGGATGGTTGTCGGGGCGCGTGGCTGGCGTCGAATTGCTACAGCGGAGACAGTGGATGACCTGCTCGATCGCCTGACTATAACAGTGGTCGCACAGTGATGAGGTACGACGCGGCGAGGCTCTACACTATGCACCGCGATTATGCACATTGCCCTAGGCAAACCAGCCGCCAGTGTGATACTATAAGCAGTAAGGAAGGTCTGATATAATTCGGGCCGTTATTTTATGTTATGACAGATCCACAGTATATTCGTAATATTGCAATTATTGCCCACGTCGACCACGGTAAAACGACGCTGCTTGATGGCCTGCTCAAGCAGAGCAATACATTCCGCAGCAACCAAGCCGAAATGGCTCAGACGCTCATCATGGACAGCGGCGATCAAGAGCGCGAGCGTGGCATTACCATCACCGCCAAGCAAACGACGGTCTATTATCAGCCGACTAATACCGACTCAGCAGTTGATTATAAAATTAACATTATCGACACACCCGGCCACGCTGACTTTAGTGGCGAGGTGGAGCGCACGCTCAATATGGCCGATGGCGTGCTCCTCGTGGTAGATGCGCAGGAAGGCCCAATGCCACAGACGAAGTTTGTCCTGAGCAAAGCACTTGAGCTTGGTCTAACACCGGTCGTGATTATCAACAAGATCGATAAACCTGCGCGGCGCATTGCTGAGGTGGAGGACGAGCTGGCCGATCTCTTCCTCGAGCTTGCCACCGACGAAGCACAGCTCAAATACCCGGTGTACTACGCCGTAGCGCGCGAAGGCAAAGCCTGGGCGACACTGCCGAGTGATGCCAGTGAGCCAGCCAGCCTGGCACCGATCTTCCAAGCGATTATCTCGCATATCCCAGCGCCACAAGTCGCAGATGGACCTTTCCAAATGCTCGTGACGGCTCTCCAGTACGATACCTTCCTTGGCAAATATGCGATTGGCCGAATCCATCGCGGGGTAGCTCAGCGTGGCCAAGCGCTCACCCTCATCAAGACAGATGGTACAACTACCAATGCCAAGATCGATAAGCTCTTCATCAGCCGCGGCCTCGCTAAAGAAGAGGTGAGCGAAGCAGGCGCAGGCGATATTGTCTACATCGTTGGTGCGGCCGACGCGCACATTGGAGAGACGCTCGCCAGTCGCGACCAGCCAGAGGCACTGCCCGTCATGGCAGTCGAAGCCCCTACCATTAGCATGTACCTTGGGCCAAACACCAGTCCGATGAAAGGCCGCGAGGGTGAATTCACTACCAGCCGGCAGATTGGTGATCGCCTCAAGCGCGAACTCGAGACGAATGTAGCGCTGCGAGTGGCAGAGTCTGGTATTGGCTTTGTAGTATCGGGGCGAGGCGAGCTTCACCTCAGTGTATTGATCGAGACGATGCGCCGCGAAGGCTACGAATTTGAGGTTGGACGGCCAGAGGTTGTGACGATCACCAAGGATGGCAGTGAGCAAGAGCCAGTTGAAGAGCTACTGGTTGAGGTTGGCCCTGAGTTTGTTGGTGTTGTCAGCCAAGAGCTTGGCAAGCGCAAAGCAGAGCTCCGCAAACAAGAGCAAACCACCAGCGGCGCAGCGCGGATGACGTATACCATTACGACCCGAGCGTTGATTGGCCTGCGCAACCGCCTCCTGACAGATACGAAGGGGACAGTCATTATGTATAGCTTGCCATATGGCTACCAGCCAGTCAGTGGTGCATTGCCGCGGACGCGCAATGGTGTGTTAATCGCCTTTGAGCCAGGCACGACCACGCCATATGCCTTACAAGCGGCCGAAGCGCGCGGTGAACTCTTCGTTGGGGCGGGAACTGATGTCTATGCTGGGATGATCGTTGGCCTCAATAACCGCCCGGATGACCTCGAGATCAATGTATGTAAGGCTAAGCACCTTACCAATATGCGCAGCAAATCAAGCGACGGCACCGTCCAACTGACGCCACACACCCAGCTGAGCCTTGAGCAATCGATCGACTTTATTGAAGATGACGAACTCCTTGAGGTTACGCCGCACGCCCTTCGCCTCCGCAAGAAATACCTCGACGCCAACGAGCGCAAACGCGCCGCCAAACATCAACCATAACACCATAGGGAGAACCCGCCTATCATGCACAACGTCCGCCGCGCTTTTGCTGCGAAAATCATTGCTCTTACCAAAGATACCAAAGAGAATGCCAAAGCCGCTGCGGTGCAGACGGTAGAGCTGGTGCGCCCGACGCCAAGCTCGCCCGACGAGACGCTCAGCGAGCTCTTTGATGAGGTGCAAACGCAGCAGATTTATGGTGATGGTAAGGCGTTTGTCGATATGACACCCACCAAGCCAGCTCGGACGATTATGGCGCGGTATCGTCGGCAGCGTCGGCAGCCCGGCTTCGATCTCGCGACCTTCGTTGGGCAGCATTTTTCTACTACAGTATACCCGGCCTCGAGTTACCAACCGACCGACACCACTACTGCACGTCAACATGTGAGTCAGCTCTGGCAACAGCTCGAGCGCCGTAATCGCAAGAATCGGGGTTCGCTCCTTGCGCTACCATATCCATATATGACGCCAGGTGGACGCTTTGATGAGTTGTTTTATTGGGATACGTATTTCATTATGCTTGGCCTAGCGGCAGATGGGCGCTGGCGCTCTATCGAGCACATGATGCGTAACTACACCTACATGCTGCGCAAGTTTGGGATGATCCCCACGGCCAATCGGACATACTTCTTGAGTCGGTCGCAGCCACCCCTGTTTGCGGCGATGGTACAGCTACTGGCGCGCCACCGAGGCAAGCGGGTCTATGCAGAGTTTTTGCCAAGCCTTCTTGCTGAGTATCGCTTTTGGATGAAAGGTCGTCGCCAGATTGCGAAAGCCAAGACCGTTGAGTACCCAGCGTATCTCCGCGTCGCTGTTATGCCCGATGGCACGCCGCTCAATCGTTACTATGATAACCGCACCACACCACGCCCTGAGTCGCATCGCGAAGATGTCCATACGGCGCATCACGCAGCCTCAGCGCATACGACGCGGACATTTCTCGACCTGCGAGCAGCTGCCGAGAGCGGATGGGACTTTAGCAGTCGGTGGTTTGCCGATCCCTGTCAGATCCAGACCATCGAGACGACAAAGTATGTGCCGGTCGACCTTAATTGTTTCCTCTACCAGCTCGAAATGACGATCGCTGAGGCTTACCGACTGATCAAGCAGCGTCGCCTAGCGCGGCGTTTCGAGGCAGCGGCCGAGCGCCGAGCTCGGGCAATTCGCCGCTACTGCTGGCAACCTACCACGCAGTTCTTTGAGGATTATGCCATCACCACTGGCCAGACCACCGGGCGACTGACGCTTGCTGCAGTGATGCCGCTATATGTGGGGATTGCGACCGATGAGCAAGCTGCAGCGGTAGCGCAACGGCTCGAGAAAGACTTTTTGCAGCCAGGTGGACTTCTTTCAACACTCATCACTAATGGCCAGCAGTGGGATGCCCCCAACGGCTGGGCACCACTGCAGTGGTTTGCTATTGTGGGGCTGCGTAATTACGGCTATGATACACTGGCGGCAACCATTCGCGATCGCTGGCTTGCCACTAATGAAGCTGTCTTTGCCAAGAAGCGCAAAATGGTCGAGAAGTATGATGTTGTCACTGCCAGTGCGGGCGGCGGCGGTGAGTACCCCTTGCAAGATGGCTTTGGCTGGACGAATGGGGTGTACGCAGCACTCAAGGATGAGCAGCTTGGAGTGGCGCAGCAGTAGCTGATACCCCGGGAGATAGATAATACGACAAATAGTTAAGTCGGTCTATGATTAGACTGCCCAGACTTTTTGCTTGGTAAAATGAGCCAGCGATAGCTACCTTTTGCGGCAACCCAGACAGTGTGCATAAGAGAGGAGAATGCCGGATGATCGTGATGTCGTGGTTAACATTCGGCGATTACTCCTCATTCTTAGCTAGTAGCTGCGACAAGGGGTGTAATGCAGGAGACTAATGCGTCGGGAGCGGATAAAGATTATCTTGTAGTTTCTTATGTATTTTTCTTATGTATTATCCTTTGGCACCTGCTGGGCTACCTCATCTGGCAAAAATCCCTTCTCATGTTGGAAGTTTGCTTGCCACTGATAGCCTTTGCCATAGCCGAGATCCTTCATGAGTTTAGTGGGGGCGTTGCGCAGGTGGAGTGGCACTGGCGTATCGGCATAGCGGCGAGCAAGAGCCTCTGCCTCGTGCATAAGGTCGGTGATCTCGCGCGATTTGGCTGAGCGGGCAAGCGCTGTGGCACAGTGGTAGAGATTGTAGCGGGCCTCAGGCAAGCCAACCCGCTCCACCGCTTGGAAGGTCGCCACCGCCAGAGATAACGCACCATTACCTGCCAGCCCGATGTCCTCACTGGCGAATACCACCATGCGCCGAGCAATGAACTTTGGGTCTTCGCCAGCGTCGATCATTCGGCTTAGATAATAGAGGGTGGCGCGCACATCGCTGCCCCGCATCGACTTGATGAAGGCCGAGATCACATCATAGTGCATCTCGCCTTGCTTGTCGTAGCCCGGAAGCTTCTTTTGGGCAGCAGCTGTAACGGTATCGGGCGTCACTGTCTCAGCGAGACTCAGGGCAAGCTCAAGGTTACCCAGCGCCACTCGGGCATCGCCGCCCGATAGCTCGGCAAGATAATCGAGCGCCTCTGGCGTGACGTGCTCTGTCTTGCCCAAAGTAGTGATGGCGCGCTGGAGAATAGCGTGAATTTCGTCTTTGCTCAGTGGTTGCAAGACGAGTACGCGCATCCGGCTCAGCAGTGGTGTGATAACCTCAAAGCTTGGATTTTCAGTGGTGGCACCGATCAACGTAATCAGCCCCGACTCGACATGAGGCAAAAATGCGTCTTGCTGCGCCTTATTAAAGCGGTGGATCTCATCGACAAAGAGTATGGTGCGCAGGCCAAGATTCCAATTTTGCCGGGCATGCTGGATGACTCGCTCGACGTCCTTCTTGCCACTAGTAACGGCACTGAGCTCGATAAACTCAGCCTCCACCTCGCGAGCAATAATCCGCGCCAGCGTCGTCTTGCCTGTGCCTGGTGGCCCCCAAAAGATGAGGCTCACGGGCTGCTTCTTGGCGACAATCTGGCACAAAATCTCGGCATCGCCCAGCAAGTGTGTCTGGCCTATCACGGCATCGAGCGACTGTGGGCGCAGCCGCTCGGCTAGCGGTTGGCGTGATGACGATGACGAATCTGGCTCTGGCATGGCTACGTCTAGTATACCGGAAATAGGCTAATGCGTCGAAGGGACTCTAATAATGCTGTAAGATGCCAAGACTGTTGCTGTCTCGCTATTTTGCCACAATGTGGTATGATAAAAGCAATAAGCTAGTCCAAAGGAGGAATATGGAATATATCATTATCGGCATCATCGTGGCGACGATTGTCTTCATGCTGAGCGGGATTCGGGTGGTGAATCAATACCAGCGCGGCGTGGTGCTAACACTTGGGCGCTTCTCAGGCCAGCGCGCGCCAGGCCTACGTGTGGTAGTGCCAATCTTTCAGACAATTATGATGGTCGATGTCCGCTCGACGCCGATCGATGTGCCAAAGCAAGAGGTCATTACGAAAGATAACGTGACGGTTGGTGTGGACGCTGTGGTGTACTTCCGTGTCATTAATGCGCCAAAGGCCGTCCTCGAGACGACGAACTACATCTACGCTACCAGCCAGTTTGCTCAGGCTGCGCTACGTGATGTGACGGGTAACATTGACATGGACGACCTGCTTGCCAAGCGAGAAGAGCTCAGCCAGCAGATCAAAGAGATTGTCGATGCTGAGACTGACAAGTGGGGGATTGACGTTGAGAACGTGAAGATTCAGAACATCGAGCTGCCAGGCGATATGAAGCGTGCTATGGCCAAGCAAGCCGAAGCCGAGCGTGAGCGCAGGGCCAACATCATTAATGCCGATGGTGAAAAAGCCGCTGCAGAGACCCTTGCAGAAGCCGCTCAGATCCTCGCCAATACGCCAGGGGCAATCAACCTGCGTACCCTCACCACACTTGAGCGCATTAGTGCCGAGCCAAGCCAGAAGACGATGATCCTCTTCCCAGCAGAATTGACAGAGGTACTGCGGGGTATCAAGCGGTCATGATCGACTTTCGTCAGAATCGAGCGCGTTGCATTGATGCGCTTGCGGGTGGGCTGGCAGTATTGACTGCGTATGACGAAGTGCAGGGCAGTGGCGATGAGCCAGCGCCGTTTCAGCAGGAGTCGAACTTTTGGTGGCTCAGTGGAATTGAGCGACCAGGTTGGAAGTTGATTATCGATGGACGACGGAGCCGCACAACACTCGTGCGGCCTCATCTCGATGCGGTGCAGCAGACTTTCGTTGGTGAGCTCAGCAGTGAGGAGGCCAAGCGGATCAGTGGTGCCGATGCAGTGATTGACGCCCACGATTTTGAGGCAGAGCTGCGCCAGCTTGCCAAGCGTCATACGGTTGTATACGAAGTAAACGACCGCGCTGACTATGGCTTTATGCTCAATCCCGCCTCACGCGACCTGAGCAAAGTACTGCAGCGGATCTTTCCCTCAGTCCAGTCGTGTCTCCGTCAGCTGCGTGAACTGCGGGCTATCAAGCAGCCGGAAGAGATTGCTGCGCTGCGCCAGGCAATTGCGCTGACGATCGAAGCGTTTGAGGTAGCCAAGCAGCGCTTGCCACAGTGCCAGCATGAGTATGAGTGCGAGGCGGAGTTTGACTATCTATTCCGGCGTCATAATGCTCGCCATGCGTATAGTCCAATTGTTGCTGGTGGCGCTAACGCCTGTACGTTGCACTATAGCCATAATGCAGGGCCGCTTGCTGCTGAGAATATGGTGCTGATTGATGTCGGGGCACGGGTCAATGGATATTGTGCCGACATCACACGCACCTATGGCATTGAGCCGACGCAGCGCCAGCAGGATGTCCACGCTGCGGTGGTGCAGGCGCAGCAACACATCATAGAGCTGCTCGAGCCAAATCTCCCTGTGGCTGATTACATCCAGCAGAGTGACGACATTATGCGCGATGCCTTACAGCAGCTTGGCCTCCTACGCGATCGCCACGACCAAGCTACCTTCCGGCGTTACTATCCGCATGCTACCAGCCACGGGCTTGGCGTCGATACACACGACAGCCTGGGTGCGCCGCGGGTACTGCGCGCTGGTATGGTGCTTACCGTCGAGCCAGGAATTTACATTCCAGAGGAGGGCATTGGTGTCAGGATCGAAGATGACATTCTCATTACGCCGAGCGGCCACGATAATCTCAGCGCCAGCTTATCGACAAAATGGTAAAAAACCGCTATACTAGAGCAAATGAAACGACAATTTTTTGCCTTTATTATCCGCTGGGTGTTAAATTCACTTGGGCTGTGGATTGCCGTACGTATCTTTGGTACAGGCTATATCGGTGTCCAGCCCGATATGAACGTTGCGGTGTTTTTGCTGGCTGGGCTCATCTTCTCAGTCGTCAATGCAGTCTTTAAGCCGATTGCCATCATCCTATCACTTCCTGCCATTCTCGTCACGCTCGGTCTCTTCACCGTCGTTGTCAATGGCTTTATGGTCTATATCTCACTGATACTGGCACCAGGTCTCAAGATGACGTTTCTTCACTCCATCTTGACAGGCCTGATCATGAGTCTGGTAAACTATATAGTAAGCAGCGCGCTCGAGCTAAATTATGGGCGCACGCAGGAGGAACAACATGAGTCTTGATAGTATTCTACAAACAATAATGATTGGCTCGGCCATCTTAATGATCCTAGCTATTTTGCTCCAGCAGCGCGGGGCGACGCTTGGTGCAGGCTTTGGTGCCTCGGGTGAGCTCTATACCACGCGGCGTGGCCTCGACAAGAACCTCTTTGAGGCGACGATCTTCTTGGCTGTTACCTTTGTTGGGTCTATTTTGGCGGCACTCTTGTTGCCGTCTGCGGGGTAGAGCATGGCAGACCGGCAGGAGAAGCACCTCCAGCGCCGTGAGACCTCGTCGGCAGTTGTGCCTCAGGAGGATGAATCGCTGCGAGCAGCTAAAGCAGCGAAATCGGTGCCATCTCGCCGCAAGAAGCCACGCCGTGACCTCAAGCAGCTCGAAGATAGCGCGACGCGCCATGTTGGTAAGTTCTTAGGGAGCCGCTTCGAGAGTTTGCGTCGAGCCCGGCGGCGGGTTGTGCTGTGGCTCGTCCTCATTGCAGTGATTTTGCTCGGTATTATTGCTCAGATCTTTATCCGCCGTGACGCGACGACGGCAACTGGTGGGACTGGCGGGACGTATATCGAGGGGGCGCTTGGCCCGATTGAGACGCTTAATCCACTCTTTGCAACCAGCAGTGCCGAGCTTTCGGCCAGCCAACTCATGTTTTCCTCGCTCTATCATTATGACGCCAAGGGTTCGCTCCACACAGATGTTGCAACGAGTCTTGCCTATAACGAAGCGAGCAAAACCTACACCGCTCAATTGCGCGACGATGTCCGCTGGCACGATGGGCACAAGCTTACCGCCAAGGATGTTGTCTTCACAATCAACCTTATCAAGAACCCGGCAGTGCGCTCGCCCTTGCGCGTCAACTGGGTCGACGTCCAGGCTAAGGCGGTCAACGATACCACTGTCCAGTTCGTGCTACCTGCAACGTATGCTGCCTTCCCCCATGCATTGACTTTCCCGATTTTGCCCGAGCATATGCTAGGCTCGGCAACGCCAAGCTCAATGCGCCAGGCACCGTTTAATCATTCGCCAGTTGGTAGTGGGCCATTTAAGTTCCAGATTTTGCAATCAACCAACAATGCTCGCCGGCCAAAGACGGTGCATGTCGTTGCCTTTGATGGCTATTATGGTGGCCGACCCAAGCTCGATCGCTTCGAGCTCCAAGCGTATAGCACGCAGCAAGATATCGTCTCGGCTTTGCAAGCTGGTGAGTTGAGTGGCGCAACCGACCTCTCCGTTGTGATGCGCAAAGATATTCCACGCAACCAATACACTACAACCACTGTACCAACCGACCGCGGGGTGTATTTGCTCATGAACAATACCAACCCCATCCTCAAAGATCGCGCCGTGCGTAAAGCCCTCCAACTGGGCACCAACACCGCTGCGATTCGCACCTCGCTGGGTGAGGGGGTGCAGCGCCTCGATGGGCCGTTTATCCCGAGCCAACTTGGGGGCATTAATACACCATCCGCAGACAAGCCCGACCGAGCAAAGGCAGCTGCAATGCTGGACGAAGCAGGCTGGAAGCTCGCCGATGGCAGCAAAGTCCGCAGCAAAGATGGCCAAAAGCTAGAGATTATGATCACTACCACGAAGGGTGCAGAGTACGAAGCGGTTCTCGCTAAGGTAATGGAGCAGTGGCAGCAGCTTGGCGTTGCCGTGACGCAGCAAGTGATCGACCGCTCGGCAACGTCATCTACCTTTGTCCAGGGGACGTTGCAGGGGCGAAGCTACGATGTCTTGCTCTATGAGCTAGCGATTGGTGCCGACCCCGATGTCTATGCCTACTGGCACTCCTCACAGACGGGCTACCAGGGCTACAACTTCGTCAATTACACCAGCCGTACCGCAGATGCTGCATTGGCTAGCGCCCGCACGCGCCTCGAGCCCAAGCTGCGTGCTGCCAAGTACAAAGCGTTTGCCGAGCAGTGGTACAGCGATGTGCCTGCGATTGGCCTCTATCGGTCGGCTAGTGTGTATGCCACGGGCCCTGGTGTGCAGGCCATTCAGCAGGGCGATACGCTCGTTTCGGGCGCAGATCGCTATGCAGATATCCTTCGCTGGACAGTTACCACGCGAGATGTTTACAAAACCCCCTAACATGCGGTATAATCAACAGTGTCGCGAGATATGCGGACGTGGCGGAATTGGTAGACGCGTCAGCTTGAGGGGCTGGTGAGCATTGCGCTCGTGGAAGTTCAAGTCTTCTCGTCCGCACCAGATATGATGCCTCGTGACACATCAGCACCACCAAGATAGGTGGTGTTTTGCTTTTGTAAATAACAATAGGGGGAGATCTTGTATTAAGATACTTGTACGAGCACTTTGCTTGGATGCTTTGACGCTTGCATTAACTGGACATTTCTCCAGATGAAGCGTAAGAGCTATAGAGTGCCTGAACCATAAAAGTGCAACAATTAATCGGCGAACTGCTTGTGTTTTGCAAAGTGGTGGTGCATAATAAAGACAAGCTGGTACGCAAAAAGGGGTACCGTTGCGTCCAAACACAAACATCGTGCCAAAACAAACATTGTGCCCCAGGGTGGGCGCGTAGCAGCTACCGGCAAATCACCTCTAGCCAAAGAGGTGATTTTTTGCTATAGTCTATACCAGACGGGGCATTAGCTCATTTGGCTAGAGCGCTTCGCTGGCAGCGAAGAGGTGACCAGTTCGAATCTGGTATGCTCCACCATGGATCTTTAGCTCAGTTGGCTAGAGCGCACGATTCACATTCGTGAGGTCGCAGGTTCGAATCCTGCAAGATCCACCATTTTGAGATTATTCCCTTCTGGTGTTGAGTCATAATCAGCATTAGTTAAGGCCTGAGATAAGCGAGGATATATCTCGCTTATTTTTTATTAATAATAACGAAGTAGGGAGCTATCATGTCAAAATTATCAGATCTATGGGAAAATGATCCAAATGTAACACCAGATTCGCAATGGTGGGATCATCTCGTAGATGAATCGCTGAGTCTAACGACAGACGACGCGTATCATCGGTGCGTCGCTGAGCTGAACGACGCATTCATCTACTCTGCAATGTCGGTCGAAGAACAGAAAATAGGGGATCGTCTAGCAGCTCCTCATTACTTTAAGGCACTTATTCATGCAGAGATGATGACTGAAGCGTTTGAGAAAGTAGCTCCCAATCACATTCCTAGAAACCCTAAATCCTTCGACTACGAATCGCTTCGTGATGCTATAAAAAACGTCACGACGGCACTCGAGTCTAGAATTGAGTCGCAATTTGCTCAAGATAAAATCTGCAAGAACATGCATTACATGTTTAGCGATTGGCTAGTCAAGTTAACTGATAACGTTTCGAAGTACTCAGCTAAATGGTTTGACGAGGATTACGAATGGGAGCACCATGATAACTATGCAACAAGCTTTGACGAGGGGCAAAGCGTTCTGGCATTCCTCGTAAGATCCATAGAACGTGGTGCTATCCGTGACAAAGACTTCATCAGTAAAATCTCAACATATCGCGACAGAATGTCTGGATTCGAAGAACGCCTCCGCCCACTCTTGCCAAAATTACGGGATCTTGAATTCGATAGTTTTCAACAAGACGATTTGGCGCCGGAGTGGCGGTGGTGGAGGCACTAGGAACTGCTGGCTAGCTTTATGTACGGTTGACTTGTGCTATGTATTATAAAAATAGCGACGAGGATATTACTCGTCGCTATAAAAATATGATAACACCTGGTGGAGATAGAGGGATTCAAACCCTCGACCTCAGCAATGCGAATGCTGCGCTCTATCAGCTGAGCTATATCCCCACGGCTTCTTCTATTCAAGCACAAACGAGCGGGAGAATCAACCAGTAGTATTCCCGCCTGTTTCTGATAAAATAAAGATATGTTCAAAAAGTTTATCCAAAAGCGGCTCGAGACGTATGTGAGTCGGTATTTTCAAGCCCATCCAGAGGTCAAACTAATTGTTGTGGTGGGGAGCGTAGGCAAGACGAGTACTAAGCGAGCGGTGGCTACCTTGCTATCGCAGCGCTACCGTGTGCGCATGCTCGATAACAACCATAATACCAATCTCTCGGCACCGTGTGGCATTCTCGGCGTGACCTACCCTAGCAAGGTACACAGCATTGGGGCCTGGCTTAAGGTGTTTGCAGCAGCCCGGCGACGGGTTGCTCAGCCAGCTGATGTCGATGTGATTGTCCAGGAGCTTGGCACTGATCGGCCAGGGGAGATTGCCGACTTTGGCCGCTACCTCCGGCCTGACCTTGCCTTAGTGACGGCAGTAACGCCAGAGCATATGGAGTTCTTTGGCTCAATTGAAGCAGTCGCGCAAGAGGAGCTCTCCGTGACGCAGTATGCGCGCCGAGTGCTGATTAACCGTGATGATATTGAGGGGCGCTTTGCTGACCTGATTGCTACTCCACACTTTAGTACATATGGTACAACTGGCCTCGCTGAGTATCGCTTCGAACAGCAGAACTTTGATGCTGAGGTAGGCTATCGTGGGGGGATTATTGCTCCACCAAACATTGCTCAGCCATTCGCGGCAGCCATTAACGTGGTGGGTGAGCACAGCCTACGGCCGATCGTTGGTGCCGTCGCAGCGGCCTTGCTCTATGGCTGCACACCAGATGAAGTAGTGAAGGGTCTTGCACTGATCAAGCCTGTCCCCGGGCGGATGAACCCGCTGCTGGGCCTTGGTGATACAACAATTATCGACGATACATACAACTCTAGCCCCGCTGCTGCGCTGGCTGCTCTGCAGACGCTCTATAGCTTTGCGCAGGCACCGCAGCGGATCGCTATCCTTGGTGACATGAATGAGCTTGGCGCCTCGAGCCAGGCCGAGCACGAGAAGCTGGGCATGGCCTGCGACTCACATTTGCTTGATTGGGTGGTGACGGTTGGCGGCGAGGCAGAGAAGTATCTTGCGCCCGCTGCCCGTCGGCGTGGCTGCCAGGTGAAGGTATGCCGTAATGCGATCGAGGCAGGGCAGTTTGTCCGTTCGGTAGCGCGACCTGGTGCAGTGATTCTTGCTAAGGGGTCACAAGGTGGGATCTTCCTTGAAGAGGCGGTTAAGATCCTCTGTGTCCTGAGCGAAGATACCGAGCTGGTGCGTCAATCGCTCGCTTGGCAAGCCATCAAAGCACCGTATTTTTCGGAGTACGAGAACTTCTTTGATGGGCCAAGCCAGTAGCGTTAATACGCGATTTATGGTATATTCTTACATGTGAGACTAGTGTATTAAGCGGAGAACTATCTATGTCAACAGAGAAAAAACCAAAAGCAACCAAGCGCAGCACAACGCGCAAGACGTCACCAAAAAATGAGCCAGGACAAACCCCGGCCAAGGCTAATGAACCAGCAACCCCAGCTGCAGCTGCAGAGCCAGCTCCAGTAGCCGAGCCCGCTACTCAGCCGATACCAGAGCAGCCAGCTACTCCGGCCATGCAGCCAGCTCAGCCCCAGCCTCAATATCAGCCACGCATGGCTCCAGGAACTTTGCGTGCTCAACCAGCTAAGAAGTCCCATCTTGGGCTGATTCTTGGCCTCGTTGGTGGTGGTGTAGCTTTGCTAGCACTTATTGCTGGTGTGCTATTGTACTTCTTCTGGTATCAGAACCCACACAAGGTAGTGACAGACGGCGTGGCAAATCTAGTAACTGCACGGCAAGCGTCGTATAGCATGGGCGGTGATGTTACACCAAGCAGTACTAGCACTTCAGGCCCATCGAAGGTCACCTACAGAGTGAATCTGCAATATATTAACCAAGTTGCTGGTGGTAATGGTGAGGTAACGATGGACCTCCCACAGGTTGGCCAGATTACTGTCAAGGCCGAGATCTATGCGGATCGCGAAGCAACCTACTTCCGCGTCAATGGTATCAAGAAAGTATATGAAAAATATATTGATACCATGATCGACCAGTCGATGAAGCGCTATAGTACCTCGAGCATGACCGATGAGGAGAAAGATACTGCACGGAGTAAGATGCGCGAGCAGTATACCAAGCAAGCACTGCCTATCATCGAAAAAATCGATGGCAAATGGGTCAAGATGACGCAAGATGATATGCGCAAAATGAGCCCAAATCGTACGACGACTCAGCAATGTACGGACGCAATTAACGCTATGTACGACACTAAGGCTCGCAATGAGATCGCTGCAGTACTTCGCAAGCATGGCGATGTCTTTACAGTAGAGAAACTCAATAAGCCAGCGCTCGATAACGGTGCAGTGGGCTACAAGGTGACGGTAGCGAGCCCATCGAGCCACGAAGCCCGTTCGCTGAGCCGCGACCTTGGCAACACCCGTGTTGGGGAGCTACTTCGCCGTTGCAGCAATGCGACGTCGACTCGCGTGACAACACGCCAAAATGGCCGAACCATCAAGACCGAGCGGCGTTCTGCTATCTCAGGGCCAGACTTGAGCCAGACGGATCTTGAACTCTGGGTGTCGCCATTCTCGCACGATGTGAAGCGCATCGTCATGAAGCCAACCAGTCAGTCGTCTCAGCAGCCAGTGACGATCAACGTCAACGACACAAAGGTTGACTTGCGCAAGCCAAACGACAGCATCCCGTATAGCGAGCTCATGCAGGGCAGCAGTGTTAGTAAAGACAATGATGATGACACATCACTAACAACCACCGGCGAAGCGTAGACAAAACACCGCACATAAATCCAACCCCGCTTTCGAGAAAAGAAGCGGGGGTTGTCTTTGCCCTCGCCCACTATGGTAGAATATGAAAGACATGAAACGATATAATCCTGCAGAAATCGAGCCAAAATGGCAACAGCACTGGGCAGACGACCAGCGCTACCGGGCGGATGACGCCTCCTCCAAACCAAAGTATTATGTGACCGGTATGTTCCCATACCCAAGTGGGGCAGGGATGCATGCGGGGCACTTTATGGAGCACTCCATTGTCGATGCAGTGGCGCGCTTCCGGCGCAGCCTTGGTCACGAGGTGCTCTACCCGATGGGCTGGGATAGCTTCGGTCTCCCTGCAGAAAATTACGCCATCAAGACAGGCAAAACGCCACAAGAGACGACCGCGACCAATATTGCTAACTTTACTACTCAGCTTCGCCGGGTTGGCGCGAGTATCGATTGGAGCCGGGAGATCAACACGAGCGATCCAGAGTATTATCGCTGGACGCAGTGGATCTTTACGCAGCTCTTTGAGCAGGGCTTGGCATACCAAAAGGACTCACTCCAGTGGTGGTGTCCGAAAGACAAGACCGTGCTGGCGAATGAGCAGGTGATCAATGGCCGGTGCTGGCGCTGTGAAGAAGTGGTGGTAAAGAAGCCGATGAAGCAATGGTTCTTCAAGATCACTGAGTACGCCGACCAGCTCCTGGCTGACATCCCCGCGCTCGACTGGCCAGACAAGATTAAGCAAGCTCAGACCAACTGGATTGGCCGCAGTGAGGGAGCAGAGATTCGCTTCGCCCTTGATAAGCCCACGGCAGCTACGGAAAGTGACTCCGCCGATATTACCGTCTTTTCGACGCGCCCTGATACGCTATTTGGTGCGACCTTCTTGGTGCTGGCGCCCGAACATCCGCTGGCGCAGCAGCTCGCGCGTGGTGATGCCCGCGAGACGGTCTCGGCCTATATTGCCGAGGCAGTCAAGAAATCGGAGATTGAACGCACCAATGACACGAAGGATAAGACAGGGGTCTTTACTGGAAGTTATGCCATAAATCCAGCGACGGGCGAGCGAATACCCATCTGGGTGGCCGATTATGTCCTTGGTGGCTATGGCACTGGTGCAGTGATGGCTGTTCCGGCTCATGATGAGCGCGATGCCGCCTTTGCCGAGAAATACGAGCTGCCCATCGTCACCGTCATTGAGCGGCCCGACGACGACCCAGACACTGACCAGTGCTACCATGGCGAAGGCGTGCTCGTTAATTCTGGAGCATTTGATGGCACGCGCAGTGAGGATGCCCGTGAGCAGATCGTGGCCTGGCTCGAACAGGAAGGTCGTGGCCATGCTAAGGTAACCTACAAGATGCGTGACTGGTTGATTAGCCGCCAACGTTACTGGGGCGCACCCATCCCGATCATCCACTGCCTCGAGCATGGTGCTGTGCCAGTGCCAGCAGCAGATCTACCCGTTGTCTTGCCAGCGGTGCAAAACTTCCAGCCGCGTGGTGATGGCAAATCCGTCCTTGCCGCCCAAGAAGAATGGGTGGCGACGACCTGCCCGACCTGTGGCGGCCCAGCTCAGCGCGAAACCGACACGATGGATGGCTATGCTTGTAGTAGTTGGTATCTTCTACGCTACACTGACCCGCACAATGCGGCGGAGGCCTGGGACCCAGCGCTGGCTAACCACTGGGCACCGCTTGATATGTATGTTGGTGGTGACCATGCGACGGCTCACTTGCTTTATGTGCGTTTCTGGATGCACGTCTTCCGCGATCTTGGCCTCACAAGTTTTGCCGAACCGGTGCGGAAGCTCGTCTACCATGGCCTCATCCAAGCCGAGGATGGCCGCAAGATGAGCAAGAGTCTTGGCAATGTCGTCGACCCGCTGGAGGTGATCGATGCGGGATATGGGGCGGATGCGCTGCGCACCTTTGAGCTCTTCCTTGGGCCGATCGACGAGAATTCAAGCTGGAGTAGTCGAGGAATTGCTGGCGTCTATCGTTTCTTGAATCGCCTCTGGACATTGGTGCAAGAGTTTGATGATTGGCAGCAGCAGGGTGTAGCGCCTGGGCAGGTCGACACTGCGCAGCTTGAGTCGATCATCCACGCCACAACGAAAAAGGTCACGAGTGATATCTACCGCCTGAGCTTCAATACAGCCATTGCGGCGCTCATGGAGTGCGTCAACGACCTCTACAAGCTCAAGACAACTGGCTTTACTGAGCAGTGGCAGCCAGCACTCAAGACGCTGATCCAGCTGGTGCAGCCCTTTGCGCCGCACATGGCCGCTGAGCTGTGGCAGCAGCTGGGTTATGGCGACCAGCTTGATTTTGCAGCCTGGCCAGAGTGGGACGAAGCAAAGATTGTTCGCGATACGATAACCATCGTCGTGCAAGTCAATGGCAAAGTCCGCGCTAAGCTCACCACCGCGCCAGACGCTAGCGAAGCCGACATCACTGCCCAAGCCCTGGCAGACGACCGCGTCGCAAAATACCTCACTGGGCCGCCCAAGAAGGTTATCTATGTCAAGCGCAAGCTCGTCAGTGTTGTTGTCTAGGAATAGCCGGCTATCTCTTGCCAATCTTGTCGTAAAAAACAGGGCGTCTCACGGAGCGCCCTGTTTTGGGTTGTGTGCCTACAGTCTCGTCGTGTCTAGTGGGTGTTGATAAACCTACGAAATAGGCAACGTAATTGCTTTAATAGGCTGGATGGCGAGAAGATGATTGATCTAATGAATAGGAACACATAGAGTTACGATCTTCAGATGAAGGTCATCGTCAAACTGCAAGTGTATCCAGTTGCCACTCTCGTGATTATAACGAACCCAAGCTGAGCGCACCCACGTTGCGTTTTGATCTGCTTCATTAGCGGGAGTTCCAAGATGGCGAACAATCTCATCACGCGTTGCAGTGTTCGAGAAGTCTGTAAACAGTGTAGTTGCATAAGGCTTGTATTCTGATATAGATGATTCGCCCCTTTGTGTATATAGTGACACTGCCTTAAGCAGATCGTTTGACCAGCGGAATTCTATCCCAGCATCGTGCAGCAGCCAATATGATTTACTCAAGTTGTAGCCAGTAAACTCCTTGTCAATCTCCCGGATTACGGGAGTGCAGCCCAACTCATCGATGATGTGTTGCACTTCGGCCTTAACTGATCCGTCGCTTCGTCCGACCAATTTGACATATTGATTGATATTTCCATCTATTTTTATCGCCATAGGTGCTCCTTGCTGAGACTAATAGTATGTACCATATCATACAATATATGACATATATCTGTCATATCAAAGCTATGACCTAGACGTCATAGTGAGCGTATTCTTGATGGGGTAATAAGGTGCAACGGCTCGCTTGGCAATTGGCCACAAATATATTTTTCTATACAAAACAGCGCAAACACTAGAGAATTTTGCGCTTTTAGCGTATAATAGCTACAAGTTTTACGTCAGCCTAAAGAGAAGGAGATTTTTACTATGGCTCAACCAAAAAAACAGAGTAGCCCACGCAAAACCGGTCTGCGCCGCAGCCACCTGCGCCTCAAGCTAGCTCGCATGGTTAATAAGACCTCACCAGTTAAGGTCAAGACAACCAAGCGCGAGACTGGCGCTGCCAAGACGGCTCGCTAGCTTTTCGTCGATAGCAAAGAATTTTAACAAAAGAAAGAACCAACCAAATGGCTTCGAACCGTCATCTTGGGCGTATAGTTGCACTCCAAACATTGTACGAATATGAATTCCGCCAGCAGGCGAATGATCCGCAGGCCGTGCCACAGGATATTCTGGCGCGCAATCTTGAGCGTTATGAGTCGATCATTGGCGATCGAGCCTTTGTCGATACGCTCGTTGCTGGGGTGATCGAGACGCAGGCCGCGCTTGACGCCCACTTGCAACCAATTGCGCCAGAGTGGCCGCTTGATCAGATTGCCCGTGTCGACCGCAATATCTTGCGACTTGGCCTCTACGAGTTGCTGCACTGCCGCGCAACTGTTCCACCCAAGGTGGCGATTAACGAAGCAGTGGAGCTTGCTAAAGCGTTTGGTTCGGATAATTCAAGCAAGTTTATCAACGGTGTGCTCGGCACCGCCTATCGCAACTTGCCTGGGGAGACACCAGACGATGCCAACACCGTCACACTTTGACCGACATTTCAATCGGTTTAAAAAATATTTTGGCCGTCGCAAGCCGTCTATTCAGGAAATTGTTCGTGAACCGACGGCTGGCGGCATTGTATTCCGCTACAATAGCGACAACAAACTTGAAATCCTCCTGATTCAGGACGCCAAGGATCGCTGGACGATCCCCAAAGGGCACATCGAGAAAGGGGAGACTGCAGTGCAAACGGCTCGCCGTGAGATCGGCGAAGAGGCTGGGCTGCACGACCTTGATATGCTGGGCTGGCTGGGCAAAATTCACTTTCGCTACCGCCGAATGGATAAGCTTGTCCTGATGACGACGCAGATCTATCTTGCCCGCGTTCGCACCAGCGGCAATGAGATTCAAAAAGAAGAATGGATGAATGGTATTAAGTGGTTTCCCTTTAGTAAGGCACTTGACCTCATCGAGTACGAAGATATTGCCAAGCTTATGCTCAAAGCCAAGAAACGCATCCGAGAGGAGCGTCTATAACGACAGAAACGAAAGGAGTTACTATGTCTGGCATGCCAACTGGCCCGTACCAAGCGTGGGCGCAGCAAGTGCTCGGGTTTGAATATCACGATATTCAGCTCTTAGTCACTGCGCTCACCCACCGCAGCTATGTTAATGAGCACAAAAAATCTGTTACTGAGCACAATGAGCGCCTCGAGTTCTTGGGCGATGCTGTCCTGGAGCTTGCGGTAACCGACTATCTCTATCAACACTACACCGAGCCAGAGGGTATCCTGACGAGCTGGCGCGCCGCGCTGGTCAATACTGAGAGTAATGCCGACTCGGGCGAAGCGCTCGGTTATGGCTCGCTCATCCGGATGAGCAGGGGTGAGAAGCATGGCAGTAAGCGAGCGCATCGCCAGATTCTGGCTAATGCGTATGAAGCCGTGATTGGCTCGATCTATCTGGAACGAGGCTACGGGGCGGCAGCTGAGTTTATTGCCAAGCATACCATTAGCAAGCTTGATGCCATCCTAGCCGATGGCTCGTGGCGTGACCCTAAGAGCCATTTACAAGAGGTGAGCCAACGGATCGACAGTGCTACGCCGGTGTATCGTGTCTTGGCGGAGGATGGCCCCGACCACGACAAAACCTTCACGCTTGGTGTCTTTGTCAATGATCGGCTGATGGGCCGCGGCACTGGTCCTAGCAAGCAGACCGCCCAGCAAAAGGCCGCTCGCGCTGCTCTGGCAGCCTACCAGCAGCAAGAGGCTCAAGAGGCTCAGACAGAGAAGACAGAAGAGTCAGCCAAGAGCTCAGACAAGTTTTGACCTGCAGATAAGCAACAAATTGACATCGCCAGCCAAACAGTGTAGACTTGTACAGAACGAACTAACGCAAATATAAGTCAAGAAAAGGAAGTTTTATTTATGCTCGCAATTCGTTTGCAACGTCTTGGCCGCAAAGCCTACCCAGTGTACCGGCTCGCCGTACAAGAGGCTCAGCGCCATCCATCAAGCGGTCGTGTGGTGGCCTATGTTGGCAACTACAACCCGCACACCAAAGAAGCTCACATCAACACCGAGCTTGCTCAGAAGTATCTTGATAATGGTGCCCAGCCAACACCACGGGTGGTCAAGCTGTTGGCTGCTGCTGGTGTATCGCTACCAAAGTGGGTCAAGCAGCCTGCTGGCGACAAGCACAAGGCAGTCCGCAACCCAGAGAAGCTGCGTAAGCACCAACCTCAGGAAGAAGCAGAAGCCTAAAGCAACTCTCTTGTGACATGCATACCAACTGCTCCGCGTATCGTGGAGCAGTTTTGTAATTATCGATATTGTTATAATCTGAATTGCAAAAATGTCGATTTGCTTGGTCTCTACCTACTACTGCTTTTCTCAAGAATATTGCAAAGGCTGATATCACCCTCCCAACCAGAGCCAGCAATCGGTTATCTCAATCTATTCTATCTGAATATAGTGCTGGGGAGAGGCAACGCAAGAGAAGGCTCTGATAAAGAGCAGTCGTATATTTCACTCGTTCACTAGGAAAGGGTATGCAGAGACGTCAGAAGGCTCAGTGTATAGAGCCGTACGCGCTGTATGTTGGTAGAATCCAGCCGGTATGCTACAATGAAAGCACAATCACAATAAATCTGAATGACAGCATAAGGAGGGAAAGAAGAAAGCTATGGCGACAATTGATCAACAGTTTGTCGAATATGTCGTAAAGTCGCTGGTGGAACATCCAGACGACGTGGTGGTCGATCGGGTGATCGACGAGAAGGGTGTGCTACTGACACTCACCGTCAATCCGGAGGATCTCGGCCGTGTGATTGGCCGGCGGGGCAGTACGGCGCAGAGTTTGCGCACCTTGCTGCGCGCGCTTGGCACGAAAAACAGTGCTCGCTACAACCTTAAGGTGGTGAACAATGATGAGCCACATACCGCAGCATCCCAGTCTGTGGATAACTTAACCACTGATACGGTGGATAACGACGATGAGAGCGAATCGGATTTTGCAAAAAAGTCTCGCCAAGAGCTTGCAGAACTCGACGACCTTGATATATAATACGACCAGTTCAGAAACGAACTGCGAGAAAAAATAAACGCTCTTTGCGAGCAAACCAACAAGGTTTGAGAGCCTTATTTGTGCAAGAAAACTGCTGTGGAGGCAGTTTTTTTGTTGGATGTATTGAGCAACCTATTCATAATACTACTACCTCATTGTCGGTTGCCGTAATAGTTGTATCTCAAAATAGCGGAATACTACTTCACAATTGAAGTGAGCAAATACATCAACCAGAGTGTATACGAAGCAGAGTCACGGTTAACCAAAGGAAGTGTATATTTGCATAACTGTAGTCTTATGCTACAATGCCTCGTATTATGAAAGATATTATTGCTACTCAACAAGCTCAGCCATTCCGTCTCGTCGGTGTTCGCTTGGTCGCTATGGCCATCTTAGCAGCTATCACGTATGCTGTACTCAAATTTACCGGTATCAGTAGTGATTTTCCACCACTTGATATGATTTATTTTCCATTTGTTAATATTATCTGTGGTATTGTCATTTGGCGTGAATTCCGGCGGTGTCATGTCTCGGTGTGGAAATATCTTGGGTTTGAAAAGCGGCGCCTTGGGAAAGATATTGCTTGGGGTGTACTATGGCTCTTTGTTACTTATCTCCCGATGATAATTATGCTTATGGCAGCGATGTATCTCATGTTTGGTGCGGAAATGTTTTCGCATTTCGAGCAGGTATTTACCAAGTCTGCTCCGCAGCTGCCGTCAAGTTTTTTATCGGTTATAAGTATCTTTAGTGCAGTTGTATTTCTTGTTAATGCGCCAATTGAGGAGATTATTTATCGAGGTTGGTTGCAGCGTGGTCTAGCGAAGCGCTTTGGTGCTGTAATCGCCATTCTTATTCAGGGTGTGCTCTTTGGCTTGCAACACATGATGTTTGCTGGAGACGTTCGCGGTATGATTTCGTACGCCTTTATGTTCTTGGCATGGGGTGTAACAGCAGGTATTATTGTTCATCGGCAGCAGCGTTTGGCGCCGATGGTAATCGCTCACTGGATTGTCAATATTGCACTTGGCGTGGGTCCAATGATTGCAATTGCATTCATGGCAGCCTAAGCCGAATATTTTGTAAAAGTAAAAGTGCGTATTTCGTAGGGTCGCATAATAACGGATTGGCGTATTTCATGAAAGCGAACGAGCCAAAGAGACATTACCGCAACCGGCTCAAAATATTCGTTAAGCCAGCAATGCCGGCAATAAGCAAGAGTAAAACGCCGATGATCACAATCAGCGCACCATAGTGAGGCTGATACCTCGGTGGATTATAGCTCTGAGTACGGTGCGGATCGTGGCGGGTGGCCTCGGTATCAATCGAGATATTGGCAATCGCTGGTTCCACAAGGTGCCGAGCTGCCGCTGCCTCACCGTCGAACTGCTCGAGGGTAATATTCTCGTTGAGCGGCGTGATAGTCGTACGCCGGCTCGATAGCTCGAGGCGCTGCGCGGTAGTATTGCCTGTCTCTGATCCAAAGTCCATAGCATAACCAGTATAACAAATAAAAAACATAAGCGTAAAGACCTGAATCCCTTGCAGTATTTGTTAGACGCTGCTGCGGTAATTTGCTACACTAAGAGGGATGAAAAAATTCCAAGTGATTAGTCTGTTTCCGGAGATGTTTTCCGGCGTGTTTGAAGCTTCAATGCTGTGGAAGGCTCAGCAGCGAGGCCTGGTGGAGCTGACGACGATTGATCTACGCCAATTTGGGCTCGGCTCACGCCGCACGGTTGACGACACACCGTATGGCGGTGGGGATGGCATGCTACTACGCGTTGAGCCGCTCTGGGAAGCAGTGCGCTATGCCAAAGAGCGCGACCCGACTGCCAAAGTACTCATCATGACGCCGCGGGGCCAGCGCTGGCACCAGGCCTTGGCGCAGCAGTATAGCCAGACGGATCATGGTTATATCTTCATCTGTGGGCGCTACGAGGGGTACGACGAGCGAATTATGCAGGTGGTAGACCAAGCGCTCCGAGTGGGGGACTATGTCCTGACTGGTGGTGAGCTGCCCGCGATGACGATTATCGACTCAATTGTGCGACTGATCCCTGGTGTCCTTGGTGGCGAGATGAGCGCAGCGATTGAGAGCTTTAGTGATGGCCAGACACTGGAGTTCCCGCAATATACACGCCCAGAGGTGTGGCAGGGGATGGCAGTACCTGAGGTATTGCTCAGTGGCCACCATGGCAACATTGCAGCCTGGCGTGCAGAGCATTCGCTGCCAGTGGATGACTAACCCTGTCCATACAAAAGAAACACCCGAGCGTATCATAAGCACTCGGGCGTTCTGTTGTGGTGGATATATCGGAGAGCGACTGATACAAGTATGTATAAAATGTTTATGTTTGTAACGTTCGCTCCCTCTATAGTAGCGAACATGTGGCACAAGTGCAAGGAAATGCGTGTAAAACAGGGTAATATCTGATATGATAAGGCTATGAAGCAGCGTATGATTCATTTTTGGCTTGGGTTATTTCAGGCGATTTTTCCAGAGCATTTGCGGCGCGACCCTGCGTATTGGCGGCGTCTTGCGCTTGGTATTGTCGTGACGTTTTTGATCATCACGCAGCTCTTTACTTTTGAGAAGTTTGCTGATATCACGAGCGGGTGGCATGTGGCTGGCGGGGAGATAATGGCTGCTCTCTTGGCTGGCTTGTTGCCGCTGCTTGAGCTCGGTAGTTTGCCGTTTTTGCTTTCGATGGATATGTCGCGGGGGTCACACTGGGTTTCGCAGGCATGCCTACTTGCAGTCAGTGCGGCGTGGTTTGGTGTGGCGCTGTGGTGTTTTCTCGCTGTGCCGATGAGCGAATCGGGCCTCTTTGGGGCGACCTTGCCACTGCTCAATGGTTGGTGGACGGTAGCATTCACAGGCTTACTTGGTGTGGCAGTGGTGCTTGTGGTGCGCGAAGCAAATGGCTCAAAATCCACTCGTGATTAATGAACGATCAGCCTAGGGTGCCTAAATAGTAAAAATTCGCTATTAGCTATTAATTATCGCATCTCCTCTACACCCCCGAGGAGCACCACTGTAGTCGGTGTTTTCAAGGGTATTAGATTTCAGTGCTGGGTCGAAATATCGCAGTCCGATCAACTTTGATCTGTCAGAAAAATAAAAAACTTGAAGAGCTAATACTTAAAATAGGTAAAGCCCGAGTGAGAGCGTGATCGAACAGACATCACAAATAAAGTCGTGATAAAACAAATTACCAGCCGATAAAAGGCTGGTAATAATGATAGCTTGGCTGGGCCGGAGGGATTCGAACCCCCGAATGCCAGGACCAAAACCTGGTGCCTTACCACTTGGCGACGGCCCATCACTGTGTGGTGCCTCCGTATTGTACCATGCTTGCGAGGGTGGATCAATAGCGTGTAGTGTGTGGTCTACTAGAGGTCTGTGTTCTGTAGCTAATCGCCCAAGTGAGCTGTGATACAGGTACGTAGTTGCTGGATAAAAATAACAACAAATTGCTCCGACCACAGTCACATGCTTCGCATAACAGAGGTCGTGCCAGTATACCCGTTGTGAATATCACGCTTGACCCACAGTATATAGAGTAGTATAGTGCAAAGTAAGCGCTATATATGGTGTCTATGACACTAGTAACCGATGCTCGCACAACCATAAAAAACAAGGATAAACACTCATGCCGTGGCGCGCATGCCATCACGGCAGGTAAAGGGAGGGATATGTATCACACAATTACCAAACGCGATGGGCGCATCGTGGCATTTGACGGCACAAAAATCATGGCAGCAATCGAACGAGCTGGTCTGGAGACGGGTGAGTTTGCTGAGGAAGAGGCTTATCAGTTAGCTCAGGCGGCGATTGCCCAGGCGCAGCAGACTATAGCGGATGATACACTCACGGTGGAGCAGATGCAGGATGCGGTGGAGGATACCTTGCTTCGCTCGCCATATAAAAAGACCGCCAAGGCGTACATTATTTATCGCGATCAGCATCAGAAGCTGCGCGAGATTGCTGCGAGTGCACATGTTGACCTGATTGACCAATATTTGCTCAAGCTTGACTGGCGGGTTAATGAAAATTCCAACATGGGCTATAGCCTCCAAGGCCTTAATAATTACATTTCAAGTGAGGTGAGCAAAACCTACTGGCTAAACAAAATTTACAGCCCAGAGATTGGTCGCCTTCATCGGTCCGGTGACCTCCACATTCACGATCTTAACCTTGTGAGTGTGTATTGTGTGGGCTGGGACTTAATGGATCTGCTTCGGCAGGGTTTCACTGGTGTGCCAAACAAGATTTCGTGTAAGCCGGCCCGACATTTTCGCACGGCACTTGGCCAGGTCGTGAACTACTTCTACACACTGCAGGGCGAGGCAGCTGGTGCTCAAGCCTTTAGTAATTTCGACACCTTGCTCGCACCATTTATTCGAGCAGATGGACTAGCGTACGATGAGGTAAAGCAGATACTGCAAGAATTCATCTTTAATGTTAATGTGCCAACGCGTGTTGGCTTCCAAACGCCGTTTACGAACATCACGCTTGACCTCGAATGTCCTAAGCATATGGCAGGCACACCGGTGATTATTGGTGGAGAGATGCAAGAGAGCAACTACGGCGACTACCAGGATGAGATGAATACCTTCAATCGGGCACTGCTTGAGGTGATGACAGAGGGTGATGCCAACGGACGGGTCTTTACTTTTCCGATTCCGACGTATAATATTACGGCTGATTTCGACTGGGATAATCCTGTGATTGACAACCTGTGGGAAGCTAGTGCAAAATACGGCATTCCATACTTTAGCAACTTTGTCAATAGTGATATGAGCCCAGAAGACGCGCGCAGTATGTGCTGCCGCCTGAGGATTGATAATCGTCAACTGGAGTATCGTGGTGGTGGGCTGTTTGGGAGCAACCCAATGACAGGGTCAGTTGGTGTGGTGACGATTAACCTGCCCCGCTTGGCACTGAAGTCGAGTGACGAAGCAGCGTTTCGGGCTGGTCTCGTCCACCTTATGGAGCAAGCGCGTGATAGTCTCGAAGTTAAGCGCAAAACACTCGAGCGCCTGACTGATGCCAACCTCTACCCCTATACTAAGTTTTATCTGCGTGATATCAAGCAGCGTTTTGGTGAATACTGGAAGAATCATTTCTCGACAATCGGCCTGATTGGCATGAATGAGGCAGCGCTTAATCTCCTTGGTGCGGATATTGGTCAAGCTGCAGGGCGGGAATTTGCCGAGCGGACGCTCGATCTGATGCGCGAGACGCTTGTGAAATTCCAAGAAGAAACTGGCAATAATTATAATCTTGAGGCAACGCCAGCTGAGGGCACGACCTACCGCCTGGCGCAGATCGACCAGCGCGACTACCCAGAAGCAGCGCATTTTGCCAACGGTATTGGCAAGGCGGTGCCAGCGCCGTTTTACACCAACAGCACACACCTGCCGGTCAATTATACCGACGACCTCTTCGAGCTACTTGATCTCCAAGACGAATTACAGACCAAATATACTGGTGGCACTGTCATTCACTTCTTCCTTGGTGAGCGAATGGATGACCCTACAACGCTCAAAGGGCTCGTGCGAACGATCTGTCACAATTACCGCTTGCCATACTTTACGATCAGTCCGAGCTTTAGTGTCTGCAAGAATCATGGCTATCTGCGTGGGGAACACGAGGTGTGCCCACAGTGCCAGGAGTCGTGTGAGATATATTCGCGGGTGGTGGGCTATTTGCGGCCGGTGCAACAGTGGAATAAAGGCAAGCAGGCAGAGTTTGCACTGCGCTACCACTACGACAAAGCAGCCGATACAATCGATGCTTAAATAACAGGAAGAAGGGAGGATGGTGATGGTTCAGATCGGTGGTATCCAAAAGTTCAGTACAGTCGACTACCCAGGTCACACCTGTGCGGCAGTCTTCTTGATTGGTTGCAATATGCGCTGCGGTTACTGCCATAATCCAGAGCTCGTCTTGCCTGAGCAGTACATTGGCTGCATCCCTGAGGCGGAGATTCTTGATTTTCTTGCGCGGCGGGTTGGCTTGCTTGATGGCGTCGCGATCAGTGGTGGTGAACCGACGATGAGTGAGGATTTGCCTGACTTCATTCGGGCCATCAAGCGGCTCGGCTTCCTCGTCAAGCTTGATACCAATGGGACCCACCCAGCGATGCTGCGCCAGATGCTGGATGAGCAACTGCTCGACTTTGTAGCAATGGATATTAAGGGGCCACTGGAGAAGTATGTGGAGATTGCCGCGCGGCCAATTGACACTGATGCGATTATGGAAAGTATCGACCTCATCCGAAGCCGGGTCGATCACGAGTTTCGCACGACGATTGTGCGGGGGCAGCTTGAGCCAGCAGACTTCGATGCGGTCGGACAGATGGTGCAAGGCGCACAGCGCTTTGCCCTGCAGCATTTTATTGCAAGCGATACGCTGGTGAGTGGCCGCTTTTGCGATGAAACGAGTTTTACCGACGAGGAGATGGCCCAGGCTCAGCACATTATGCAACGCTATGTAACAGAATGCGTGGTGCACTGATGCAGTATTATACAGGGACAATCCAGCAAGTGATTCAGCACACGCACGATGTAGCAACGCTGGTGTTTGATGCCAAAGGCGATGCACCATTTCGCTATACCGCCGGACAATACATTACCGTTATCAAGCCAGAGTCGCGTACGCCTGAGGGTAAGGCATATAGCCTATCGAGTTGGCCCGGCGAAACACATCTGAGCATTACCGTGAAGGATATTGGCGGTGAGTATTCCCACTACCTATGCAGCCGGCAGGTAGGCGACCAACTAACGTTTTCGGCGGCGTATGGATACTTTAATCCACTGACAGATCGCCCACTCGTGGGGATTGCAGCTGGAGTCGGTATTAGTCCGGTGTGGAGTATTATCAAGAGTGAATGCGCGCGTGATCCACACCGGAATATTCAGCTCATGTATAGCAATCGAACCGTCGACGATATTGTCTTTGCGGCCGACCTTGCTGTGTATGAGGCGCGCTATCCACAGCTGTCGCTCCACCACTTCGTGACACGCCAAGCAACAGTCCCACCCAAGATACACCAGGGGCGAATTGACCTCGATATGTGCATCAACCCAGCGGCACACTACCTAGTGTGTGGTTCAGTTGCATTTACGCGAGCGATGTGGCGGGGGCTCACTGCGCGGGGTATTGTGAGTAAATGTATTGCAACAGAGGTGTTTTTCGAATGAGTGAGCAGCTTGCCAAAGCACCAACCAAGCGCTCGCCGGAGGAAATTGCGGCCTGGCAAGAAAATGCGCGGCGGATTGCGCAGGAGCGGATTGGCCAAGCGGCCTGTAATGCATGCCCGCTTGCCCGCATCTGCAGTGTTAAGAATCCCGAAGCCTGCAATCCGAACCAAATTGCCCAGCAAGCTGGCGGAGAATACACTGGTGGCGACAGCGCAGAAGTGTCATACAAGAAAGTCCTCGACGACGACCGCATCAATGTTGTGATTGCCAATGTCAGGAAGAAGGAGCAAACCAAGCCAAAAGCACAGCGACCTCCTGAAGTACAAAGACCCCCAGCCAATACGATCAACATGCCGCCAGCTAACGTTATCAAAGCTCCACCAGCGCGCTTGAAGATGGAACAATCGACCAAGCCAACAGTCATCCAGCAGATCATCAATGCGGTTGGAAAGTTGCTCGATGTCCCGAAGGCAAATCAGCAGCCTGCTCGACAGATACAAAAGTAATCTCAGATGTGGATTAAATCCATCACACAAAACCCCCGAGCAGTGGTATAATAGGGGTATGAATGCCATTGTTCGCTTGGTTGCTGATGGGCTTATGATCCCGATTGTCGCTGTAGCTCTTTTTGCACTGTTTTTTCGTGCACCTCAAGCCCAACGCTACCAACGTTACACACGCGTATTTATGGCTGGCCTGACGTCCTATTGGTGTGCGAAAGTTATTGGTGCGCTCTGGCAACCCGAGACGCTCCGGCCATTTGAAAAGCTCGGCACCGACCCAGGTGCGCTCTATCTCAATAATCCCGGTTTTCCGTCCGATCATGCACTCTTTGCGATGTTTCTTACCTTAGCGGTATGGTATGTGACGCGCCAGCGGCTGCTCACCGTGGCGCTATTTGTCATGACGGTGTTGGTGTGCCTTGGCCGCGTGGCAGCACTGGTACATACACCGCTTGATGTTGCTGGTGGGGTGGCCATTGCACTGCTGGGTGCTGTATGGTATGTGCCACATCACAAAAAATTCTGGCGCAGACTAGCAAAATCGGCAAAAACATAATATAATAGCTCCCAGTAAGGAATTGGAGCTAGATAATATGGACGAACAGATATACGCACGCACCGCTGACCCAGATGAGGTGGCGGAAGCAGCGCGCCAAGCTAAAAAAGCAAAAACTGCTAAGACGGCGACCATCACCAAGACGGTGCTTGACGATGGGCTCGACCACAGCCGAGCAATCGACAACCCCTTTGCTCAGGGTGGTGTGCTCGATACATCCGAAGACACCGAGCATTTTGTGAACTTATCGTGGCCCGATATGGGGCAGATTATGATAGGCGCGGCCATTACTGGCGTGGTGACGAGTGCAGTGCTGCTGCTCGTTGCCAACCTCGGGGTGTTTGGTGCCGTGTGCGGCCTTGGTAGTGCTAATCCAGCAAGCTGTGGCACGCCTACATTCTATACAGTCTTGAGCGCAATGGTTGTGGCAGTGATCGTCGGGCTTATATTTTTGGTGCAGCGCCGTGTGTATCGTCCTGCTCTTGTTATGCTTGCAACGGCAGTGGGTCTCTGGCCAGTGCTTACGTGGCTGGCAGCATCGTCATGGTATGTCGTAGTGCCGGTTATTACGATTTTGATGGCACTGAGCATTGGCGTGTTTTCGTGGATCTCGCGCCTGCGCAACCTAGCAGTCACACTTGGTGCAATGGTGGCGATCATTGTATTGATATATCTTGCGACACTGTAGATATCTCCAAACTCCACAATAGGTTGCTTGGTGGTCGTTTGCCATGCTCAAATGAAGTGATTTCCATTCTCCCTCTTTTACGCGGCTCCCTTGTCTGAACTTCAAGTTCTAGCCAACTCTTACGTCGCTTCCTTTGACGAAACACGATAAAGGTCAATTCCTTCTGAGAATATTAGTCTTCTAGTGCTAAAGCTGAAACCCATTACGACACTGGTTTTTACACGTGAACCGAACAACAGGCGAGAGCGGCTTAGATTATACAAGCATCATACGCGCACTTCTTATTGTGCGGTATAAGTGTCAAAATTCTCGAAAATAGCAATATTTCCTTGTACGCTAAAAAGACACATCCACGAGATCAGCTGACACGCCACGCTCAATAAAACAACATGAGTGGCTGCTCCCTAGGAAATGTTATACTAGAAACATGGAACTTTCTCTTGTGCTTGGAATCATTCTTATTGTTGTCCTCGTTGGCTGCGGGGCAGTGCTGAGTCTGCTGCTGGCAAAGCTTAATGAACTCAAAGATCAGCAATCGGTCGCGCTCCTCAAGAGCGATGTAACGGAGCTATCGCGGACGATTGCCGCTATGCAGCAGTCGGTTGGGGATAAGCTCGAGCGCTCGGGTGCTGCTATGCAAACGTCAGTCCAGAAGCAGCTCTCTGAGAGTGCCAAGCTGGTGGCCGATGTGACGCAGCGCCTCACCAAGCTAGATGAGACTAATCGACGCGTCGTCGACGTCGCAGATGAGCTCAAGACACTGCAAAACGTTCTGCAAAACCCCAAGCAGCGCGGTGTCTTTGGTGAATATTATCTGCAGAGTGTGCTTGAGAATGTGTTGCCACCAGCCCAGTATCAGATGCAATATCGCTTTGCCGATGGCGAAGCGGTCGATGCGGTGATCTTTCTTGATAAAGGGCGGGTGCTACCGATCGATAGCAAGTTTAGCCTTGAGAACTACAACCGGATGATCAATGCCACGAGCAAAGACGAGCGCCAGCAGCTGCTGAGCCGCGTTAAGCTCGACCTTAAGCAGCGCATCGACGAAACGAGCAAATATATTCGCCCAAATGAAGACACAATGGACTTTGCCTTTATGTTTATCCCCAGTGAGTCACTGTATTATGATCTGCTTATCAACAATGTTGGGCAGGGTGGCTCAAGCCGCGATCTTATTGAGTATGCCTTTCGCGATCGGCGGGTGATTATCGTCAGCCCAACCAGTTTCTTGGCATATTTGCAGACAGTGCTGCAGGGGCTGCGTAGCCTCCAGATTGAAGAGCAAGCCAAGGATATTCAGCTACGGGTTGGCCAGCTTGCGACGCACATCAAGAAGTTTGATGAATTGCTGGGCAAAATGGGCAAGAGCCTCGCCACAACAGTTGGTCACTACAACACAACCTATCGCGAACTCGGCAAGATGGACAAAGATGTCGTGCGCATTGCTGGCGGCGAACGCCAAAGCGAGCCACAGTTGCTTGAACGGCCTCAGCGTGGGGATGAGTAGCTGCTAGATCAATCTGACGAGCCTTGGCCCGGCGCAAGCATGGTATGCTCGGTAAAATTAATCCCTACGGAGATACCTCACGTGTAATTTGTCAAACAGAGGTAGCGATAATCGTAGCAAAAGCCACAACATATTTTGAAATATAATAATTGTACCATGCATTGCTATTTTATGCAAAAAATGACCTCTGGCAGATCGATGTATATGATCAAAATAGACTATCTTGCTTGCAAAAAATATGGATAAAGTTATTGTCTTGTGTTTGGCAAAGCAGAGTAGCTGTGATTAAATAAGAACAGCTAACGAACATAAGGAGGGGATATGTTGGCAACACGAGCAACAAAACAGGCAAAAGCTGGCTTGGCGTTTGGGCTCACCATGGCATGCGCTGTGATGGGTACGAGCTTTGCCATGGCGCAGCCGGCATCGGCGACGAACCATCTGCCGCGTGATGTACAGGCGCATTATAAAAAAGTGTGGGGTGATGAGTTTGATGGCGATACGCTTGATACGACCAAATGGGCTGTACCAACGGGTTGCTTTGACCTTGCATCGGGTATGGAGGGGCGTTTCCGGACAGACATGGTGCGCCAGTACGATGGTAAACTCCATCTCCTCGCGCAGTATGATAAAAATGGCAGGCCATGCCAGGCCGGTCATGCTGCCTTTTCGACAGGGATGGTCAACTCGCACTACCTCAGCGACTGGAAAGACAAAAGTGTCGCCCATGCCTGGGGGCCAGGTACCTACTACGAGGCATCTATTAAGCTGCCAGAGGGCAACAAGAACAGTGGTGCTCGAGCAAGTTGGGCGTCATTTTGGCTCACCAGCACAACATTCAACTGGCCAGCCAGTGGTGAACTCGACGTGTTCGAGTCGCGGGGCTATGACTCGGGTTGGCTGCAAGCCAATGTCCATACGCAGCCACACCAGGGCAATAAAGAGCGTTCACACCAGCACCAGCGTGTTCTCGATCGGAATATCGTTGGTAATACACAAAATGCCTTCCACACCTACGGTGTCTTGAATAAGAAGGATGGGACGATCGAATTCTACTATGATGGGCGCATGGTACACCGCGTGGCGCCAGATGATGCAAACTGGCCCTTTGCCAAGGCAGCTAATAAACTCTTTATTCGCTTGAATCACCAGGTTGGCGGCCTCAATGAGCCATACAAGAAGGCTAGCCCTAAGGATTACGAAGTCGCGAAAGATATGCAGGTCGACTATGTGCGGGTCTACCAAGAAAAGACTGCTGCTGATAAGCCACAGGATGCGGTGGTGAGTGTGCCCGATTGGCGTCTCCGCAACAAGCTCAACCAAGCTATCGCCCAAGTGACCCATACAAAGCGCGGCGATGCCCAGCCCATGCTTGCCTCAGATCTGGAAAAGCTAACCACGCTCGACCTCAGCGCGCGTGATGGCGCAGAGTCGTGGGAGAAAGTAAAGAACCTCGAGGGTATCCAATACGCGAAGAATCTTACCTTCGTTTCTCTCAAAAATACGGAGGTGAAGGATCTGACACCACTCAACAGCCTAAAAAAGCTGAAGAGTGTCGAGCTGAGTTGGCCGTTGACGATTAATCGCTAGATTAGCGTACTCCATAGAAAATACAGGGCAAATGCCTTGTATTTTCTGTGAGAAAGGTTTGTCTCTTGAATGCAATTTTTTGCGGATGTCGATATAATAACCATTGATCGAATCTTCGCTGTTTGTCCAAGCTTCGGCGATGGGCATATTATTGCTTAATAGCTTGCTGAATTTTTGTACGCTGGTGAATATAAGCATGGGGGAGGATATGCTCGATTGCCTGCGGGCCACTCGTAGTCAAAACAGTAATACCTGGCGCATAATCGTGAAATATCTGGCGACATTTGCCGCACATGTCGACAATTTCGATCTTTCTCGTGTCATCATTTTTGCGTACTGCGACGACTGAATCGAAATTATAGATACCTCGATTAATAGCGATTGCCAGTGCAGCTGTCTCAGCGCAGACGAAGCCAAGAAAATGGTCGATATTGACTGCAGAGATCACCTCGCCAGATTGGCAACGCAAAGCTGCTGCCACAGTGTGAACCGGTGGTGTGTGTCGCTGGTCAAGGAGTGCCTGGGCGATGGTAAAAAGTTCATTATCATGATACATAAGGTGAACCTTGGTTATAAAACGAACAGGCTAGAGCTAAAACTGCCGCAAAAAGTCTAGCTTGCCACTTTCGAAATGCCGCACGTCTTCGATGCCGTATTTCATCATTACGAGGCGGTCAATGCCGCAGCCAAAAGCAAAGCCAGTGTAGGTGTCGGGGTCGATGTTGGCTGCCTGTAGTACATTGGGGTGGATCAAGCCACAGCCAATCAGCTCCACCCAGCCTTCGCCACTACACACCTTGCAGCCTGGGTCTTTGCCTTCGCAGAAGGGGCAGCTCAGGGCAAACTCAAAGCTTGGCTCGGTGAAAGGGAAGTAGAAGGGATTAACCCGCACATCAAGCTGCTTGCCGTAGTAGCTTTGCAAAAATTCCTGCAAGGTCGCAATCAAGTTGCCGACGTTGACTCCCTTAGCTACATAGACGCCCTCCACCTGATAGAAGGTGTGCTCATGCCGGGCGTCGAGGTCCTCATTGCGGAAGACGCGATCAGGCACGATGGCCGCAATGGCCTCGCCTGCGTCCAGTTTGTGGCGATAGGTGGTCAGCACGCGGTTTTGCATGGTACTGGTATGTGCCGGCGCAATCAGGCGGTCGCCCTGCGCATCTGTCTCGACGGTCATAAAGGTATCGTAATCATCGCGGGCGGGGTGGCCCTTGGGGAAGTTGAGGCTCTCGAACATATGGAACTGATCATCGATCTCGCGTGACTCCTCCACCACAAACCCCATGCGGTAAAAGATATCGCTAATCCGCTCGATCTCTTGCATTAATGGATGTGTTGAGCCCTGGTTTGTTGGTAGTAATGGGGGAATAGCGGTGTTGATATCCATCGGCGCCGTGACATCAATCGGTGTGCGCTCGACGGTCTCAAGTTCCTCGAGGCGGCGCTCAATAGCAGTTTGCACAGCTTGCTTGAGCTCATTAACACGCTTGCCAAATGGCCCACGCTCCGCTGGGGGGAGTGATGTGATATGTCCATACAGTGCGCGCAGTTCCTCGTGGCGCAGCACTTCGCGCGGGGTGGTCGATTGGCTCACGGCCAGGAGTAGCTTTTGCTGGATAGCGTCAAGGTCTGTCATACTGCCACTCCGTTATTGTTGTCCATTGATAGTTAACGCAACAAAAAAGCCAAAGGTAAGTAATGCAAGAAAGCCCACGACCAGCCACACCCCAGCTAGTGTCGTTGTTTGCTTGGTGCCTTTGAGGTATTCGGATTGCTCGACGCCAGTGTCACCGCTCGCTGGTGCGGTGACATCACCAGTGTGACTACTGGCAGCTGCTTTAGCGCGGAGATCAGCCGCGATACGCTCTTGTAGCTCACTGCGCGTTTGGTCTTGTTTCATATATTGTCCCATGTCTTTAGTATAGCATTATTTGGCACAATCGACATCTGATATCGCCGACAAACAGGGTGATGTGATATACTAAAGGCGTAGTATCAACCTAGTAAGGAGGGACGTATGGCTACCAAAAAAGCCGTTTCGACCAAAAAATCGGCCGCGAAAGACTCGGCCTCCCAGCCTCAGGCTGCACCAACTGTAAAGGCTGCATCGACCACATCAGCCACCAAGACTGTTGTCCATAAGCGACGCGAGCCAGCTTTGCCGAGCAACTTACTCAACATTATTTTTGCTGAGCTGCTTGGTACATTTATGCTCACCATTGCCGCAATTGGCACAGCGGCTCAATTCGCACCACTCTACCTTGGCCTCACACTGCTTGTGATTGCTGTGGCGGTGGGTGCAGTATCAGGCGCGCATATCAACCCAGCGGTCACCTTTGGCCTCTGGACGATGCGCAAGCTCAAGACAGCGCTGGTACCATTCTACTGGATTGCTCAGCTGCTTGGTGGCGCGCTGGCTGTCGTTGTGCTCAACGGCTTGAGTGGGAGTGCCTTCAAGCTCAGCTTCGAGCACTTTACTACCTTTAGTTGGGCGGTCTTTGGTGTTGAGCTCGTCGGCGCAGCAGTGCTGATGTTTGGTATTGCGGCTGCCGTATCGCGCGTGGCCGAACTCAAGCAAACAGGCCAGGCAGTGGGGATTGGTCTATCTTTGGCCGCTGCCGCTATCGTGGCTGGTGGCTTGCTAACTCAGGTGCAGGCTTCGGTGGACACATCGTCAGTCCAAGATATCAAACACTTGCCACACGAACTGCGTGCAAAGAGTGCAACACTCAACCCAGCAGTGGCTATCGCTGCGACAGAAGCGCCAGACAGCAGCTTTACTGGTGCACAAGCAAGCCGTGGCGAGACTGGCTATAGCCGGCTGAGCCTTGAGGTGATTGCTGGTACCTTGATCGGTGCTGCGCTTGGTGGTAACCTCTATCTACTGGTGGCAGGCCGCAAAGCAGAATCGTAAGCAACAGGCATCAGATTGAAACCAAGACCACTCTCTTTAAGTAGGGTGGTCTTGCTATATTGGCAACTATTCGCCATACTATAGCGTATGAAAGATTCTCTCTCACCCCAAGCTGGAATTATAAAAGTAATTGCCACACTCATCGGTGGCATCGTTGCTGTTGGTGCGATTGCCATTGCAGCTGCCTTCTTGTGGCCTGCCCAGAAGGCAGAACTACGCACAGCAGATATCAAGCGACTGGATTACGATGGCTCGATGGCGGCTATCAATCAGCAAATTACCCACGATACAGCAGAGGCTGGCCTGCGCAGCGAATGTCGCTCGTTTGCCAAGACGCATGGCAAGAAAACAGCCAAGGCTATCTTACTTATCCACGGCATTAGCGGCTGCACCAGTGATATGGCTGATATTGCCAATGTATTCTACGAGCAGGGCTACAACGTTTATGCGCCGCGCGTGCCACAGCATGGTTATGCCGACAAGAAGCGCCATGGTCAGATTTCCTTCAGCGACATGGTCAACTACATGACCACGAGCGCTCGCCAGGTCAGCGGCCTTGGTGAGGAAGTTGGGGTGGCAGGCCACTCTGGCGGTGGCAATATGGCAACGTGGCTTGCGCAGTATGGTAACGGGCTCTTCTCGCGAGTGCTGCTCATTGCGCCATTTTATGAACCATCGGCTAGCCAGGCTCCCAAGTGGCAGATTCCGCTCATGCGCAACCTCTACGGCAATAATATCCTGCCAGACCGCTACAGTGGTAATGATGAGGTGAATGGCCTGTCATATCGCGCCCTAGCAAAGTACGTCACACTCAAAGAAAACTACAAAGCCAACCTCGCTGCACCTGGCCTCAAGCATGTTGGTGTGGTCGTGAGTGAAGGGGATCACGATATCGACCCAGACCTCGCACACGACATCCCACAAAAAATGGCAACCAACAACAATGCTTCCTTCCAATACAAAAAATTCCCTGCCAGCATGAATATTGGCCACGACATGACACGGCGCGCTTCGCCGGGGGTGAGCGCTCATAGCGAGGAGGTATTCCAAACCTACCTTACTGTGTACGAAGGGAAGTAAATAATGGTATATTATATAATTATAAAAGAAAGGAGTGAAATAGATTATGAATAATTCGAGAGAGAGAGAGAGGAGTAGGAGCGCACAGGACTTCACCGAGTGAGGCAACCTCTCCTGATCCAAAAGAACAGAATGAGGTTTCGTTCGCTGATGTGGTGGGGCCGGTCATGCGTCTTGATGGTCTGTTAAAATACTTCGCAAAGAGAAAGAGTGGTAGAAAGGTTGGCCAGAAAGACCTTATTGTTCTGAGAACAGCTGACGGTACGCTGGTTTGCCCAGAACAGCAGTTTGAGCGCACCGATGAAGCGGGTAATCGTACATGGGAGGTCTCACCATATACGATAGCACTGTGGAGAGTGACTGGGCTAAGCGGCCACAATGGTTGGACGCGTGCAGCGAGTTTAGCTGTAAAACATAAAATAACGGGGTATCAATACAGCTTGTTTGATATTGCTACCAACCGAGAGATATCTGATGACTACAAACAATCTGCCCTTCAGTATGTTTTGCGTGATGAAGATAAAAGAGCAGTTTGTAGTGGTGACCGTGACTTCAATAAGAAGCGTGGGGAGGTTGTTGCATATATTGAGAATGTCCTTGGTATCCCTGTCACAAAATAGATAAATGGCTGGCATTAAGTTGGCATATATTTGGATTGTACCTAGCTGTTTAGTACGCTATATAAGATAGGCCCTCAAATTATGCTGAGTCGATCGCAAGTGATTGAGCGGTGGCGCACGAAGCATCTGTAGGAATAACGAGCACAGCTAATAAGTTAAATTATAAAAACCAGCAGAACACACTGCTGGTTTTTGCGTATCAAGACTATTCCGTCATATAAAAGAACATACTATTGACATTATATCGAGCTACGGTATACAATAAGACTATACGATATATCGCACTACGATACATATGACTTCGATGTACCAATCGAGAAAGGATGATTAATGGATAAAATAACGAAACGACGGGATGACGTAAAAATTCTGCTGGCATACTTTGCTGGCTATATGGTGGGTATGACAGCATTGTCGTATGTACTGGAGCGATTTGCTGCTATATCATCGACAAGTGTGCTTGGACTCATCATCAATGCTGTAGCAAGTGTGCTCTTGCTCGGCTATATTGTAATGAAGAAACGAGCTGAACTTGCTGCTGCATGGCGCACTGCACGGCAAGCACCGGGCAAGAATAGCTGGTTTGTCGTCAAGTATTTTCTCTTTGCATATCTTGCAACGATCCCGGTAACACTCTTGCTTGTTGCGCTGCAGGTGACTAACCAAAACCAAACGGCGCTTGTTGGCCTCTTTGGTGGAGCGCTGTGGTATGCGGTGTTTATGGCGGTGGTATTTGGGCCGATCGTTGAGGAGGTTGTCTTTCGTGGCGTTATCTTTGCTCGCTTATTGCAAAAATCTCGTGTTCTTGCTTATGCAGCATCAATGGTGCTCTTTGCACTTGTACATGTGGCACCATACATGCTCACAGGGGGAATCAAGAATGGTCTGGCGATTATTAGCTATTTGCCGCTGGCGTTCTTCTTGTGCCGAGCCTATGAGCAAAAGAAGAGCCTCTACGCCTCAATGGGTGTACACCTCCTCCAGAATAGCCTCGCGACGATACTTCTTGTGCTCGCAACCCGAGGCTAGACGAGGTATAATATATCTGAGAAAGCGCACATGATCCAAGCAAAGCTACGACGTATCTACTCACCGATGACCGAGACAGGGTTCTATATCCTATTCTGTCTGCAGGCAGAGATGCATGGCTATACGATTGGTCAGCGCGTCAAGCAGATGACGGACGGCCAGGTGCAGATTAGCCCCGGCACAATGTATGGCACGCTCGCCAAGATGGAGAAGGACGGTATAATTCGCTTCGTACGAGAAGAGGATAAGCGCAAAATCTATCACATCACACCACTTGGCCAAGAGATATTGGCCTGCGAGCTGCGGCGGATTGAGCGACTGTATAACAATAGCAAAGGAAGGAAATAACTGAATGTCGCGGATCATGTGTCGCTACTATATGCTGCCAGAGTATGGGCAAGAGGAGGCATTTCTTGCTGAGCAGCATCGGCAGGGGTATGCCCTCAAACGCTTCATTGTCCCGTTCTTTTATATATTTGAGCCATGCCCGGCGGCGCAGTATACGTACAAAATCGACTTTCAGAATCTTACTCGGCACGAAGAAAACGCGCAGTACCAGCAGCTCTATGCTGATTACGGCTGGGAGTATGTTGCATCCGCCAATGGCTTCCATGTCTTTCGCCGGCCGAGTAATGAAGCTGAAGAGGATGATATCTTTAGCGACAATGAATCTCGCCTGGCAATGGTGAAGCGCATTAGCAAGCAGCGTATGGTGCTGCTGATGATGATCGTTGTGCTACTGTTTGCCTATATTGGCTATAAGCTTGTGCAAACGCCAGCTGTCTTGCGGCGGCCTGAATTTTATGGCTTAATGCTCGTTGCACTCTTTGATGGCTATCTTTGTGTGCGGTGCTGGCGGGGGCTGCGCCGGCTGAAGCGTACGCTGATTGCCGAGCAGCGGTAGGGTCTGCAATATTAAACTTCTCTATTCTTTCTGAAGTTTTCTCCTCACACTCCCTTTGATTGTGCTAAGAGAGTATCTAATTTCGCACACGATGCTCTCAGCAGAATGACCAATCAGTAGTCTATTGTAATAGAAACAATAGGGGAGAAGATAGCTAAGGAAATTTGAGTCTCACATTCTCAAAAATATAATGAAGAATACTGCAGCTGACTGAGCTGCAGTATTTTTGTGGGAGGCTAGAGCCAGTTAAATTTCGGCAGTCTGACGACCCTCGTAGAGGTTGAGATACTGCGTGTAGACTGCCTGGTGGTAGGTGGCCATACCGCCATCAGTTGACCCAACCATATTGTGACCGATGTTGAGCCGCTTTGGCAGGTTATAGTGCTGGAACGATGCATTGTTTGCCTGAGCCATGCGCTGTGGAATACTCACTGCTAGGCCGTTATCGACAGCGTCATCATTCTCACTCGTCACTGTCGCAACACGCTTGAGGCCCGGTGCAGCGAGGTCTTTCTTGAAGTTCTCTTTGACGATGAGATACTTGCCGAGTGCGCGGTATGACAGGCCACTTGGGCTAAACTTATCTGGCAAGATGTTATAGCCATACAGCGTGCGCAAGACGGGTAGCTGCCACTTAGGGGCTTGGCTAGCTGCTGGCTCGTAGAATGGGGCAAGTAGCAGCACATTCGTAAAGAAGCCATTACCATACTGTGCAAGCCACGTCGCCATATCACCACCACCAGAGTGACCAATGATGCCAAGTTCATCACCGAGACCACTCACTTGCTGTGCACTCGTCTTCATGAAGTCGGCAATGTCTTTGGTAGAGATCTCGCCATGGCGTTTGTTGTCGGTGTAGCCATGCTTGGGTACGCGTGGGACGTAGACATTGTAGCCTTGGTTGTAGAATTCATCTGCCAACTTTTGGTAAACGTTACTGCAGCCACTGATGCCGTGAATCATGAGGACGGCCTTTGCAGCACGCTTGCCATGAGTCTTCGTGTAAGTGCGGCACTCTGGGCGAATGCTGCTGTCGCTCTCTTCTTGCTTGATTTGCTGGTCGATGCTGCTCATCGCCTCGTTGTAGTTCTTGCGGCTCATATTGGCTGAGCGCAAATCGCTACTGGCGGCCGCTTGGCTTGGCGCTAGGAACGTTGTTGCTGCCACAAGCCCCGTCACGCTTAGTAGGCCAGCAACAACCCAACTCTTTAGGCTGATATAGTCTAGTTTTGTCATGTCAGTCCTCCTTTAGTACTCTCCAGTATGCCGGATTGTTGCGTCAATTGCAAACACTGGTTATATATCTTGAAGCGAGCTTATACTGTTATAGTGAGAGACTCACAGAGGTCGTATCGATGTAAAAACCACAATAAAACCGCATTACTATACAAATGCGGTTTTTGGTATATCACTGGTAGCGAGTATTAGTCGTGATTAAACTCAAGCCGCTTCAGCCGCTCATACTCATCGAATTGATAGCTGACGCGGATACTCGTGCCAGTATCATCGGTGACACGGGCGTGGTGGACGCCATTGTCATCGTCGTTCATCTCGATGCTCCAGCCTGGCATCAGCTCCACAAAGCCCTCCAGCGACCATGCAATGTCATCCACCTGTTGCAAATAGCGTGGCAGGCGTGAGTAGAAGTAGTCGAGCGTAATGGGAGGTACGGGCTCAGAGATGTTCTCAAGCAAAAGCACCACACGGCGACCACCACGAATCGGTGAGCTGTAGTAGTAATAATCCGTGCCAAAGATAGTGATAGCAGCAAAGCCGATATCGTGCGCGACACTGGCGATTACAAGCTGCTGGTCTATATCGGATGGGAAGGTATATTCAACTTCTGGGCTAACAAGATCATTCTCTTTGTGCTCCAAACCATACTCGCGTACCTTGTGGGCGAGCTCAACCGCTTTGCCAAACTGTGCAAGCTCGTCCGCGTAGCCCCACATGAGAGTTGGTGGCTCGACGGCGATGGATGCAAGCAGGTGTGCCTTGGCTGTTACTTTGCCTGTGTCTGATACCATGGCGAAGTGTTGCTTGTTGAGATCAACCTCGTAGCGAGAAGAGTCGTATGACCCAACCTTGTCCTGAAACATCGTGTCCATTAATTCTTGGCGGAGCGCGCTATAAATACAGTTACGCTGGCCCATTCGTCGAATACCGGTATGCATATAAACCTCCAGATTATGTTCTTGTATGCTTTTGTAATTGTAGCATAAGCAGACGGATAATGTAGCATATTCTGGATAGTATCGCTATTTTATGTCAATGTAACAGAGGTAACGCACTACACTCGCGAACAACCTTGACAATGCCAATAGAAGATAGATACTATATACGTATAACTATACATATAAGGAGGAGTATGATGGCTAATAAAACAATCTATTTTTCGCACAACGACGAACGCTATATTGAAGGGACTTTACCTGGTCTTAGTATGAGTCTATCTGCAGCACTAATGGCGGGTTATCGTTTGTTAGTTGAGCGGCAGCAAGCAACGCACGATGGTTTTCATGAAGTACAGCTGCGCGTTGGCAAGGATGGCGTGTATCAGCATAAGATTTTTATGGGTCGTAAAATATACAGGACAATAGCAAAGGACAAAGCAGCTCTTCGCGAACAGCGAGTGTATCTTACGCAAAAGGGCCGCTATGTGTACTATGAGCGCAACCACGCCGACTGGAACTATTGGCCTACAGGCACGCAGCGTAGCACGCAAACCAACGACAATCCAGCGACGGTCAAACAATGGGGACGAATGGAGGTTGTCGATACGATCGATGAGCTCGCGACGTATATCCCAGAGCGCGCTGTGCAAAATTTGCAACAAAGCCTGGAGCAGCCAGTAGAGCATCTGGATATTTGAGAGATAAGACGGTAGATAGTTTCGTATCTATTTATATGGAGTAGTGTTGGTATACGACGAAAGAGAATACGGTTTGTAGCACAGCTTTACCCCGAGATGGTATACTATAACCCAGTATGAAAGTCAGCCTTAATGTTATAAAACAACTTATTAACTTTGAATTGCCGCCGGTAGATGAGCTGGTGCAGCGTATTAACCAGCAGCTTGGTAGTGTGGAGCAGGTAGACAACCTGGCCGAGCGTTACCGCGGTGCGCGCGTGGTGCGGGTGGTGGAGTGCGCGAAGCACCCTAATGCCGACCGCCTGAGCGTGACAAAAATTGATGACGGCATGGCAGTGCCGGATGTGCCGCGCGATGAAAACGGCCTGGTGCAGGTGGTGTGCGGTGCGCCTAATGTGCAGGCTGATATGTGGGCCGTGTGGCTGCCGCCTGCAAGCACGGTGCCAGCCAGTATCCTCGAGGGCGAGCCCTTTACGCTCGATGCGCGCAAGCTTCGTGGGGTGCTGAGCCAGGGTATGCTGGCTGCGGCTGATGAGCTAGCAATTGGTACCGACCACGATGGGATTGTAGCGCTGACGCCGCGCGATCTGCCAGCGGGTAAGACGCTGCAACCAGGGGCTGACTTTGCCGCGCTGTTTGGCCTAGATGACTATGTGCTTGATATCGAGAACAAGATGTTTACCCACCGGCCAGATTGCTTTGGCCAGCTGGGTGTGGCGCGCGAAATTGCTGGCATCCTCCAGCAACCATTTACAAGCCCTACGTGGTATAACCTGGAGCAGGTATTTGGCGATGGCGATAGTGTGCCGCTTACCGTGTCGAACGATATTCCGCAGCTTGTGCCACGCTTTATGGCGGTGGCGATCCGCGATGTGCAGGTAGCACCGAGCCCATTTTGGCTGCAGTGCCAACTGGTGGCGATGGGGGCAAAGCCGATTAACAACATTGTGGATGCGACCAATTATGTGATGCTGATGACGGCCCAGCCAACCCATGCTTATGATTACGATACGCTCCAGGGCGGGCAGCTTGGCGCGCGTATGGCGCGCCGGGGCGAAACGCTGGCGCTACTGAATGGTAAGACAATTGAGCTGACGCCAGACGACATAGTGGTTGCCGACGGGCAGGGCCCGGTGGCCCTGGGCGGTATTATGGGTGGCAGCCGCACTGAGGTATCGGCCACGACCACAACGATTGTGCTGGAGTGCGCTACCTTCGACATGTACGCAGTGCGCAAAATGGCCATGCGCCACGGCGTGTTTACTGATGCGCTAGCCCGCTTTAACAAAGGCCAGTCACCCCTGCAGAATGCGGCTGTGCTAAACCGGCTGATTGGTATGGTGGGTGGCGAGCAGGCCAGCCAAGTAGTAGATATTAAGCCATTTACGAGTGAACATGGTGGGATTCTTGATGAGTATTTTGCAGGGAAGTACGAGCCTGCAACCATCGATATAACGAGCCGATTTATTAATCAGCGCCTGGGGACGAGCCTGGCTGAGAATGATATCTGCACGCTGCTTAATAACGTCGAAATCCACAGCCATGGCCCAGAGAACGAGCTTGGCTATATCTGCCTGCAGGTGCCTTTCTGGCGGACAGATCTGGAAACCAAAGAGGATATCGTTGAGGAAATTGGCCGGCTGCATGGCTTTGATACGGTGCCGCGCCAGCTGCCCATGCGCCGTATTCAGCCAGCACGCAAGAACCCCCGCCGTGAGCTAAAGCGCGTTGTGCGCGAGGCACTGGCCAAGGCGGGTGCCAACGAAGTTTTGAGCTACAGCTTTGTGCACGAGCGTGTGCTCAAGGGCGCAGGCCAAGACCCAGCCCAGGCCTTTCGGCTGTCGAACGCCCTCAGCCCAGATCTCCAGTACTACCGCCTGAGTGTGCTGCCGAGTTTACTCGATAAAGTTCGCGCTAATATCAAGGCAGGGCACAGCGAATTTATGCTATTCGAAATCGGCAAGGGTCACACCAAAGCACGGATGGGTGAGGATGGTCTGCCGGCAGAACAATCACTGGTTGATCTTGTGTATAGTAGCAAAAAGCCTCGGGCTGGCGCCGCCTTTTACCGGGTGCGGGCCACGCTGGACCAGCTGGCGCATGATAGCGGTCTGACTCTCGTGTATACGCCAGTCGCAGCAGCCCAAGATGATCCAGTATATGCACCCTTTGACATTAATCGCTCGGCTCATGTCTGGGTGAAAAGTAGTGAGGCGACGGGCCAGCCCGAGCGGCAGCTTATTGGTATGGTTGGTGAGCTGCGCCCGGCAGTGGTGAAGCATTTCAAGCTACCTGATTATACTGCAGCGGCATCACTCCGCCTTGATGTGATGGAGCAGGTATGGCGCGATGCATCGGTACACTACCAGCCAATGAGTCGCTACCCTACCACCGCCCGCGATATCTCGATCCAGACAAGTACAGAGGTTACCTATGATGAACTCATGCAAGCAGTCTCGAGCGCTATGACTCGGGCTAGCGAAACATATCCAGATGTAACGATCCGCGATCTCACGCCACTGAGTATTTACAAAGCAACCCCTGACGCATCACATCAAACCACGACATTTCGCCTAACGCTATCGAGTAGCCAGGCAACATTGAGTGCCGAGCGCGTCCGCTCAATTATCCGGACGGTGTTTGCGCCCGAGCAGCATGCGCTGTTTCAGGGTGTGGACTTTGGTGAATGAGGCTGATGCAGGCGACGCTGCGGTAGGCGATTGCGCAGGCGGAGGAAGCTTCGCCGCGTGGGCCGACCAATCAGCACGCCAAATGACGCACCAGCCGCAATGGCAATAGCGATGAGGACAGCACGCACCAGCAGACCTGCCTCGCTTGAGCCAGTTGTCACGACGCCCATTAATCCATTGTAGAGCGTGACGCCTGGCACAAGCGGAACGATTCCGGCATTGACGATGGCAAGGCTAGGCATATGCCACAAACGGGAAGCGGTTGTCGCAATAAAGCCAATTACCAAGCCCGCTGCCGCACTGGCCGCAATAGCAGACATGCTCCAGCCAGTAATGGCGAGGTATATATCATAGCCAAGCATGCCAGTTGCACCAGCTAGGATGATGCCAACTGGTTGAGTGTGATTACCCAGAGCAAAGGTGGCAGCAATAGCGGCTGCCCCAATGTACTGATACATCGTGCCGGTCAGTTGCAACTGATCGGGTGTGGCGACAAACTCAATACCAAAGCGCCGCGCCGTATACAGGCCAATCATCACACCAATCACCACACCCATCGTCATCATCGCCACCTTAAGGAGCCGACCTGTCGCCGTCACGTAATATTCGTCGATCGCATCCTGGAAAGCACCAACGATCATCATCCCCGCCACCAAGAGCACGATGCCGCTCACGGTGATGATAGTTGGGTTGATGATGCCAAGGACATCGAGATAATGGTTGGTGGCAAGCCACGTGATGATGGTTGCAACCAATGTAATAACGCTCGCCGCGATGATCTGAGTAAAGAACACAGGAAGAGCAATGCGATTTAAGCGAGCCAACAGCCACATAATTGCCACACCCATCACAAAGGTAGCAAAAATCACTGGCAATGACGCCGTATAGAGCAGAGCCGAGCCAGCGCTGAGCCCGCCGCCTGCCAGATAAATCACCCAAGGTGGGTAGCGTCGTGGCTTGGCAAGGATGGCGTCGAGCTCGCGCTCGGCAGCATCGAGGGTGAGCGCTCCCTCGGCAATAGTCGCAGCCAGAGTTTGGAGGCATTGCATATGTTGGTAATTAATCTCACGCGGTGGAATGGTGCGCAGGAGCGTCAGTGGCTCGTAATCGTTGCCCCTGTCTTGCGATAGAATAAGCTGCGACGAAATAACGTCGATATGCACTTTGCGGGTACAGTAGGTATCTGTAATACTGAGTGCCATATGGACGACATTTTGGGCTGGTGTACCCATTGAAATGAGCTGGTCAGCAATGCTCATAGCGAGGCGCAGGGCGCGCATATTGGGTGTGAGAGCACCATCAAGTTTCTCGACTGGTGCTGATTGCAGCGCGGTCGTACCGCCAATAGCCAGGCGGGCAAGCAGAGGTGAAAATAAGGTGTGGAGACGGTTCATCGCTTTTTAGTATACTGAGAAAAATCGTCATTGCAAGAGGTGTGTTGGCTGATGGTTGTTCGCGTGGTGTTTCTGCGCAGCACAAGGTGATAGTGAGTAATAGTTTTGGCAAAATAGTTGCAGTACAAGCTAACCAGCATTTATCAATGTGACCTCTGTTATCTAGCAGTCATACTGGCAAGTGTGCTATACTGGGCAAGATAGATTAGTCGATGAAACAAGAGGAGTTATGGCAACAACTAAGACACAACGCTGGATTATTATTGTTATTTTGGTCGCGACGGTCGTCGGGACGCTGGGGTCATTTGCGGTAATGATCCTTGCCTCGGAGAATTACAAAAATGACCAAGCCAAAGCGCAAAAAGCACAAGAAAAATACCAGAAACTCATGAAGGACTACCAAGCGAAAACAGCTGCTCAAGCACAAGAGCTGTCAAACAAATATTACCCAACCTTTAGCCAATATACGAGTCGGGTTGGCGAGTTTGATCGGGATAGCGTGAAGGAGCTCTCTAGCGAAGACTTGGTGGTTGGCGATGGTGAGGAAATCAAGGATAATACGGCATTTGCGGCCTACTACATTGGCTGGAATCCGAAAGGCAAGGTATTTGACCAGTCTATCAAGGATGGCAAGCTTAGTGCACCATTTGCCGTTGAGGGTGGGCTCAAGAGTGCGAGCGTCATTACTGGCTGGAAGGAAGGCATCAAGGGGATGCGCCTTGGTGGAGTACGTGAGCTAACCATCCCTTCCGACAAAGCATACGGCGAGAAGGGTCAAGGCAATGACATTCCGGCCAATACACCACTCAAGTTCATCGTGATGGCAGTGCCAAAGCCAGCTACAATCGATACTTCAGAACTATTGAAAGCATACCAAGAAGGCCAAGGAGGGGGCAACTATGGACAACACTACCAATAACAATAAACCAACCCAGACACCAGTCTACGACGTTGTCATGATTGGCGCGGGGCCAAGCGCTCTGGCTGCCGCGGTATATACGACGCGTGAGAACCTGCAGACGGTGCTGTATGAAAAAGCAGTGATTGGTGGTCTCGCAGCGATTACCGATAAGATCGATAACTACCCAGGTTTTGCAGACGGCGTGTCGGGTCTCGACCTCGCCGAGCAACTCCAGCGCCAGGCAGAGCGCTTTGGGGCGCAGATTGAGCTGGGTGAGGTATCGAGCCTCCGCAAAGATGGCAATGATACGATTGTAACAGTCGACGGGCAGGATGTGCGTGCCCGTGCGGTGTTGATTGCCACTGGCAGTGCATATAACAAGCTTGGTATCCCTGGCGAAGATGCATTGTATGGTCGTGGCGTACACTACTGTGCGACCTGCGACGGTGCGTTTTATAAAGGCAAGCGACTGGTCGTGATCGGTGGCGGCAACTCTGGTTTGCAAGAGGCGATGTTTTTGACTCGCTTTGCAGAGCATATCGACCTCCTGGTGCGAAGCACGATCAAAGCGAGTGAGATCCTCCAGACCGACCTGCAGCCCTTTATCGAGCGCGGGCAAATCAGCGTTCATCTCCATACCGAATCAACCGAAATTATCGCCGAGGATGGCAAAGTGACTGGTGTTGCAGCCATCAGTAATGGCCAGCCAACTACCTTTGCCTGCGACGGGGTGTTTGTCTTTGTTGGCCTTAAGCCAAACACGGGCTTTTTGCAGAGTACGCCCGTCCAGCTCGATGAGCGGGGGCTGATTATCACCAATGAACATCTTGAGACAACGATGCCTGGCGTCTTTGCCAGTGGTGATGTGCGTAGTGGCGCAACGATGCAGATTGCGACAGCGGTGGGCGAAGGCGCGACGGCTGCTTTGAGCATCCGTGAGTATATTCAGCAGCACAAAGTGTAGAATAGATAGTGCTAGTGTGGGATAGCTAAGAGCCTAAATCTCAAAACTTAGCTCTTCAGTGTTACCCCCTTTCTATCTAACAAAGTAAAAAATCAGTCGTAATGGCTGATTTTTTACTCGTGTGAAGAAGTTGATATACCTAGAGAGGTGGTGGCTGTATAGTATCTTTATAAAATGAGAGAAGTAAGAGCTTCTAGGCGGCTCTCTCGGTATTAATCTTTTCCATCGAAATTAAATTACTATTTCATACAAACTACTTATATACTCTATTGAATGACGATATGGAGAGATTTAGTGCTGGTGGGATGAGGTACTTTATAAAATAAGTATAATTGCTAACTTACGTATAGTAGACCTACCGCTGCTTGTTGGATGGCACGGAGGAGGAAGGATTTGTGCTCACACTAGAGTAGTCGTAACTTTATTGCTCACTATAACGCTGTAGCTCAGCAAGAAACTTATCTGGGTAGTTGGTCACGACGCCGTCGATGCCGCGCTCGGCAAGCTGCTGCAAGGCACCTGGGCGATTGACCGTATAGACGTAGGTAAAGAGATTCGACCGACGTGCAATCTCTATCGCCAGTGGATGTGCATACAAGCGATGAAACCCTACTGCGGTGAAGTCGAGCTTGCGCTGATAGGCCAAGAATGCAAAGGGATTATTGCGGTGAAGTAGGGCGAGATTGGCCTGAGGCGCAAGCTGCCGAAATTGCCGAAGCTCGCGTACGGAGAATGACGAAAGTAGTACATTATCCCAATCATCTGGCGATGTGATGGAGCGGGTGAGGAGCTGATACGTTGGCTCGGCGCTACCGTGCCCTTTGAGCTCAATATTGAGTAGCACAACGCCAAAAAAACGATCTAGCACTGCGAGGAGCGATGGGACAGGCTGCTCACTGGTGAGGGCCTGCAGCTCGGTGTACGTTAGGTGGCTGATTGATTCATTCTGGTGGTGGGTACGTAGCAGGCGATTATCATGTGCAACCACAGGAACACCGTCGCGCGTCAATCGCACATCTAGCTCGAGCATATCAGCGCCCGCTGCAACACCCGCTGCCATAGCGTCGATAGTATTCTCTGGTGCGAGCCCGGCCGCACCGCGATGACCAATGATTAACATGCTAGCAGTATTATACCATCAAATGGGTTGGTTATAAGAATAATGTGCCTACAGGGCAAGGTTGCATTGCCAGCGCATATTCTTTTGCCATTACCGAGTAGATTTTGCTAAAATAAAACAGATAGCAACAGAAAGGAGCTAATATAAATGGCAGATTTTAATAAAGTACTGACGCCTGGCGACGTTGACGCTGGCATTGTCAATGTGGTGGTGGAGATTCCACAGGGGAGCTACCATAAAATTGAATGGGATCGTGACCTCGCAGTGATGAAGCTTGACCGGGTCGAGCCAGCAATCTTTGCCAAGCCAACCAACTATGGCTTCATTCCACAAACCCTAGATGAAGATGGCGATGAGCTTGATGCGCTCATCATCACCGATCAGCCACTAACAACTGGCGTCGTTTTGGAAGGGAAGGTGATTGGTGTGCTGGAGTTTGTTGATGATGATGAGGTGGATGATAAGGTGATCGTTGTACCAGCAGATGATCGCAATACGGGCAATGCAATCAACTCGCTCGAAGATCTCCCTGCTGCAACCCTCAAGCAAATTGAGCACCACTTTAATCACTACAAAGACCTCAAGAAGCCTGGCACTACTGTCGTGAAGGGCTTCGGTGACGCCACGCGTGCCAAGCAGATTATCCATGAATCCATTGCGCGTTGGAATGAGCGCTAGATAGGATGCTCAAGCAAATACAAAATACCCCACTGGGGTATTTTGTATTTTTACTCAAACTTCTAAAATTCTCTAGGTTACTATAAAACAGGCGGTACTTGCAGAATATTGCTTTATCAAGAAAGTCAGAGGCTCGCAGGCTGGTTATCACAATAGGCTACCCACATCTGTTGGATAATAATGGTGATAGAGGGAACCTGGAGGCTTGAATTCAGATGCGCAGTAACTATTTAACTAAGCAGTCTTATCTCAACTATTTATTCTTTGATTTTTTTGAAGCAGCCTCAGGCTTACTAATTGGCATAATTTTATCCGTCAGGCTAATCGCGCCATTAACGGCTTGGACGCGGATTTTGTTGAGCTGAAGGCGGAGCTTGTCGCGGGCGTGGCTAGTGGTGACTAGCTGCGCCCAACCTGGCTTGGGGTATGAGAGTTTGCGAGTGAGGACTTCGATGACGTCACCATTCTCAAGTGGCCGCTCGAATGATTCCATTTTGCCATTGATCCGGAAGCCATAGGCGTGCTTGGCGATATCGGAGTGGATGGCGTAGGCGAAGTCCAGCGGCAACGCCCCTTCGGGGAGGTTGTAGATATCGCCTTTGGGAGAAAAAACGAAGATACGGTGGCCAAAGAGGTCGATTGATAACTGCTCGCGAGGGATATCCTCGCCAGCGCGTAGACGAGCAGCGATTTCTTGCAATTGCGTAATCCACTGCAGCTGAGCTGGTAGGTTCGACACGCCGCGCCTGGAGTCGCCCTTGAGGTACTCCTTGCTGTCTTTTTGCTGTTGGTAGTGGAAGCTGGCGGCAAGGCCGCGCTCGGCATATTCATGCATATCGCGCGTGCGGATCTGGAACTCGACGATCTGCTTATTGGGCGTGATGACCGTCGTATGGAGGCTCTGGTAGCCGTTTGGTTTGGGGATGGAAATATAGTCTTTGATGCGAGCAATCATCGGTTGATAGAGCGAGTGGAGGATGCCCAGCACGAGGTAACACTCTTCCTTAGTGCGGACAATGATGCGCAGTGCCATGAGATCGTAGATGTTATCAATGCTACCGCGCTTTTGCAGCTTGCGATGCAGGCTATAGAGGCTTTTGACTCGCCCATTGATCTCAAACTCAAGCTTCTCATCCTTGAGTGCCCGCTCGACCTCGAGGCGGACGACGCCAAGCTTGCGGGTGCTTTTGCCCAGGCGCTGCTTCATGACCTTCTCGAGCCGCTTGTATTCTTTGGGGTCAAGGTAGCTAAAAGCAAGCTCCTCCAGCTCCATCCGCACGCGCCCCATACCGAGCTGGTCGGCCATGGGGGCGAAGACCTCGAGCGTTTCGCGGGCGATCTTTTGCTGCTTTTCGGGCGACTTGAATTGCAGAGTCTGCATATTGTGCAGCCGGTCGGCCAGCTTGATGATAATGACACGCACGTCCTGTCCCACAGCAATAAGCAGCTTGGTAAGGTTGTCTTTTGTCTGAGGGAGATAGTGGCCCAGGTCGCGCATACCAGCCCGAGCTTGACTCACCTTCGTCACGCCATCAACGAGGAAGGATACGTCATGTCCGAAAAGCGACTCAATGTCGTCTAGTGACGTCTCGGTATCCTCAACGGTATCATGGAGAATACCTGCAATGATGGTGTCGCTGTCCATCCCCCAGTCAATCAAGATAATTGCAACGCTCAGCGGATGGGTGATGTAGGGCTCACCGCTTTTGCGCTTTTGCCCGTGGTGAGCTTGGGTGGCGAAGTCGATCGCATGGTCGATTTCATACAGCTGATCTTCGCTATAGAGGCCGCGGGCTTTTGTCAGGACGTCTTGTTTGGTCACCATAAACCTAGTATATACTGCCAAGAAGAAAAGTGCTATTGCCCTTGACCATTCCACCTGCTATAGTGATGTTTAAATATGCTTATGCTAATGGAGGGAGAAATATAATGAGGCAAAGCAGGGCGGTATGGTGGATACAGCGGAGCCAGAAGGGTTTCACGCTCATGGAGCTGATGATTGTGATTGCGATCTTGGGCTTGCTCGTAACGCTGTCTATGACGGCGTATTCGGGCTATCGCCGGCGCTCAGTCGATGTCGCAACGCGTGCGGCAGCCACCAGTGCACTTGAGGCGATCAAGACGCATCACGCCAATGCCAGCGCTAGTGGTGCAAGCTATAGCACTAACCTCGAGCAAGTTGGTTACCGTCCACCAAGCGACACGGCCGTGCAGGTTACGCTGAGCGCCGATGCCACCAAATTCTGCATCCAAGCCACCGACCGCCATCTCACCGACATTCGCTACTACGCCACCACTGGCATGGCACGGCCGCAGGCAGGGAGTTGCCCAGCGAGTTTGTAGAGCATTATTATGTGAAAGGTCTGCTATAAAGAATGTTCTGTAGTTGCTTAACTGTCCGATATATTGTGCTAAAGTATGCATATGAGTTTGACAAAAGCAATACAAGACTACATCGACAAAAGTCCCTACCTAACAAATATTGACGTGGAACTAGCGACAATGTTCAATGATGCGGGCGAATGGGCTGTCGCCCTTGAGCATATTTGCACAGTATTAGCCGCAAATGACTGCGCGTTATCTTCACAAGAAATGGCAGAATTGGAATCCCTAATTCATATGACAAAGAAAAAGAAATACGAGGACTTTGATGACGCTTTCTTAAATGCTGTTAAGGAAGTGTCAAATACCTACTCTTCGCGCACGTCAGTCTAACACTCCCTCCTTAGCTCTCGCAAACGTGAAAGAACGCCGTCGCCGTCTTTACAACACACGTCAGACGCCGTATAATGTCTTGCATGGCTGTCATAGCACCAATTATTTTGAGTACAAAAACTGATGAATACAAGGCTGCGGTAGAGCATTTTATGCCGTTTGCCAAGCGGGTTCATATTGATATTTCTGATGGCGTATTTGCGCCCCGTCAAACGGTAGGGATCGGCCAACTGTGGTGGCCTCAGTCATGGACGGTTGATATCCACGCTATGGTGGCGCGCCCTAGCGTGTACGTTGAGAAACTGATCAAGCTTCGGCCTAGTACAATTATCTTTCATGCCGAAGTCAAAGAGGATTTGATCCCTGTCTTGCAGCAGATCAAACAAGCTGGTATTCATGCTGGTGTGGCCCTGCAGCGTACGACAGTGCCGGAGACGGTGGCGTCGTATATCGAAACGGCCGACTATGTATCGATCGTCAGTGGTAAGCTGGGTGAGTTTGGTGGCAAAGCGCGAATGATGCAGCTGGAGAAAATCCGGCTAGTGCGGGCTATTCATCCTCGGGTCGAGATTGGCTGGGATGGTGGCGTGACGGTAGATAATGTCTTCCATATTGCCCAGGGTGGTGCTGACGTGATTAGCGTTGGTGGAGCGATCAACCACGCCAAAGATCCGCAAGCAACGTACAACAAACTCCTTGCTGAGATGAATCGCCAGAGTGTGATTTAAGCCCCGCGCTATGCTACACTAAGGAGCGTGACGCACATACCATTTCAGCTTCGTTCTGCCTATCAACCGACCGGTGATCAGCCACAGGCGATCGCCCAGCTACTTGGTGGTCTGGAGGCTGGTCAGCGCGAGCAGACACTACTTGGTGCAACGGGTAGCGGTAAGACCTTTACGATGGCAAATATTATCGCTCAGCGTGGCGTGCCGACGCTTGTTTTGGCGCATAACAAGACGCTCGCGGCGCAGCTCTTTAGTGAGTTCAAACAGTTCTTTCCAGACAATGAAGTACACTACTTTGTCAGTTATTTTGATTATTATCAGCCAGAAGCATATATTGCCAGCAGTGATACATACATCGAGAAGGATTCAGCCATCAATGAAGAGATCGACCGCCTCCGCCATGCAGCGACTGATGCATTACTCACGCGCCGCGATGTGATTATTATCGCCAGTGTTAGCTGTATCTATGGCCTGGGTTCGCCAGCTGATTATTATGAGCTATCCGTCACAGTGCGTCAGGGTGAGCGGCGAGTTCAGGATAAATTTTTGCGCCAGCTGATGGATATCCAATACCATCGCAATGATATCGATTTTGCACGCGGTGCCTTTCGCGTCAAGGGCGATGTGGTCGATGTCTTTCCGGCAGGGCAAGAGACGGCCTATCGGGTGGAATTTTTTGGTGATGAGGTGGATCGAATTACACACATCAACCCGCTCACGGGCGAGATCCTCGATGAGCCAGCGGAGTTTACTATCTTTCCGAGTAGTCACTATGCAACGCCTAAGGAGAAAATTAAGCAGGCGATTGACCGGATTCGACAGGAGTATGAGGATCGTGAGCAGTGGTTTGAGGCGCACGGAAAACTGCTTGAGGCGCAGCGCTTGAGTCAGCGCACCAAGTACGATCTGGAAATGCTCGAGCAGACTGGCTTCGTGAAGGGGATCGAAAACTATAGTCGCTACCTCACCAACCGCGAAGCGGGCGAGCAGCCAGCTACCTTGCTCGATTACTTTCCTGACGATTTCTTGATGCTGATCGACGAGAGTCATGTAACCGTCCCCCAGGTGCGCGCGATGTATAATGGTGACCGCGCTCGCAAAGAAGTGCTGGTGGAGCATGGCTTTCGCCTGCCGAGCGCGCTAGACAATCGCCCACTGCGCTTTGATGAATTCGATAAGCACATCAACCAAGTGATTTACGTCTCTGCTACCCCTGGCGATTATGAGCTCGAGCGCAGCCCCGCACCCGCTCAACAGGTGATTCGCCCCACTGGCTTGCTCGACCCAGAAATCATTGTTCGCCCAACTGAAGGACAGGTAGACGACCTCATTGCAGAAATTCGCGAGCGCACCAGCCAGCAGCAGCGCGTGCTCGTGACAACACTCACTAAGCGGATGGCTGAGGATCTCTCTACCTATCTGACCGACCTCGGTATCAAGACAGCCTACATCCACAGCGAGATCGACACGCTCGAGCGCGGTGACATTCTGCGCGATCTGCGCATGGGCTTGTATGATGTCCTAGTGGGGATCAACCTCTTGCGTGAGGGGATTGATTTGCCAGAAGTGAGCTTGGTGGCGATTATGGATGCCGACAAAGAAGGCTTCCTCCGTAGCGAGCGTAGCCTCATCCAGACAATTGGCCGGGCAGCTCGCCACGTTGAGGGCAGGGTAATCATGTATGGTGATAGTATCACCGATAGCATGCGCCGAGCGATTGACGAAACCAAACGCCGACGCGAAATTCAGCAGGCATATAATCGCGAACATGGCATTACACCGCGTGGCATTAATAAAGCAATCGACGAAGGTCTGCGCTCCATCATCCCGCAAAAAGAGGATGACGCGCCCAAACTTGACCTACGTAAAATCCCCAAGGACGAATACAAGAGCCTTATCAAAGACCTGACTGGCCAAATGAATCTCGCTAGTGCCAATCTTGAGTTTGAGCGGGCGGCCGAATTGCGAGATCTGATCGCCGAGGTGAAGAGTAAGTTGTAGCAGTAGCTGAGTAAACCTACGATCGGTATATGCACAGAGTGTATAATATGATGTAGTATGCCTATACGTGATACTCACGCCCTGCCAGAGCATGTGATATATTTTTTGGCAACGATCGATCGTCGACCGAAGTTTATCCGGTGGTTGATTCTTATTGGACTTGCTATCTGCAACGTTATACTGCTCTGCTTGCCAGTGATATTCTTTGTCGTTTGTTATTGCATCGTGTTTTGGAGGACACGTGGTTATTACAAAACGGCAGAGTTTCAGAGTGTCAAGCAGAGGCTTGCCAAGCAAATACAAGAATATAACGACTTCAATGCCTTTTTGCCCGAAACCAAGCATTTTATTCGCCAGCAGCAGTCGAGGCTTTCGCATGCGCATGTGAAGAATAGCACACTTACGGTGTATAAAAATGCGCAGCTTGACCCATACCGCTATATTGTCAAATATTTTTTTGCGCAGCGCACAATAAACGAAGAGACAGTGCAAATACTTGAGCAAATCCTTCAGAAGTACGACACAATCAAAAAGACTGAGGAAATACTGCGGAGCGAATACAACGAGATTATGGACTTTATCGATGCCAAAATGTACGTCGGAGCCTATATTTTCAAGAAAATGACAATGAAGCAGCTTGGATCGAATACATTACCTAAGTTTGAAAAGAATTATTTTCTCGTATATTCATTTAAATATAGTTCGCCCGCCAAGCGCAATAACTACTCGTTTGATATTACTCTTACAGAGAAAAAGCTCCAAAAATTGGCAGAATATCTCAGCCAACAGATAACCTATCGCAAATCTGCGCAGTTTCAGCGTCAGCTCATGACACCAAAGCTTAGGCGGTTTATCTTGCGCAGAGACAATTACGAATGCCAGAAGTGTCATATCTCACGCCAAGATGAGAAGCACCTCTTGCTCGAAGTTGACCATATTGTACCAGTGTCAAAAGGCGGTATCACGACCGAGCAAAATTTGCGAGCGCTCTGTTGGCGCTGCAATCGAGCTAAGGGTGATAAGCTGGAAGTAGCTTAGCATGAGTATTGCACTCCGTACTACCCACACTTCTTACTGACGCATTACTCGTTGCTCATTGATATATAGCGATTCCACGCACCGAATGTGGTACAATATATCCATAATGAGTAGTATTACCACTGAAGATGTGCAACACCTTGCACAATTAAGTTCGATTAGTCTTGGCAGTTCAGCCGACGTTGCCGCGCTGCGCCAAAACCTCGAGGATATCCTGCACTATATTGAGCAGCTATCCACCCTCGACACGACCGGTGTTGAGCCAACCTACCAAGTAACTGGCCTGACCAATGTATGGCGGCCCGACACAGTAGATGCTGGCGACGTATCGCGCGAACAGCTATTGGGGCTAGCAGCTGAGCAGGCAGATAATTGCGTAAAAGTACCGAAGGTGTTGTGATATGAATATTACAGAGAGAGTTGCTCAGATCAAACAAGGCCAGACATCAGCTACTGCCCAGGTACAAGCGGCTTTACAGCGGGCGCGTGATGCTAAGGAATACCACGCCCTGCTGAGTCTGACAGAGGAGCGGGCATTGCAGCGGGCACGAGAAATTGATGAGGCACTGGCTCGGGGCGAGGACGTTGGGGTGCTGGCTGGTGTGCCGTTCGTCGTTAAGGATAATTATCTTGCGTATGGTGCACCGAGTACGGCAGCAAGCAAGATGCTTGAGAACTTTGATGCGCCTCTTCAGGCAACAGTGGTAGATAAGCTTGAAGCAGCTGGGGCGATCTGCATTGGCAAGAGTAACCTCGATGCCTTTGCGCATGGTGGGAGCACAGAGAACTCATACTTTGGTGCTACACACAACGCTGTCGACAAGACGAAGGTAGCTGGTGGTAGCAGTGGTGGTTCGGCCGTAGCGACAGCGCTCGACATTGTGCCATTTGCCTTAGGAACAGATACGGGAGGCTCGATTCGCCAACCCGCTAGCTTCAATGGCGTGTATGGTATCAAGCCAACCTACGGCACAGCGAGCCGCTATGGTGTGGTGGCAATGGCCTCGAGCACTGATACGATGGGCTGCTTTGCGCGCAGTGCTGAGGATGTTGCTGTGGTAATGAGCGTTATGGCTGGCCAAGACCCGAAAGATATGACGACGTTGCCCGACTTCTTCGCGCCTGCGGCAGAGACGCCGCAGCAGCTGAAAATCGGTATCATCAACGAAGCAATGGGTGATGGTGTTGATGCAGACGTACAGCAAGCGGTCAATCACTATGCCGATATCCTGCGGTCGCACGGCCATACTGTTGAGACAGTGAGTATGCCGATGCTCCAGTACGCTCTTGCTATCTACTACATTGTTGTGCCAGCTGAGATCTCAAGCAACCTGGCGCGCTACGATGGTGTACGCTATGGCTATCGCGCTGAGGGGGTCAAGATACTGGCCGAGCTTTATGGTCGGAGCCGCGACGAAGGCTTTATGCCAGAGAACAAGCGGCGCATTATGATTGGTAGTTACGTACTCAGTAGTGGGTATTTCGACGCGTACTATCTCCAGGCACAAAAGGCGCGGACGCTGCTCATCAACGAATTTAACGCCCTGTTTGGGCAATACGACATGCTTCTTTTGCCAACAGCACCAACTCCTGCCTTTGGCCTTGGCGAAAACAGCGACGACCCACTCAAGATGTATCTCGCGGATATCATGACAGTGCCAGCCAGTCTGGCAGGCTTACCTGCACTGAATGTGCCAGCAGGGGTGAGCCAGGCGGGCTTGCCAATTGGTGCACAGTTGATTGGCCCCATGCAGAGTGATGCGACACTGCTTGCCGTAGCATCCCAAGCGGCTACAGAAAGGAGCGCCTAATGTCTGGGGGTGTGACGATTCTTCTGGTGGGTATTATTATCATTGCTGCAATCTTGGCTGCTGTTGTTGCACTGACGCGCCAGGGCGGCAAGGTGCTCAATGTCGAGAAATACCAAGCGCGCTGGCTTGCCATTGAGAATAGCCTCGACAAATCCAACATTGGCACGTATCAGCTGGCTATCTTCGAGGCAGATAAGTTGCTCGATCTTGCCCTGCGTGAGCGTGGCTTTGCCGGTGATACGATGGGCGAGCGCATGAAGTCGGCCCGCGAACAATGGAGCAATAGCAACCACGTATGGGGTGCTCACAAGGTGCGCAACAAGCTAGCACACGAGACCAATGTGCGGCTCTCGCGCGAGATTGCCTTGCGGGCATTAGCCGCGTATAAACAGGGGTTAAAGGATTTGGGAGCGATATAATTATGGCAGTTTCTCACGATGTTTTGCAAAAATATGAAGTGACGATCGGTATCGAATGCCACGTCCAGTTGGCGACGAACACAAAACTCTTCAGTCCAGCAGACAATGATGCCCGCGATGCCGAGCCTAATAGCAAAGTCCATCCAATCGACTTCGGCCTGCCTGGCATGCTGCCAGTGCTGAATCGCCACGCGGTCGATCTTGCGATTCGGGCTGGCAAGGCACTCAATGCACCCATCGCTCGCGTTTCGCGCTTCGATCGTAAGCATTATTTTTATCCAGATCTACCGAAAGGCTACCAGACGAGCCAGATGTATCAGCCAATTATCTTGGCGGGCTATGTGGATGTGCCGCTCGATGATGGCAGTACCACGCGCGTCCGGATCGACCATGCTCACATGGAGGAAGATGCTGGCAAGCTAACACACCACGATGGCTACTCGCTAGTTGACCTCAACCGGGCGGGCACACCACTGATTGAGATCGTCTCGCAGCCTGATATTCACTCAGCAGCCGAGGCCCGTGCCTACGCAGCAGAGCTTCACAAGCTCATGACTTATGCTGGCGTCACACACGGTGATCTCTACCATGGTAATATGCGCTTTGATGTCAATATCTCAATCGCGCCAAAGGGTTCAGATCAGCTTGGTACACGTGCTGAAGTGAAGAATCTCAATAGCTTCCGCAGCGTAGAAAAGGCGGTTGAGTATGAATTTGCCCGTCAGGCGGATCTGCTCGAGCGCGGTGAGCGTGTCGTGCAAGAAACCCGTGGCTGGAGTGACGATAAAGGCATCACCACGAGCCAGCGCAGCAAAGAAGATGCACAGGACTATCGCTACATGCCCGACCCAGACATTCCACCGATTGTCTTGACGGACGAAGAGATCGCCCGTGTCCAGCAGGATGTGCCGACGATGCCAGGTGAATACCGTGCGCAGTGGCAGAGCCTTGCGCTGGATAACTCGGTGGTTAATACGGTGCTGAGCCATCAGCCACTGGCTATTTTGCTGAGTGATATCTACCCACTAAAGCACAATGCTACGTCCGTTTTGCAAAGCCTTGGCGTCGATGAGCTGGTGTATCAGCGGCTTGTCAAGCGGATATTTAATTGGTTTGCCTCCACGCCAGAAGAGTTGATGGATATGAGTAAGGTTGAGTCGGGTTTTGTTGGGCCGCGGCGACTCTTGCTGCTCTCGCAATTGGTGGAGGACAACAAAGTCAGCTCGACTGGTGCGAAGGAGCTCTTTCTCGACCTCTTTGACGAGCAATATACTGGTACGATGCCTGAGGCAATTGCTGAGGCAAAGAACTTGCTCCAGGTGTCGGACGAAGGGGCAATTGGCGCGATCGTCGATGAGGTGATGAATGACCCAGCCAGTGCGGCGTCCATTGCCGATATCAAGGCCGGCAAGGATAAGGCAATTGGCTACCTCGTCGGGCAAGTCATGAAGCGCTCTCGCGGCAAAGCCAACCCAGCTCTGGCGCAGAAACTGATTCGTGAGAGGCTGAAGTGAGCAACTAAAGGATATACAAGGAGAAACATAATGAAACGACCAACAAAAGCAATCATCGCCGCCGCGGGTTTTGGTACGCGGTTCTTACCGCAGACGAAGGCAATGCCTAAGGAGATGATGCCACTGATTGATAAGCCAATCATTCAGTATGTGGTGGAGGAGCTCGTCCAGGCGGGAATTCGCGATATTATCATTGTGGGGAGTGCCAATAAGCGTGCGATCGAAGACCACTTTGATGTGCCAAATGAGGATCTGCTAGCTAACCTTCGGGCTGGTGGGCCAAAGAAGCAGCCATTGATCGACACCGTCAAGCAGCTCTCGGAGATGGCAAACTTTATCTACATCCGCCAAAAGGGCCCATACGGCAACGCAACGCCACTGGCTTGTGCGGCGCACCTCATCAACCGCGACGAGCCCGTCATCTATACCTTTGCCGACGACTTCATTGCTGCTAGCCCAAGCCGCTTCCAGCAGATGATTGCTGCGTCGCAAGAGCTCGATGGTGCGGTACTATCGTGCAAAAAGATCGTCGATGATGCTGAGTTTGATCGCTACGGCGTTGTGGCTGGCCAGCAGCTATCGGACGGCGTTATTAAGATGAGCAACATCGTTGAAAAGCCAGGTAAGGCTAATGCGCCATCTGACCTCGCTAGTGTCAGCAGCTATATTTTGCCTGGCGAATTCTTTAGCTACCTTGAGCACGCGAAAGAGCATTTTGATGGGCATGGCGAGTTTACCGTCCAGCCTATTATGCAGCGGATGATTGATGACGACCACGCGTTCTTTGGTGTGGAGATTACCAACGGTACATATTATGACACTGGCGATAAGCTAGAGTACCTCAAGACCGTCGTGGATTTTGGCCTCAAAGACCCCGTGCTTGGCCCAGAGTTTGCAAAATATCTGCGGACTCACTATACTGATACTCAGGCATAGTATATATGCTACTAACATAAAGGAGATACCGCATGGAGTGGGCTCAGATATTAGTTATCATGTTATCGGTATTGCTGGCGCTGCTGCTGGTGCTTGCGATTGTCTTGACGGTTATATTGATTCGTATTACTAAGCGGATTAGTGCAGTGGCAGAATTAGCTGAGCGCGTGGCAACCAACCTCGAGACAACAACTGATAATATCACCCGATTTACTTCGCCATTTTGGCTGGCTAAGACGGCTATGTCTTCGATCAAAAAATTGTTTATTACCAAACGTAATCGATAAAGGAGAATATAAGAATGTCGAAAGGTAAATTTGTCCTTGGTGCAGTCCTCGGTGCTGCTGCTGGTGTGGTAGCTGGTCTATTGACGGCACCAAAGTCGGGTAAAGAAACACGAACCGACCTCAAGAAAAAAGCGCATGAGCTCAAGCAAGACGCCACTACAAAGGGTGACGAATTGCGCGCTAAGGGCGAGAAGGTGTACTATGAAGCACGTGATGCTGCTCGCGACCTGCACGACCGCAGTGACCGTGCTTTGCGCAGTGCTCGCGACGAGTTTGCTAAGGGTAAAAAGTAGCCTGTAAGCTACAAATGGGTACGGCGAGTGTTCTCCTAGGGGGAGCAAGCTCGCCGCACCCTTGCAATTATTATGACAGAGCAATCACTACCGTCACAGCGCCCATCAGACAAGTCGGCGACTTGTGAGAGGCATGATCATCCTGGGCCAGTTGCCGAGCTTACACGGCAGGTCAAACAAGCCAACGAGACCGATGCACGCAAGGCTACCCTCGAGGATTTATTTTACGATTTTCATCGAAGCCGCGCAGAAGTCTACAAAATGAACTTCATCCGCGGGATATTTTTTGGCCTCGGAAGCGTGCTTGGCGGGACGATTCTTGTGGCGCTGTTTGTCTGGCTGCTCAATGCTATTGGTCTCTTGGTGCCAGGCTTGGCAGACTTCATTGATAGTGTTATTAAGGTGATGAACGCGCGGCACTGATATGCTATACGGGGGCAAAGCCCCCCATTTATTCTGCAGTAGATCATTGCACTCCACTAGATGGAGTGATGAACGACTGGCACACGCAACGTGAGGGTAGTTGAGTTTATTTTTGCTAATCACAACGATGGAGGGTTGGCCTTATCACTTGTTCATTTGCTATACTAAAGAGGTATGACTTCTCACTCATCAGCTTTGCAACCGTCAGATTTTGTTCACCTGCACAACCACACCCATCATTCGCTGCTTGATGGCTTGACGAAGATTGGTGATCTTGTTAGTACTGTTAAAGACTATGGTATGACGGCAGCGGCTATTACTGACCACGGGACGATGAGTGGGGTGCTTGACTATTACAAGACAGCCAAGGCGGCGGGCATCAAGCCAATTCTTGGCATTGAAGCGTACGTTGCCGCTCGATCGCGCTTCGACCGTGACCCTGCCAAAGATAAGATGCGCTACCACCTGACCATCATTGCGATGAATAATCAGGGGTATCACAACCTGATGCGGCTGAGTACGAAGGCAAACCTAGAGGGGATGTACTATAAGCCGCGGATTGACCACGACCTCCTCGAGGAGCTCAATGAAGGGCTGATCGTCCTAAGCGGCTGCGCAAGTGGTGAGATTGGCGAGGCACTGCGCTATGACGACTATGCCAAGGCAGTTGAGATTGCTCAGTGGTATAAGCGTGTCTTTGGCGATCGCTACTACCTGGAATTGCAAGACCATGGTCACCCCGAGTCTAATACGCACTGGGATGTGCAGGCGAAGATTAACGAAGGCTTGCGTCGTATGGCTGAGGAGCTGGACATTCCTCTGGTGGTGACGTGCGATGGCCACTACTTGACGCACGACTTCCAGGATGCGCATGAGATATTGCTTTGCGTGGGGACGGGTTCATTCTTGAGTGACGAAAAGCGGATGAGCCTGAAAGATTTCGAGCTCCATTTGACCGACCCGCGTGACATTATTGCTCGGTGGGGCAGCGAGCTGCCTGAGGCAATTACCAATACCAAACAGATTGCCGACCGCTGCAATGTTGATATCGAGCTGGGCAAGATCCTCATCCCAAAGTACCCCTTGCCTGAGAGCGAGACGAGCGAACATAGCTATTTGCACAAGCTAGTGTATCGTGGCCTAGCCCAGCGTTACAATGGTGCAAAACCTGAAGATACTGCTGATCAGCTCCCCGAGCAAATTATCCCCACTTTGGCCGACAGCGTGCGTGAGCGGGCCGAGATGGAGCTGGGTGTCATGGCAAGCATGGGGTATGAGGGGTACTTCCTCATCGTGCAGGACTTCATTAACTGGGGTAAGAGCCAGGGGATTGTCTTTGGGCCAGGTCGGGGCAGTGCCGCAGGGTCTATCATTGCCTATGCGCTTAATATCACCGATCTTGACCCGCTCAAGTATGGTCTGCTCTTTGAGCGGTTTCTTAACCCCGATCGCATTAGTATGCCTGATATCGATGTCGACATCCAGGATACGCGGCGCGATGAAGTGATCGACTACTGTGCAAATAAATATGGTCACGACCACGTGAGCAACATCGTCACCTTTGGTAAGATGGCGGCTCGGGCGGCGGTGCGTGATGTCGCACGTGTGTTGGAGGTACCGTATGCCGAAAGTGACCGTCTGGCTAAGATGGTGCCACCACCCGCCCAGGGGCGGCACATTCCATTGGCAGTCAGCACCAAAGAAGACCCCGACCTTAAGCACGAATACGAGACGAACCCAACTGCTAAGCAAGTTTTTGATTATGCTATCCAGCTAGAGGGAACGATTCGCAGCCATGGGGTGCACGCGTGTGGTGTGGTGATTGCGCCCGACGAGCTCGTCAAATACATTCCGCTGGAGCAGGCGCAGAAAGGCGTCGTGGCGACGCAGTTCCCGATGGGTGAGGTAGAGGATCTTGGCTTGCTCAAGATGGACTTCCTTGGCCTATCGAACTTATCGATTATTAATAATGCAATGCGGATCATCCGCAAAGTCTATGGTGATACGATCGACCTCTCCACGTTACCACTTGATGACGAAGCAACATACAAGCTCTTTCAGCGGGGTGATACAACAGGGGTATTCCAGCTTGAGTCGGCTGGGATGAAGCGTTATTTGCGCGCCCTCAAGCCGTCACACTTTGAGGATATCATCGCTATGGTGGCGCTGTATCGGCCTGGACCAATGCAGTTTATCGATAGTTTTATTCGGCGCAAGCATGGTGAGGAGGAGATCACCTACCTTCACCCGGGGATGAAGAGCTCACTTGAGAACACGTATGGTATTTTGGTCTATCAAGAGCAGTTTATGCAGATCTCCAAGGAGTGGTGCGGCTTTACTGGTGGGCAGGCCGACACCCTACGTAAGGCCGTTGGTAAGAAAAAGATCGACCTAATGAAGAAGGTCAAGCCGGAGTTTGTCGAAGGAGCAGTGAAGGTCGGTGGAGCGACGCGTGAGATGGCCGAGACGTTTTGGACGCAGCTGGAGGAGTTTGCCAATTACTGCTTCAACAAAAGCCACGCGGCGTGCTACGGGCTCATCGCCTACTGGACGGCATATCTCAAGGCGCACTACCCCGATGCCTTTATGGCAGCCTTGATGACGAGTGACCACGATGACGTCGACCGACTAGCGATTGAGATCACCGAGTGCAAGCATATGGGCCTGACGGTGCTTAACCCTGATGTGAATGAATCGTACGAAGAATTTGCGGTGGTGCCGGGCAAGAAGCAGATTCGCTTTGGTATGGCAGCAGTGAAGGGCGTTGGCGTGGGCGCAGTGGAAGAGATCGTCAAAATGCGTGACCGCGACGGGAAGTTTGCGACTGTGGAGGATTTTGCCAAGCGTGTCTCGACGAGTAAGTGTAACAAACGGGTGTGGGAGTCGCTCATTAAATCGGGCGGCTTTGATGCGCTGGGTGATCGCTCTGATCTTCTCTTTAATCTTGAGAATGTCCTTGCTTTTGCGAGTAAATTACAGAAGGAAGCGCTGAGCGGCCAGACCGATCTCTTCGGTAGCCTAGCCGATAGCTCTACAGAAGTTATGCCGTCGATTGAGCTTAAGCCGGCGCCCGTCAAACACACCGACAAAGAGCGCCTCATGTGGGAGCGCGAACTGATTGGCCTCTACATTAGTGCGCACCCGCTCGACCATTATGATACGTTCTTTGCTGAGCAGACCGTGCCACTGCGCACTGTCTCACCACAGATCGACGGCCAGACAGTGACGATCGGTGGCCTCGTGACGCGCTTGCGGACGATTGTGACGAAGTCGGGCAGCAAGATGGCCTTTGTGGAAGTTGAGGACAAATCGGGTGAGAGTGAGATTATTATTTTCCCGAATCTGTATGAGAAGCTTGCTGGTCAGCTGGAGCAAGATGTGGTAATCACTGCCAGCGGCAAGGTGAGCGCGCGCGACCGTGATGGCAACCTTGGTGATGAAGCCAAGCTGATAGCCAATGAAATCACCGTCGTGACTGATACCGACTTAGCCGAATACCAGGCAACTGGCCGCACAATGTCCGCGCCAACCGGCCCAGCAGCCGCGCCGCGCCGCCGGGCGTCATCGCAGAAGAATACTGCCCAGCGCTCAGCGCGAGCATCGACACGTGCGGCCGCATCAGTGTCAGCAGCCGCCCCGCCACCCAAACCGCTTGATACACTCCCAACGGTCTATGTGCGCGTCAAGAACCCCGATGATATGGCTGCTCTCACGAAGTTTAAGCAGCTGTGTACAGAAAACCCAGGTCAGCACGATATTATTATGATGCTCGGTGATGACAAAACGTCGGCAATTCGCCTGCCATTCCGGGTCGACGCGCAGCAGCGGCTGCAGGATGAGTTCGCACAAATCCTCGGTAGAGACTGCGTTGTTGTTAAATAATGCCGTCCCCGCGTAGGGGGGTGACTCACGCCACCCTGGGAGTCTGCTGGCTGTGCGTGCAATTTTTACTTCGAACAGTAGCGTCTACGACCAGGGCGGCGCGAGGCCAGATACTTGCGAGGCGAGCGAAATAAGCTCAAGCACAGGCAAGCTGTGGGCGGTGGCTTGGTCGTGCCACCTGCTGCTAGTATAACCCGATATTTGCTATAACGCAAACAAAATGGGTACATATGATGCTATAACTATCCAGCGGTTGTGAGCGCATAGAGCGCGATACCGGTCGCGACTGATACGTTAAATGACTCCTTTTGCCCATACATCGGAATCTCGATGATATCATCCACCAGCGTGAGCGTCTCGGCCGGAATGCCGTGGACTTCTTCGCCAAGTAAAAGGACGAGCTTATCTGGTGGCTGATACTGCGAGATGGTAACAGAGGTAGGAGCTTGCTCGAGCGCAACAATGCGATAGCCAGCAAACTGCGCCAGGTCGAGCTCTGACTGATAATCGAACGGCACAAGAGCTTCGGCACCAAGCGCCGTCTTGTGGATCTGCTGGGTAATCTTTTCGCGGATATGCGGCAAACGTGGGTCGGCTCGCACTGTTTCTTCAAGGTGGTAGGCACAGTGCGGTGGGGTTGGCTGAAGGGCAAGATCGGGGTAGGGTGTGTAGCCACTGAGAATAAGCCGCTGCACACCAAATCCTTCGCAGGTACGAAAGATCGCCCCGACATTGTGCGTTGAGCGGATGTTGTGCGCGATAACAATAATCTCTGGCATAGTTGTATTATACCTGAAGTGCTTTGGATTTACCCTCTATATTTACCACGAGCTTTTTGTTACACTAAGAAGGATGAATGAAGATGAAGTCCAACAACGTCGTCGTCAGCAAGATGAGGCGTCGACCGAACAACGCTCGCGCATTCTTGGCCTTAAGTACCTTGATATGCGCCCCATCGAAGAGACGCTGCCACTAGCACGCGACCTAATGACGATCGAGGAGATGCACAACCTCTATATGCTGCCGCTGACTGATGGCAATGAGCAGGAATCGTATCAGTTTGCCGTCACGACACAAACGCCCCAGTCGGTTATCCAGCGGACGCGGCGCACGTATCAAGACCGAGGGCTACCTGTCGAATTTTATTTGATTAGCCTCAGTGCCTACCGCGTGTTGATGAACCGCTTCGACCCACCAAAGAAGATCGTCTACGATGATATTAAGATTGCCAAAGCGGGTGATAGTGAGACCATCGCCGAGGTGAGCCAGACACTTGGGCGAGTGAGTAGTGAGGAGGTTTTCGACTTCTTGATCAACCAGGCGGATATGCTTGGTGCGAGCGACATCCATATCGAGAATGAACGCCATGATATCCGGATTCGCCTCCGTGTCGATGGTGCACTCCACCCCGTAGCGACGATCAGCCGGAGCCGCTACCGCGTGATCATGGGTGAGCTCGCCAGCCGAGCTGGTGTATCGAGTGCTTCGATGGAGCCGCAGTCAGGTCACATCCAAAAGGACGTGACGCATGGCAATGCGACGCACTTGCTCAACATCCGTGTTGAGACTGTGCCAACCATGTATGGGCAAGATGCCGTGCTGCGTCTCTTTAACTTTGACGAGAGCTTGCTTAATCTTGATTTACTGGGTATTCCGCCTAAGCAGCGCCAGCAGATTGATGAAATCATCAGCCATCCGCGCGGCCTTGTGCTGATGGTTGGGCCAACGGGCTCAGGTAAGTCTACCACGCTCTATAGTATGCTCAATGCCCTCAACACGACCGACCGCAAGATTATTACTCTGGAGGATCCAATCGAATATGGCCTGGCTGGTATCTCGCAAATCCCAATTAATACCAACGCCGGTGGAAGCTTTGGCGAGGGTTTGCGCAGCGTGCTTCGTCTCGACCCAGACGTTGTGATGGTGGGTGAGATCCGCGATGTCGATACGGCGCGCACAGCCATTCAAGCGTCTATTACTGGTCACTTGGTGATGTCGAGCTTCCACGCCAATAGCAGTAGCGCGGCCTTTAGCCGGATGATCGACCTGATTGGCGTGAACCCGATTTTTGCCAGCGCTATCCGCCTCGTGGTGGCGCAGCGTTTGGTGCGGCGGCTTGTGGATGAGACCAAGGAAGCTTATGAGCCAGATGATGCCACGCGGAGCTATGTCAAGCGAGTCCTGGCTGATATTCCTGAGGAGGTAGAGCATCCCGATCTCGACACCTTCAAGCTTTGGCGGCCAGTACCGAGCGATGATGCGCCATTTGGCTACAAAGGCCGTATGGTGATTATGGAGCAGCTTATCGTGACCCCAGGTATTCAAAAGTTCATCCGCGGAGACTTTACCGATGTCCACCCAGACGTCATCGAAAAAGCCGCTCAGCGCGAAGGCATGCTTACCCTCGAGCAAATTGGCGTCCTTGCTGCCCTGCGCGGCGAGACAACGCTGGAGGAAGTTGGGCGGGTGATATAGCACCGCGATGCACGCTTGCTGTATATTCTCTCATTAGATTATGCCTGTACACCAAGTGAGGCATGCTGGCTCACAACTTTGACGCCTGTCATATATTCTGCTACGATAATAGCACATGTTAAAGTCGAATCGATTATCGAGCGAACAGTACCCTTCGCAAGAGCAGCTCGTGGGGGAGTGTAGCGAACAAGAGCTAACCGAAAAAGGGGCGTGTATTTATGCAGCGTTTGATGTTATGAATAGCGTCTTAGAAAAGATGGGCGGCAAGGTAGCACACGCCGGATCTTTTAAGAATGGCCTTGCTATATCTCTCGATAGCGCAGTGGCAAGCATTGGCAAATATCGAATCGACCCGCTCAATCTGACTGACCTCATGTCGCGTATTTATAATAGCAGCCCACATGATAAAGGCGCGTGGAAATTTACAAACCAGCGACTATACCCAGAAGCAAAAGAACGATCAAAAGACTTGGTGATGCACCAGTATGAAGAAGTTGTGCTGGAGCATTTAGCAACGATAGAAGCGATCTTTCTTGGTGACAGCCGAGGGGTTGATTGGAGTGGCCAGTACGATGTATCGGTGCCGAACGTCAAGAATTGGCGGCGCAAAAAGCAGCTTGACCCTCATGCTGCGACCGAAAGGTATCGCCAATTTGCTCAGCAGGCTGTCGAAAGAGCAACTCAGCAATTACGCTCAACGATAGACGCAGGTCGTCACACGCTCGAGCAATACGAGCTGAGCCAGGCGGAGGTTGATGATGTATGCAATGTGCAGACCCCGTACCTCACAGCCTTTGCGAGCGCATACGAGGCACTATATACGCAGGCAAAACCAGTCGCCAACGCTCATCAGTACTTTCAGCTTGTCTATAGCAAAAGGCTATATAGGCTCAGCCAGCATATTATTGCCGAAGCACCAGTCATCAAGCAATTGCAAAGACAAATATATCAATGGTATGACCGGCCAGACCAAGAAATCGTTGATGATCTTGCCCTTGAGTGTGCTGAGCGGCTCTGGAGTGACGATCTGAAGCGGGCGATTCATCAGCAGCTTGCTACCGAGTCGGATAACGCGGTCATCGATGCGTTGCGCTGGCTCGAGCAACAGCTTGATGGTTACCAACCAGAGCGCTGCCAGGCCGACCACGCGGCCATTACGCAGCTTGACGAACCGCCACGTGAGACAACTTCGCAAGCGGCTGAGCCAGCTCACAAAGCAGTGCGCCATAGCAAACCACATGAGCAAAAACAAGCAATAACAGAGGTGCAGCTGGATGCGACGATTGCTCCGTGGCTTGGGGAGGATGGCGAGCGCTTACCACCAGTTGATGTACTTGTCGATAATGGGTCTGGAGTGCTTGTGCTCGACTGCCGGACGAAAGCAGCCAAAGATATCGAGCATCAGATGGCTGGCTACGAGACAGAAGAAAAGCAGCGGGGTATCGTGAGTGAAGTGCTCGGCAGGCTAACGCATTATGCCGATGCAGCGCTCAACGAGCACGGTCTCAAGCAAACGCACGCAATGAGTAGGCTCAGTGATATACGCCATAGCTCACCATATAAAGCACATACGATCTGGTATAACAAAACAGTCAGCCGAAATGTGATCCGTGTCTACGTTGCGGACGTCAATGTTGGCAAGATACCGAATCGGCATCTGCGATCTCAGCTAAAAAAGCGCGGGATCAAGCACACCCTGCTCTTTGTCGGTGCGTGCGACAAGCAGCACCAGCTTGATATGCTGCAGCACATCACCCAGCAAGATCGCAAACGTATCAGAAGTAATGGCGCTGGGTCTGTTTAATACTACTAAAGTAGATAGTGTCCAATGCAAAAGGCCGGTATATGTCAATATCGGCCTTTTGCAGAGTTTCTATGTGATGATTGCCTAGCGAATAACCTTCGCCACGGCCTCAACCACGCGCTCATCAAATGGTGAGGGGATGACGTAGTCTGCTGTGGGTTCATCGACCAGCGCTGCCAGCGCCTGGGCGGCGGCGAGCTTGTGCTCGTCGGTGATTTTTTGCACGCCGTTATCGAGCGCGCCGCGGAAGATACCCGGGAAGGCCAGGGCGTTATTGACTTGGTTGGGGAAGTCGCTGCGGCCAGTGGCGATGACGGCAGCGCCGGCTGCTTTGGCACTATCTGGCATGATTTCTGGCACTGGGTTAGCTAGGGCAAAGATAATCGGGTTTTTGGCCATCATCCCAACGAGCTCTGGGGTCAGCAGTCCGGCGCGCGATACACCAATGAATACATCAGCATCTGCCATCGCGTCCTCCAGCGACCCCTGCTGCGCGGCATCAACATAGGCAAGCAGGGCAGTCTTTTCGGCGTTAAGGTCGGTACGGTGGCTGCCGACGATGCCTTTGCTATCGACTGCCACAATGTGCCGAGCGCCGTAGGTATGCAGCAGCTTGATGATAGCAGTACCAGCAGCGCCAGCACCGACCACGACGAATTTGCTATCAGCCAGGCTGCGGCCCGTCAGCTTGGCGGCGTTGATGAGTCCAGCTAGTACCACCACGGCAGTACCATGCTGGTCATCGTGGAAGACGGGGATATCGAGCTCGGCCTTGAGGCGCTCCTCAATCTCGAAGCACTTGGGCGCAGCGATATCCTCGAGATTAATGGCGCCAAAGCTTGGTGCAATCGCCTTAACCGTAGCGATGATCTCCTCTGGCTGGTGCACATCCAGCACGATTGGCACGGCATCGACACCAGCAAAGTGCTTAAACAGCAGCGCCTTACCTTCCATCACCGGCATGGCAGCCTTAGGGCCAAGGTCGCCCAGGCCCAGAATGGCCGAGCCATCGCTAATGACTGCCACCAGGTTATTCGTCCAGGTGTAGGTGGGCAGAGTAGCAGGGTCATCTGCAATTGCCTTGCTGACTGCGCCCACGCCGGGGCTGTAGTAGCTGCTGAGTTTATCGCGGTCAAGCTCATCGCTATCGCGCAGGCTGGTGGTGATTTTCCCCTTATATTTTTTGTGTAGGTCGAGTGCAAGTTTGTTATAATCCATAAACTCTAGTATACCGCACACAGGCGAGAAAGAGAAAGGAGTAGTATAAGGACAAACAGCCGTTATTGCAATACTTTCGCGCCAAATGCTATTATATGATGCATGATACAAACCGAGCAAAGAGCCCTGCATAGCCGCAGCGGCTCACCATACGGAGTGATAATGAAAAAATTTATAGGCCAGCCATCACTACATGAGACTAGTGCTAAGGACTCGCTTGAAAAAGTAACGGCAGCAATTGCCAAAGATAATGAGCATCACAGAGAAGTCATGCTGGCCCTTCACGACGTAAATACCTCCAAGCACGAGAAGGATACCTATAATCAGGCTCTGCCGAAGATCAAAACCGATCAGCAAAAAGCGCTCGCGAAGTTTGTGCAGACTGGCGACAAAAGCGCGGTACCAGCAGGCGTTCTCCAACGCTATCAAGAGGAGCGAGCAAGCTGCGAGGCTACTCTTGCCGCAATAGCTGAAGAAGAAGAACAGCCAATGGAGAAGGGTGGCTACAGAGCAGAAGGTAAGATAGCGAAGATTCTGGCCAATCTTGGTCATGCGGCATTGACGCCCGATGAATCAGCAGAGCAGGTTGATGAAATGTATCAGGCAACCCCGCTTGGCAAAGACGTACAGCAGCGGTGCCAAATCGTTAAAGATAGGATTGGTGAGATCAACGCCGAGCTGGCATATTATATGGGCCTCACGGAGCCACCCTTGGCGGTTATATCTGAGGAGACAGCAACTCGTATCTGGGGCAAAGAGGCAGTCGTCAAGGCACAATCAGCTGGTGAGGGAGGTGAGCCTGGATATATTGATGTCTTTCCTGATGATGACCAAACATCACGCTCAGGCAACAAGCTGGGATATGGTAGCCGTATGACACCAGAGTTTATCAAAAAAGACGCCAGCCAGCGGCTAGCGGAGGTTCTTGCAGAATCTGCTGGTGAAGTATGGACAGTGCAAGAGCTAGGTGATGCAATTTATGACCCAAGCAAAGTGCAAACAAAACTCGAGAGGTATAAGCGAGCGAGTATCTTACTATACAGTGCACAAAGATCAGATCGCCCCGTCATGATTATTACAGAAGAGCTGGAGTATAGCGGCCTTGTACTGCAGCGTGGGCAGCGATATACCATTGATGAGCGTGGTCGGCGACGTAAGTCAATCACCGTCTATCGTGCGGTGCCGGCAGACATTGCTATGCAAGGACTAACAGAAGAGATGCCAGTAGGTGGCCGCGCCAAACAACAGATTCGTTGGACGCTATATGGCACTACAGCTGCAGCGCATGAAGCAGCCAACATTACTCGCGGTGAGGCGTTACCAGCTGCTGGTAGCGCAGAAAATGAAGCCTCGGCCAGCAGCGTGCCAGATATCGATGATGCACTGGCAAAGCGAGCACTCGAAGCCGTCCGTGCTGCCGCTGACCGTCAAGCAGCAGAAGCCAAAGAGCGGCAAGAAGCGCTCCGCGCTGCAGAGGCTACCCTCAGTGCAGAAGTACGCGTCCAGATTGAGCAGCTTGTAGAGCTTGCACAGCCACTGATCGATAGCTTGCGAGAAAATAGCGCCGACGATAATGCAGACAAACAGGTATTTCCTATTCAAGATTTGCCCGAGATAAGGAGCCAGTGCGCTTCTGAGCACGACCTAGAGATATTCCTCAACAAAGCTCGGCAGGCTGGGCTCATCAACAAAAAACAGCTGCGCAATCGTGCACTACCGTCTGCTGGCGAGGCGCTTGTGCTTACCCTCTATGCATACGACTCGCAGACGATGTATGACCTAGTGCGCAATAATGCTGCTAAGCGTGTGCTCCAGTATAAATTCCAGCAAGCGTACGAGAACAGAGCTGTACAGGTAGTGAACCGCCGCGAAGGTGGAGCAGACGCAGCCCAAGAAACACCACCAGCTAAACTAGTTGCTATATATACCAAAGTGCGGTATAGTTTAGATTATAAATCCAAAATAGGCATCATCCACCAGTGATGATACAGAGAAAGAAGAGGAAAAATGCGTAAAAGACATGAAGATTTGAGAGGTGTTGAGAGAGTACTTACTGCTGCTACTGTAGCTGCTTTGGGCGCTGGTGCTTTGGTAGGCTGTGGCTCTTCTGAAAAAGCGCCACGAAACGAAGCACAACCAACTCAACCTGCTGCCGCTGCCGAAGCAACATCGTCAGCAACAACACCAAGCGCAGATCCATCCATCAAAGCGCCAGCACGCAACAAGACTTCCCAGCCTGAGCGACCTCACTCTACTGACAAAGCAACGGAGATACCATCTTTCCCAGCATCTCCAACCCAATCGCCCGAACAACAATCAGCAGAAAAGGTCCGGCCTGGCGAAAAGAAGCTGTCTGCAGAAGATAATGAGACTCTTCGTACACGAGTCGATGAAGCGCTAAAAAGCAGGACGAAAATCAATGTCTTACGCGGCAGTGTGGTCATTCCGGATTATGAAAACAGAACGAGTAGGGTGTATCATAATATTTTTGTCGGAGATGAGCATGGTAATGTCACAGGTGATATGTCACCTGATAAAACCATGACCTTCTATGTGCAGGACCAACAAGGAAACTGGTCTACAGTTGATTTAAAGACTCCAGGCAGCTACAGAATAGACGAGCAAGGCAATAAAGCAGAGAAACTACCAGTCCAACAAGTAGGGTTTTACACTCAGGAGCAAAATGAACCAGGTAGCAAGCTTGGCGATGTATATGAGGTTCGTAATGGTAAATTGACTGTTGTAAAGGGCAATTTTTATGAAGGTGTGTTTGAGCCAATGGCATCACCGTTTGATATTGATACTTTGTCTGAAGACCAGAAGACAATTAAAGCTATATATGATGCAACACACCAAAAAGTAGGGTAGAGAGGTTCTTTGTTATAATAAAAAACTTCTTCGTGGTGCTGAGCGGGGCTGTTGCTAGTTCGCGTTAAGCGATGTTTGGGGTATTGGTGCAAAAGCGCTCTCTCCCTCTTCTCCCTGCACGCAAAATATGGTACAATCAATAACTGAATTGTCATCTAATAATTAAATAGAGAGAAAGTCATGAGTTTTGCACTGATCCAAAAAGTCAATGACCAGCAGAAAAAGCCTGCCGTCGTTGATGTGCGGAGCGGCGACACAGTCCGCGTCCACCAAAAAATCAAAGAAGGCAACAAAGAGCGCATCCAGATGTTTGAGGGTGTGGTAATCCGCACCGACAACAAAGGTCAGCACACCAGCCGCATTACCGTACGTAAGATCACCAGTGGCGTAGGGGTAGAGAAGTCATTCTTGCTGCACAGCCCACTGGTTGAGAAGGTTGAGGTGATGCGCCGCGCTAAGGTGCGCCGCAACTTCCTGAGCTACCTGCGTGGCCGCAGTGGTAAGTCAGCTCGCCTGACCGCCGTACAGTTCGACCGTGAGGCGGTGAACAACGTGCACGATGCTCATGCTGAGGCTGAAGCTGCCCGCCTCAAAGAAGAAAAGGCTAAAGAAGCTGCCGAGAAAAAGGCAGCCGAAGATGCTAAGCAAGCTGAGCTTGACGCTAAGGCTGCCGAGGTTGCAGCTCGCCACGAGGCTGCGTAGAATAGCCTCTATAAGAAAGCTTTCGTATCCGCCTCTATATCAGGGGCGGATTTGTATGGGAGCTAGTCTTTAGCCTGCTCAGTCTTGGACGCTTGTCTTGTGATATTTTGACAGTAACTTCTCTTGAGTGTAAAACGAGAGCGTGATGAATAGGTAAGGTGCGGAGATAACACACCAAAGTATCAAAGTATATTTGCTGAGGTAGGTATATCATAATACGCGACAGACCTGTGGCAGCTAGCTTGTAGTTGATGTTATACATAAATAATATGAGTATCTTTACCATTGTCTCGATTGTTATACCAATTGTCTTGGCGAGTAGTATACCACCTATCTTGCAGCATTATGGCTATACGCATGAGCGGCACCACCGCTGGCTGCTATATTTGGCATGTGGGTTGTTCTTTATCTCGTGGTATGTGCCATCACCGTTGATCGATGGGCAAGACACGGCATTTAATACCCACTTCATTGGTGGTGGGATATTTACCGGCTGCCTGTGGCTCTATCTTAAGTATGGACTGGGGTGGCGCCGCTACTGGCTGGTGGAGGTATTCTCGCTGTTTGCGCTGGTGTCGGCACTTGGCTGCATGAATGAGCTATTTGAGCTGCTGGTGGCGAAGACTGGTGTGGCTCGCTTGCCGCTGGATGATACCAACTGGGATATCGCGGCCAATACTGCTGGGGCACTGCTTGTTTGGCTAGTGTCGCTGACTGTAGTGGGGTGGCAGCGAATTGTTCGCCGCAATGCGTAGACAGCTGAATAACTCGGCGCAAGAATAAAGCCACCGCTTGAGGGTGGCTTTTATACTTCGTATACGAGATGTTATTACTTTGTCTTGCGAGATTCTGCTTGCTCGGTGAGGATGGCGCGAATTGCCTCGAGGTTTTCGTCGATCGCGGCCACATGCCGCCTGATCTGCTTGGTACGCCGGCCCTGTCGGATAACCCAACAGATGCCACAGACGAGCAAGACAAAATACACGACGTTAAGTGCGACTGCTAGTATGAGGAGTGGTGCTGACCCGGTGATTTCCATAATAAGTACTGATAATCCTTTCGTGTTAATGCTGTATAGTTCGGTGTTGTATTTTTGCGAGGGTGAGTGCTATGGTGCACACTGCCAGGTTGGCTGAGCTTGCTGGCGGTTAACCACGGCGCGCATGCCATGGTGGCGAGCTGTGCAATATGCCTGCATATTGAGGCTGCCCTTGGGTGTGAAGGTGAAGCCCGAGAAGAGCGATATCGAGTAGGTGAGGTTGTAGCACGACCACCCGTATGGATTGCTCTTATCAAGCGTATACGCGCCCGTATGATGCTGATGTGTACACACCTCGTGTGGTTGTATGGTATGCACTGGCACTGCTGCAACTGGCTTAGTAGGAACGCCAGCGCATCCAGCAATAGCACATGCAATCACTCCGGTAGCAAAAAGCGTGTGCCAAAGCATTCTTGTCATGCTCCTCCTTGTGATGAAGTAATAGTTGCTAAGCCGAAGGCTTGCCCTGATTGTAATTGATTAGCTACGCTCTCGCAACAGAAAATAGACAAATCAGCAAGAGAAGCGAACAAAAACAGAGATAGGAGTTGTATATTATACATCACTATGTTGCTTGACGATATGGGGAGTGGCTGTTGGTGTGGCGAAGCTAAACGAGTATGAAGATCGGCAGTGTGCGCTATGCCATAAAATATGAGACAATCATAGCATGATACTTGGGATTGACGAAGTTGGGCGCGGGCCATGGGCGGGGCCGCTGGTGGTTGGCGCAGTGGTGCTGGGTGGTGCGGCAATAGATGGGTTAGACGACAGCAAGAAATTGACGAGAAAGCGCCGCGAAGCCCTTGCTCAAGTCATTCAAGAGCAGGCGGCAGCGTATGCGCTTGGCTGGGTAAGCGTGGCGGAGCTGGATGACATAGGGATGAGCGAAGCCCTCCGCCTAGCAACGCGGCGAGCGGTAGAGGCTGTGCAGCAGCAGTGCCGCGAGCAAGCCATTACGCTCACGGAGATTGTGATCGATGGCAGGGTGAACTTCTTGGCTGGGACAGCACTAGAGCAGTATGCCACGATGCTACCTAAGGCGGATGCATTGGTGCCGAGCGTATCAGCGGCATCGATCGTCGCCAAGGTAGCGCGCGACCAGTATATGGCTGCGCAAGATGCATTCTACCCTGGCTATGGCTTTGCGGCGCATGCTGGCTATGGCACAGCGCAGCACCGAGCGGCGATTGCCGCCCACGGAGTGACGCCACTGCATCGGCTCAGCTTCAAACCGCTCCAGCACTACCGTAATGATAGTCCTCACCCAGTAGACCAAGCACACACCACGCAGCAGTCTGATACACCAACCACACGTGGCCATGCTGGCGAATCAGCTGCAGCCGCCGCTTTGCAGCAGCACGGCCACCAGATTGTGGCGCGCAACTGGCGGACAAAATATTGTGAGATTGATATTATTTCGAAGCGTGGTGACACACTATATTTTGCTGAGGTGAAGCATCGCACGGATGATTATGCGGGCGATGGCCTCGCAGCGATTACGCGCAAGAAACGCAATCAAATGCACTATGCCGCGCGGTTTTATGCGCATCACGAGCACATCACCACTATGAATCTCCAGCTCATTGCGATTGCCACTACTGGCAGTCCGCCGCGGGTGGTGCGGATTGAAACTGTTGAATAGTGACGGTTTTGCGACCTAAGGTGTATAGATCTATATTTTTTCTGCGCGATCACACCTTCCTACTGCTTCACTCGGTAGAGTGCAGGAGCGTATTGTTTTTCTGACAGGTTAGCTTGTATTGGCAAAAAGCGAATAGTATCGGGAAATACAAGGGCACGGTTCGCGCCTCGCTACGCCTTCGTGAGTGCTGCCACAACCGCTGGGCCATCGCGCTCAATAAGCTCGACGCGGGCGGTGATGTCTGTAATGCCCATATCTATCACGCGGGTGAGGGCTGGCTCGCTGTGCAGTGGTGCAAAGAAACGCTGATACTCGCCCAGCTGCTGGCGCGAAGCAAGGATGTTGCCAGCATAGCGCGGGAAGTAGTCGAAGCTCTTGTCGCTGCCGAAGTGCTCTTCAATCCACTGCCAATTATCTTGCAGCCATTGCCACGTAGCGTCACGTGCATCGCGGTTGCGCAGCAGGTAGACAAACCAAAAGACGGTATCTTGGGTGCGAACTGTCTCGGTATCCATCATGAGAGCAAGGAGCTTGCGAATACTCGCAGCGTCGCGCGTGCTCGTTACGGCGCTGGCGATATCTTGGCGTAGGTCACTGCTGGCTGTTGCCCGATAGTGTGCCAGAAGCTCATCAATCAGCAGCTGAGGTTGCTGGCTGTGGCGGACAACGCTACTGGCAATCAGGCTACGCAGCTCGCTGTCAAGAGTCAATAAGCCGCCTGCTGCGTAGCGCTGCTGCGCCTCGGCAATCACTGCAGGCTGCTTGCTGTAGAGCATGTGCGCAATGATCGTTGAGCGGAGCTTGGTGTCGTTCTCGGGCTCATCGGGGCGGGCGCTCCAGCCAAGATGGTCATAGCTCTGCTGAGCGAGCTGGCCCACGAACTGCCGCAGTGCCTGCTCGGCAGCGCTATGTGGCTCGACGAAGAGCTTGAGATGGGCGATCACTGATGACATTACACTCCAAACATGCTCATCTGTCTCATTGCGATAAGCATCGAGGAGAGTGAGTAAGCTGGCGCTCGATACGCGGCCACTCCGCGCTAGCAACAGCTGTTGGGTAAGTAAGAGTGAGCGATCGACGACAGATAGCTCACCACGCTGCACTTGGCCAAGCAAACGCTCTAGCAGTACGTCATCATACTGTGTAATGAAGTGCGAGACATTACCATGATTGAGAAGGACTGGCTCATCCAGACTATGCTCTACTACTGTGCGCTGTGTGGTGAGCAGTGCTGGCATGGCTGGTGATGAGCTATGGAGGGGGATCTGCCACGTGGTGTCATCGGCCGCGTGTGGGCCAATAAAGAAACGCTGCTGCTCGAGTACGAGCTGCGAACCGCTGAGCGAAGCTGTGACAACTGGGTAGCCAGGCGTGCGGATCCAGTGGTTCATCAGTGCGGCAACATCGCGCCCGCTGGCTTGGCTCAGCGCGTGCCATAAGTCGTCACCCTCGGCATTGCCATAGGCATGGGTGGCAAAGTATGCTTGCAAACCAGTGCGAAAGGCGTCTTCGCCCAGCCAATGCATGAGCATATAGAGGAGGCGCCCACCCTTAGCATAGACGATCGCCCCGTCAAAGAGCGTGCTAATTTCATCCGGATGATGGACAGCTGTTTGGACGGGCTGCACGCCATCAATCGCATCACGGCCAAAGGCCAGCGCACCCTCGTGGTTGCAAAAGTCCGTCCAGACCTGCCACTCGGAGTGGATGGCATCGACCGCTAGGTATTCCATCATATTGGCAAAGCTCTCGTTGAGCCAGAGGTTGTCCCACCACTTCATCGTCACGAGATTGCCAAACCACTGGTGGCTGAGTTCATGGCTAATGACAGTGGCAATGTATTGCTTATCGGCGATAGTCGTCGTGGTTGGATCGGCGAGCAAGGCAGACTCACGGTAGGTAATGAGCCCCCAGTTCTCCATTGCGCCACTGCTGAAGTCTGGTACTGCAACGTGATCGGACTTAGGCAAGGGGTAGGGCGTGTCGAAGTATTCATTAAAGAACTCAATCGAGCGGATGGCATGCTCAAGGGCGAAATTGAGGCTTGCAGGGGCTTGCGCTGGTGTAGCCCAGACGGACACCTCTACACCATCCTTCGTCTGACCCGTGATGTGCTGCAACTCACCCATCACGAGCGCCACCAGGTAGGTGCTCATGCGCGGCGTCTGGGCAAAGGTAGTGGTGAGCCGGCCATCTGCTTCCTGCTGCGACTGGACGGGCATATTGCCAAGCACCGTAATGCCTGGCTCAGTTGTGACGGTTATGTCGAAGGTCGCTTTGGCAGCAGGCTCATCAATACACGGGAAGACCTCGCGCGCATGATGACTCTCGAACTGCGTCATAAGCAATTCTTTCTTCACACCGTCATGCTGATAATAACAGGGGTAGAGGCCATGGAGAGAGTCGGTGATGGCTGCTTCGTAGGCGAGGGTGATGGTGTGAGTACCTACACCCAGCGTTGGCAGTTGTAGTGAGATCTCGTCCTCATGATGCTCCACAGAGGCTGGCTGGCCGTCGATCGTTGCGTTGGTGATCGTGAGGTCTTTGGCGTGGAGCTTGATCGGCATATCGGCCTGCGTTGTCTCGCCAGTGATCGTCACTTGCCCTGCAAAGTGCCGCTGCTGGCGATCAATATCCAGCGCCAGCTTATAGTGAGTTGGTATAAAAAAGTCGATGAGATGAGTAACCTGTTGCATAAGGCTAGTATACCGGAATTATGCACTGCTCGCTATATTGCTGCTGGAGATACCTGGTGATGGATCTCAATCTTTAATATATTTTCTCAGTGTTGTCCCTCTCTTCGCTACCTTATTGATGGGGTGTATGAGCCTACCAAAAATTGACCCTATGCTATGATATGACTATGGAATATCGCCGTCGCCGCGTCATAACGATGTTTTTGCTCGCTGGTGTTGTCATGATTGCGCTCGCGATATATGCAGCGTGGCAGTTGGCGCAGTCAAGTCACTTGCCACAGGGTAACGGCGAGGCACTAGCAGCGCTCGAGGCATTGCCCGTTAAAGGTCGCGCACCCAAGACTGGATATGCGCGCAGCCAATTTGGTGCGGGCTGGGCAACGACGGGTGGCTGCGACACGCGCAATATCATCCTCGCACGCGACCTCAAGCAGGCGGTGGTGAGTGGTAATTGCAAAGTAGCGAGTGGTCAGCTCGACGACCCATACACAGGCAAGCGCATCAGCTTTCAGCGGGGGAGTGGCACGAGTACTGCAGTGCAGATCGACCACGTTGTGGCTCTCAGTAATGCCTGGCAAACCGGTGCACAGCAGCTCAGTAGCGAGCAGCGGCAGCAGCTTGCTAATGACCCGCTCGAGCTCCTGGCGGTTGATGGCCCAGCCAACCAGCAAAAGGGCGATGGCGATGCTGCGACGTGGCTGCCTAGCCATAAGCCGTTTCGCTGCCAGTATGTTGCTCGGCAAATTGCCGTCAAACGTAAATATCACCTCTGGGTTACCACAGGCGAAAAAGCCGCCATGCAGCGCGTCCTCGCTACGTGTCCTGGGCAGGGAGTGCCTGGCTAATGCAGCCAAAACTTATTGTATTCGACCTCAATCATACCTTGATCCGCGACAACTCGTGGCGCAATCTTAATCTCGCCATGGGCATTACACCAGAAGAAGATGCTGCCTTGATGGCACGCGCCGCTCGAGGCGAGATAACTGATGCCGAAGGCCAAGCCTGGCTGTTGCAGCGCTACCAGCAGCGGGGCGACTGCCACAGAGAGGCGGTGCAGCGTGTCCTCAGCCAATATACCTACATGCCGCACGTCCAGATGGTTGTTACAGCACTCCAAGCGCGGGGTTACTGCGTGGCCATCAACTCTGGTGCGATGGATATCTTGGTGAGCATGGTAGCAGAGCAGCTTGGCGTGGTGCTTTGGCGGGCGAGTAATCATTTTATATTTGATAACCACGACATACTGTGTCGGATTGATGCGCCAGATAGCGATGCAGCAGCCAAGCTACAGCAGCTCCGCGAGCTAGCTGCCGAGCAGCAGGTCTCGCTGAGCGACTGTCTGGTCGTGGGCGATGGAGCAAACGACGTACCGCTCTTTACAGTGACAGGCAATGGAGTAACCTTTGCTGGCTCACCTGCCGCCAGATATGCACGATGGGTTATAGCTGACCTCCGTGATGTGTTGACGATTGTTTGATAAGAACTCCCGCCATTCCATTTGACATCCTTCGCGCTATTCGCTACACTGATAGGTAGATATCCGGCCGGCAGGTCGGAGTTTTTCATAGAAAGGAGTATATAATATGGAAGACCTTAATATCAAGCAACTCACACTGGCCTTGCGTACAATCGCTGACGAAAAGAATTTACCTGAGGAGACGGTCCTCGGTGTGATCGAGCAAGCAATTGCTGCCGCGTGGCGCCGCGACAATGGCGAGCGCGACCAAAACGTTCGGGCAGAGCTCAACCTCAACGACGGCACCGCCAAGGTGTTCGTCATTCGTGAGATCGTTGAGGAAGTTAACTTCCCATCGACAGAGGTCAGCCTAGAAGAAGCACGGGCGACAAACCCCGATGCCGAGCTGGGCGGCACCGTTGAGGAAACGCACAATGTGACGAGCTTTGGTCGTGTGGCGGCTCAGACTGCTAAGCAGGTGGTGTTGCAGCGCTTGCGCGAGGCTGAGCGCGAAGTGGTGCTTGCAGAGTTCGAAGACAAGATTGGTACCGTTGTGACGGGTATTGTCCAGCGGGTTGAGCCACGCGTCGTGCGCGTTGAACTGGGCAAGGCAACTGGCATCTTGCCACAGAGCGAGCAAATCCAAGGCGAGCGCTACGTGCCAGGCAGCCGCATCAAGGTATTCATCAAGGATATCGAGCGCGACAATCGCGGCCCACAGCTTATCCTTAGCCGTGGTAACGAAGCCTTCATTGAGTATCTCTTCCGCCAGGAGGTGCCAGAGCTCGAGACAGGGGCAGTTGAGATTAAGGGGATCGCTCGCGAAGCAGGTCGCCGCACCAAGCTAGCCGTTCTGAGTACGGTGCCGGGGATTGACCCGGTTGGTACATTCGTTGGTGGGCATGGCACGCGGGTCAATGCTGTTGTTAATGAGATTGGTGACCAAGAAAAGATCGACATCATTATGTACGATGAAAACACCGACACGTACATTCGCAACGCCCTCAGCCCTGCTGAGGTAGTGCGAGTCGAGATTGACCGCGAGCACAAGCACGCCAAAGTATATGTGACGGAAGACCAGCAATCGATCGCGATTGGCCGTAGTGGGCAAAATGTTCGCCTGGCGAGTCGCCTCACGGGCTTTGAGCTTGATATCGAGACGGCAGCAAGCCAGCCTGCCGAGCGCAAGCCACGCAAGAACATCGAGGATGATCTCTTTAGCGCCATTGAAAACCAAGCGTAAATCTGCAACGCGCTTAGCATGCCAACCCTGCTTATAGGAGAGCAGGGTTTTGCGCATTATTAGCACTCCACCTTGACGAGTGCTAATAAGCAGCGTATACTGAGTAGGGTGGCTTTTTGGCCACAGATTTTGGAGGACGACATGGAAGATGATTTTGCAGATTTTATTAGCCATTTGAGTGATGATGCTCGCCTGAGTGTCCAGTACGCTGATGCAATTGCCCGAGGGTATGGCAACCCCTATATCGGTACCGAACACTTATTGCTTGGTATTCTGAGCCAAAGTGCTAGCCTGGGCACCAAGGTACTCGCCGATGCTGGCATTACGCTGCGTCGGGCGGAGGACTCGCTTCACCTGCAGCCGCTCAAGAGTATTACGGTGCGGACTGGTGGGGCAACTGGTCTGTCTGAGACGGCTTTATTGACACTTCGGATGGGGTGGGAAATCGCGAAGGAATATGAGCATGATGAGCTCGGTACAGAGCATATTCTCTATAGCTTGCTCAAGCAAAACAACGCCCGCGCAACCGTACTGCTACGCGAGATGGGGGCAGATACTGAGGCAATCGTCCGCAACCTCGAAGCCCACTTTGATGATATGCGCGAAGAGAGCCGTGGTGGTACGAGCACCCGCACCGACACGAAGCGGCGGCCAATGCCGCGCGGTGGCAGCGCTCTGAGCAAATACAGCACTGATCTCACGGCCAAGGCGGCCGATGGCGAGCTCGATACTGTGGTGGGGCGAGCGCGCGAGACCGAGCGCCTCGTGACGATCCTCAGCCGCCGTACCAAGAATAACCCCGTCTTGCTGGGTGAGCCAGGGGTGGGTAAGACGGCCATCGTTGAAGGCCTGGCGCAGCGGATTGTCCGCGAGGATGTGCCAGATAATCTGCTCGACAAGCGGGTGGTTATGCTCGATATGACGGCGATTGTCGCTGGCACTAAGTACCGTGGGCAGTTTGAGGAGCGGCTGACGGCACTGATTCGCGAGATTACCAAGCAGGGCAACATTATTGCCTTTATTGATGAATTGCATATGCTTGTGGGAGCTGGCTCGGCAGAGGGCGGAGCGATGGATGCTGCTAATATCCTCAAGCCAGCGCTAGCCCGGGGTGAGCTGCACCTCATTGGTGCGACGACGCTGGAGGAATATCGCAAGCATATCGAGAAGGACAGTGCATTGGAGCGCCGCTTTCAGACAGTGCTCGTTAAGGAGTCAAGCGTGAAGGATACAGTGGCAATCCTCAAGGGGCTGCGCAGCTACTATGAGAAACACCACGGAGTGAAGATCAGCGATGACGTGATCGAGTCAGCAGTGTATATGAGTGACCGCTATGTGGCCGATCGCTTTATGCCCGACAAGGCGATTGATGTGATTGATGAAGCAGCAGCGCTGGTACGCGTCAAGAAGGGGCACAAGCCAAGCAAGCAGCGCGAGTATGTCCGTGAGCTCAAAGCGCTCAATGAGAAAATGGAAGATGCCGTGGCGGCAGAAGATTATGAGCGCGCCGCTCTCTATAAGCAGCGTATTAGCCAATTGACTGACCAACTCGAGCAGGCCCGCCGCGAGCAAGGTCGCAAAACTCCACTAGTGCTCACTGAGGACAATATTGCTCATGCTATTGCTGTGATGACACACATCCCGGTTGAGAAAGTCCGCACAAGTGAGGCGAAGCTCCTGCGTAATCTTGAGAAACACCTTGGCAAATATCTGATTGGCCAGGAAGAAGCAGTTAGCAAAGTGGCTCGGGCTATTCGGCGCAGTCGTAGCGGGGTGGCGAGCAGCCAGCGGCCGATCGGTAGCTTTGTCTTTATGGGGCCAACTGGTGTCGGCAAGACCGAGCTGGCGCGCGTGCTTGCTCGTGAGGTGTTTGGCTCGGATGACGCACTGATTAAGATCGATATGAGTGAGTTTGGTGAGAAGCATACCGCGAGCCGACTTGTTGGTGCGCCTGCTGGCTATGTAGGCTACGACGATGGCGGCAAATTGACAGATAAGGTGCGGCGTCAACCCTATAGTGTGGTGTTGTTTGATGAAATCGAAAAGGCTCACCCCGATATTTTCCAGATGTTGCTGCAGCTGCTTGAAGATGGCACATTGACCGACTCGACTGGCCACGTTGTGAGCTTCCGTAACACGATCATCATTCTTACCAGCAATCTTGGTGCAGATAAGATGCAGCACAATCGCAGCCTTGGCTTTCAGGCCAAGCTGGCCGACGAGGACGATACAGCACAGCAGCAGCGACGCAATGAGTCGTATACTCGTGAGGCACTGGAGCGATTCATGCGACCGGAGCTAATCAATCGGTTTGATGCAATCATCACCTTCCGCCCACTTACTAAGCCAGAGGTTGGGAAGATATTCGACTTGCAGATTGCCGAGCTTAATCGGCGTTTGGCTCGTCAGAGCCTTGCCGTTAAGGTGTTGCCAGCGGCAAAGCGACGGTTGATCGCTCAGGGCTACAGCCGCACCTTTGGGGCGCGGCCGCTGCGGCGCACGATTGAGGACGAGCTGGAACATCGCCTTGCAGAGGGAATTCTGGCTCGTCACTACGCCAAAGGGTCGGTCTTGACAGTTGGAGTACGAAAAGGGGAGCTGACGATTGACGCACGTAGCGAAAAGGCCTAAGCGCCTCCTCTCAACACTGGTCGGCCTAGTGATGATCGGTGGCATGGCCTGGGCTGGGCTGACCTATGGCCCGGAGCTCTACGATGCTGCAGTGGCGAGCCGGTACCAGCCCGATAGTGCAATGCAAGCGGTGATTGATCAGCTTGAGCTGACCGATAAAGGTCGGCAGCTGCTCTATGCGAGTCAGCCACAATTACAAGACAAGGCTGAGTTTAACAAAAGCTGCAAATCGACAGAGCGCACAGCAGCTATCCTTGGTTGCTACCACCTGCGCCGGATTTACGTCTACAATGTACAGAATCAAGAACTGACTAACGCCGAACCCGTCACGACAGCGCACGAGCTCCTGCACGCTGCATATGAGCGGCTTGGCTCAGGTGAGCGGCACCGGATCGATCAACTGATCGAAGCAGAGTACGTCAAGATCAAGACTAATCCGGTCATTGCCTCAATGGTAAAGTATTATGACCAGGCCGAGCCAGGCGAGCGTAATAATGAGCTTCATTCTATTATTGGCACGCAGATTGGTACGGTTAGCAGCGAGCTAGAGCAGCACTATAGTCGGTATTTTCGTAACCGTGCGGCGATCGTCGCACGTAGCGATGCTTACCAAGCTGTCTTTGATAAGGTCGATCAAGAAGCCAAAGCGCTCAGCAAGGCAATCAACCAAGAAGCTACCCAGCTCCCCACCGATCAAGTACAGTATAAAGAAATGGCTGAGCAGCTGTCGGCTGATATCAAGGTATTTAATGCCAGAGCCCAAAATGGCGGCTTTCGCGATGACGCGTCATTCCAGGCAGCGCGCAAGAAGCTTTTGGCACGCCAGCGAGCCCTTGAGGCGCAGCGGCTCGCAATTAATCAGCGCGTTGAGATATATAATGCGAAGATCACTCGGCTTAATGCCTTGTCGGTACGCGCTAATGAGCTGAACCAAAGCATCAATGGCATTGAGCAGCCCAAGGAGCAGGTATAATGGCACGAGCCCGCACGATGTTTGTCTGCCAGCAGTGTGGTGCGCGCTCACCAAAGTGGACGGGCAAGTGTGAGCAATGTGGTCAGTGGAATAGCCTCGTTGAGCAAGCGCCAGCCCCGGTGGGTAAATCGGCCGTGGCACGGAGCGCTGGCCAAGGTACGTTGCTACAGCCGCGGCCAATCACTGCTGCAAGCCAGGATGAGCCAGCAGCTCGGCTTGCAACGGGCATTGCCGATCTTGATACAGTGCTGGGTGGTGGTATTTTGCCAGGTGGCGTGCTGCTTCTGGCGGGGCAACCGGGTATGGGCAAAAGCACTCTCTTGCTCCAGGTAGCGCATGCGGTTGCGCAGCAGCAAGCGGTGCTCTATATCAGTGGTGAGGAGTCGGCTGGGCAGGTGGCGCTGCGGGCGACGCGACTGGGTGCCGACCAGCACGAGGCATTGTCGTTTGCAGCGAGCACGAGCGCCGATGATATTGCGACTACCATCCGTACTGGCCAATACCAGCTGGTAATTGTCGATTCGATCCAGACGTTGAGCTTGGCTGAGATCACTAGTGCACCAGGCACTGTAAGCCAAATTACTAACGCCAGCAACGTTATTATTCAAGCTGCCAAGCAATCAGGGACGGCGGTAGTGCTGGTGGGTCATGTGACGAAGGAAGGGTCGATCGCGGGGCCCAAGGTACTTGAGCATCTCGTGGATGTAGTGCTGCAGTTTGAGGGCGATCGCTACGGCGGCTTTAAGGTGGTGCGGGCTATCAAGAACCGCTATGGTAGCACGAATGAAGCGGCGATTTTTGCTATGGGTGAGCATGGTCTGACAGTGGTAGAGAACCCCTCAGCTGCACTACTTGCCGAGCGCCAAAATGCCGATGGATCGGTGGTACTGGCTACACTTGAGGGCAACCGCCCCATTCTTGTCGAGATCCAAGCACTTGTCAATCCAACCCATTTCGGGTATCCTAAGAGGACAGCCAGCGGATTTGATCTCAACCGACTCAACCTTTTGATCGCTGTCCTCGAGCGGCGCACCAAATTGCAATTATCCGATAAAGATATCTACATCAACGTTGTCGGTGGGCTCAAACTGGCTGATCGGGCGGCGGACTTAGCCGTCGTCATGGCAATTGCCAGTGCTGCTGCTGGCCGACGCCTTGATGATGGCGTAGTAGTGTTTGGCGAGGTGGGCCTTGGTGGTGAAGTACGCAGTGCCCAAGCAGCCGAGCGGCGCATTGCTGAGGCGCAAAAACTCGGCTTCACCAAAGCGATTGCCCCGCATTGTGGCCTCAAGACACCGTTCATCCATGATGTGCGCGATATCCGCAGCGCACTCATTACCTATCTAAAAACATAACAAAAGGAACAACATGCAATTATCTACTATTGTGTTGCTTATCATCACACTTATTATCCTTGGCGAAGTCAGTTATCTCCTGGCTCGGCTGCCGCGCAATACACTTAAGGCGAAGGGGCGAGCGCTGTTAGTCGATACGTCGGTGCTGATGGATGGCCGCATTACGGCCGTTGCCAAAACAGGATTTATTGGTGACACGCTGGTGATCCCACGGAGTGTGGTGGGCGAGCTGCAATTTTTGGCAGATCATGCCGACAGCGACAAGCGAGCTCGTGCCCGTTATGGCCTCGACGTCGTGACGGAGCTGCAGGCGATGGATGAAGTTGAGGTAGAGCTCTTGCAGGATGGTAGCAAAGCACGTGAAGGGGTTGACGAGCGGCTACTGAGTTTGGCCAAGCAGCATGGCACGTGGCTACTCACGATCGATTATAATCTCAACAAAGTTGCCGCTGTGGAGGGGATTGGTGTGCTCAATATAAATGAGCTGGCGCAGAGCATCCGGATGGCGCATTTGCCTGGCGAGCACCTGACGCTAGCGCTCCTCCAGAAGGGGCAGGACGCTCATCAGGCGGTGGGGCACTTACCTGATGGCACAATGGTGGTCGTGGAGCAAGCCAGCAGCCAGCTGGGCCGCACCTGCGAAGTGGAGATTATTCGCAACCTTCAGACCGCTGCAGGCAAGATGATCTTTGCCAAGCTCGTCAAAAAGCCAGTAGTTCAGCCAGCCAAAGCGCGCTCAGCTGAGGCATCATTAGGAAAAGTAGTAGCGCAAGAAGAGCCGGCTACTCAACTACCTACTCAGCCCAAGCCAACAAAGACTTCGCGCTCTCGCCAGTCATTACGAGCTCGCACTGCTCAAACATCGGTAGAGAAGGCAGATAAGAAAAAAGAGCAGCCAGCCCCAAGCCAGCCCCAACCAGCTACACATGAGAAAGCAAAACCAGCAGAGCAGCCGCAGCTAAAGCAGCCAGCCAGGCGTGCCTCTCGCGCGCGAGCCGCTACAGATCAGAAGCCTGCACAGGCTTCCCGATCGGCTAGCCGCACCTCACAAGCAACCACGCAAGCTACCTCCAAGAAACGAACCACTCGCTCATCATCACGTCGCCGTGTTGACCACGAAGCAGCGCTGCTTGATTTGGTGCAGAAGCAGACGGATTAAGGCGTGTTATCTAGTATTGCTGTGTCGCAGGGTTTTAATTGCTGCTGACGTTAGCTTGGTGTGTAGTGTGATTCGTTGCGGTAAAACAGTATTAGCGTGATTTGGTTATATAAAGTGATACTTACTTGAATAGGGGAGAGGAAAGTTCAAGCGCGCAGTAGTTCTGGTTGATAAGCTGAGGCGTGGTGTATTGCAGATGAATAAACATAGCAACGAAGCTACCTGCCTATCTGAAAAATTTGACAAACATCCAGATAGTAACTCTGTGCTGAAGGCGTACACAGGTATAGCGTATCATGACGAGATCAGAACTCGTCTCAATATGTCTGAGTTCTGGCAATTCATGCGCGAGCACCATGGCTTGAAGATTAGACTGGTCTCAGGAGGGGTTATTACAAAGCTAGCAGATAGTAAAGAGATATTGTTTAATTTTTGATACGGGATTCTCAGGGTGTTATACTGATAGTAGTAATGCCATGAAAGGGGAAGCAATTATGTATACCTATCGAGACTTTCTCACTACCACCCTTACCACCGCCGCGAAGATTGCCGTCGCAAACTTTGGCAATCTCTCTCACTCGGTCAAAGCGGGAGATCGTAACCAAGTCTTGACAGAGACCGACCTGGAGATTGGCCATTTCCTGACGGACGCAATTCGCACAGCATACCCTGACCATAATATCATCGACGAGGAGCTGGGCTGTATCGATAACGGGTCGCGCTACACCTGGGTGGTTGACCCGATCGATGGGACGAGTAACTTCGCGGCGGGGCTACCACAGTATGGCATTATGCTTGGGCTGCTCGATCACGACACACCAGTGGCTGGTGGCATAGCCCTGCCTGCCTTTGGCGAGCTCTACGTTGCGACCAAGGGCGCGGGTGCCTGGTGTAATGGCCAGAAGATCCGTGTCTCGCACGAAACCGACCTTGCTAATAGTCTCGTCGCGTATGGTATTGACGGCCACCCTGAGGATCCAGCCCGGACAAAGCGCGAGGCTGAGCTACTCGGTGCCATCATCCTCTCGATCCGTAATCTCCGCTCGTCTAATAGTGTCGTCGACCAAGCAATGGTTGCGAAGGGTGCCTATGGTGCCTGCGCCAATCAAACGAGCAAGATCTGGGACAACGTCGCGCAGCAGATCATTATTGAGGAAGCAGGAGGTGTCTATACCGATATTGCTGGTAGCCCCATGGATTACCATGACGCCCTGAACCGCTCTCACGAGAACTTCACCTGGCTGGCGGGAGCGCCGGAGCTGCATCGGCAGTTGGTGAGGGTGGTGAAACCTTTATTGCTTTCCTTATGATTATAGCGTCCCCTGTATGGTCGTGAGCTCCAATTATGTCCGGCGAAACTGGAGAAAATGTGATGAAGTGCGGAGTGCAAGCTGATTGCAAGAAGGGCATGCTGCGAGAGATAATTGGCCAAGGCTGTGTCTTGGATAAGCTAGAATCGCGATGATGGACTCCAAAGCAGATGTATTCTATTTTTAATCGTAAGCTCTAAATTTCTTGATATTCCCATTATGGAGATGCCTATTCCCCGATATCTTATTCGAAGGGTGTAGGTTACCACTAAGGGGCAAATAACAAGCTTGGAGTAGATATATAATCCTATATTTAAACTCCACTATAAAAAATCCTGCACATACAGTCGCAGGGTATTTCATTGTTCTCTACAAACGTACTAGCTTGTTCGTTGGCCGTGGGCAGTGTTTTTGTCGCTGTAGTATACACTGTCTGTCAATGTGGCAGTCACGGTGAAGTTTTTGCCAGCAGAGGAGGGTATAGAGACGTTGGTGTCGCCATCGCTGTTGACCTGGCGCGTGCCAATGAGCTGGTCACCCACCTTCACCTCTAACTGTTGGAGTGGGTGACTACCCTGGCGGTAGTATACCGTCGCCGATTGCCCACTAGAGCTTACGGCGACGGAAACACTTGGCTTGGAGTCGGTACAGCGATGAGTATCGTCATTGCTGGTTGCATCATAGCCATCTTGAGCTGAGACAGTCTCTTTGCCTGACGAGTCTTTCGACCGAGTAACAGGGATATCCACACGAGCTGACTCTGGTGTACAGTTTGTGGCCTTTTTCTTAGACACCCGGTCGAATGACATTGTGTTGCTGCTGCGGTTAGAGTTTTTGTTGTAATACGATGGATAGATCTCGTTGTTGATCCGCTGGATACCGCTTGGTGCAGAGAACCAGTCGCTGTATGATGCTTTGTGTTGACTAACATAGTATTGCGTGGCATCGGCCATGGTGTAGTCCAGCAGCATAGCGGGGATGAGTGAGTTACCATTACGGAGTGGTGACGTGTCAGAGTTGCCCAGCCAAACCGCCATCGACAGTGCTGGTGTGTAGCCGACTGTCCAAATATCCTTCGCTACTACTTTGCCATTGATCTCGGAGTTTGATGTACCGGTCTTGACAGCGGTCTTCGCCTTGAGGCGGTTCATTTGTGGCATGTAGTCTTGCCCACCACCGAGGTTGGCTCGCGCACTGGAGTCGCCGAGGATATCATTGACGATGTAGGCAGCTTGCTGATCGATTACCTGCTTCGTAGAGGCTGTGTACTGCTTAAGGACTTGGCCAGTACTATTGGTTACTTTGAGAACAGTTGATTGTGGCGTATAGGTGCCCATCCGCGCCAAAGATGCGATGGCATTGACATGGTCGACGAGGCGTGTACCGCAGCTCCCGATAGAGCTTGATAGGCCAGCTTGGGCGTCTGCGCCTTGGGTGCAGTAAGCACTGTCGCCCATCTCGCGAATAGTCTGCCAGGTGCTGCCACGCCTATTGCGCTCATTTTCTTGCATAGCCTTGATGGCGGGGATGTTACGCGAGCGAGCGAGGGCTTGGCGGAGATTAATGTTGTTTTGGAACTTGCCATCGGCGTTTTGCGGCGTCCAGCTGCCAAAGCTGATCTTTGAGTCGGAGAGGACAGAGCCACTCCCGTAGTTGGTTCTACCATTACCCTTGTTTTGAAAGAGTTGAGCATAGACCAGTGGTTTGATGGATGAACCAGGCTGGATAAAGGCGGTCGCGGCATTGTTTTGACCAAAGACGTCATAGTTAAAGTCTCGACTCCCAACCAGCGCTACCACTTGACCTGTTTTATTATCCTCGATAGCAGCTGCGCCATTGGTAAAGCCAGCATAGGTCGCACAGTTAGTATTACCACAGTGAGAATTAGTAAGCTTGCCATTAAACATACTTTGCATACGAGTCTCAAGCTTGCCTTGGAGTGTAGAGTCAAGCGTAGTCGTGACAGTGAGGCCGCCTTTGCCAACGGTCGATTTGCCCAGCTCTTTTTCGAGCTGGTCGCGTACCATCAGGACGAAGTGCGGCGCTTTTATGTCGGCATACTGCTCAGCCTTTGGTCTCACAGTGTCAAGAATGGCAACTTGCTTTGCTTCGTTGGCCTGCTCTTTAGTAATGTAATTCATCTCAACCATACTATCAAGCACCTTGTGCTGGCGTGCAATGAGAGCACTATTGCCTGGCACATAATACGGGTCGTAGAGTCCTGGGCTATTCGGAATACCAGCCAGTAGGGCCGATTCGGCTAGAGTGAGATCCTTGGCTGGCTTCTGGAAGTAGGTGCGTGCGGCCGATTCAACACCATTGCGGCGGCCACCGTATGATGCTTCGTTGAGGTAGAGGTTCAGGATCTGGTCTTTGCTATACATGCGCTCCACCTCAATCGAGAGAATCACCTCCTTGATCTTGCGTGGTATACCATCGAGGCCGCGTTTTTCGATTTCGCTCTTCTCGAAGAAGGCTTGCTTGACGAGCTGCTGTGTCAGTGTTGAGCCACCCTGCACGGCATTACCCTGCGAGTTGCTCAGGAACGCGCGAGAAATACCAGCCAGACTGATACCGTGGTGGTTATAAAAATCACGGTCTTCCACGGCGATTGTCGCTTTCTTCACGTAGTCGCTAATCTGGTTGCCGTCAACCACCAGCTTGTAATCGCCGTTACCTTTATCCTCCCAGAGGAGCTGGCCACTACGGTCAAGGTATTTAGTAACAGTGGTCTGGACGCGTTTGTCTATCTCGCCTGGGCGAATTGCGTCGAGGTCTTTGCGGTAGTAAGTGAAAAGCCCAGCGATAATAAGGGCGAGCACGAGGAAAAACCCACCAACTACCTTGAGGATGGCATAAGCCCCACGCTTGCTAAATAAGAATTGTGCCACGCGGCGTGGATGCAAGCGATAGAGTAGCCGTTTGAGAGGCTGCTTGGGTAGGCTTGCCAAGTACTCCGCTCTGCGGCGGGCTTCGGCGTCTTTTTTGGTGCGGCGCTTGGCTGCAAGGTTGGAGTAGACGCTAACTCGATGTGATAAATTATTTTTAACCACGATCTCTTATTTCCTCTAACACGCAATATTCCTCTGCATTATAGCATTATGTAGGTGGGTAGGGCTAGTCTTTTCCTGCGGCGCAGCCCCACTACTTCACGCTGTTTCGTGCTAAAATAAATAGCAATACACGAGCATAAGAAAGAGCAAGAGTGGAGGATATATGACCTTAGCAGAAGAATTAACCTGGCGCGGATTCATTAACCAAACGACATTTACTGATATCAATGACATCAATGAACCGCGCACCTTCTACATTGGCGTTGACCCGAGTGCACCGAGCATGACGATTGGCAACTTGGCTGTTATGATGCTGTGCCGCCACTTCATCGACCATGGACACACGCCACTGTTGCTCGTGGGGGGTGCAACCGGGATGATTGGCGACCCAGACGGTAAAAAGCAAGAGCGTGATCTTCGCAATGCTGAAACGGTAGCACGTAGTGTTGAGGGCTTGACGGCGCAATTTCGACAGATATTTCGCGGCCAGGATTTTGCGGTAGTTAATAATGCCGATTGGTTTGCTCACGTTAATTATGTCGATTTTTTGCACCAGATCGGTAAGCACGTGAGTATGACGCAGCTACTCGACCGCGATTTTGTGCAGCAACGGATCGGCGAAGGCGGGGCAGGCATTAGCTATGGTGAATTTAGCTATGCATTGATTCAAGGCTATGACTTCTTGCATCTGTACCGCGAGAAGGGTGCGACGCTACAATTGGCTGGTGCCGACCAATGGGGTAATAGCGTGACAGGCGTGTCGCTCATTCGTAAGCTCGAGGGCGGTGAAGCTCACGTTTTGACGGCGCCACTGGTAATTAATAAGCAAACAGGAGTGAAGTTCGGCAAGTCGGAAGGTGGTGCAGTTTGGCTTGACCCAACACTGACGAGCCCATACAAATTCTACCAATTCTGGCTTAACTGCGATGACGAGACGAGCGAAGACTTGATTAAGATCTACACGTTGCTTGATCAAGCAACTATCGAAACATTAATCGACACCCATCGCGCTAACCCTGGCGCGCGCACCCTGCAAAAGACACTCGCACGAGAAGTGACCGATATCGTCCACGGCCATGAGCGCCGCGAGAGTGTGGAGCGGGTGACGAGTGTGCTCTTTGGTAATAATGACCTATCGACACTGCGCGAGGAAGATCTTGATGCGCTGACTGACGAGATCCCAACCGTCTCACCTCAATCAGTGGTGAGCGCTTTGGTGGAGGCTGAGGTCTGCGCCAGTAATGGCGAAGCACGCCGCCTCATCAAAAACAATGCCATTAGCCTTGACGGTGCAAAAATCACCAGTGATCAACCAGCGACGAGCCCAAGCTTGATCAAAAAAGGCAAAAATAGCTTCGTGCTTGTACAATAGATGGATGTTGCCGGTGGCTTGCGCTCGGTAGAATGGTAGCAACCGATTATTCGATTATGTATTTGTCATATTTTATGGTATGATAATGGCACATTAATTAGCTACAAGAGGAGAATTTGTCATGAAAAAATTGATTGCATTTGATCTAGACGATACTTTGGCAGTAACGAAATCGCCCGTGAGCGACCGGATGGCGGCTCTGCTGGGGCGCTTACTGGAGAAGTATGACGTATGCGTTATCACTGGTGGAGACTTCAAGCAGATCCAAAAACAGGTGACCAGCCGCCTTGATGTATCACCCGAGCTGCTGGGCAAGTTTCACGCTATGCCGACGTGTGGTACGCGCTATTATCGTTTCGACCCGCACGCAGGCGAGTGGCAGTTGCAGTATGCTGAGGATCTGACGGATGAGCAAAAGGCACAAATCGTGAGTGTGCTTGAGTCAACTGCACGGGAGATGGGGATCTGGTGTGAGCACCCAGCAGGTGAGATTATCGAGGATCGTCAGAGTCAGATCACTATATCTGCCTTGGGTCAGCAGGCCACTCCGGAGGAAAAATACGCCTGGGCAGAGAAATACAAGGACATCCGGCCAATTTACCGCGACAAAGTAGCGGCACAACTGCCTGGCCTCGAAGTGCGCATTGGTGGCACCACTAGCACCGATATTACTCGCCCTGGCATCGACAAAGCCTATGGCATGAAGAAGCTGCTTGAAGCTAATGGGCTAGAAAAAAGCGAAGTCCTCTTCTTTGGTGATAAGATCGAAGAAGGAGGCAACGACTACCCAGTCCGCGCGATGGGTATCGACAGCATTGCCGTCAATGGCTGGGAAACAACCGCCTATGCTCTAGATGGGGTTTTGGGCGTAACGGAGTAAAAGGAGCTCAGTAATGTCGAAGGATAGTGATGAAACTTCTACAAAGACGGTAGATAGCTCAGACAAAGCACTACTGGACTCTCGTGATGATCCAGTAGCGCTCATACTAACAGATAGCGAAGTAGAGATGCTTATGCGGTTTATTCATGAATTCAGGCTTGGCCCAAAAGCTCCTTCTGATGAAGAATGGAAGTGGCTAGAGAGTGTGCAAGGGCTTCCTTCTGCTGACTACTATGGAGAATTGTTTGAGAAACTGAACAAGTTCCGTGTTGCTGCTATCACATATAATGGCAGGTAAAAAACGGGCCATGAATAAAAATACTCACCTAGCAGGGTGAGTATTTTATAGTGAATAACGAATAAACTAAAGTTACTCTTAACTGAGCTTTTTATAACAAAACCGCGCAAGTTCTGGCGCAATAGTGTCGTATGTCTTGCTGACAAGCAGACCTCCAGCTTCGGAGAACTCTACAACTCGTTTAGCTCATACACAAAATCGCCAGTATTCATAGAAAAGCAAAATACTTCATAGCTAGATGGCTTTTGTGAAGAACGTGAGGTAAGGTCGTAAAAAAGTTGCTCAAACGTGGTGGGTAATGCTCTAGGTGGCGTCCATCGACGCATTGCGCATTTACTCTCGGTAGTAGTGGCAGCGGCAGTGATACGACGCACTCGATCCGGCAACTTTTCATTTAGTGCCGGAATGCTGGTGTGTAAATTATCGAATAAACTCCAGTTGTTATCGCAATTACGGCGGCATATAGCGAAGGGCTGCTTTGTGGTGATAGACTGACGAATTTGCTTAGATAGGTGTCCAGTTACTATGCTGTATCTTCCGTCGCTTGCGAGTATTTCACCAGAAGTTCCGTCCACTGTTGCGTTCGAGACGACATGAAGTGCAATGCGTTGCGAGAAAAGGTCGCTTGCTGTAGTTGGCTGTGTTTGCAACGAGCGATGCAACCATACAAAAGTAACTATGAAAACCAGTAATAACACCGTAATGATAATGCCAATAATGAAATGCTTAGACTTGGTGGTGTGTAAACTAGCTGCCATATCTTAATACAAGTATACCACCTTGTCGCAATGATAGGCATGAGACTACAATAGCTGTGGTATTTTCCCTTGTGATAGCTGTACGAGGAGCTCATCTCAGTTGCCTACATTCAGTATAGTCTACTAAAATACTCGCCACGATGGGCGAGCGTTCTTTGTTATCCAAAACCGTATCCTGGTCTACTTCGATTGGAGGTGGTTTAGATAAGAGTTTGTTTGGTGCGGATGAAAGGACTTGAACCTTCACGCCACGAGGGCACATGCTCCTAAGGCATGCGTGTCTACCAATTCCACCACATCCGCATAACAAGGCTATTATACCAAATGAGCTAGTGTATCTGCAACCTTAGCTGTATCCATCAGCTCGGCGGAAAAAGGTGAGGTGTGCGTTTCCATAACTACGATTGTCCACCACAACAATGTCGTTTGCTAATTTTGGCCCCTCACCTATTCCTGTATGTGATAATACCATAAATCCGCCTGGTTTGAGAAGGGTAAAAAGTCGGCTAACCGTTGTAAGCTGGAGATCGTGGTAGGGCGGGTCGGCAAAGATGATATCGAACGCTTCGCCACGGTAAGTACCAAGCCATGGGCCGACGCCAGCCTTGATTGCAGTAGCAGATGAATCAGCACCAAGCGCTGCGATATTTTTGCAGAGGATGGTAAAGGCGAGGCGATCACGCTCGACAAACACTGCCTGGCGAGCTCCACGGCTCAACGCCTCGAGACCAACGGCACCAGTGCCAGCAAAGGCATCGAGGACGCGGGCATCCTGCACTGCATCGCCAAGCGAATTAAACAGCGCGTTGCGCACTCGCTCGCCCATTGGGTGAGTACGGCGGTTATCTGGTGCATCGAGCCAACGCCCGCCATAGCGTCCTGCAATTACTCGGACTTTCATAATGGATAAGCCTCACACAGTGCACTGTACCACGCGAAGGCAACAGTGCGAATGATCTCTGGGATGAGTTCATTGCGTGTCTGCAAGGCTAAGCCTGTCGTCCAGCCATTACGCCAAAACGTGTGATACATATCGAGTGCATATACCCGCTGCACTGCTCGCAAAAAGACCGCCTCCAGGCCAAGCTGCTCTGCCTCAGCTACCCACTCGGGCGACGGGCAGGTGTCGGCAAAACGGGCAGTGCGCATCGAGGCAGCCACGCCAAGCTCGAAGAGAATATGCGTCGCAAAGACACCCTTTGCCCCCCAGTATTCCCAGTTTTTGTTGAGGGTATCGAGCCCCGTCGTCCCATGGATGAAATTCTTATCTAAGACGGTAAGGCGCTCCTCTTTGGGGTGACCCCAGAGCTCCTCGATTTTGTCACTCAGCGGGTAGTGATGAGCTGGCGTGAGACCATCGACGATGGCGTGCGACATCCACGCTGCCTCAAAGGCGGCACGCACCGTGTTGTTTTGGCGTAGTGCTTGGACAAGATTGTAATGATGATCGAGAATCATAACGACGAGGTCGCGGTCGTCTGGCTTGGTAGGGTCGATGTAGTGCCAGGGTTCATCGACGCTGGGGCTTTTGCGTTTGATACCGTCGGGACCATTATTGCCCTCGAAATGGAGGATATCGCGCGAGCTCGGAAAATGGAGAATGGCGACGTGGTGGCTACACATCTGGCCAAGGTCGCGCCGTGCGAGCTGGTCGATCCGCTGATGAACACCAACCAAGTGCCCCGACTGGTCTCGAAAGGTTGTTCCACTGTACATATCTCATATAGTATAGCAGATTTTGGCGTGGCTGGATTATCACTACGGGTGTGTTTTGTTGATATTTCCGATCCTTGCAGGCTAAATGGGCAAGGATAGAGAAAATGAAATAAGCAGCATTATGAATAGGTAAGATTATCCTAGCTTAATTGAGCGTCGTGAGCCGTTGGTTGCGCTGCACGGCTGCTTGGAGCTCTGGGTAGTGATCAAGCGAATCACCTCTGGTAATAAAGGCCTGGGCTGCTTTTTGGGCTCGGGCGATTGCCTTGCTGTCGGCCAGGCTTGCAATGCGCAGATTGAGTGCGCCGTGCTGGGCTTTGCCGTAAATTTCGCCTGGGCCACGGAGCTGCATGTCGACTTCGGCGAGGTGGAATCCATCGTTTGAGGCCTCCACTTCGCGCAGGCGCTGGCTCGGCTTGCTGTGGTTATTAAGCAAAAGATAGCAGTAGCTCTGGCGTGCGCCACGTCCCACTCGGCCACGCAGCTGGTGGAGCTGGGCAAGACCAAATCGCTCGGCATCCTCGATCATCATTACTGTCGCATTTGGCACATCAACACCAACTTCTACTACTGTGGTACTCACAAGAATATCATACGCATGCTGGTGAAACTCTTGCATTACCCGTTCTTTGTCGGCAGGCTTCATCTTGCCATGAAGCAAGCCAATTCGCCACCGGCCTAAGGTGCTACTCTTGAGATGACGTACGGTTGCCTCAACGCTGCGTGCGTCGTTATCGGGGTTGTCATCGATGAGGCTGCAGACGACATAGGCTTGGTTGCCGGCCTCGAGCTCCTTCGTGACGCGTTGGTACAGGGCTGGGCGCGAGGCGGGAGAAATAATTTTGGTGATGATCGGCTGGCGACCCGCCGGGCGCTGGCTAATAATGCTAATATCAAGCTCACCATAGACGGTCAGGGCAAGGCTGCGGGGGATCGGTGTTGCTGTCATAGCAAGGAGGTGTGGCATATGGCCTGATTTATCGAGCAGCTTCTGGCGCTGCGCCACGCCAAAACGGTGTTGCTCGTCGATGACCACAAAGCCAAGCCGCGCAAAATTCACCGAGTCTTGGATAAGTGCATGCGTCCCCACTACGACATCTACCTCGCCGCGTGCAATTCGCTGCACAAGCTCACTACGCGTAGCACCGGTCACGCTGCCAGTCAGCAGCCCAACTTTGATGCCGAAGAGCGCAAGCAATGCATCGAGCGTGGCGGCGTGCTGACGGGCAAGAATCTCTGTCGGTGCCATCAAGGCGGTTTGGTAGCCAGCACTGGCAGCCTGGCGAGCGGCCAGGCCAGCGACCACTGTTTTGCCACTGCCCACATCACCTTGGAGGAGGCGATTCATTGGCGTACTACGCTGAAAGTCTTGCAAAATATCCCAGGCCGCTCGGCGCTGATCATCCGTGAGAGCAAAGGGCAGAGCACTCACAAATGACTTCACAACAGCTTGCTCAAATGGTATGGCATAGCCTTGGAGCTGAGCATGCGTCTGGCGATTGAGCTGGCTAGCAAGCAGCAAGCTAAAGAGTTCCTCAAAGGCAAGGCGCTGGCGTGCTCTTGCGATATCCTCTGATGTGGTAGGGAAATGCATCGCAAGCAGTGCATCGCTCCGGCTCATTAAGCCTTCGCGTGCAACAATGTGCGAGGGGAGTGTCTCGGGCAGCATTGTTATCAGTGGTCGTAGCTCAGTGAGTAGTTTGCGCACCAGTTGGCTCTTGAGGCCGTGCACTGCGTGGTAGATGGGTAATAGGCTAGTATCGCGATGGGCAAGCTCTTTGACACGCTCGGCACTTGGGTTAGTGAGTTGATAGCGGCCATTCTTATACTCAAATTGCCCCCGAAAGTAACATTCATCGCCACTCGCGAGTTGCTGCACTCGATATGGCTGGTTAAACCACACAGCATTGAGCTTGCCCGAGCTATCTGCCAGTACTGCTGTGGTAATGCGGAGACCACGCCGCACCGTGCGCGTGCTGATTGATTCGCAGCGCGCCGTAATCGTCACATTGCCTGGTGTCAGTGTTGCGATTGAGCTCGCTGCAGTAAAATCATCGTGCTTGCGTGGCAAAAACATGATGAGATCATTGACAGTCAAGAGCCCAGCCTGAGCCAGTTGCTCAGCTGTTTTTGGCCCAACGCCTTTGATTTGAGAGAGCTGTGTCGATAGGTTCACATTTTTATTGTACCGCACCTGGTGTAAATGCGCTGCCCTGTGCTATAGTATAAGCAGTAAGCTAACGGGGGAAGTGTGAGTAAAATTGCAAATTATTTACGCAGTCATATTGCCGGGTCTGTTTCGACTCGGGCCGATTGGCGTGCGTCAGTCAGTGCAGATGCCGGTATTCTAGCTGCAACACCAGAGCTCGTGGTAGCGCCGCGCGTTGTGAGTGATATTCGCAAGATCACCCGTTTTGCCTGGCAAATGGCTGAGAAGGGCCACACGATACCAGTCGTCACACGCGGCGCTGGTTGTGGTGCGCTGGGTGGTGCCGTGGGGCAGGGGATACTGCTCGATACGGCAGCTCTCGACACAATCTTTGAATATGATGGCAAATTGCAGCGGGTTCGCGTCCAGCCAGGTGTATCAGCACGTAGTGTGGCAGCGGCACTAAGTATGCACGGTGCTGGCGTTGGGCCGCTGACTGGCCAGCGAGGTACAGTTGGTGGAGTTGTTGCGGCTGGTGCACGCGGGACGCTCCTCAGCCGAGCGACCGATCCAGCTGAAGCGATTGACCAGATCGAGGTTGTACTCGCCAACGGTGACGTTATGCAGACAGAGCGTCTCTCGCGGCGTGAGCTCAGCCGGCGCAAGGGTTTGCCTGGGTTTGAAGGGGATATTTATCGTCGTGTCGATGCGATTATTACTGATAATGCAGCGCTGATCGAGCAGATTAACCCCAATGATACGTCTGGTTATAGTGGTATTGCGCGGGTTAAACAACCGGACGGGACGTTTGACCTTGGGCCGCTCTTTGTGGGGAGCGAGGGAACGCTAGGGATCATTGACGAGCTTATTCTCAAGACAGAATTCTTTAGCTTTCGCAAGACAATGGCAGCTTTGGTATTTCGGAGTAGTAGCGAGGCTCAGTCAGCGATTGATGATATTGACGCACTCCAACCAGCGCAGCTTAGCTATCTCGACGCAGCGATTTTTGAGCAACTCCGCCGTGATGGCAAAAAATATGCTTTTTACGAGACGGCTGCTCAGCAATTTGCACCACAGGCAGTTTTGCTCGTGACGCTTGATGATTTTAATAACCGAACACGTGCTCGCAAGCAGGCCAAGCTTGAGCAGCTCCAATCTGCAGGCGAGACGATCGTCACTATTGTCGAAGATGACGATGATGAAGATGTGGCGGCAGGGTTTGCTGCGCTCGATCAGTATCGCTGGCCCGATGCCGCGCATATTGGTGCGCCGCGCTTGTTTGAGGGGTTTTATGTGCCGCCGCAGCGCTTCGAAGAATTTGCTCGGGCGCTCGCGCCACTTGCTCGTGCACTGCAGTTACCACTGCCCCTTGCTGGTTACCCTAGCCTGAATCTTTATGGTGTCTATCCGCGCTTCTCACTGCGCAAAGTGAGTGATAAGCAGAAGATCTTTAAGCTCTACGACGAGCTCACTAAGCTGCTTGCGCTATACGACGGCCATTTGGTGATGAGTGGTGGTGAGGGCAGGCTCAAAACTCGTTTTGTGCGCGCCGCGCAAAACCCAGACCTTACAGCTCTCTACCGGCAAATCAAGCAGCTCTTTGACCCTCACGGCATTCTTAATCCTGGGACAAAAACCACCCTACAAGCTCGCACCATCACTGCAATGCTGCGCAATGAATATACAGTGGATTGGCAATAAAACTTTGTGGAGGAAATATACTTGCTATCTGTAGCAATTGATTTCTTTGTCGTCCCTCAATAAAATGGAGAAAGAAAGAGGCTAATGAATATGAGTGTCGATCAACGAATAATATCCCGTAACCCTGCCACCAACGAACCAATCTGGTCTGGAAGTCTTGCGGATGACGCTACAATCGTGCAGGCTGTTTCTACCGCAACACGTTCACAGCACACATGGGAGGCGACACCGCTTGATGCGCGCAAAGATATAATCCGAGCCTTTGCCGATCAAGTAACAACACATAGCGAGGATGCTGCACGCATTATTTCGCAGGATAATGGCAAGCCACTCTGGGAAGCACGCACTGAAGTCAAGTCACTTGGTAATAAAGTACAGGCGGTCTTCGACGCCTATGATCAACGGGCTCAGACGGTTACGAAACAAGTCAATGGACGCCAGTCGGTGACGCGTTATCGGCCTCATGGTGTTATGGCAGTGCTGGGGCCGTACAACTTCCCAATGAGCATGCCAAATAGCCATGTCATGCCTGCTCTTCTTGCTGGCAATACTGTGATTTTCAAACCAAGTGAGAAAGTGCCATATGCCGGTGAGTATTACGCGCAACTCTGGCAGCAGGCTGGACTGCCAGATGGGGTGCTTCAGGTTATTCATGGCGATGGAGACGTAGCGCAAAAGCTCATTGCACACCCTCAGGTAAATGGTGTCCTTTTCATCGGTAGTCGAGCGGCTGGCGTGTCGATCGAAAAGCAGCTTGCCGGTGCACCAGACAAGATCTGCGCCCTCGAAATGGGTGGCAATAGCCCACTTGTCATCTGGGACTATGATGATGTACGCATCGCGGTGCACATTGCGGTGCAGTCCGGCTATATTTCAAGCGGCCAGCGCTGCTCATCGGCGCGGCGGCTTATCGTTAATGAGGCGATTGCAGACGAATTTATCCCTGCACTTCGGCAAGCGGTTGAGAGTATTGTCGTTGGTAATCAGTTTGATACCGATCCGACACCTTTCATGGGGCCGTTGGTTGACTATGGAGCGGTTCGTCATTTCTTTGACAAGTACCATGCTGCCGTCTCAGCTGGCGCACATGTTCTCGTTCCGGCTGAACCAATCCCGACGCTTGGTGATAACTTTGTCAGTCCTGGATTAATCGACGTTACTGGCGTGACGTTGCCAGACGAAGAAATCTTCGGGCCGCTCCTCCAGGTGTCGACAGTGCAGACCCTGGCCGAAGCAATTACCCAAGCAAACGCAACACAGTTTGGTCTTGCTGCTGGCATTGTCACTCGCGAGCGTGCACAATACGAAGCATTCTACCAGCAAACAAAGGCAGGCATCATCAACTGGAACCAGCCACTGACTGGCGCAACGACTGCGGCACCATTTGGCGGAGCGAAAGCCAGTGGCAATTACCGATCAGCTGGATTCCTGTCGGTTGACTACTGCTCATACCCATGCGCGTCGATTGAGGATGCATCACCAGCGGTGCCAGCGACGTTGCCGGCTGGGGTGATGTATTAAATAACTAAAGTGAGTTGACATAGATAGTAAATGGTGTATGATAATGCCATGAAACAATCCTACTCTGTAGCGCAATTGCGAAGTGTCCTGCTCTATCTATCAATTGGATTACTAACATTGTGCGCACTTCTCGGGATTCTTGCAGTATTATCGCAAGAAGTTGATTGGCGAATCCTATTCACGACGTTCTGTGCTGCAATCGCATCATTAATTGCTATGAGCAACATATCGCGACTTACGGATAACCGAATAGTTATAAAAATTCTATCCATTATGTCGATCATCCTCAATGTTCAGTGGTTTACTGGTATGTTTGTTATCCAGTGGAATCTCTATCGGTTCCTTAGTTTTTGTCGTCCCTCTGTCAGTACGGGGAGTCGATATAATAGACATTATAGCGACTATAGCAGCTATGACTACGAAGGTCATGTTCAGACACAAATATGCAGCGACTTTCTTTCAATTACAACGAAGCTTACGCTCACAGCATTAATTATTGCACTGCTCATTACACTTAGCGTAAAGACCTTGTCATACGCCAACAAAAACTCTTTCATCATAGGAATGAAAATGATGACGGTTACTTGCGCCAGTCTTTTAAGTATGGCATGTTTGAGTATGGTATGGTTTAATGTGCGAGATACGTCAAGTACGCTACGTTTTTTGATAGTTTTTGGTATACTCACTGTATTTGGTTTAATAGTAACGCCTATTTTGGTACATCTAGATAAGGTACAGCGCTACCTCCAACCTGCGCAACCAAATACACTAGTACAGAATGAGCAGCAGCTTCGGCACGAGATTGAACGCCAGGTGCGGGCACAAATTGCTGCTGAGCAGCAAGCAGCAAAAGCGGAGGAACAAGCTCAAGTACCTCCCACAGCTTCGAATGAAGATGGTGCAATGCATGATGTGTAGCCTGATTGATGAGTTAACAATGGGTGATTATGCTCCCGATAATGATGGGTGGCGCTGAATGTAAGAGGTGATGGGTGTTGCAGATCGACAGATAATCAATAATTTGAGTGACAGGGTTGCCTATGCATGCCATTAGAGTTCAATGAATGATTAGAGTATTTCCAATTTAGTGATACTCAAAAACACGACACAGCAATTAGCCACTTAATATAATAGAAAAGAGGGGGAGTACATATGCCTCGCAGGCGAGGAGCTATCATCACAATAGGCGATGAGGTGCTCAATGGAAGTACGCTCGATACTAATTCTCACTGGCTTTGTACACAAATTGCTGGTCGTGGTGCGCTGGTTACGACGGTAGTTACGGTACACGATGACCCAGTTGCAATAAAAGACGCGCTGGCATATTGCATACGTACGGAGCCAGACTTGATTTTTACCATCGGAGGTCTTGGCCCGACGATTGATGACCGAACTGTAGAGTCAGTTGCTCGCGCCCTCGAGTTGCCGCTCGAGATTAATCAAACTGCAATCGAGTATGCCCAGAAACGATATTGTGACCTGGAGTCACAAGGAATAGTTGATCGTGATGTGTCTGCATCGGCAAGGAATGCTCGCAAAAAGATGGCTTTGCTGCCCACCGGGGCAGTGCCAATCTATAATCCGGTTGGCGCTGCACCAGCGGTTGTTATTGATGTAGATGATACAATGTCTGTTCTGTGTCTTCCTGGTGTTCCTACAGAGGTTCGCGCGATAGTCAGTGAGTACGCATCTGATATTTTGAAGCGCCGCCTTGGTAGCGGATTTTTAAGAACGATGACGATCATGGCGAGCACAAATGATGAGTCGGTCCTTGCAGAAGCATCTGCTGTGCTGACCCGTGAATTCGTGGACGTGTATGTGAAAACTCGTCCGATTCATCAAGAAGGTGGAAAGATTGGTGTGACACTCACGGCGTCCGGAAACAACCACGCAAAAATTGGTGTTCTGTTAGATACAGCGTTTCGGAGACTGACAGTTCTTCTTGAGGGGTACGGTGTCAGTATTGTTAGGTGCCGTGTTGATAATGCAGATTGACGGCAACTCAATAATTCCCTATGATCAGACCATGCAAACAATTCGCCATAAATACCTGACTGTCATTCTCCTATCCCTTGCATTAGCGATACTATCGCTTGTCAGCAATATCTACTTTCCCTAAGAAATGGAAGGGCAGTTGCAGCTATACTCTTGCATCCGCAAGATATTTAGTAAGTTATTTAATGCAGGTGTCGTCTGGGCGGCGTTGCCATTCTTGGCAGGGTGGAGGTCTCAAGGCTTGGTAAAAGCGGCGATCAGTGGCGCTGCCATTGCAGAGCTTACACTGCTACTCCATTACGGCGTTGGCTATCTTATTGGGGTGTATGACTCCACAGTATTTATGGCGAATTCATTTTGGTTTATTGCTGCTCTTGTGCTATGTGTACCACTGGGGGTGTGCTCTCGGCTCAGCATCGTATCTGGCGCATATCTTTCCTGTACTGTGCTTTGAGGTATTACAGACGGTGATCATTCCTCTGGAGGAGGCTATGTTGTTGAAGCAATTTGGCACTACCTATCAATCCTACCAACGTACGGTGTGGCGTTGGCTCTGAGAAATAAATGTTGTATAATGAGAATCATGAAGGCAAAAACTATTTCTTTAGTTATCGGTAGTCTACTCTGTATACTACTGGGTGGTCTGTGGTTTCTACAAGGCATTGACGTTGTGCGAATCAAGCCGATAGCGTGCGTTGCAAATTGCCAGGAGATTACCGGAGGCTCACTACCGTGGGCAATTGTGGGTGTTTGTGTGTTGAGTCTGGGTATTTTTTTGGGACACAAAGCGGTTCGCAAATAGATCAGCTTATGTTACTAATATTTAGTTACTACTCGGCGTCATCAGGGTATTTATCTAAGGTGATTCGTTGCTTTCCGTTATGTCTTTCCAGTGGGGACGGGTGTTGTCGAAGAGGGTGAAGCCTTGACCAGTGACAACGTGCTGAGATACCGTACAAGCATGGCGAACACAGACGTGACACAATTAGTTGAAGAAACAAACAAAGTACTGGAAAAGTGGGGTTACTCAGAAGTTGGGGGTAACGCTGAAGAAATACTTTCAGTCTCTGCGTCAGTCAAAGCAAGACAAGACCTCAGACTCAGGAGATTGTCTTTGCAATCGTAAGTGCAACCTCTTTAATCGGCGCATGGATCACCTCTGGAGGAGGCTTTAATCGTCAGTATCTTATCGCATTTATAGGTTTAACTTTAATATCGAGCATTTACTCGTTCTTCACATACGTAGATATGGGCTCACGTGATGCGGCGTCTGCAATCTTGAATCACCGAGCCAGCACAGCATAGAATGAGCAATCTCAGTCTACCCTGCCTTCCAAGAGCGGGTGCGGCAGGCCTACGCCGAGCTCGGCACGGTACAGGCACACTACTCAACGAATAGGCATCAGCAAGGATATGGTGCAAAAGATGCTACAGGTGCGTGACCTGAAACAAATGACATGCTGAGTAAGCCGTGAGCCTCAATGTCCATTACTAATGGAAAAATACGCCCTCATATTTCGGACAACCGATACAAAAAAGCACCAGTCTTCTGATTAATACAGACTACATCAAGCTCCGCATCATTTCCGCGAGAGCGCGTTATACAGCGAGCATCACGCGCAATAGCTTGTAGAAAAAGATCGCGAGCAGTTGGTTGCCCAAACGTTGGGGAATAAAGGATACTACTACCAGTCGGCGACACGCCGATGAGCCCCACAACACGAACAACGCCCACCCTGGTGGGTGAGCGTTGTTCATCATCTGGAACCGCATCCCAGGCTGTTTCTACTGGGGTGGGTTCGGGTAAGAGCTTGCTGGTACGGATGAGAGGACTTGAACCTCCACGCCCCGCAGGGCACTAGCACCTGAAGCTAGCGCGTCTACCAATTCCGCCACATCCGCAGATATACGCACCGCAGGCTCTTACCGTGTATTGTATACGAATTTTGGTCTTGCGTAAAGAGTTTTGTGATACAATCAGGTAAATAAACTGTGGCGGGTCTGCCACTATTTTAGATTATGTAAGGAGTAATGATATGACCTCTACCCATTCATCGTCCCAAAAGTTCGACAAACTAGAGTGGATACAACAAAAGATCAAAGAAATCCGAGAGGAGTGCGGCACTGCCAACTCGGGCGAAACTGAAGATGAGCAGCGTGCTGAGGTGCGCCGACGGATGGTTGGTGCGCTAGGTTTAATTGCTACACGATCGGGCGAAGATCTTACGCCAGATACTGCAGGACGCTTACTGTACGGCCTGGCTATATCATCACGCACCAGGCAGCCAACACAAGGTGAGCTTACCAAAGAGGGCATCCGCATCATTCGCAAGATCAGCGGGATGGCGCAGCGCCTGCCGAAGAAAATGACGCTAATACCATAGGAATAGCAGCATAATATAACTAATGAGCACGATGAAGCGCACCCAACACTCTGCCCCTGCGGCAACCGACCGTCGCAATGTGGTAGACCGCTATAAAGGGCTATCTCACCAAGCGATCGTTGCCGATCTTGATGAGCATGGCTCGGCACTTCATATTGCGATTGATAATGTGGTGCGTGACTTCAATATGGGGACGATCGTCCGCAGTGCCAATGCCTTTGGGGTGCGGCATGTCCATATCATTGGTCGGCGGCAGTGGAATAAACGCGGTGCGATGATGACAGACACGTATCTGCACGTGCATTATCACCAAACGGTTGAAGATTTCTTACAGGCTATTGCTGACCGGCCACTCATTGCGGTCGATAATGTTGCCGGTTCACAGCCACTTCACTCGGTCGCGCTGCCGCGTAGTGCTGTGCTTTTGTTTGGGGCAGAGGGGCCTGGTATTCGCCCTGAGCTGCTCGAGCAAGCCACGTCCATTGCCGCGATCGAGCAGTTTGGCAGCACGCGCAGTCTCAATGTCGGCGTAGCAGCGGGTATTGCGATGTATGCCTGGGTGCAGCAGCATCGGTTATACCCAGATCAAAAGTAGAGATTACTCTCTTTACTCCTTTTCAAATATAAGGTAGCGAAGGGGTATGTAGCGCTGCGTGGCGCTATAGAGTAGTGAATCCGGCCAAGGGCTTGTTTTTCCATGCCGTTTATGCAAAAATAGCAGTAACTATGACAAAACTTTCATCGGAATCATATCGGGGGGCGCGGGATTGGTATCCGGAAGATCTTCGCGTGCGCAAATACATTTTTCAAACCTGGCGTCATGTCGCCAAGAGCTACGGCTACGAAGAATACGATGCACCACTGCTTGAGCCAGTTGAAGTGTATGCTGCCAAGAGTGGTGACGAGTTGGTGAACGACCAGACGTATCAATTCATCGACCGTGGCGATCGACAGGTAGCGATCCGTCCCGAGATGACGCCGAGTGTTAGCCGGATGATTGCCAAGCACCGCCAAGAGATTGCTTACCCAGCACGTTGGTTTAGTATTGCCCAGTTTATGCGCTATGAGCGACCACAACGGGGGCGAGAGCGTGAATTTTGGCAGATGAATGTCGATATATTTGGTGTTGATAACATGCAGGCCGAGGCCGAGATTATCGCACTTGGTAGCCGTATCATGAAGGCCTTTGGCGCGACGGACGACATGTACACTATTCGCATCAACAATCGCCAGTTGATCAACCTTATGATGGCGCAGTTTCTCGAGCTCGATGCCGTGCAGGCTCAGCTGATGATCCGGCTGTTTGATCGTAAGAACAAGATTCCACCGCAGGCTTTTCGCGATCAGGCGATTGAGATCTTTGGTGAGGCAGCAGCACCGGTCGGCTTACAGCGGATTGCTCAGCTCTTGACGGCACGTACTATGGCCGATCTCCCCGAATCGATTCGCGATAGTGAGGCAGTGCGCGATGTGCAGCGACTCTTTACACTACTTGAGCGTAGTGGCGTAACAAATGCTATCTTCGATATCACGCTCATGCGTGGACTAGATTATTACACGGGTACAGTGTTTGAGTTCTTCGACACTCATCCAGATAATAACCGTTCGCTCTTTGGTGGTGGGCGCTATGATGGCTTAGTGGGGATGTTTGGCGCTGAGCCTATCAGTGCGGTCGGCTTTGCACCAGGCCTATCAATGATGCAGCTCTTTCTCGAGGCGCATCAGCTGCTACCAGAGTTTAGTTCCACAACCGATATTTATATGATCGTCCTTGGCGGGGCAATGCGCGGTGCGCTAGAGCTAGCGGACGACCTGCGCGATGAGGACGTCAATGTGGAAGTCGATTTCACTGGCCGCAAACTAGATAAGCAGCTCAAGGCAGCGATCAAGAAACAGATTCCATATTTCCTCTTTGTTGGTGAGGATGAGCTGGAGAACGAGATTTACACCCTCAAGAATATTGCGACGAGCGAGGAGCAAAAGCTCAGTCTGGAGCGCGTCGTCAGTGCCGTTAAGGATTATCGTCGTCAGCCATCACGCAGTGAAGACGATGACTTTGATTTATCGTAGTGTCACCATGTGCGTCTCTATGATAGCTATAGCTCATCTCTGTTAGCTTCTCGTTTTGCTCGTCTTGCGGAGCATTATATGTACGCGTGTATGCTTAGGTCTGTTGCATGTCTATTTCACACTGCCAGCGACATATGATACAATAACCAACTATGAAGACGACACTAGACCACCTATCAGACACCAAAGTACGCGCCACAATTACAGTCGGTGCAGACGAACTGGAGGCAGCTCGCCAGGTTGCTTTGCGTAAACTCGCCAAGACGACTAAAGTTGATGGTTTCCGCAAGGGTCATGCCCCGCTCGAGTTGGTTGCAAAGAATACCAATCCAGAACACCTCGCCGAGGAGACGCTTAACAACGCCCTGAGCAAAGCAGTTGCTGCAGCCTTCCTTGAGAGTGATGTGCAAGTGCTTGAGCGCCCAGAGGTGGAGATTAAGAAGTTCGTCCCTGGCAGCGAGCTCGAATTCACGGCTGAGGCAGAAGTCATGCCCACGATCACTCTCGGTGACTATAAGAAGCTCAAGCTCAAGCCAGCGAAGATAACCGTTGCGCCAGAAGAAGTAACGGAGATCCTTGATCGGATTCGCCACAGCATGGCCGAGCGCACAGACACTGATGAAGCAGCCCAGGACGGCGACGAGGTAACGATTGACTTTGTCGGTAAGCGCGATGGTACACCTTTTGCAGGTGGCACCGGGAAAGATTATCCGCTTGTGCTCGGTAGCAAGTCATTCATTCCAGGCTTCGAAGAGGCATTGATTGGCCTCAAGGCTGGTGAAACGAAGGCGGTTGAACTCACCTTCCCGCAGGACTACCATGCGAGCGAACTAGCTGGGCAAGCAGTCGTCTTTGATACGACCGTCAAGAAAGTCAAGAAAGTGACGTTGCCTGAGCTGACTGATGAGTTTGCTGCGAAGGTTGGGCCATTTACCTCCATCGATGACCTCAAAAAAGACATTGAGAAGGAAATTACTGCGCAAAAGCAGCGTGAAGCAGATGACGAGCTGCGCGACGCAGCCGTCAAGCAATTGGCCGATGCCAGCACGGTAGCCATTCCAGAGGTATTGCGAGCTGACCAGCTTCGCTCGATCGAACAAGACTTGGTGCAGAACCTCGCTCACCGTGGTCGCACCCTTGAGCAGTACCTTGCCGAGAAGGGGTATAAAGACAAAGACGAGTGGATCGAGAAGGAGGCTAAGCCAGCGGCCGATGAACGCATCAAGGCGGGGCTTGTCCTGGCTGAGCTGAGCAAGGCCGAGAAGATTGAGGCCACGGCGGAGGAGCTACAAGAGCGCATCAGTGCCTTCAAGCAGCAATATGCTAATGACGCAACCATGGTGGCGCGCTTTGATGAGCCAGAGGTGCAGCACGAGATTGCTAACCGCCTCTTGACAGAGAAGACGATTGACTGGCTGGTGGCACAGAATACTAAGAAGTAGCAGATAATATAGCTCGCATAGCAGAAATTAGCACTCTATATTGACGAGTGCTAATTTTCTCGTTACAATAGTGCTATGATGAAACCGAATGATTACCTAGTGCCCAACGTCATCGTCCGCACGCGTGATGGCGAGCGTGGTTATGATATATACTCGCGTTTACTCGAGGATCGCATTATCTTCCTCGGTGAAGAAGTGACTGAAATGACAGCCAATGTCGTTGTCGCGCAGCTTCTCCATCTTGCCAACGAAAACCCAGACAAAGACATCCAGCTCTACATCAACAGCCCTGGCGGCAGTGTGTATGACGGCCTCGCGATCTACGATACTATGCAATACATCGCGCCAGATGTGCAGACAATTGGCATTGGTCTGCAGGCGAGCATGGGTGCCTTCTTGCTCAGTAGCGGTGCGAAGGGTAAACGCTTTGTCCTGCCCAATGCTCGCGTGATGATCCACCAGCCTAGCAGCGGTACGCGCGGCAAAGTAACAGACCAAGAGATTAGCTTACGCGAGAGTATCGCCCTCAAGGAGCGGCTGGCCACCATTATGGCGGACAACACTGGCCAGAAACTCGATAAAATCAAGGCTGACATGGAGCGTGACTACTGGCTGAGTGCCGCAGATGCCGTAGCGTATGGCCTAGCCGATGAAGTAATAGGCCAGCGCGCAAACGCAAAATAGCACGAGTAGCTGCTTTGTGCTATAGTAAAGCTATGACACAACATAGCGACCAATCGACAACCCAGTCTGCAAATACTCCATCTCAAGCAAAAAATCCCCGACGCTTCCGTCCACGGCGTATGACTGTTGTTATGTTAGTAACGATCGTATTGACTATTGCCTGTATGGCGGCGCTTGCCTTTTTCTATCAGGCCAAGCGAGACACTAAGGAGCTCATGCGCACCCAAACTGTTATGGGAGATGTATTAGCGCGTGCGGCTGACTATTCGTCAGGGAAGGCGATATCGCAGGACAATTATGCACTCGGTAATGTGCTCGGTGTTATAACAAATAAATCTGAGCGCGAGCAACTACTGGCGAAAAAACCATTCGTGCACTGTTCAGCGCGAGCAGTGTGTAGCGATTGGATTACAGTGACAGAAGCTGAGCCTCAGGATCCAACAATAGCTAGAATACTCTCAGTGTCGCATACAACCAAAGGTTCATCCCCAGACAATATCCGTGAAATATTGCAGGATACAAGTACACGATGCGCCCTCTGGCGTAACAATTACGCCGAACAAATGCTATGCGTGTCTGCCAAGACAGGGCGGTATGTGTATGATGTCGGCGGAAATGCCCGTGGCCTGTCCGAGTGGCAATAAACTTTCTGTTTTTCTGCGACTATATCATTTCGTTAATCATTTTCATCTCTGATACAAAGGAGCGCACGCGGTATTAATATCTCGTGTAATGCTTTGCATCAGCAGGAGAAAGTGGAGATTTGAAATTATAGATAGAAAGTACTTGACGCACTCGCAGCTCATTCGCTATAATGAGATGTTAATGAAGGTTGTGTAATATGGGTTAGGTGCGGACTACGCCGGTGGCGTGGCGTTTTAGTGTGCGAAAACTTATATTGAGTAAAGCTTCGGTGCCACAACAAATGCACGAGCAGGGTTTTGGAGTCCTTGCGTGTGCGGATAGATAACAATAATTCAAGAGGAGTTTACATGCCTACACCTACCACGGCAACAGCTGCTCCGTCGCGTGTGTTTTTTACCAGCAATGACACCGCGCTGGCAGTACCCGACTTGCTGGCTCACCAAGAAGAATCCTGGAAGGACTTCGTCGAGACGGGCTTGAGCGAAATTTTCGCAGAGCTCAACCCAATCGAAGACTACACTGGCCAGAAGCTTGAGCTGCGCTTCAAGGATTATGCCTTTGGCGAGCCCAAGCATACAGAGCAGTTTGCGAAAGAAAACAACCTGACCTTCGACGCACCACTACAAGCCACCGTCGAGCTTATCAATAAGACGACTGGCGAAGTCAAGGAACAGAGCATCTACATGGGCGATTACCCTTGGATGACCGAACGCGCAACGTTTATCATTAATGGAACAGAGCGCGTAGTGGTAAGCCAGCTGATTCGGAGTGCTGGTGTGCTGTTTAGTGCTGACCGCGTGGCAGGGCGCAACCTCTATGGTGCCAAGATGATCCCAGGTCGTGGGGCATGGCTCGAGTTTGAGACTAGTCCATCAGGCGCAATCTACGTGAAGATCGATCGCCGCCGCAAGATTGCAGCCACCACCTTGCTGCGTGCTCTTGGTATGAGCAAGGTGTCGGCCATTCGTGAGGCCTTTGCCGATATTGACACTGGTGAGATGAAATATATCGAAGCCACGCTTGAGAAGGATCCAGCGCATGGCATCAACGAAGCGTTGATTGAGGTCTATCGTCGCCTGCGCCCAGGTGACCTCGCTACGGTAGAGAACGCTCGCCAGATGATTGAGCGCATGTTCTTCGACTTTAAGCGCTTTGACTACAGCCGCGTTGGCCGTTACAAGATCAACCAGCGCCTGGGTGTTGATGTGCCTAATACGACCGAATATCGCACATTGCAGATGAGTGATTTGATCGGCGTACTGCGTGAGA